>JAGUVW010000008.1 GCA_020062665.1 Pseudomonadales bacterium
AGCGCCGGAAGCGGATGTGGCCCGTGCCCGCGCGGCGTTCGCGCAGGCCCGGCTGACGCTGGCGTCCGCGCAGGCGGAGTGGGATACCGCCAGGGTGCGGCTTTCCACGCAGTGGGGCGAAACCCAACCCGCTTTCCATCGTGTGGCGGGCAATCTGTTCGACCTGGGCGACAGCGGCGATTTTGCCGATCTGCAGGCCCGCGTCAGCGGTCATCCATCGCTGCGGGTGCTGGCCGGGGAGGAGCGCTTGCGGGATGCCGAGTTGCGTCTGGCCCGCAGTCAGTCCGGCACGGATATCAGTTGGTCCGGCGGCGTGCGTCAGTTTCAGGAATCCGATGAAGCCGCGCTGGTGGCCAGCGTGAGCGTGCCGTTGTCGGGTGGGCGCCGCAATGCGGGTGCCGTGCAGGCTGCGCTGGCAGCGCGGGATGCCGTGGCCGTTGAGCGCGAAGTGGCGATGCTGCAATTGCGCGTTCAGCTTCACGCAGCGTTTGAACAGCGGCGTCAGGCGCTCGAACTGGCGAACGGTTTGCGGCGCGATGTGATTCCGCTGCTGGAACAGGCCATGGCGGAAACCCGTACCGCGTACGAACGGGGCCGCTACGGCTATCTGGAGTGGGTGGGCGCCCGCAATGAACTGATCACCGCGCGCCGCGTGCTGATCGAGGCAGCCACCACCGCCCAGCGCGCCCGCGCCGACATCGAACAATTGACAGCGC
This sequence comes from Pseudomonadales bacterium, assembly GCA_020062665.1. Lineage (GTDB taxonomy): Bacteria > Pseudomonadota > Gammaproteobacteria > Pseudomonadales > Ketobacteraceae > Ch67. The sequence goes on from JAGUVW010000008.1 coordinate 717, forward strand.
AGCCTTTGCTGGCAGCGCCTGAATCGACATCCGTCACGACGGAATAAGGAATTCAACATGACCATTTTATTTGCAGACACTCGCCGGGCGCTGCTGCGTCTGGCACTGATAATGACATTGCTGCCACTGGCGGCCATCACGTGGGCCGGTGGTGATCACGGTAGTCATGATGACGATCACGGCCACGAGGAGGAACAGCGTACCCATGTTCAGATGAGCGTCGCAATGGCGGAGAAATCCGGCATCACCACTGCCGTGGCCGCTGGCGGTGAATTGACAGAAACCCGCCTGCTGTACGGCCGCATCGTGACAGACCCGCGTCAGGTGAGCGCGGTGCGGGCACGGTTTCCCGGCCAGATTGCCCGCATGCCTCGCTCGCTCGGCGACACGGTGAAGGCGGGGGATGTGGTGGCGGAAGTGGAAGCCAATGAAAGTCTGCGCCGTTACAGTCTCACCGCGCCCATCAGTGGCACCGTGGTGGCAGTGAACGCCAATGCCGGCGAACTGACGGGCGACGCGCCGCTGCTCACCATCGCCAATCACGATCGTCTGTGGGCGGAATTCCGCCTGTATGGCGGCGATCAGAACGATGTCAGCAAAGGACAGCATCTGCAAATCCGCGTGGACGGCAAAATGCTGGGTAGCCGAATCGAGCAACTGCTGCCAGCCAGTAACGGTGAGCCTTTCACGCGCGCACTGGCGCCGGTGCCGAATCCTGCTGGCGAGTGGATGCCAGGCCAGTGGGTGGAAGGGGATCTGGCCATTCAATCCGAACAGGTGTCGTTGCTGGTGGACAACCGCGCGCTGCAAAGTGTTCGCGACGGAATCGTGGTGTTCATTCAGGTGGGCGACGAATACGAAATCCGTCCGCTGGAACTGGGCCGCAGCAACGGCCGCGTCACGGCAGTATTGAGTGGCCTCAACGCCGGCGATCGCTATGTGGTGGGCAACAGCTATCTGCTGAAGGCGGACCTGGAGAAATCCGGCGCCGCCCACGATCATTGAGGTGACCCGCCATGATTGATGCCGTATTGCGCTTTTCCATCGAGCGCCGCTGGCTGGTGCTGTCGTTCATCCTGGTGCTGATCGGCGTGGGTGGCTGGAGCTTCACGCAACTGCCCATCGACGCGGTGCCCGACATTACCAACGTGCAGGTGCAGATCAACACGGAAGCGCCTGGTTATTCACCGCTGGAAGCTGAACAGCGGGTGACGTATCCGATCGAAACCGCGCTTGCCGGATTGCCGCGACTGGCGTACACGCGCTCGCTGTCGCGCTATGGTTTGTCGCAGGTGACGGTGGTGTTCGAGGAAGGCACCGATATTTACTTCGCCCGCGCACTGATCAACGAGCGGCTGGGGCCGATTCGCAATCAGTTGCCGCAAGGTCTGGAACCCACCATGAGCCCCATTGCCACTGGCCTGGGGGAAATCTTCATGTACACGGTGGAGGCGAAACCCGGCGCGGTGCAGGCGGATGGTTCGCCTTACGACGCCATCGCGCTGCGGGAAATCCAGGACTGGATCATCCGGCCGCAACTGGTGCTGACACCGGGCGTCACCGAGATCAACACCATCGGCGGTTTTGCGCGCCAGTATCATGTGACACCGCAGCCCGTGCGCCTGCTGAACTATGGTCTGACGCTGGAAGATGTGGCCAATGCGCTGCGTGCCAACAACGACAATCGTGGTGCCGGCTACATCGAACGCAATGGCCAACAATTGCTGGTGCGCTCGCCGGGGCAGTTGCAGTCCATCGCCGATATCGAACAGGTGGTGGTGAAAAATCTCGACGGCCATCCAGTGCGAATCGTGGATGTGGCGGATGTGGCAGTGGGCCGCGAGCTGCGCACCGGCGCCGCCACCCGCGATGGTCACGAAACCGTGTTGGGCACCGCCTTCATGCTGGTGGGGGAAAATGCCCGCACCGTATCGAGGGAACTGGCGCGGCGGCTGGAGGAGGTGAATCGCTCGCTGCCGGAAGGTGTGGTGGCGGAAGCGGTGTACGATCGCACCATTCTGGTGGACAAAACCATCGCCACTGTGCAGAAAAATCTGCTCGAAGGTGCGCTGCTGGTGATCGTGGTGCTGTTCCTCTTGCTGGGCAATGTGCGTGCCGCGCTGATCACGGCGGCGGTGATTCCGCTTTCCATGCTCGTCACACTGACAGGCATGGTGCAGGCTGGCGTGTCCGCCAACCTGATGAGTCTGGGTGCGCTGGATTTCGGCCTGATCGTGGACGGCGCGGTGATCATCGTGGAAAACGCGATCCGGCGCCTGGCGGAAGCGCAACACCACCACCAGCGCGCGTTGCCGCTGAAAGAGCGCCTGAGTCTGGTGTTCGACGCCACCAATGAAGTGATCCGTCCCAGCCTGTTCGGTGTGGTCATCATCACAATGGTGTATTTGCCGTTGTTCACGCTCACCGGCGTGGAAGGAAAAATGTTCCAGCCCATGGCGGCCACGGTGGTGATGGCATTGCTGGCGGCGCTGGTGCTGTCGCTCACGGTGGTGCCAGCGGCAGTGGCGGTGTTCATGTCCGGCAGAATCAGCGAAAAGGAAAGCGCGCTGATGCGCGGTGCCAAGGCTCTGTATCGGCCGTTGCTGCTGACGGCGTTGCGGTTGCGCTGGGCGCTGCTGGGTTTGTCCACGGTACTGGTGCTGGCCTGCGGCTGGCTCGCCACCACCCTGGGATCGGAATTCATTCCCAAGCTGGATGAAGGCGATATCGCGTTGCATGCCATGCGCATTCCTGGCACCAGCCTGGAGCAGGCGGTGGCGATGCAGGAACAGCTGGAATCCCGCATCCGTGAATTTCCCGAGGTGGACAAGGTCTTCGCCAAGATCGGCACGCCCGAGGTGGCCACCGATCCCATGCCACCCAGTGTGGCCGACAACTTCGTGATGCTGAAACCACGCGAACAATGGCCGGATCCCGCGCAGACCACCGCCGATGTGGTGGGTAAAATCGCCACTGCCGTGCGCGAACTGCCCGGCAACAATTACGAATTCACCCAACCCATTGCCATGCGTTTCAACGAATTGATTTCCGGCGTGCGTTCGGATCTGGGGGTGAAAGTGATCGGCGACGATCTGGATCAGCTGCTGGTTTCCGCCAACGCCGTTCTGAACGTGCTGGAACAGGTGGACGGTGTGGCGGACGCGCGCGTCGAACAGGTGACGGGCCTGCCGGTGCTGTCGGTGCTGCCCAAGCGGATGGCGCTGGCACGACTGGGACTGAACGTGGCCGACGTGCAGGATCTGGTGGCCATGGCAGTGGGTGGCGAAACGGCCGGCCTGATTTTTCAGGGCGATCGCCGTTTCGAACTGGTGGTGCGGCAGCCGGAAAATCTGCGCCAGGATCTGCGGCAACTGGAACGCCTGCCGGTGGCATTGCCTGACGGCAACCATGTGCCGCTGAGCGAAGTGGCGACGCTGGAACTGGCGCCGGCGCCCAATCAGATCAGCCGTGAAAACGGCAAGCGCCTGGTAGTGGTGACCGCCAATGTGCGTGGCCGCGATCTGGGCTCCTTCGTGCAGGAAGCCCAACAACGCATCGAGGATGAAGTGCAACTGCCACCCGGCTACTGGCTGGATTACGGCGGAACTTTCGAGCAGTTGGAATCTGCCAGCGCGCGTTTGTCGGTGGTGGTGCCGGTCACCTTGCTGGCCATTATCGGTCTGCTGGTGCTGGCGTTCGGCTCCTGGAAGGACGCGCTGATCATTTTCACCGGCGTGCCGCTGGCGCTCACCGGCGGTGTGCTGGCGCTGTGGTTGCGCGATATGCCGCTGTCGATTTCCGCCGCCGTGGGTTTCATCGCGCTGTCTGGCGTGGCAGTGCTGAACGGGCTGGTGATGCTGGCGTTCATCCGCCAGCTCTGGCACGAAAACGGCGATTTGATGAAGGCGATAATGGACGGCGCGTTGATTCGCCTGCGCCCCGTGCTGATGACGGCACTGGTGGCCAGCCTGGGCTTTGTGCCCATGGCGCTGAATACCGGCACCGGCGCCGAGGTGCAGCGGCCACTGGCCACCGTGGTGATTGGCGGAATTCTGTCGTCCACGTTGCTGACACTGCTGGTGCTGCCAGGGCTGTACCGCATCGTGCATGGCGGTCGGAAAACCTAAGCCCAGGAGGATTGTCATGCCACTGTGCTAAAGTTGAAGGCAACCGACCTCAGGGTAAAAGGAGTTTGCCAATGCAGCCGCGCGCACTACTGCTATTGTTCACATCACTGCTGCTGACCGCCTGCGGCCAGACGCCCCCGCCACAGGCCACGATCCCCGAAGTGGGTGTGCAGACACCGCAGCGGCGCGTCGTGGAGGTGGCCCACGATTTCATCGGCGAGGTGAAAGCCACCGAGGAAGCAGAAATCCGTTCCAAGGTCACCGGGCGTGTGGTGTCAGTGGAATTTCAGGAAGGCGCGCTGGTAACGCTGAATCAACCTCTGTTTCGCATCGACAGCGACAGCCTGCAGGCGGCCGTGGATGAAGCGGTGGCAGAAGTGGCCCGCGCCAAGGCCAACATGGAACAGGCCAGCGCCGATGCAAAACGCTACCAGTCACTGGTGGGCAAGGGCACCATCTCGCGCCAGCAATACGACGATGCCATCAGCAAACAGGCGCAGGCCGTGGCGGCTCACGCAGTTGCCACCGCCAAGCTCGATCAGGCCCGCACCCAGTTGCGGGAATCCGCCATTCTTTCACCTTATGACGGCCGCATCGGTCGTGCCCAGGTCAATGTGGGCGCGCTGGTGACCGCCAATCAAACCCTGCTCGCCACCGTGTCCACCACCGCCGCGGCGCGGGTGGATTTCGCCCTGAGCGAGCGGGAATACATCCGCATGATGCAGGATCGTGTGCGCGAGCGGCAGACCGAGAGCGAAATCATCGTGACGCTGCTGCTGGCCGACGGCAGCCTCTATCCCGAAATCGGCCGCATCAGCTTTTCCGATCGTGCGATTTCTTCTGATACTGGCACCTTCGCGGTATCCGCCACCTTTCCCAATCCCCACGAATGGCTGCGGCCCGGCATGTTCGCGCGGGTGCGGGTGCAGGTGGCGTCGCTGCCAGATGCGATGCTGATTCCGCAGAAAGCCGTGCAGGAGGTGTTGGATAAAACCTTTGTCAGCGTGGTGGATGCGGATGGCAAGGTGGAACGGCGTGCGGTGGTGCTGGGCGCCCGTCACGGCGACGAAATCGTGGTGAAGGAAGGCTTGCAGGATCAGGATCGCGTGATCGTGGAGGGCCACCACAAGGTGCGGCCCGGCGTGCAGGTGAAGGCGGTGATGCTCGCGGTCACACCCGCCGACGATGCTGCTGCCTCTCCATCCACCAGCGGCTGAGGAGCACATCATGGCACGCTTCTTCATCGACCGGCCGGTGTTTGCCATCGTGCTGTCGCTGTTCATCACGCTCAGCGGATTGCTGGCGATGGCGGTGTTGCCCATCGCCCAGTATCCGCAGATCACCCTGCCCACCATCAACGTGTCCACCCAATACATTGGCGCCAATGCCGAAGTCGTGCGCGAAAGCGTGGCGCAGGTGCTGGAAGACAAAGTGAACGGCGTGGAAGGCATGCTGTACATGGATTCCCAATCCACCGGCAATGGCCTTTACTCGCTGAACGTGACGTTCGGTTTGGACAAGGACGCGGACATGGCGTCGGTGCTGACACAAAATCGTGTGACCACCGCCACCCCCTCGTTGCCGACCGAAGTGAATCAAGTGGGTGTGACGCTGCGCAAGCAGACGCCGGACGTGCTGATGTACTACGCGCTGCATTCTCCCGCTGGCACCTATGATCCGCTGTTCCTGAAAAATTACGGCAGCATCTACGTCACCGACGTGCTCAAGCGTATTCCCGGTGTTGGCAACGTCAGCGAGTATGGCAGCGATTTTGGTTTGCGCATCTGGCTCGATCCCACGCTGATGGCAAGTCACGGCATCACGGTGAACGACATCCTGCAGGCGGTGAAGGAGCAGAACGTGCAAGTGCCCGCCGGCACGCTGGGCCAGTATCCGGCGCCGGACACGCAGGTGTTCCAGTATTCCGTGCTGGTGCAGGGGCGTCTGGTGCAGGCCGAGGAATTCTGCAGCGTGATCGTCAAGAGCGCGGGTGCGGGCCGGTTCGTGCGCATCATGGATGTGGCACGCTGCGAACTGGGCGCCAAGGACTATCTGTATTTCGGCAGCTATAACGGCAAGCCTGCGGCCATCTACGCCATCAACCTGACACCGGATGCCAACGCCCTCGACGTGGCAGAGCTGATTCGTGCCGAGATGGAACAACTGGGGCAGAATTTTCCACCGGATCTGGCGCTGGACATCGTCACCGACAACACGTTGTTCGTCACCGAATCCATGACTGAAGTGCTGCACACACTGTTCGAAGCCATGGCACTGGTGCTGATAGTGGTGACGCTGTTTCTGCAAAGCTGGCGTGCCACCGTGATTCCCATGCTGGCAGTGCCGGTGAGTCTGATCGGCACGCTGGCGCTGTTCGTGGCGCTGGGATTTTCCATCAACACGCTGACCCTTTTCGCGCTGGTGCTGGCCATCGGCATCGTGGTGGACGACGCCATCGTGGTGGTGGAAGCAGTGGAATATCACATGAAGGTGAACGGGCTGTCGCCCCGTGATGCCACTATTCGCGCGATGGAAGAAGTGTCTGGCCCGGTGGTGGCAATTGCGCTGGTGCTGTGCGCGGTGTTCGTGCCGGTGGCGCTGTTGGGGGGCATTTCCGGCGTCATGTTCAGACAGTTTGGTTTGACGGTGGCGGTGTCGGTGCTGCTGTCGGCGCTGGTGGCGCTCACGCTCACGCCGGCATTGTGTGCCACGATGCTGCGCGCTCACACCGGTCATCCTCATGGGCCTGTGGCGCGTTTTTTTGGCGCGTTCAATGCAGGATTCGACTGGCTCAACGCCCGTTATGGCAAGGGAGTGGCGCTGGCATTGCGGCGCAGCCTGCTGATGATGCTCACCCTGGGTGCGCTGGTGCTGGCGACGGCCGAACTGTTCCGCCAGGTGCCCACCACCTTTGTGCCGAACGAGGATCAGGGCTATTTCCTGGCGTCGGTGCAGTTGCCCGAAGCGTCCACCCTGGCGCGCACCAAAGCAGTGATGACACAGGTGGAAGCCGTGGCGCGATCGATTCCCGGTGTGGAAAAAACCCTCGGCATCAGTGGTGTGAATCTGTTGCAGGGAACACCGCAATCCCACGCGGGTTTGCTGGTGGTGCGGCTGAAGGAATGGGGCGAGCGCACCACCGACGAACTGTCGCTGCGAAACATCATCCTTACCTTCAACCAGAAAGCGCAGGCAGTGACCGAAGCGCAGGTGATGCCGTTCAATCCGCCGCCGATTCCGGGGCTGTCCGCCACCGGCGGTTTCAGTCTGATGTTGCAGGACAAAGGCGGACGTGGCGCAGCGGCATTGCAGCAGGTGGCGGATGATTTCGTGGCGGCGGCGCGGCAGCGGCCGGAAATCAGCATGGCGTTTTCGAAGCTGCAATCCAGCACGCCAGCAGTGCGGCTGGAAGTCGATCGCGACAAGGCCAAGCAGCTGGGTGTGTCGCTGGCGGATCTGTTCGCTACCCTGCAGACCATGCTCGGGGGCACCCAGATCAACGACTTCTCGCGCTTTGGCCGCACCTACAAGGTCACCATGCAGGCGGCCAGTGAATTCCGTGCCGACACCAGCGCACTGAACATGCTGTACGTGCGCGGCGCCAGTGGAGCGATGGTGCCGCTGTCCACCCTGGTGCGTTGGGAAAAAACCGGCGCACCGCAAGTGTTGAAACGTTTCAACGGTTATCTGGCGGCGGAAGTCGGCGGCAATCCGGCAACCGGTTACAGCTCCGGCGAGGCGTTGGCGGCACTGGCTGAGTTGGCGGCGCAACTGCCGGATGGTTACGGCTTTGAATGGTCGGGCCTGTCGCGGCAGGAAAAGGAATCCGCCGGCCAGACCCTGCCCATCCTGGCGCTGGCGGTGCTGGTGGTGTTTCTGTTCCTGGCAGCGCTGTACGAAAGCTGGGCCGTGCCGTTCGCTGTGCTGCTGGCGCTGCCGCTGGGCGTGTTCGGCGCCATGCTGGCTTTGTGGATTGCCGGCGCGCCGGGTTCTGTCTACACCCAGATTGGCTTGATTCTGGTGATTGGCCTGGCGGCGAAGAACGCGATCCTGATCGTGGAATTCGCCAAGATGAAACGGGAGGAGGGCGCCAGCATCCGTGATGCCGCCATCGACGCCGCACGTCAACGCCTGCGGCCGATATTGATGACATCGCTGGCGTTCATTCTGGGGGTGGTGCCGCTGATTCTGGCCAGCGGTGCGGGCGCAGCGTCGCGGGTCACGCTGGGTCTGGCCGTGTTCGGTGGCATGCTGATGGCCACAGTGCTGGCCATCTTCCTGGTGCCGGTGCTGTATGCCCTGATCCAGCAACTGGCGGAGCACCTCACCGGCAAATCATCCCACCCGCCGCAATCCTGAGCGGAAACAAGCAGTGGCATGTCAGTATCACGGGCTGACATGTCACGGCACAATCCCACTTGTCACGCGCAGCCGAAAACCCGGTAAAGCCCCGCAAAAATCACATAATTCGCCCCGCACATTCACGCCCGTCCTGGCACTGGCCTTGCGAACTTCCTGGCAACACGAATTCACACGCGGGAGCATGCCATGAAAAAGCAACTGGGACTGTTGATAGGCTTGATGCTGGTGGTGCCTGCTGCATGGGCTGCCAGTGTCGAGCCGGTGAAAGGCGTGTCCCAGGTGCCCGAGCCGGCCACCGTGGTGCTGCTGATCGTGGGTTTTCTGGGATTGCTCTGGGTGCGCCGCCGCATTCAGTCGTGAGCCGTTCGTCGATTGAGGTCACGAATTTGGGCTGATGGCCGGATTTTGCCAGTAATCAAACACTCGTTTGGGTAAAAAGGAGCCAGTCTTTTCCAGTCCTCACGAGTAGTCCCATGACAACAAAAACAAAGGGATGGCTGGGGTGCGCCACGGTGCTGGGTTTGTTCAGTCCCGCCGCCACCGCCCAGTTGTCGCATAACATGTCCATTGGTAACCCCGTCAGCCTGGCCATGGGCAATTCCGCCACTGCCTACATCGAAGGCCCCGACGCCATCCACTACAACCCCGCCGCCCTGGCGCTGGTGAACGAAAAGCACGAACAGTACAAGCTGCAGATGGCGTTCTTCCAGCATGAAGGCAGTATCAGCGGGCGGGCGCCCGGGGAATCTTTCGATCCCTTCGACAACCCGGATTTCCGCCAGGATCCCCTGCTGCAGGGCCAGAAATCACGCCCCATCGAGGTGGAAAGTCCGTCGGTGTTTCTGCCGTTCTTCGGCCATGTGAATCTGCCGTTTTTTGCCGCGCCCGGCTACGGGTTTGCCTTGCGCACCCAGCGCGGCAATGCGGTGTTTGCCAACTCGGCCTTTGCCGTGCAGGTATTCGGCTACGAGCGCGACGAAGACAACATCGCCGCCTTCAACGGCCAGCGCTTCGGTATCACCCGGATCGCCTACTTCAACCCGTCGATTGGTCTCGAACTGGGGGATAACCTGTACGCCGGTGGCTCCATCGGCTTTTCCTGGCAGGGACTGGGGTTCACCAGCAAGATCCGCAGCGCCCTCAACACCATCGCCCAGATCGACACGCTGCTCGACAACCTGCCGGGCATCAATGATGTGCTGGAACTCAACCTCAACCCCTACAACCACGTGGGCACGCTGGAAGCCGAGGTGGAAGATCCGCTGTCGGTGACCTTCACCCTGGGTTTGCTGTGGCAGCCGGAGCCCTGGCTGTCGCTGGGTTTTGCCTATCAGAGCGAGGGCAAGGCGCAGATGAAAGGGGAGTTCAGCATCGAGTACACCGACAGCTTCAACAGCCTGATGAACACCCTGCAGCCGGCCGGCGGACTGCTGACGCTGTTCGACGGCGCGGCGATCAGCGGCTTGCGCCGGCAGTCCGGCGATGTGACGGTGGATTACACCCAGCCCCAGTGGGCGTCGGTGGGTGCGTCGGTGCTGGTGACACCGCGTCTGCGGGTGAATCTGGACGTGAAATGGGTGGATTACAGCGTGGTGGAGGAACTGCGCTTCGAATACGACCGCAATCTGGATTATCTGGTGTTGTCCAGCGTGGTGAACTACCTGTCGCCCCAGGTGGGCGGCGATTACGCCGATCCCAATGAATTGCGCCTGCCGCGCGGTTACCAGGCTGTGGTGGACTGGTCGATGGGCGTGGAATACGCCTGGAACGATCGCCTGAAGCTGCGGGCCGGCTACGAGCCGCGCTCCTCGTCCATCCCCAATGATCGCCAGGATCTGCTGATTCCCATTGGCGAAGCCGACCTCTACACCCTGGGCTTTGGCTATCAGCTGAAGGAGCAGAGCCGCGTGGATGTGGGCTTTGGCTACCTGATCACTCGCCTGGACATCGCGCCGGGGGAAAGCCGCATCGCCAACTCCACCATCGAGGGCGATGTGGTCTACAACCCCTTCCGGGGCCTGCGCGTCGAGCATCAGCTGGAGTCTTTCATCCTGGCCATGACCTACTCCACGGCGTTCTGATCCCGTATCATGGGCGCCTGTTTTTGCAGCTGCCAGCGCCCATGATGCCCCGCCCATGACCCACTACGCCGACGATCTGATCCGCCTGTTCGACGCCGAATTCGCCGCCCGCCACAACACCCGGCTGGTGCGGGGCAGTAGCGAGCCGGTCTATTTGCCGGCGGATGCGGAAACCCCGTTCCATCGCATTGTCTTCGCCCACGGCTACTTCACCAGCGGCCTGCATGAGATCGCCCACTGGTGTGTGGCCGGTCCCGAGCGCCGCCTGCAGGTGGATTTTGGCTATTGGTACGCCCCGGATGGCCGCAGCCGTGACCAGCAACGGGTATTCGAGTCGGTGGAAATCAAACCCCAGGCGCTGGAGTGGATCTTCAGTGTGGCGGCAGGCCATCGTTTCCGGGTGAGCACCGATAATCTCAGCGGTGACGGCCCGTTCGACCCGGAAAGCTTCAAGCGCAACGTCCAGGAGGAAGTCTTCCGCCGCCTGCGGGAAGGGCTGCCCGAGCGCGCCCACCAGTTCACCGATGCCCTGATCCGCCACTACCGGCCCGGGCTGGTGCTGACTGCGGACCTGTTCCGCCTCGACGACCTGTAATCGGTTACAATCGCCCCACAACAAGAACAACAAGCCTGTAGAAGTACGCCCATGCCCTACGACGCCCAAATCCTCATGATTGTCAGCACCCTCAAACTGGCCCAGACCCTGGCCGTGGATCCCGAATCCGGCAAGTCCAGCCTGGTGTACTCCGCCAAATGTCACGGCGGCTGCAAATCCTCCCACCTGCAGGAGCGGCAGGCCGTGGTGGAAATCCGCGAGGCCGGGCGCCTGGAAGGCCGTCATATCGGCCAGGTCATCCAGCGCGATGGGGTGCTGCATATTTCCATGCTGGCGCCGCGGGAGTACTTCAACGGGCTGATCAACCTGTTCCCCCATTGCCAGCCGGAGCAGGGCGGCTACCTGTCGCTGAACTTCCTGCTCGGCAGCGAAGTGGAAATGAGCCACCAGGGCCCGCTGATGAAAGTGCTGTCCGCCGAGTACAAAATGGTGAAGGAACTGTCGAGCAATCCTGATTTGATCAGCAGACGTTAACCCCATGTCGCGCTACCGTCCCCCGTCCAAACCGGCATCGCCCTACATCACGCCCGAAGGCCGCGACAAACTCATGGCCGAGCTGCGTTACCTGCACGACACCCTGCGCCCGGACGTCACCAAGGCCCTGAGCGCCGCAGCCGCCGAAGGCGACCGCTCCGAAAACGCCGAGTACATCTACCGCAAAAAACAACTGCGCGAAATCGACAGCCGCATCCGCTACCTGGTCAAACGGCTCGAAGTGGTGAAAGCGGTGGAGCAGAAGCCGGCCGACCTCACCCGCGTCTTCTTCGGCGCCTGGGTGGAGCTGGAAGAAGTGGCAACCGGCACCGTGGAGCGTTATCGTCTGGTGGGGTCTGACGAGATCGACCTGGACAAGGGCTGGATCAGCATCGACTCCCCCATGGCCCGCGCCTTGATCAAAAAACAGGAAGGCGAAGAAGTCGTGGTGCAACGGCCCAAGGGCTCCGCCACCTTCGACATCGTGCGCGTGCAGTATGAACCTTTCGCCGTCGACAGCGGTCAAGCCTGAGCGACCGTCGTTTATCCCTTCAGGAGGAAGCCAGCATGAAAACCGTTCTGATTACCGGCACCAACCGTGGGTTGGGCCTGGAATTCGTCAAACAGTATCTGGAGGCGGGGCAGAAGGTCATCGCCACCGCCCGCGATCCCGCGCAATCCACTGAGCTGCAGGCGCTGCGGGAACGTTTCCCTGATCAGCTATCCCTGCACCCGCTGGATGTCGTCAGCGCCGATTCGCGCAAACAATTCGCCAAAGCCATCGGCGATCAACCGGTGCATCTGCTTATCAACAACGCCGGCGTGCACGGCGGCTGGGGGCAGCTGGGTAAACTCAATGAAGAAGAGTGGCTCAAGTGCCTGCACATCAACAGCATTGCGCCGATCAAAATGGTGGAAGTACTGCGCGCGAATCTGGTCAACGCCGGGCAGGCTACCGTAGCCATTCTCAGCAGCAAGATGGGTTCCATGGCCGACAATACTTCAGGCGGAAGCTACATCTATCGTTCTTCGAAAGCTGCACTCAACGCTGCCGCCAAGTCACTGGCCGTGGATCTGCAAGGTGAAAAAATCAAAGTCGTGATTATGCATCCAGGCTGGGTGCGCACCGACATGGGTGGCCCCAACGGCTTGATTGACACCGCCACCTCCATCGGCGGTATGCGCCGGGTGCTGGCGAACCTCACCTGGGAACAGTGCGGTTCCTTCATCGCCTATGACGGCACGGTGATTCCCTGGTGAAACGGCTGCTGTTCGCACTGATCCTGTTGGCAATGGCTGTGCCCGTGCAAGCCGAGTGGTTTCAGCGCACCGAGTCCATCATGGGCACCCGCATTTACGTGGAGTTGTGGCACGACGATGCCTCTGCCGCCACTCAACTGATGCAGGCAGTGATGGACGAAATGCACCGCATCGATGAGCTGATGAGCCCCTACAAGGACACTGCGCAACTGGCCATCGTCAACCGCGATGCCGCATCACGCCCGGTGGCGGTGACGCCGGAACTGTTCGATCTGATCGTGAGATCCAATCACTTCAGCGATCTGAGCGGCGGTGCATTCGACATCACGTTCGCGTCGCTGGGTCATCAGTTCGATTATCGCCAGAGCGTCAAGCCGGACAAGCAGCACCAGCAACAGGCCACCGCGTTGATCAACTACAAAGCCCTGCAACTGGATTCCAAAGCCCACACGGTGTTTTTTCCCAAGGCGGGCATGCGCATCGATCTGGGCGGTATCGCCAAGGGTTACGCAGTGGACAACGCTATTCGCATCCTGCAGCAGGCGGGCGTGACCAACGGGATTGTCACGGCGGGCGGCGACAGTCGTCTGCTCGGCGATCATCGCGGCCGTCCCTGGATGATGGGCATCAAGCATCCCAGGGGCGAATCCCATGTCGTCAGCCTGCCGCTGGAGAATGTCGCGCTTTCCACTTCGGGGGATTACGAGCGCTATTTCGAAGCGGACGGGGTGCGCTACCACCACATCATCGACCCAAAAAAGGGCGACTCCGCGCGGGAAGTGGTGAGCGCCACCATCATTGCCGACGACGCCACCACCAGCGACGCCCTGTCCACCACCCTGTTCATTCTGGGGGTAAGCAAGGGGCTGGAACTGGTTAACAGAATGCAAAATGTCTCGGCAATCCTGATAGATAACAAAGGCAAGATTCATTATTCTGCCGATCTGGCCCCGCCGACCGCCTCTGGCCTGTGAAATGTTCTGGTGGCCGTGGTATAAGGTTCGCATGGCGCCAACATAATAAGAAACAACAGCCAGCGAGCACGTTATGAATTCGTCTCTGTCACCGCAGTCGCTCAGCGTGGGAAATGGCTCCCCGTATTATGTATTCATCGCTGATGTCTTCCAGCAACGGATTCTGTGTTCCAATCTGGCGTCGCCTTCCACCCTGTTACGGCACGAAAGTCTTTCCGCCGATCTCTATCAAGCCTATCTGCACAGCCCCGCCAGCTCACTGCTGCAGTTCCGCAGCATCAAGGAAGACCTGCTCGACGTCATCAACAAGGCCGAGGAATCCTGCGACCGCCATCTGTTCCGTTTCCGTGACGAGAACGGCTACTGGCGTTTCGGCTGGCTCACCAGCACCACGCTGCACAGCGGTGCCACTGCCGATCAGCAGTGGTTGTGTGGCCTGATCACGCTGGCGCAGAACGGCAGCGATGGCCCCGATCAACCGCTGGGTTCGCAGCTGGTGTGGATGACCGATCGCACCATGCGGCTGACGCATGTCAGCGGCGAATGTCGCACCCTGGGGTTTGATCCGGGCACGTTGCTGGGCAGCGGCGAAACCCGCTTCCTGCCGCAGGAAACCCAGGAATTTTTCGACACGCTCGCCTATTGTGAATTCGGCCTGAAGGACGTGGACAGCCTGCACTGTTCGCTGCCGGACACGCGGGTGGTGCGGCAACCGATCTGCTCGGTCGACGGCACGCCGCTGTCTGCCACTATCCAGTTTTCCCTGCTGTTCGATGAAAATGGCGCTGTACTGGGGGCGTTGGGCATTGCGGATTTCACGCCCAGCCGCGCGCTGCTCGACAGCGAGCGCCAGCTGTTCACCGCAGTGTTCGAATCCATCTCCGAAGGCATCTTCGTCACCGATCGCAATGGCTACATCCTGCGGGCGAATCCGGCGTTCTACGAAGTCACCGGTTTCACGCCGCAACAGATTCTGGGCCTGCATTGCGGCCACTTGTGGAAGCACGCCTACGGGCCGGAACTGTTCCGCAAGATCCGTCACACACTCACCCGCGACAATGCGTGGCGCGAGGAAATCACTTACTGCAATGCCGAAGGCGAACATCGTCCGGCGCTGATGAGTTTCAGCCTGACCCACAACCAGAAGAACGAAGTGCAGCATTACGTGGGCGTGCTGATGGATATCGCCGACAAGAAACAGAATGAGCGCAAGATCCATCGCCTGGCGTTTTATGATGCGCTCACCGAGGTGGGTAATCGCAGCCTGTTCCACGAACGGCTGGCGCTGGCGGTGGAGCAGGCGCAGGGGGCTGGCAACATGCTGGCGGTGCTGTTCCTGGATATGGATCGCTTCAAGCCGGTGAACGATTCCCTGGGTCATTCCGCCGGCGACCAGCTGCTCAAAGGCGTGGCGCGGCGGCTGCTGTACTGCATCGGCGAAGGCGACACGGTGGCGCGCATGGGTGGCGATGAATTCGCAATTATCCTGCGCAATCTGGAGCCGCAAACCGCCGAGCAGACTGCCATCAAAACCGCGTCGCGGGTGCTGGGCCAGTTCTATTCACCGTTCATGATCGCCAACCGGGAGGTGTTCACCTCCTGCAGTATCGGCATTGCGCTGTTCCCCCATCACGGCACCAGCGGCGAACTGCTGCTGCGCAGCGCCGACACCGCTATGTACGCCGCCAAGCGCGCAGGCAAGAATAACTACCAGTTCTTCAACGACGCCATGAACAAACGCGCCATGGATCGCCTGATCATGGAAAACGCCATGCGCAAGGCGCTGGTGAACGAGGATTTCGAACTGTATTTCCAGCCCCAGTACAGCGTGGCCAATGGCGTGATGACCGGCGTGGAAGTGCTGCTGCGCTGGGATCACCCGCAGTTCGGCAACGTGAAGCCGCTGGAATTTATCCATCTGGCAGAACGCACCGATCTGATCATTCCCCTGGGCGAATGGGTGTTCCAGCAGACCTGCGAAAAAATGGCGACCTGGCGCGGCAACGGCATTGAGTTCGGCCGGGTCAGCATCAATGTGTCCGCCAACCAGTTCAAGCGCAAGGATTTTGCCGACTGGGTGCTGTACCAGGTGAAGCACTACGGCATCGATCCGGCGCGGCTGGAAATCGAAATCACCGAAAGCGCCCTGATGGAAGATGTGGAGCACAGCCTGGCCGTGCTGCAGCAATTACAGGCGGCGAAATTCCGCATCGCCATCGATGACTTCGGCACCGGCTATTCTTCGCTGAGTTATTTGCGCCGTTTCCCCATCAGTACGCTGAAGATCGACAAGGCCTTCATCGACGACATCGAACTGGACAAAGGCACCCTGGAATTGACCCAGACCGTGATTGCCATTGCCAAAAGTCTTAAACTGGGTGTGATTGCCGAGGGCGTGGAGTCCTGGGAGCAATACCGCCTGCTGCACGAGCAGGGCTGCGATGAAGTGCAGGGTTTCTACCTGAGCCGCGCCCTGTCGGAAACCGCCTTGCTGGAACTGGTGGCCTGCGAGCAGGGATAACGAGCCCCTCCCATCAAATTTGCACGATAGTTCTATTAATGGTTAAATGGTCGCGTCGTTAAGTATACGGTGTATAGCAGTCGCCCCTGCTTAATAACAAAAAGAACAATAAATACAAACACCCGACGGAGACCGCTATGAACTTCCCTTTCAGGAGGTCGTTGCTTGCTGCGGCAATGGTAACGACCCTCGCTGGCTGTAATCTTTCAGTCAAAATCCAGGATCAGGACGGCACTGCCAATGTGGGCGGCAGCGTCACGTCCGCCGACGGCAAGATCGACTGTCCGGATGTCATCTGTGCCTTCAACTATCCCGGCTTCAGCGAAGTGGTGACGCTCACCGCTGCCGCCGACACCGGCTATGAATTTGCCGGGTTCAAGGACGCTGCGTCGACCTGTTCCAACGGTGAAGCCGTGTCCCTTGCCACCGGTGTGTGCGTGACCACCGCCGGCATGCCCAAAACTGTAACCGCCCTGTTCCGCTCGTCCAGCACGGTCGACCTGTGTCCGGACGATGAAGACGACAATTGCCTGGCCAATCCCAACGGCGATTTCGATGGCGATGGCGTGCGAAACGGTGTCGACCTGTGCCCCCAGGACAATCCTGACACCTGTCCCGCCGGTGATCTGGATAACGATGGCATTCCCAATGGTGATGATGTGTGCCCGCTGCACGTGGCCAACGATTGCGATGCCGGTGACCTCGATGGCGATGGCATTCTGAACGGCAGCGACGTGTGTCCGCTGGATGCGACCAACAACTGCCTGGCCAATGCGGAAGGTGATTTCGATGGCGACGGCAAGAAGAACGGCGACGATCCCTGCCCGCAGGACAATCCCGACAGCTGCCCGGCTGGCGATCTGGATAACGATGGCGTGCTCAATCCTGACGACATCTGTCCGACTCATCCGCTGGATCTGTGTCCCGCCGGCGACACTGACAGTGATGGCATCACCGATGCCCAGGATCTGTGTCTGAACGATCCCATCAACAACTGTCTGAACAATCCCGCGGGGGATTTCGATGGTGACGGCGTTCGCAATGATCTGGATGTTTGTCCGATGGATAATCCCGATACCTGTCCGGCCGGTGATCTGGACGGCGATGGCCTCAACAATGGCGAGGATTTTTGCCCGGTAGATCCCACCAATGCCTGCCCTTTGGGTGATATCGACGGCGATGGTATCCAGAATGGTGTCGATCTGTGTCCCGCGGATCCGCTCAACAACTGCATGGCAAACCCGGCCGGTGATCTGGATGGCGATGGCGTGCCGAATGGCAGCGATGTGTGTCCGCTCAACAATCCGGACAGTTGCCCGGCCGGCGACCTGGATCTGGATGGCGTGAGAAACGACATGGACAATTGCCCAACCACACCCAACAGCGATCAGGCCAATTTCGATGGCGACAGCCTGGGCAATGCCTGCGATGATGATGACGACAACGATGGCGCACCGGATGATGCAGATTGCGCTCCCTTGGACGCTGCTGTCTATCCTGGCGCAACGGAATTGCCCGATGGCAAGGACAACAATTGCAACGGTCTGGCGGACGAAGGCACCGAGCTGCGCGCGCCCACTGATCTGCGCAAGGTAGGCTCAGGTTGCTGCAATACCTTTGGCGACTTTGCGTGGACACCCACGCCGTTCAATGATGGCTATGAGATCTTCATGGATGGCTATTTTGGTGGTGGCTGTGTGACGGATGCCAGCGCTGTCATCGAAGGCCAGGTGGGTTCTGGCCGCGTGCAGGCTGCCGGCCTGTGCCTGGGTTCGAAATACAATGTGCGAATTCGCGCTCGCCGCAATGGCCAATGGAGTCCCTGGTCTGCCAGCATCAACATAACACTCTGATCCATTGAAAACAGACGCTGGTGAGGCGCGAGCTTCACCAGCGCTCCTGATTCACACCATCTTTGGCCCGCTCCTGATCTGCTTAGTCGCCGGAAGCTTGACTTCGGTACATTGTGTCGCCCGAAGTACGAGGATTATCATCCATGGGATGAAACAATAGCGTGAGCGTGCCTGCTTGCGCCCCGCGGACAGGACAGCATCATGGCAGTGAACCCTGGCGACAAGAAATCGCCTGACAACAAACCTTCCGACAAAAAGCCTGCTCCGGTGCTGGACTGGCGGCCCCTCCTGTTCACGCTGTTTCTGTTCTTCCTGTATTACTACCTGTCGCCGGGCGCACCGACCACGCCGAAGGATCTGCCCTATTCGGAATTCAAACAGAAGCTGCAGAACGACGAACTCGCTGCGGTGCAGTTCAAGGGGCAGCAGGTGTTGGTACGCCTGCGCAGCACCGACAAGCCCGGGCAGTTCGATTTTGTCACTCGTCTGACGCCCGTGAGCGACGACAGCCTGCTGCCGCAACTGGAACAGCAGAAGGTGGAAATCCTGGTGCGTTCCGAGGAGTGGCCTTTGTGGGCCACGTTGCTGGTGAACATTCTGCCGTGGATTCTGATTTTCGGCCTGTTTGCCTACAGCAATCGCGCGCTGCAGAGTCGCATGGGGGGCGGTGGCGCCGGTGGTGGTCTGTTCGGCTTTTCCCGCTCCCGCGCCCGTCTGTACGAAAATCTCGATCGCAAAATCAGTTTTGACGAAGTGGCGGGACTGGACAATGCCAAGCACGATCTGCGTGAGGTGATCGAGTATCTGAAAAATCCGGAAAAATTCCGCAAGCTCGGCGCCAAGTTGCCCAAAGGCATTCTGATGATGGGGCCGCCGGGCACAGGCAAAACGTTGCTGGCGAAGGCCACGGCAGCGGAGGCAGGCGTGCCATTCTTCAGCATCAGTGGATCGGAGTTTGTCGAGATGTTTGTCGGTGTGGGAGCAGGGCGGGTGCGCAGCATGTTCCAGCAGGCCCGCGAGCGCGCGCCAGCGCTGATCTTCATCGACGAGATCGATTCCGTAGGCCGTGTGCGCGGCACCGGTGTCGGTGGTGGCAATGACGAGCGCGAACAGACCCTCAATCAGATTCTGGCCGAGATGGACGGCTTCGAACCGAGCGAGCCGATCATCGTGCTGGCGGCTACCAATCGCCCGGATGTGCTCGATCCCGCCCTGCTGCGCCCTGGCCGCTTCGATCGCAAGATCACGCTGGAACTGCCGCAGAAAAAAGCCCGCCTGCAAATCCTGCAGGTGCATACCCGCAAAAAGCCGCTGTCTGCTGCTGTGGATCTGGATCAGCTGGCGGGCCGAACCATCGGTTTTTCTGGCGCCGATCTGGAGAATCTGGTGAATGAAGCCGCGCTGCACGCCGCCAATCAGGACAAGAATGAAATCGATGCGGCGGACTTTGAATATGCCCACGACAAAATCATCCTGGGCGACGAACGTCAGGACATTCTCAATGTCACCGACAAAAAACGTATCGCGATTCACGAGGCAGGCCATGCCCTGATGTCCCTGCTGCTGCCCAATGCTGATCCGCTCACCAAGATCACTATCATTCCCCGTGGCCGCGCGCTGGGCGTCACCGAAACCATGCCCACGGAAGATCGCGTCAACTACATTCAGGAAGTGCTGGAAGATCGCCTGTGCGTGCTGCTGGGTGGTCGCAGTTCGGAAAAAGTGGTGTTCGGCAATGTCAGCTCTGGCGCGGCGGATGATCTCAAGCATTGCACCCGGTTGGCCCGTCGCATGATCACGCAATGGGGCATGAGTGAAAAACTCGGCCCGGTGAATTTTCCCCAGCACGAAGAACATCCTTTCCTGGGTATGGAAATGGCGCAGCCGAAGGATTTCAGCGACGCCACCGCGCGTCTGATCGACGAGGAGGTGGAAACGCTGGTGAAACGCAGCGAAACCCGCACGTTGGAAACACTGCAGCAACACCGCGCCGATCTGGACAAGCTGGCCGACGAGCTGATTGCCCACGAAACCCTGTCGGTGGAAGAGGTGAAGCAGCTGCTGGGCCTATAGGGCGTAAAATTCACCACGCTGAAGGTTTATTCCATCACAAAACCACTGCAGCCAGGGCAATCCGCATTGACACACCCGCGATCATTGCATTGAAATAGTGCATTGCTTCAGTGCTGACTGAACCGCTTTCAGGATCGATAAACGGTACCCGCCCATGACCCAGGACACCCGCCTGCTGCGCCTCAAGGCCAGTTTCATCGATGACTCCAGTGTCGCTGTGCATTTCAACGGTCGCGAGTCGTTGTCGCAACCCTTTCAATTCCAGGTTGAATTCCAGTCTCAGGTTGAAGTGTTATTGAGCAAGGATGTGATCGGGCAGAAAGTGTCGATCGCGCTGCATCCCCAGGGCAGTTCGGAACCCCAGTACCTGCATGGCCGCGTCAACGGACTGGCGTTGCAGGACGTGACCGACAACGGCGCGCGAGTCTACAAGATTTCCGTGGTGCCGGGGTTGTGGTTTTTGTCCCAGGCAGGTACCAACCGCATTTTCGAAAACAAGACCAGCCTCGACATCGTGCAGGATGTCATCAAAGCCTATGGCGCGTTCTGCCCCCTGCAGGTCAAGACCAACAAGCAATACCTGACCCGCGAATACTGCGTGCAGTTCAACGAAAGTGATCTGGATTTCGTGCACCGACTGCTGGCGGAAGATGGCATCAACTACTATTTCACCCACGCGCAGAACGATCACACGCTGGTGCTGACCGATCATGGTGCCGGCTTTACCGATTGCAGCGAACGCAAGGTAGTGGTGCGGGGTATTGCGCGGGAAGGCAGTGGCGGCGTCGCGGTGTTCGACTGGCGCCGCTCGCTGCAGTATCACCCGCAAGCCTGCGAGCAGATCGACTACAACCAGGACACGCCAAAGAATTTCTACAAGCAGCGCATTGCCACCACCTCCACCTTTTCCCAGGTGCCTGCCGTGAACGCGGTGCAGAATTATGGCGGCTACAACTTCAAGACCGGTAGCAACAGCTGTCATGACTTCGACGTCGATTACAACAAGCTGCTGACCCAGCACCGGATGGAGGCGCTGGAATCCCGTCACGATGTGGGTCAAGGCGTTTCCAACTGCACCAGCTTTCGTAGTGGCGCGCGTTTTGAATTGGTGCACAGCGTGGTGTCGGAATCCGGCCAGTACGTGCTGACCAGCGTCAGCCATCAGGCCAGCAACAGCGTCGACGGCCCCGATCTGTATCAGAACAGTTTTCAGTGCGTGCCGGCGAAGGCGCCGGTGCGGCCGCAACAGCTGCAACTCAAACGGCAAATGCCCGGGCCGCAGGTGGCCAAGGTGACAGCATTGCTGGCGTCGGGATCGTCGGGCGATGCCGATCCGCAGCGGATGGTGAAAGTGCAGTTTCCCTGGGATGGCGAACACAACAGCTGCAAGTTGCGGGTGTTGCAGAGTTACGCCGGCAGCGGTTGGGGCGCGAGTTTCGTGCCGCGCGAAGGTCAGGAAGTGCTGGTGGATTTCATCAATGGCGATCCCGATCGGCCGATCATCGTGGGCGCCATGTACAACAAGGATAACCAGGGCCCGAAATATACCTCGACGCAATCCGGCTGGCTGACGCAAAGCGGCAATGCCAATGAGCTGCGGTTTGATGATAAGGGTGGCGCCGAAGAGGTGTATCTGAAGGCGGGCAAGGACTGGAATTATATCGTTGCCAATAATGAAACCGGGGAAGTGCACAACAACCAGTCGCTGACGGTAAGCAGAAATCGTACAGCCTCGGTAGGAGCGAATGAATCCATTACGATCGGCTCCAATCAGACGCTCAGCATTGGCAATAGTCAAAGCATTTCCATTGGCAGCAACAAGACAGAAACCGTCGCGATCAACAGCGCTGAAACCATCGGTGCGGCCAAAGAGCTGACCATCGGTGGTGCCTATCAAGTGACAGTGGGCGCAGCCATGAACGAGACCGTTGGCGCTGCCAAGGCGGAAGAAGTGGGTGGCAGCCGCTTTCTGTTAGTCGGGCAGAACATGTCGGAAGACGTTAGCAAGGATCGCACCATCTCGGTGGGAAAAAACAGCAGCCATACCGCCAAGAAGATTTTGATCAACGCCGAAGATGAACTCGTCATCAAGGTGGGCAAGGCATCACTCACGATGAAAAAGGACGGCACCATTGTGCTGGATGGCAAAGACATTCAGCTCAAGGGCAGCGGCAAGATCAACGTCAAAGCCAGCAGCGATGTGGTGATCAAGGGTTCAAAGATTACGTCCAACTGAGTGTGACGTTGCCAAATCACCATAAATTGGAAATAAAACCGTTAGGGTGCGAACATGGAAAATGTGAAACGACTGTTACCTCTGCCCAGCACTGAGCGTCAATTAGTGGGTACATTGGTTGGTGTGGATGATCATAATCGCCCGCTGGTCAGGTTCGCCGAAGATCCGTTACAACAATCGATCGTTGCGCTTTCACTCGTATCCTTTCCCGCCTCGGCGAAAGCCTGGCTGCGATTTCCTGTTCCCGTACTGGTTAATCTGGTGGGTGACAGCTGCCAGCCTGTGATTGTCGGTTTGTTGCATGAGCAGCTGTTTACATCCCCGGGTCATGATCGGGTGTCGGATAGTCCATCACCTGAATATAGCCATCACAAACTGAACGCTGATTTTATTAACATCGAAGGCAACGACGAAATTCAGTTCAACTGTGGCAAGGCCAGCCTGAGCCTGAAAAAGAACGGCCATGTGATCATCAAGGGTGAGAACATCACCAACAGGGCGCGTAAGAATAACAAGATCCGGGGTGCCAGTGTTCAGGTCAACTAGCGTCGTTCGATCAACTGTCGGGAGTTGTGACGGTGAATGATGCGATCCTGGCTTTCGGCCGTGAACTGTATCGAGAGCATTTCGAGGAAGTGAGCTTCCTTTATGAAAGTCGAGCGGCCGATTTATCCAATGACGAACTGCAGTGGCACGAACTGCAGGATGCTGAAGAACGCATGGAAGCTCATCTGGATGCATTGGTGATCGGTGGGCAGCTGGCTATCAATGCCATGCTGGAGCTGTGCTCTGAAGGTGACTCCAAAGCGTTTTATGTCGTAACCTGCCTTTTCTGCCGCCAGAATGATTTGCAAGGTCTGTTCAGATTTTTCGCCACATTGGATACGGGAAATCCGGAAATCCTAAATGCGGTTCGGGACGGATTGATTCAGGATTGGCCCGATCATTGGTTCCCGTCCATGGTGAACTATCCCTTTGCCGATTTCCCGCATTTGCTGGCCCTGTTTCTGCCTTTGTACGCCAATCGGCGTCAGCAGATGGATCACCGTCTTTACTCAATGGCTATTGATAAAAAATTGCTTTTGCCAAGTGTCCATTGCAAAAGCATACGTCACCTGGGCGGAAGCCATCTCCTATCTCACAGTCATTGGGTTGTATCGGCAGAGGAAGACTCCGAACTCGTGCAGGAAAAAGCGCTGTGTTTGCTGCCGCTAACCAATGCCTACCGCGAGCTGGACTATTTTCAGAAACGTTTGCCCGACGAAAAGGTTCCTTTTGCGGCCATCGTTATTGCAGCCGATGAACAATTGGCGCGCCATATCGGTCAACCGAAAGACAAGATGACCGCTGCGCGCCTGATTGCGATGGGGTTAACAGGTCTGCGGGACTTCATCGTGCCCTTGCTGGAATTTTTGCGGGATGATGCGCTCGCACCCACTGCAGCTGTTGCTCTGCACACCATCACAGGTGCTGGCTTGTTGAGTGAACAGTTCGTCGAAGACGAATGGAGCGAGGACGAGTTGTTTGCCGACGAGCTGAAAGCCTTTCGTGAGGGCAAGTTACCACGGCATCCCAGTGGCGAACCCTATGGCAGCAAAGTGCAAGCACTTTCCACCGACCCAGAAGCGTGGCGTCAATGGTTGCGTGAACATGCAACCAGGTTCCAACCGGGCATACGCTATCGTTTGGGCTATCCAGTTTCACCACGCACCCTCGTTTACACGTTGGGCCACCCGCTATCAACCCGGCTTGTTCGTTACCTCACCTATGAAGAATTGGCGTTTCGTTATGGGGCAACTATCGCATTCAATCCGGAGGATTGGGTGGTCAAGCAGATGCGGGCCATCGGCGAGTTGAATCAATGGGCCAAGGCTGTCGAGCGGAATTTTCAACCGGGTGGCTGGCAGTTGCCAGACCGGTCAGAGATGACAGGCCTGCTCAAGGCAGTCCCTCAGGGGGCCTGTTGAATGTTGCAGCTTAAAAACAGCTCTCCATTTGCAGCGAGCATGACACTTTTCCCCAATGAAAAGGGTATTGATCATCTCTACGTGATCATCAAGGCGACGTTTTCTCTCAACGACAGAATCGAAGTGGCGGATAAGCAGTTGCCCATCAACATGGCGGATGAATATTGGGGTGAGCCTGGAAAGTCCAGCTTGAAGCTGGCATCAGAATGCCATTTGACCAAGCCACGTACCGATATCCTGATGATGGGGAGTGCTTGTGCACCGGACAAAAGGCCGGTGCGAGCATTGGACGTAATGTTGCGGGTGGCGAACAACGCAAAAGTAGCCAGGGTCGTGGGCGATCGCTATTGGGATTCGGGATTGATGGGGCTGTCGCTAAGTGATCCGTTGCCTTTTGAATCCATGCCGCTGGTCTATGAGCGGGCCTATGGTGGTTTTCATGATGTGAATGGCGATCAGCATAAAGTGCTGATTGAAGCAAGAAACCCCGTTGGGCGAGGCTTCAAGGGTAAACGTAGCAAGAATGATTTCAAGGGTGCCGCGCTTCCGAATATTGAAGACCCAGTGAATATGATTTCAGCGCCTGGCGATGAGGTGCTGCCGGTGTGTTTTGGGCCTGTCGCATCTACCTGGTTGCCACGGCGGCTTTATGCTGGCACCTATGATGACTCCTGGCAGAAAAATCAGGCTCCGTATCTACCCGCTGATTTTGATACACGATTTTTTAATGCCGCGCCCCCGGATCTTGTCTGCGACGGTTTTCTAGAGGGCGGAGAACCGGTCAGCATCAGCAATATGTCGGCCCGGGGGCCGCTGCAGTTCAATCTGCCGATCTGTGAGTTGAGCCTGAAAATACGTGTTGCTGGTAAAACGGAAACACCTGTTTTGAATCTGGAAACGGTAATGTTCGAGCCCAATCAGGCACGCTTCTCCTTGACCTGGCGTGCTGCTGTTGCGTGTGACAAAAAAGCATTGAAAATCGAGCAGGTCGATGTCGGTCTGAAACAGTTGGAAATGGGTTGATCTTGTTGCTATGAGCAAGGATGAAATCAGAATTCTGAGGCTGGGAATGACGAGCAGCGTCGGGCTGAACGCCATGCAGACGTTTGCATCGGTAAGGGCCGGCATCACCAGAAGCAGTGAAACCTCCATTTTCGACAAGCGCTTTGAGCCCTTTGTGATGGCGCTGTTGCCGGATGATGTGCTGCCACCGTTGGAACCTGGTGTAGAACGGGTGGAGGGATTGACTGCAAGAGAAAAACGTATGTTGCGCTTGGCCACATTTGCCTTGCGCGAAGCAATGCAGGACGTTCCGAGTACGGCAGAGATACCTTTGTTCCTGGGCGTCCCTGCGCAGATCCCGGGTCGTCCGTTGCCCGTCACTGAGAAATTCATCACTTTGTTGTGTGCTCAAGCCAGGACAGCGCTTGATGTGAAAAAAAGTCGGCTCTTCGGCGAAGGGCGGGCGGCGGGTTTGGTCGCGATCAAGGCTGCCATAGATCTTATTGCGTCCGGAGAGGCGCAGCATGTGTTGGTGGGGGGGGTGGATACATTTCTCGATCTTTACATGCTGGGATTGCTGGATAGTGAGAACAGGATCCTGAGCGCCACGACAATGGACGGCTTCATTCCTGGTGAGGGTGCTGCATTCTTGTTGCTGGGGAAATCCAGCGTGGTGGGTGGCGTCGAGCTGGCGCCGCTTGCCAGAGTCCCTGCAGCGGGAACCGGATTCGAAAAGGGTCATCGCTATAGCGAAGAAGTGTATAAAGGTGATGGGCTTGCCGAGGCGTTTACAAATTTGTTTGCAGATTGCGGCGCGGGTAACAAGATTAAAACCGTTTATGCGGGATTGAATGGCGAAAATTTCAGTACCAAGGAATGGGGTGTTGCCTATTTGCGGCTCAAACAACAGTTTGATGAAAACCATCGAGTGGAGCATCCCGCCGACTGCTTTGGTGATCCTGGTGCTGCATTGGGATGCTTGATGGCTGGACTGGCAGTGATCGGAATGGCAAAAAATGTCACCAGCGGACCATGCGTTGTCTGGTGTTCGTCTGATTATGGGCAGCGCGCTGCGATTGTTGTGGACAGAATATAGAGGAGAATATGCGATGGGCCAAACCACCTTTGCCAATTCAAGAGGCATCGCCCATAAAGGTAGCGGAGGTATGAGTATCGCATTTCCGGATGTCTGCAAAACACCTTCGCCCGGCGGGCCTATTCCCATTCCTTATCCGAACATAGGAAAATCTTCGGATGCATCGAAAGGCACGAAAAAAGTGAAGGTCGATGGGCAGATGGCGATGGTGAAAGGCGCTATCTATAGCATGTCGACCGGTGACGAGGCGGGCAGTGCCGGTGGCGTGGTGAGCAGTAAATTCAAAGGAGAGGCTGAGTTTATGCTGTATTCATTTGACGTGAAGTTTGAGGGAAAGAATGTTTGCCGGTTGGGTGATCCACTGTTTCATAACAAGAAGAATATTATGGGGTAAGTCTGCGATAGGGTGTTTCAATCCTATGTGTTGAATTGATGCCAGGTCGGGTCATGAATATTCGATGCACCGCTAAAATGAATGCGAATTCGGGCAACTCTTGATGAGGGAATGCAAATGGAAATGTGTGAGTCTGCTGCATTGCCGGATATGGTGCTTCAGAAAGCAGGTCCTTGCTGGTTTTGCGAGGAGAAGCCTGCGGAAAAATTGCAGAACAAGGAAAATGAAGATCCGCCCAGTCCGGAAGGCATGAAAGCGAGCCTGGAGAACGGTGAGCACAATGACGCATCGGCTTTGGGCGTCAGTATTGGTTCCCGTCCGGTATGGAAAATTTCCCATAAGGTGAGCCCTGAAGATCCCATCGAGCAAGGAGTCGAAACAGAAGTTACTCCGGCGGCGCATCATTTATTGCCTGGTAACGCATCTGTTAAAAAGGCGACATTGCTGCATAAATATATGCTTTGGCAGGGCAAAAACCCGCTCGGGTTCAAGGGGCCGATAGGATACGACATCAATGGTGCCGCTAATGGAGTCTGGTTGCCTGGCAATTATGCGGTAAGAAAAGATACCGACTTTGGCAAGAACTGGAGTGAGTTTGCTGAATTGTTCAAATCGGGATACGCCAAGGCTGCAATGAAGAGTTGCGGCAATATGCAATTGCATGATGCACATCCGGCTTATAATGCGAAAGTGCTGAACACTTTGCTCAACGTCGCCAAAAAACTTGATGCCAAATGGGTTGATCGTAGCAAGTGCCCGGTATGTGGTAAGGATCTGAAAGATCAGGCAGAGCCACCGTATGGACTGGTCGGCCGCTTGAATGCGCTCTCATCAGAACATCGCAAGGTTCTGGTGTTTACAGCGCACAATCATAAAGCAATTGCGAGTGGTTATTACACGTCCAGTCGTGTGCTGGCATGTCT
This sequence comes from Pseudomonadales bacterium, assembly GCA_020062665.1. Taxonomy (GTDB): domain Bacteria; phylum Pseudomonadota; class Gammaproteobacteria; order Pseudomonadales; family Ketobacteraceae; genus Ch67. The sequence goes on from JAGUVW010000008.1 coordinate 28,676, forward strand.
TGGTATTTCGCCGTCTTGAATGGTTCGGATAACAGTTTTGACGCAGGAGGTTGAGTGAATGTCTGATTATTTTGTTATGCGCCCTGCTCCCACGATTGAATCAGAATCGGCGCAGGGATATATGGAAATTGAAGATTGGGATGATGTTGATGGCTTCGAGGATTGGGGGCGGGGAACGCTGGCGCAGCAAAAGCCTTCAAATCCTGTTGAAATTAAAGCCGTGCCACATGACGGGTACACCGGGTTGCCAGACGAGCTCCAGGATGCGAGCGTGCCTTTGATGTCAAAGTCGCTGAAAGAGGCGATCGAAGCGGCCGGTGTGGATAATGTGCGTTTTCTTCCCGTTACCCTCCGCAATACAGAAACCGGAACGGCATACGAATATTTCGCGTTCAATCTGGTTGGGCTGGTCGCGGCGGCTGATGCTTCTAAGTCAAAAATGTTTAGCTTCGATGGTGATTTTGTTGGGGATACCCAGATACATGATTTGGAGATAGATGATTCATTGGCTCATGGGCTATTGATGTTTCGTCTTAAAGAAGATTTCTCTGCCATCATTGTTCACAAATCCGTTAAGGAGGCGATCGAACGCCGCAAGATTCCCACGGTAAAATTTGTTAGACCAGAAGAGTATGTTGCGCTCTGAGCTGAATTTCTTTGGTGGTTATATTCTCGGTGGGCGCTGGGCGTGTTGATCTGTTTCCCCAGCGCCGACAGCACCCAAATGTTTACAGCGGCTTCACCGGCACAAAATTGATGACAGCCGTCGTCACCGGCTGTCCCGGCGGCACGTACTCCGGTGCTGCATTTCCTGCCGCTCCAAGGTGGCGAATATAGCGATAAACCGACTTCAGATCCTCAACCGTCATGATCATCAGGCTCGGGCTCGGCATCGGTGGGCGCATCGGCGTGCGTGCCCGTTGCAGCCATTCCTTTTCATTCAGTGACGCCGCCAGTGTGCGCAGGTTGCTCGGATAGGTGACGCCCCACGGCCCCTGAAATCCCACGTCAGATCCAGTCAGCCACTGTTTGGGTTCCAGCTTGCCGCCGGATTCCGCGAAACCAGGGGTATGGCAATCATTGCAGCCGCCGACTATCAGCAGGTAGCGGCCCCGTTCAAGGGATTTGTCGTATTTGGGTTCTGCATGGGCAGTCTGCTGGAAGGTGAGGGCAGCCAGTGTGGCGATGGCTCCGGCAATCAGGGTGTGACGATTCATGGTGTACTCCCGGTTTTGGGTGGAAGATATGAGTCAACGCCGGGAATGGTAACCAAAGACGGGCGGGCGGTATGCTAAAAGGAACTTAAAGGGCTTGGTGAATATTCACGAGGCCCTTTAGGAAGTCTTTAGTATTGTGCTACCAGCTATAGTGCACCGTATAGGACACTACCTTCTCCTCATTGGCCTTCAGCGGCACGTTGAATTCGATGGTGCTGGCATCTTTTTTCGTGCTCTCCATGCTGGCCTTGTCCAGCGTCCACTGCTGCCAGCGGGTGAGGTGTTCCACCACGCGCACAGTCACGCTTTCCTTCTTGCGGTTTTTCACTGTGATCCTGAAGGATTCCTTGATGCGATTTTCGCTGGTGTTGGTCTGGAAGTCGGTGCGTTCCCGCTGGCCCACCACATCGAAGGCATTGCCGGTGTACAGGCGTACGGTTTCGTCTGTCGGCGTGTGGTCGATATTGTTTTCGCCGATGAATTCCAGCTGCTGGTCGCTGTCCTGCTGGTAGAAACGCACGCGGCCTTTCGGCAGCGGAATCCCCAGCTGGTTGTCCTTGCTGTTGCGGAATTCCCGCATCACCCACACCTTGCTGTTGCTCTGGGTGCCGTAGTTGGGATCGTGGCGGTAGTCGCGCACGTAGAATGGCTGGAATGGGTGACCCGCTGCGCCGTCGTAAACGTAGATCTTGCTGGCAGTGACGTCGCTGGCGCTGACGAATTCCACCTGCTTGGTTTCGCCGTTCAGCAGATTCACCTTGTTCTGCAGGGTGTAAAGATGAAATTCATCGAAGTCCTTTTCCGTCACCGCCGGCGCTGCTTCCGCCATCATCACCATGGCGCGGGCTTTGTACGCAGGCACCGGTTCCTGCACCTTGTTCACGTCGCCGGCCATCAGCTTCACGGTGGCGTCGGTGAAATCCTTGCCGGCACTGTTGGTGAAAGTCACCCAGCCGTTCAGGCGCACCTTGTCATTCTTTTCACTGGCGACGATGTTGTAGTCTGCTTTCCAGCCCAGGCCGCCAGTGATGTAGGCCAGCTCCAGCGGCGTCTTGCCGGACTGGGACGCATCGAGCTGCCACTGCAGTGTGGGTTTCAGCAGCGTGTCATCTTTCAGCGCGGGGAACAGCGGGGTACCGGGCAGGCCGAAGCGGGTCTTGCCTTCCATTTCGATGATGGGCGTGGCGCCGTCGCCGGCATTGAAGCCGCTGCGCACGATGCGGCCGGGAATCACCACCGGCTTCTGATCGCGAAACACTTCGAAATCGATGGTCTTGCCTTCGAAATAGTGCAGCAGCAGGGATTCATTCACCGCGTTGGCCAGATAGTTCTGCTCCAGAATGCGGATCTGTACCTTGCCGTCGCGGCTGCGCAGCACCACGGAATCCGGCTCCAGTTGCTGGGTGATGTCCTGGTACTGCACGCGGTTGCTGCCCTTGTTCAGCGCCAGTTCGATCTGATCGCGCACCACGGCGAAGTTGCCGTTGTAAATGGTCAGGGACGGGCTGGCCTGGGCCATTACGGAACCGCCCAGGGCAATGGCTGCCACCAGTGTTTTGACTGACATGAATTCCACCTCATGATGTGCTCGTCCAATTGAGACTGTCTTTCCTGCTTGCGGTTTCAGCGCGGATAGCGTTTTTCCAGTGCCTGATACACCTGTTCCTGCAGATGGCCGGCGGAGACATCCAGTTCAGACAGCACCTCGGCCAGATGTTCGTTATCTTCCTTGCCGTGCCACTTCTTGTGATAGGTGCCTTCCTTGTAGCCGTGATCCTGGCGGAAGAAATTCAGCACGTTCTTGCCGATGTACTGGCGGTAGAGTTCGTCGGCGCTGAAATCCGTCAGTGTCATCAGCTGGCAGAACAGGGGAATGGACATGGCCTGGCTGGTCAGCACGTCGTTGGCCAGCTGTTCCACCGCAACGCGAAAATCGGTGGTGGTGTTGGCGCTGTGCCACTGCGACAGCAGCTGTTCCGCCAGGGTGTCGTAATCGCGGCTGTGCTGCAGCAGGATGCTCATACCGAAGTGCCAGATGTCGACGATTTCCAGCTGGATCTGCGGCAGATCCGGCGTCTGCTTTTTCCACCATTTCCAGCCGAAGTGATCCATCAGCTCGGCGCACTCCGTCCAGATGGCGCGATACCATTCGTAGTGCTGTTCGCGCCAGGCAGGATGCACTTTGCTGTTCATGCGATCCTGCAGTTCAAGCATGTCGATCAGTTGCTGTTTCATGAAAATTCCTGTGGGAAGAGGTTATTCGAAGCCGAGGGCGTGCATGTCGCGGTCTTTCTCGCGCAGCAGGTGCAGGCCGGCGTAGAACACGATCAGGCCGGCCATGCTCAGATACAGTGGCCACCAGAAATTGGGGCGTTCCACCAGTATCTGGCCGGGTGATTCCGGGTTGTAGAAAATCAGTGCGGTGTTGCTGCTCAGCTGATGGAGATATTCGGCGGTGACGGGAAAATCCTGCTCACCCACGCGATAACTTAAATTCTGCTGCGTGTCCCGGTGCAGGCTTGTGGCGGGCCAGCTGTGTTGTTCCAGCGCAGTATGCAGCAGCATCAGGCTGCGGCCCATGGTGAGCAGTCCACCGATGATGGCGATGATGGCAATGGCGCTGATGACAGGATGTGTGCGGCGACGGGGCGGCATCGGAAGACCTGAATGGCGGGGAAGTTGCTGGTAATCCTAGCCTATCCCCGTGCACCATAACAGCCCCACTCCGGGGCTGCTTCAGTCGGAGAGGATGCGCTGGATGACGTCCGTAAGGCTCTTGGCCGCCGGCTTTTCCTCGGGTGGAATATCGGTGCCCGGTGCGGCGGACTCTGCACTGCTGCCGTCGTTGTTAAGCTCGATCATCACGGATTTTTTGCCCGCTGCGGGGGCCAGCTGGCGTTCACGATCCTGCACGTAACCGCGATCCTGCAGGCGCGCGATGGACAGCAGCGCCTTGGCCCGCATCCGATCCAGTTGCAGCTGGTGCTGCTCGATGATGGACATGGCCACCGCCTGCATATAGTGGCGGTTGTGCTGCAGGGCAACGGCTATTTCACCCTGCAGGGCCGTGATGCGCTGATCGATGTCCTGAATGCGGGTTTCAAAACCGTAGAAGCGATCCAGACGAACATCGCGGGCCATCTGTACGCGGCGGATCGCGTCTTCCAGATCGATCAGCAGGTTGTCGATGGCGATGCGGTCCTTGGTCATGTCCCAGCGCCGATCGAGGGCGGTGGCATTCAGATCCCACATCAGCAGGCCCTTCAGCAGGCGCAGCTTCGTCCATTCCTCTTCGTACATCTCGGGGTCGCCCATGGCCGTCAGCGTCTGCTCGGCGGCGTCCAGGCGTTCCTTCTGGGTCAGCTGCTGCACGTTGGCGGTGCCGGTCAGATCGTCGTTGGCAATGATCTGATCCAGACGGGCGCTGTACTCATCCAGCTTGACCCGCGCGTAGGCGTAGAATTTTTTCGACTTGTCGATGGCGTCCTGGGAGCGGGGGCCGAGTTTGTCCAGCCGTTCCACGTTGGTGGCGATCATCTGGTTGAAGCTCGGCAACTGACGGCGCCAGTGGATCAGCACCATGTACAGGCGCTGCAGTTCGCGGTAGTCCTGATATATGCGCTGGAATTCGTTGCTGGCGAAGTACTGGTAGAGGTAGGGCGACGCCTTGTCCTCCACCGGTAGCTGGAATGCCGGGATCGCGCCCATCACGGACTGGGTGTCGTACTGCTCGACGGGGCTGATCTGCTTGATCCAGTTCGCCTGCAGGATGTCCTGCTTGGCTTTTTCCAGGATGCGTTTCTGGTTGCCGTATTCGGTGTAGGCTTCCCGATAGCGCTTGAGGGCTTCTTTCAGGCCGCCTTGCTGTTCGTATACATAAGGCACGTTGAGCAGGGCTTCCTGCACGGCCGGATCCGTCAGATCCCGTTCCGACAGTTCCAGCCAGGGCGACAGGGCCGAGGCAGGTTCCGGGCTGTTGTAATAGGTCCAGCCCAGTGCCAGCAGGCCACGGTTGGCGAGGGGGCCGTACAGGCGCACCCGTTCCAGGATCTGCTGCGCCTGGGTCCAGTTTTCCTGCTGCAGATAATGCACGCCCAGGGCCACCGAGGCCTGATCTTTCAGTACCCAGTCGAATTCATTTTTGGCGTTCAGTTCGGACACGCTGCGGAAATAGCCTTCCGCCTGCTCCACTTCACCCAATTGAGCAAAAGCCGATCCCATATTGAAGCGCACGAACACGCTGAGGGATTCCTGATCCTTCAGGTGAGGCAGCAGGGTTTTGGCCTGATCGGTTTCGCCCAGGCGGATGTGACACAGCACCTGCAGCAGCACGTGCTCGGTGGCGCGCTCATCCAGGGGCGCCTGAATCTGTTGGGTCAGCAGCGCCAGCGCCTTGGCGGTGTCGCCCCGCTTGTAATGAATGCGGGCCAGCTGATACCAGGCTTCGTCGCCGCCGGTGGGGCTGATGTTGGTGCCCAGCAGCTGGTGGAAAATGGCTTCGCCCTTGTCCAGCATGCCGTAGGACACATACAGCGCCCCCAGTACGATCTGGGTGTGTTCGGAATCCCGCTTCAGCAGTCCCCGTTCCTGCGCCACCAGAATCTTGGTGATGGCGGCAAAGTAGTGCGCCTGATAGTAGTCGAACAGCAGGTCGCCGTAAGCCAGGTCGCTGACCGGGTGAGGCTGGTCGATGGGAATTGGTGGCTGGTTGGCTGCTTGTTCCTGAGCGGCTTTTGCTGCCTCGCTGTCGGATTCGCCGCCGGAAAAAATCCCGGTGACGGAATCCAGTGCCTTGTTGAAGGGCGACCAGAAACTTTCATCTTCTTCATCGGCAGCCAGTGTCGCGGGCGTGCAGACGGCCAGGGACACTGCCAGTGCCAGGGCACGCAGGCGGGAAGGGCGAGGAATCAAGGATTTTGCAGCCGGTTTCAACACAGTGCCCTCAGCGTCACTCCCACTGTTTCAGACTGAAGGTGGGCTGTTGGCGCAGGTTGTCCCCTTCGATTTTCAGTTCGATATATTTTGTGCCACTGGTTTTTTCGAACTCGATGCTGACGGCACGCTTGTAGTCGCGGCCTTCCGGACCGATGCCGCTAACCACTGCCACCAACTCGTGCTCGCCGGTGGGCAGGTTGCCGGTGAACAGGCGCTGCACGGCACCCCGGTTCATGGCCTTGATCTCGCGCTCGGTATACAGGTGGTTGCTGACCGGACGATCGTTGATTTTGACGGACACGCCGTCGAGCTGGAAATAGGGCAGGGCGTCATAGGATACGAACACGTTCACCTGGGTGCTGCTGGGATAGAGCAGGTCTTCTTCCAGCACGAACAGGTCGCGGTTCACCTGCAGTACTTTTTCCTTCAGCGCCTGCATGTCCTGCTGCATGGTTTTGCGATCCTTGGGCGGTTGGCCACTGGCAGCGGCTGCTTCCAGTTCTTGCTGGCCTTCACCATAGAGGATGGCGTCAATGTCCACGAATTCTTCCTCTTCTGCCGGCGCGTCGGCAGCGGCTTTCTTTTCCTTCTTTTCCTTTTCCTGCTCGACGACGGACTTGCGTGGCGCGTTTTCATCTTCCGCCATGATCTCGTCGATTTCGAGGTAGTCCAGATCCGACGTGTCATCCAGGCCCAGATCGGCGTCCTCGGCGTGGAGTGGCTGCGGCAGGCTGAATGCCAGCACCAGGGCCAGCATCGCGCAGTGAATAATGTCTTTTAACCGGTGTGTTCCAGATTTCATGGTTGCAAGCTCGGTTTGTGGTGCTGCTGGCAAAGCATTCATTCGTTCACCAGGGTTTGCAGAAATTGATCCAGTTTGGCTTCGTCGCCGGGATTGAATCCTTCGGACATCAGCCGCAGTTTGCCATCGCGATCCACGATGAACGTGGCAGGCAGATCATCGATGTCGTAACGCTCGCTCACCGTGAATTCGCTGTCCTGCAGCACGGTGAAGCGCAGATTGTAATGTTGCACATGGTGCAGGGCGTCGTCGAATTGCTTGTCCAGGGTGATGCCCCAGACCTTGACGCCCTTGTCCTGGTATTTTTGCGCCAGTTCGTTCAACGCCTTGAGCTGGATGGGGCAGGAGCGGCACCAGCTGGCCCAGAATCCCACCACTACGATATAGCCTTTCTGCTCGCTCAGGCGCAGGTTGAACGGGCCGTCGGAACGCAGGGTGAAGCCCGGCGCCGCGTCACCGATGGGCGGCTTTTTCGCGCTGGCGGGCAGGGCCGCCAGCAGCGTCGTCAGCATCAGTGTCAGGGTCAGTCCGGTTTTCAGCGTCATGTCAGCACAGCCCCGTCAGGATGGAATGAACGAGATGGGATAGGTGTCACGCCACACATCCACATCCATCCGGCCGAAGTTGATGCTTCTCACCTTGGCGACAATCTTGCGTTCCAGATCGGCGTCCTTCAGTTCGCTGCTCACCACTTCGCACTTGGTGACAGAGCCGTCCGGCTGGATTTCCAGGCGCAGCACCAAGGTGCCTTCCAGCGCCGGGTTTTCCCGCAGGGCGCGGCGGTAGAGCGAATAGATGCCGCCCTTGTTGCGATCGAACACCAGCTGCACGTCTTCCGTGGTGCGACGGGACTTGCCACCGGGGCCACGTTTTTCCGCCTGCTGGGCTGCCGGACTGGCGATGCTGCTTTCCACCTTGGATGCGCTTACGCTTCCGGCTGCCAGTGAACCCGTACCGCCACCGCCGGAACTGGCCTTGGCGACCGCAACACCGCCGCTGCCGCCGATGGCTGCGCTGCCAATCAGTGCGCGCTGGGTGGCGCCGGATTGGGTGGCGGCGCTGGCAGATGACACGCTGGCCTGTTCCACCTTGAGCTGGGTCAGATCCTGGGTGTCACGCAGGTCGGCAAGATCATCGAACACGGCGATCTGTGCCTTGGCTTTTTCCTTGGCGGTTTTTACTGGTTTAGGCTCTTCCTTTTTCTTCTCTTCTTTTTTCGGTTCTTCTTTCTTGGGCTCTTCCTTCTTCACCTCTTCCGGCTTGGGCTCCTCTTTTTTGGGCTCTTCCTTTGGTGGTGGAGGCGGCGGTGGTGGCTTCTGCTTTTCCATCACCAGCTTGGCCAGACGCGGGGGAATGCGTTCCACCTGCTCACGCTTTTTCTCGGGCAGGGGATAGACCGCCAGGATGAGGCACAGAATCAGAAAGAGGACGCCAAAGACAGCCGCCAGCTTGCGAAAAAGGCGTTCCTCTTCGGCACTGCGATCCCACGGCAGAACCGGGGTGGAAAAGTACATGGTCTGATTGCTCATGAAGCCTTGTCCTCCAGTTTCTTGAGGACAGCCAGCGAGATATTGGAATACTCGTTGGTGCTGCAGGTCATCATGATCTTGCGCAGCAGTTTGTAGGGAATCGCCTTGTCACCCATGATGGTGACTTCGCGCTCCGCCACGCCCAGCTCGTTCACCTGCGCGGGTGCCTTGCTGGCCTGATAGCGCAGTTCCTTCTGCAATTCCGGAATGGTGTCGCTGGGCAGGGTCATGGCGGTGGCTACGCTTTCCACCAGACGTCCATTCACCAGGATGTTGTCGTTGTTCACCATGATGACGAGGGTTTCTTTCGGCAGTTCCTCGGCAATGGATTCCGGCAGCTTGATGGTTTTCTGGCTCGGCAGCTGGGTGGTGTTGGACGAGTTCACCAGCAGGAAGAACACCAGAATGGTGAAGATGTCCATCAGTGATACCAGGTTGACCTGGGCGATGAAGGAACGCTTGTGACGGCGATCCATGCGCTTGGCGCGGTGGGACAGCTTCATGCACCACCTCCGGCCGCAGCGGTATCGGGCGGTGCATCACCGATGGCGATGTCCGGGAACAGTTCCGCCTTGATCTTGGTGCCGTTCACCATCTGCTCGGTCAGGCGCGACCTGTCCATGGCCTTCACCAGCACGTCATAGGGCGTTTCCGCCTCCAGCAGCAGGGTGATTTCGGTGATGTCGGGAAAGCGCAGTTTCACGGCTTTCAGGGTTGCCACCATGGTGTCGAAATCATGTTCGGCGCCCTTGTTGGGCACGATCTTCAGCGGCCCGGTCTGGCGATCGACGATCTCCAGGCGGTTCTTGTAGATCAGCACTTCCAGCACGATGGGTTTTTTCTTTTCCTCTTCCTGTTGCTGATTGGCGCTGGTGGGCGGCAGATTCAGCTCCAGGATGGAAACCTGCGAAAACACGGCCGTGATCAGCAGGAACGGTACCAGCACCACCATCAGGTTCATGAAGGTGGTGATGTTCAGTTCTGCATCTTCGCTGTGTCTTCGACGCGAGCGTCGGTTCATATCGGCTCCTGCTCAGTCGTATTCAGGCCGGCAATCACGCCTGGCCGTTGCCTTGCTGCTTCTGGCTTTGCGCCTGGCGGAATACGTTGAGGAATTTGACCGATGCCATTTCCATGCTGTCGATCAGCTGGTTGGTCTTGGATTGCAGGTAGGTGAACATCAGCAGCAGCGGAATCGCCGCCATCAGGCCGAATGCAGTGGTGTTCATCGCCACGGAAATCGAGGCGGACAGCAGGTCGGCCTTCTGCGAGGGATCGGCACTGGCCACGGCGGTGAACGCGGTGATCAGACCCATGATGGTACCGAGCAGGCCCAGCAGGGTGGCGATGTTGGCGTAGGTGGCGATGTAGTTGGTGCGGCGCTCCAGGCTGGGAATCGCTTCCATCAAACCTTCTTCCATCGCCATTTCGATTTCGTCATGACGGGTGGCGTAGGCGCTGCGGGACAGTCCGTACACCAGGATTTTCGCTACCGCGCTGTTGGAATTCTTGGCTTCTTCCATGGCGGATTTGAATTTGCCAGCGGTCAGCAGGGGGAACAGTTTCTTCCACACCATCTGGTTGCGGGTCTGGGTGAGGTTGAGATAGATGAAGCGCTCCAGGGCGATCAGCAGGCCGACCAGAAACACGGCGAGAATGAAGTACATGAAGATGCCGCCTTCATTGAAGAACTGTGCGATGGTTGTCATGGTGATCTCCTGCTTGCTAAAGGGTTGGGAATGGGCGGCTCATGACTGACCGCGATCCGGATCCTGGTTCAATTCTTGTTGATTTATTGCTTATGGTTCAACGGCTTGGGGCGTCGAGTGTTGCAGGAGGTTAAAATAATCAACCTGTCGCTGCAACTCGTCGCTATCCACCGGTTTCAGGGAGTCCCTGAGCAAATCCGACTTGTGTGACGGTGTGGATTGCCAGGGGTCCTTGGACAATTCCTTGTTCTGCCACGGCACCACGTTCAGCACGTTGGGCGCTTCCTTGGTGCCAATGATGGTGGTGCCTTCTTCCAGCGCCAGCAGGTGCGAGCTGCCGAACATCAGTGCGCCCGCCAGCAACCAGGGCTGTATCGTTGACTTTTTCATGGGGTGCTCTTCGCGGTTCGCCGTTCCAGATCCTTGATCCAGCCTTCCACTTTTTTGTCCGGTTCCGGAATCAGGGATTGATACTGTTTGAATTCCTGCAGCGCCAGCGGCGCATCGTGCAGATACAGGTCTGCCAATACACCTAAATTATAGTGGGCCTTGGCATATTGGGGGTCGATGCGGATCGCAGATTCGTAACTGGCCTGCGCTTTCCTGAACTGCCCCAGTTGCCGGCTGATGGCGCCCAACTCGTTGAGCAGATAGGGATTTCGGCCGTGAGTCAGGAGGGAGTCCTGCAGCAGCTTGTGGGCGGCATCGAGCTGGCCCTTTTTTCGCAAAATAATGGCCTGGTTCACAATCGGGCCGGCCAGGGCGGGATACTGGGCCGAGATCTGGCGAAATTGTGACAGTGCGGCGTCCAGGTTGCCTTTCTTCATTTCCATCAGCGCGCGGTCGTAGTCCGGTTTGGCTTTCTGGGCCTGCTTTTCGTGGTCGGGATCGCGGGCGGTGATGGCGGGGGCGGCGCTCTGCGCTTTCAGGCGTTGCAACACGGCGGCGGAATCGGCGTCGCTGACAGTGGGTTTGTCGCCGGCCGGTGTTGCAGTTGTTTCCGCTTCGGCAGTTTTTGCTGCTTCGACGTCGCCTTCCTCGCCCAGCTCGACGGTGACGGAGTCGGGCAGGTCGAATTCGGCGCTGTCCTTTTTCGGCGCGCTGGAGCAACCAGCCAGCAGCGTTGCCAACAGGACGAGCAGGGTCAGCGGGCGGACGTTCACGTGGAGGTTAGTAGATGACATCGACGGCCTCCTCGGTCAGCTCGACCTTGTTGTAGCGGCCTGGCGAAAGCTTCTGCAGGGATTCGTAGGTTTTCTTCACCCACTCGTCCCACACGCCATCCTTGGTGCGCTCGGTGTTGGTCTGCAGGATGGCGATGGCCTTGTCTTCCAGCGGCAGCGCCTGGTCTTCCAGCAGCAGTTCGTATTCTTCCAGGGTGTCGGCGTCGAGGCCGCGCGGGCGTTCGCTCTTCATGATGGCGTCGGCAAAGCTGCGATAGGCTTCGCCCAGCTTGTAGTTGGCGGCGGTGGTGAACTCGATCACGCCCAGCTGGATGGTGCGGGTGTAGGCGTCGCTGACTTTCTGCAGTGCGTTTTTCTTGGCCTTCAGGCTGTTCTTGAGCGGCTGGGTCAGGCGGATGCGGTCGAATTCGGCGTAAACGCCTTCGGCTGCATTGAAGGAGCCATAGGCCGCCAGATACTGCATGCGCGGCGTGGCGCTCGAACCGGCCTTGCGGTAAGTGTCGCCGAGCTTGTTCAGCCACAGGGCGCGGTTCCGGCTGTCGCCGGCCTTGCCGTACGCTTCCGCCAGTTTGTACTGGGCTTCCATGTTGAGGTCGTAGGGCTGCGGATATTCGTTGGCATACTGGACGTAGAGTTTCTGGGCCGCAGCCGCATCGCCGGCTTTTTCCTTCATCTCTGCCGCCTGCCACAGGGCCTGCCGCGCACGTTCCGGATCGGTGGCCTTGAACAGGGCGGCGATGGCGACCAGTTCGGTGGCGGCAGCGCCGACGTTGCCGGTGTTCTGGTAGGCAAAGCTGAGTTTTTCCGGCACGGATTTGGTCAGCTCGTGATTGGGGAAGGTTTTGCGGAATTTCTCCAGCACGGTGATGGATTTGTCGTACTGGCCCAGCTGCAGCAGGATGTTGGCGGCGTCGTATTCCGCATTGGCGCGCACCGATGCAGCCGGCACCACCACGCCCACCCGCAGGTATTCGCCGGCGGCTTCTGCCAGCTTGCCTTCTTTTTCCAGCGCTTCGCCCTGCTTGTACACGCAGGTGGCGAGGCGCTCTTCATACAGGGCGCGGTCTTTCGCCGGCAGGGTGCGGATTTCCAGTACCTTGGTGTAGGCGATTTCCGCTTCGCGGTATTGCTGCTTGTCGAAAATGGCGTTGGCGTAGGTGACCCAGGCTTTTTCCCGCAGCGGCTGCGGCGCGGGTGGCACCAGACTGATCAGCATCTGGGTGGCAACGATGACGCCGTCGAGATCGTTCAGATACAGCTCGTCCTCGATCACGCTGTCGAGGATTTCCGGGGTGTGGCTGTTGGCTGGATAGACCTTGGCAAAGCGCAGTGAACTGCCGGCCCGTTTGGCCACCAGGCCGCGATAGGTGGGATCATCCTTCGGCACTTTCTTGAGCTGTTCCTGATGGGCCAGCAAGGCGAAATAGCCGGCTTTTTCCGCGCTTTCGTGAGTCGGGTAGTCGTAGGCGGTGCGCTCGAATTCCTCGATGGCGCCGCGGAATTCCTTCGCCGCGAACAGGGTTTCACCCAGCAGCATGTTCATGACCGGCGCGCTTTCATCGTTGGGCCAGGTGGCCAGGAATTCCCGGTACCAGCGGGCGGCGCCCAGGTAGTCTTCCGGCTTCTGGCTGGTCTGCGCCACGGCGTGGTAGTGCTTGGCCAGTTCCACCAGATGCTGTTTCAGGTCGGTGCTGTATTGCTCGCGTGCCGCAGGCGTGGCCCGTTCCCAGTAGGCGCTGTAGACGCCGTACTGTTTGACGAAGTTCTCCTTGGCAGGCAGTACCAGGCTGGGGAAGCCGCCTTTCTGGTAGGTGTTGATTTCCCGCGAGGACATGGAAGGTGCCATCGGATGCAGCGGATGACGCTTGGCGAACATGGCGAAGGTATCGGCGGCGTCCTTGAAGCGCTCCTGGTACAGGTAGAGTTCGCCGAGGGCCTCGTACACTTCATGTTCGTATATGCGGGTGCCGTTCTGGCTGAAGTAGTGGTACAGGCTGTCGGCGCCTTCCAGATTCGAGAACGACATGCTCAGCACGCGCAGGGTGTCGTCCATGGTTTTGCGCTGGGTGCCGGTGACTTCCGGCAGCACGATGGCCTCGATCTTGGGCGCGGTGCGCTCCTTTTCCTCGGCGCGGATCTGCTCGGCGGATTTCGGTGGCGGTGTGGGCATATAGATGTCGAGCAGCGCGACGAAATCGTTCACTGCCAGATCGTAGTCGCCCAGCTTGTAAAGGCTCCAGCCGTGCTTGTAGAGCGAGTGTTCGTAGTATTCAGTGGTGCGGCCCAGTTTCAGCACCGCTGCGTAGGCTTGGGCGGCGTCTTCGTATTCACCCTTGAGGAACAGATGTTCACCCCGGCGGAACTGGGCTTCGGCGGTGAAGGGGCTGTCGGGGTACTGGGCCACCAGGAGGTCGAGGGTTGCCAGGGCTTTTTCCGACTGGCCGTCGAGATCGTAGGCCTTGGCCAGCAGGTAGTATTCTTCCGCCAGGTCTGTGCCTTTGGGCGCAGCGGCGATGAGCGAGCCGTACAGGGCGATGGCCTTGCCGTATTGCAGGTTGCTGCCGGCGTCTTTGGCGATGCGGGCGGCACTGGCCGGGTCACCGGCGCCGGCAGTTACTTCAGGCGTTTCGTCGACGGAGCTGATCAGGCGATCTTCGGTGGCGACCATGGTGAGGTCGGCCATGCGACGCAGGGCCAGGTTGCGCTCGTCGGCAGAGGTGAACAGGTCGATGGCCTGCTGATAGGTGTCGATGACTTTCTCGGGATCGACCGGGTCGAGTGCCTGCTTGTCGATGGTGATGTTGCGGCGTTTCAGGTCGGCGAGGGTAGCGTGCTGTTCGCTGGCACCGCCCAACGGCGACACGCAGGCACTGAGATTCAATGTCAGGGCGGTGACGGAGCCGATGGCCAGGGCAATTCCCAGTTTGCGAAATCTGTTACTCACTCGAATGAAAACCCGTGACTTCTTTTTTGTATCGGTGTGTTGGCCAGGATTTGAACAGGCTTGAGGCTCGCAGCTAAATAAGCGGGTTAATTGTCGTAGTTTTTCGAACCTTGCGCAAAGCGGCGTCGGAACTCAGTGCTGATTTTGTGCGCCTGTTAACCAAACAGTGGCTTAACCCGCTGCCCTTATCCAACTTTTGCGTGCCAGCCGGCTAAGGTATAGTGGATTTTTTCAATTATCAAACAGTTATAGTGGAAAACCCTGATTTTGGCGAATTCCTCATCAGTATATTTGCTGGATGCCAGCATCTACATCTTTCGCGCCTGGTTTGGCTACCCGGATGCCATCGTCGACCGGCAGGGTCGGCCGGTGAATGCGGTGCTGGGTTACTGGCGTCAGTTGCTGGCGGGTCTGCAGGCGCATCAGCCGGAGCGGATGCTGGTGGCGTTCGACGAGAGTCTGTTCAGCGGTTTCCGTCATCAGCTGTATCCGGCCTATAAGGCCAACCGTGCGTTGCCCGATGATGACCTGGCCCATCAGCTGGCCCTGTGTCGCACGCTGACCGAGGCGCTGGGGCTGACTTGCCGCTCCAGCCAGGTGTTCGAGGCGGACGATATTCTGTTCAGCGCCTCGACGGTGGCGCGCAATGCCGGGCTGGCGGTGGAGGTGGTGAGCCGTGACAAGGATCTTGCCCAGATTGTGCGGCCGGGGGATTGCTGGAGTGATTGGGCGGGCAATGTGCGACGGGATCATGGCCAGCTTGCTGGGCAGTGGGGTGTCGATCCGATCCGCATTCCCGATGTGCTGGCGCTGGCGGGTGATGCAGTGGACAACATACCCGGTGTGCCCTTGGTGGGACTCAAGACCGCCGTGACGCTGATTCGGCATTTCGGCGATCTGGAAGCGCTGTTGCGGCAAAGTGATCAGGTGTCCCGGCTGCCGATTCGCGGGGCCGCCCGCATCCAGACCCAGCTGCAGGATCACGCCGAGCTGGCGCTGCTGTTTCGCGCGCTGGTGCGTTTGCATCAGGCAGACTGCCCGCTGCAGGTGGCGGATTTCCAGCGCCAGACGCCGCCGGTCGGGTGGATTCCCGCGCTGCTCGATGAACTCAAACTGGGCAGACCCTTTCAGCAGGCATGGGAGCAGTTTTCAGCATGAAAGCGAATTGGCAGCCATCGCTGCGGGATTTTCTGGTGGACTTGCTGGGCAGTGAGTATGCCCGCGTGCAGTTCAGGCCTTCGGGCACCGGCTGCATCAATGACACCTGGGAGGCTTATGGTTCTGGTCTGCAATCCCTGTTTCTGAAAACCGGCCCCGCCAGTGCGCACGGGATGTACGAATGTGAAGTGCGCGGGCTGGAAGCATTGCGGCAGTGCGCGGCCATCCGGGTGCCGCAGGTGTTGGCGAATCCGGTTTTGGCGAATCCGGTGCCAGGTAGCCCGGAGCAGGCGAACACGGCGGTGCTGGTGCTGGAGTTCATTCGCTTGCGTTCGCCCTCAGCAGCCGACGATGTCGCGATCGCCGATGGCCTGGCGCAGTTGCATGCCATGCCGGGTTCTGCGTTTGGTTTCGACGACGACAACTTTATCGGTCGCACGCCGCAGGTGAATCAGTACCACGATGACTGGTGGACGTTCTGGTGCGAATGCCGGCTGCGCCCACAATGGCGGCTGGCGCAGTTGAAGGGGATGCGTGGCGCGTTGCTTGCTCGCCTGGAAACGCTGATCGAACGGATTCCTGCTTGTTTTGGCGAACATCAACCGCAACCGGTGCTGCTGCACGGCGATCTGTGGAGTGGCAATCTGGCGCTGGATGAAAATGGCCGGCTGTGCCTGTTCGATCCCGCGGTGTATTACGGTGATCGCGAAACCGATATTGCCATGACGCGCATGTTCGGGGCGTTGCGTCCTGGCGTGTATGCGCGCTATCACGCCGTGCATCCCGAACAGAGCGGCGCCGAGATCCGCCGCGTGCTGTATGATCTCTACCACTGGCTCAATCATTTCAACCTGTTCGGCGTGACCTATCTGGGTCAGGCGGAAAACAGCGTTGAATCCCTGCTGAAGTGGACGGAAAACCAATCATGCTGACCATCGTGGTGGACGAAAATATTCCGGCGGCGGATACCTGTTTCGGCGCGCTGGGTCAGGTGATCAAAAAGCCCGGTCGCCAGCTGAAACCGGAAGACGTGCGCGATGCGGATGTGCTGGTGGTGCGCTCGATCACGCAGGTGAACGAGGCACTGCTGGCCGGCAGCAAGGTGCGCTTTGTCGGCACCGCCACCATCGGTATCGATCACGTGGATCAATTGTATCTGCTGCAGCGCGGCATTCGCTTTGTCAGCGCGCCGGGATGCAATGCGCAGTCGGTGGTGGATTATGTGATGGCCGCCTTGCTGGAGCTGGAGACGATCCGGGAATTTTCCCTGCAGGGAAAATCCATCGGCATCTTCGGGCTGGGCAATGTGGGATCGCGTTTGAAAATGGTGGCGCAGCGGTTGGGGTTGCAGGTGCTGGCGTGCGATCCGCCGTTGCAGGCGTTGGGTCACACGGGATTGGTGACAGCCGATGAAGCCTGGCAGGCGGACATTGTGTCTTTGCATGTGCCGTTTTCCACCGAAAGTGAATTCCCGACGCTCTATCTGGCGGACTACAAGCGCTTGCGCAACATGGTGCCCGGCGCGGTGCTGATCAATACGGCCCGTGGCGCGGTGGTGGATAACCGGGCGCTGAGCAATGTGCTGAACGAGCGCTTCGATCTGGGTGCCGTGCTGGATGTGTGGGAAGGCGAGCCGATGGTGAATCGCGAGTTGGCGAGTCAGGTGGATATCGCCACGCCGCACATTGCCGGTTACAGCCACGACGGCAAGATTCGTGGCACCTTCATGATCTATCAATCCCTGTGTGAGTTTCTGCAGCAACCGGTGACGCTCCACGAGCAGGATCTGATTCCCGCCGCGTTGAATATCACGCTGGATTTTTCCTCCGCTCACGCTGACAAGCCGTCGAGTGCGCGGGACGTGGTGCGCAAGGTGTACGACATTCAGGAAGACGATCTGGGCCTGCGGGCAAGCCTGCAGCTGGAGCGGGAACGGCGGGGCGAAGGCTTTGATGCACTGCGCAAGCATTACCGGGTGCGACGGGAATTTTCCACGGTGGCGCTGCGTGGTTTCGATTATCTGCAGCGTCATTTGCCAGCGCAGGAATGGCAACGTTTGCAGGCACTGGGGTTTCGCAGTGAATGATGGGCGTGTGGTGATGAACAGCATCCGGATCGGATTGATCGTGAACCCGTTGGCCGGCATCGGCGGCGCCGTGGGGCTGAAAGGCAGCGACGGCGATGCCATCGTCGCCCAGGCGCTGGCGCTGGGTGCGGAAAAGCGCGCGGCAGAACGGGTGGCGATCACGCTGGAGCATTTGCAGCCGGTGCAGGATTTTATCCAGTGGTTTACCTGGGGTGGCGAGATGGGTGAGCAGTGTCTGCGTGATGGCGGTTTTGCGCCGCAGGTGCTGGGGCAGCCAGGTGATGCACACAGCACGGCCGACGACACGGTGACGGCTGCGCGTACCTTGCGTGATGCCGGTGTCGATCTGCTGCTGTTTGCCGGTGGCGACGGCACCGCCCGCGACATCGTGCGTGCGGTGGGAACGTCGGTGCCCGCGCTGGGCATTCCTGCCGGCGTGAAAATTCATTCCGGCGTCTATGCCGTGCATGCCAAGGGCGCGGCGGACATCATTCTGCAGATGATTCGCGGTGAACTGGTGAGCGTGACGGAAGGCGAAGTGCGTGACATCGATGAAGAGGCGTTTCGCCAGGGTCGGGTGCAGGCCCGTCACTTTGGTGAGTTGAAAGTGCCCGCCGAAGGCCGCTATCTGCAGCATGTGAAATGCGGTGGCCGCGAAGTGGAAGCCCTGGTGCTGGAGGAAATCGCCGCGCAGATCGCCGATCATCTGGAAGCTGATGTGTTGTACATCGTGGGGCCAGGCACCACCACCAAGGCGATCTTCGACTATCTGGTGTTGCCGAAAACTTTGCTGGGCGTGGATCTGTTGCTGAACGGTAAAGTGGTGCAGGCGGATGCCACCGAGCAGCAGATTCTGGAATGGCAGCAGCGTTTTCCCAGCAGTATCATCGTGACGCTGATCGGCGGGCAAGGTCACGTTTTCGGCCGCGGCAATCATCAGATCAGTCCGCCGGTGATCGAGAAGGCCGGCATCGGCAATATCCATATCGTGGCAACCAAAAGCAAATTGAAGGAACTGGAAGGGCGTCCGCTGCTGGTGGATACCTGGAGTGAAGTGCTCAACCAGCGCCTGTCCGGCTTCATGCCGGTGATCACCGGCTTCGACGATGTGGTGCTGTATCCGGTGGAAGGACAGTAGCGTTCAGTTTTTTGTGGTAGCAATCAGTAAGCAGTCAGTGAAAGGAGTGGAATCGGTGAAATATCTGTTGTGGTGTCTGGTGCTGGTATGCGCCCAGGTTCAGGCTATCGAGTGGAACGAAAATTCCCGCGTTGCCGAGCTGTTCAAAACCGCCGGCGTGACGGGCACCTTTGTGCTCTATGACGTGAAGGCGCAGCGCTTCAGTGGCCACCATCAGGCGCGGGCCGCAACGCAGTTCATTCCTGCGTCCACCTTCAAGATTCCTAATTCCCTGATTGGCTTGGCGGTGGGCGCGGTGAGCAGTGTGGATGAAAAGCTGCCTTATGGTGGCCAGCCGCAGTCCTACAAAATGTGGGAGCGGGATATGGGATTGCGCGAAGCCATTGTGATGTCGAACGTGCCCATCTATCGGGAGCTGGCGCGACGGATCGGTCTGGACAAGATGCGCGCTGGTGTGGAAAAACTCGGTTACGGCAATCAGCAGATTGGCACGGTGGTGGATCGTTTCTGGCTGGACGGGCCGCTGGCCATCAGTGCCATCGAACAGACGCAGTTTCTGGCACCCCTGGCGCAGGGGCAGTTGCCGTTTGATGCCAAGGTGCAACAGGACGTGCGCGACATCCTGCTGCTGGAACGCACCGATCAGTGGACGCTCCACGGCAAGACCGGCTGGCAGAACGCACCCGGCGCGGGTGTTGGCTGGTGGGTGGGCTGGGTGCAGAAGGGCGATGCTGTCTATGCCTTTGCGCTGAATCTGGATGTGCGCACTCAGGCGGATGCGGATCAGCGGGTGGCGCTGGGCAAAGCGAGCCTGCAGGCGCTGGGAGTTCTTTGAAAGGATCACGAGCAGCCGGATCGTAGTGAAACTGGTTGCTTGTGGTGGTGCTGCGTTGCGTCGGCACAGGTTAAAGCTGCGATGCCGGCCATGAGCGGGATTGCCGCTTCCTGAGTTTTCTGGTGCTTTGACTCTGGTGTCTAGACGCATTGCGGTTGGTTCGATGGAACCAGCCGCGCATTCAGATCAGTTCTTCAAATCAGCCGCGACGCCTGCTCCAGAAATTTCTTGCGTTCCTTTTCATCAGGAATCTGTTTGGCCAGCTGCAGCAGCAGGGTGTTGGGTTCCAGCGTAGTTTTCATCGCTTTCTGCATCACCCGGCCGGCCAGAGGGCCGATATGGAACGCCAGCATCTGGGTGATTTTTTCCTGTGCGGTGGCCGACAGAATGTCCTTCGCCACCTGGGTTTGGGCGGCGGCGGGCGAGGCGGGTTTGGCTGCACTGACGCCGGCGGTGGTGATACCGGTGCGCTCCATGGCTTTCATGAACTGGGAACGTTCGTTTTCGTTGGGAATATGCTGGGTCAGGCTCGACACCAGGGCTTCGACGCTCGCTGCGGTCTTGCTTTGCTTGCGGATCAGCAGCTTCGCCACGGGGCCGACGTATTTCGCCAGGCTGTGTTCCAGTGATACCAGGAGGTCGTCGCTCCACTGACTGGTGCTGGCGTTTTCCACCGGTGCTGCGGTTTCCGGTCTGTAATCCTTGGGCGCAGGGAACAGCGTCGTCGTGGCCTGGGACAAATCCATGTCGTCGATGGCTTTCAGGCTGTCGATGAATTCCGCCGCAGTCTGGAAGCGGGTGGTCGGCGTGGGTTGCAGCGCGCGGCGCAGAATCGGTTTGATGGAGCGGATGTTGCGGCCGGACAGATAATTGGCGTCGTTGAGTTTATTCAGGGTTTCTTCCAGTGACACTTCCCGTACCGGCCGTTGCCGGGTCAGCAATTCGTAGAACAGCACGCCGACGCTGTACAGATCAGAGCGTGCATCCACCGCGTGTCCCTGCAGACCTTCCGGCGACATGTAATTGGGCGTGCCCACCATGAAACCGGTGCTGGTCAGATCCGACGTGTCCAGTCGCGCCACACCGAAATCCGACACTTTCACCGTGCCGTTTTCCAGCAGGATGATGTTGGCGGGTTTGATGTCGCGGTGAATCACGCCTTTTTCGTGGGCGTGACCCAGCGCTTCCAGAATCTGGATGCAGATGCCGGTGGCGGAGGGCAGTGGAATGAAGGTGTTGCTCTTCAGATGCGCTTTCAGTTCGATGCCGTCGACGTATTCCATCACGATGAAGGAGGTTTCCTTCTCGCTGCCGAAATCAAAAATGGTGACGATGTTGGGGTGCAGGCAGCGGGCGGCGGCACGGGCCTCCTGGATGAAACGCTGTTCCAGATCGGCGCCGTGTTCACCGGTGCGCAGGTGCGGGTGCAGCACCTTGATGGCCACGGTGCGCTGGATCTGGGTGTCATAGCCCTGATACACCACGCCCATGGCGCCGCTGCCGATGATGCCGTCGATGCGGTAGCGGGAGATGCTTTGCAAGGGTGCGTACAGCGTTTTGTCCATGAGAGGCTACGTCAGTCGATGGTTTCGTCGAGCATTTTCACCGCGTTGCTGAGGCTGCGGTGCATGCGGTTGAAGGAGCGTCCCAGCGATGCAATTTCGTCGTTGCCTTTGACGACCAGTTCTTCCACGGTCAGATCACCCAGGCTGATTTCGTCGGCCTTGGCGGACATGGCGCGTACCGGCTTGATGACGATGAAATGCAGCATCAGGTTGAGAATGATGCCCACCATCACGAATACGGCCACCAGTGCGGACATAAAGGTGATGAAGGTGGCTTCGGCCCGCTGCAGTGGCAGCGACATGGGCACCGATACGATCTGGGCGCCGATGGTTTCATTGAGTTTCCAGCCAAAGCCGTTGTTGCTGCCGTATTTTTCGATCAGGGTGGCAGGGGCAATCGCCGGCGTGTCGTGACATACCAGGCAGTCCGGGTTGGTGATGGTGATGGGGCGGCCCATGAACAGCTGGGGGCCGGTGGCGGTGAGCCGGGTGCCGATCAGTTCCTTTTCGGCGTTGTTGTTGCGGAAGTGGTACACGATGTCCGCTTCCCATTCGGTGGTGCGGTTGGCCGGGTTGGTGGGGTTGAGGGTGGCTTCCTTGTAGCTGTATTCGTTGTGGCTTTCCTGCAGGCGGCGAATGTACTGTGCCGCGGCGTAGGCGGGCACGCTCTGGGGCACAAAGGCACGCCGTTGCTGCACCGCCAGCAGCGGGCTGATTTCACTGACGGTGTAGCTGCGCACGGCCACCGCGCTTTCCATCATGATGCGCGCCATTTCCAGCACTTCTTCCTGCGCGTTTTTCTGCAGGATCTGGTAACTCACGGCACCGGAGCCGGCGAGGCTGAGCAGTGTCACCAGTATCAGAACCAGGTTGAACTTCAGACGTAATCCCATGTGCGTCCCCGTTGTGTTTTATTTGCGGCTGAGTAGTTGGTTGCAGGTGTCCCACGCATTTATCGCGGTGGCGAAGTGAGTCAGCGGAATCGACAGGCTGTAGGTGTGGGTGACCGGCCAGGAGGGCCAGAAGCCCAGGGTGAGTTTCAGCTCGCGACCGCTGCGCATGCTGTCAAGAATAGCCTGCCTTTGCTTGCTGAAGCTGAGATTGGTGCGCCGTTCGACGGTTTCCAGGCTGAACGGGCGTTTGTCGTCGATGAACAGGCCAGTGCCGGTGTAGCTTGTGTCGATATCGGAGCGGGTGAGGATGGTGAAGCTGCCCGGCGCAATCTGCAGGGTGACGGGGGTGCCGCCCTGGCCGTCTTCCATCTTCAGGGGCGCGGTGGTGAGCAGGCACTGGGTTTCGGTGCGATCCAGAATCCATTCACCGCGGATGTTGAGGGGCATGTTGTCCAGCGTCACCTTGAGGGTTTCGATCACCGGCGCCGGCGCAACGGTGGGTGGCGTGATCATGGCGACGGAGGTTTCGGGCGAGGGTTTTGACGCTGCTGGGGCGGTGGTGACGGGTACGGGATTGGGTGATGTTGCCGGTGGTTTCGCGTTGGCGGATTGAACCGGGGCGGCGGGTTTGAGCGCCGGCGCGCGGGTGGCAGGTGTTGCAGCGACAGAAGCCGGTTTGGCCGGCGTGGGCGTTGGCATCACGACGGGCTTCGGGGTCGCGGTGGGCGTGGGCTTGGGGGTGGTGGGTACGGCAGGAGCGGCTGTCGCAGTCGCCGGCGCTGTAGTTGCAGGGATCGCCAGCACGGGCCGGGCTTTTTCCGGATCGGCGGTTTGCGGTTTCACCAGGGTTTTGGGTGTGTCATAGACCGACTTCGGTGGCGTTGGTTCGGTCTTGGCCGGTGTATGGCTGCAGGCGGTCACGAGCAGCGACAGGGTGCCAGCCGTGCAAAGCGCTGAAAGGGTGCGAATGACATCCATGATGGGTTCCCGGTGACGTTCAAATTGGCGGATATCGGAAAGCGGCCCTTTATGGTCTTACGGGCGGGCCCTCCGTTCAACGAAAAATTGCACATTCGCGTTGCAGTGGCTCGACTACAGCAGGCCTTCCCGCTTGATTTCAAAGTATTGGTTCACCAGCTGGATCGGCAATTGCTGCGGCGTGCAGTTCAGGGTGATGATCCCCTGGCGGTTGAACTGGCGGGTGATCTGGCGCCGCTGTTCCAGCCAGCTTACCGTGCCAGCATAGCGCAGGGCGGCACCGAACTGGGTGACGGGTGCGTGCAGTACATTATGCAGGGCCGGCTCTTCCAGATTGGCCAGCAGCACCAGATGCTTGCGCTGCAGCAGGCGTAGCGCGGGCAGCAGGTCGTCGGTATTTTCGTCCTGCAGATCGGTGAGCAGCACGATCAGCGAGCGTTTGTTGTGGTGGCCCAGCAGATGGCGCACGGCGGTGGAGTAATCGCTGGCGCGGGTGGTGGCTTCCAGATCGTAGGCGATGTTCAGCAGGCGGGAAATGTTGGCCACACCCTTCACCGGCTTCAGCCAGCGTTCCTCGCCGCCGAAACTCATCAGCCCCACGGCGTCACCCTGCTTCAGCGCGGCGTAACTCATCAGCAACATGGCGTTGAGCGCGTGATCCAGGTGCGACAGTTCCCCGTCCTGGGAGCGCATGCGGCGGCCGCAGTCCACCAGAAACAGAATCTGCTGATCCTTTTCATCCTGGTATTCCTTGGAAATCAGTTTGCGCTGGCGGGCAGTGGCGTTCCAGTCGATCTGGCGCAGGCTGTCGCCCTGGCGGAATTCCCGCAACTGGTGGAACTCCATGCCTTCGCCCCGGCGCTGCTGTTTGCGGATGCCGAGCTGGGCAGACTGCTGCTCCATGGCGAGCATGGCGTACTGGGACACCGCCGCGTAATTGGGGAACACCCGCAGCGACGTGGATTCACCCACGAACAACCGGCGCTGCCAGAAGCCCATCAGCGAGGTGAGCAGCATGTCCACCTGGCCGAAATGATGATTGCCACGCTGGGGCAGGCGGATGCGGTAGTGGAATTCGATGCCTTCACCAGGGACGAGCCGGGATTGCTGGCTGGGATGATCGGCCTCGGCCGCCGGGGGCAGGTGATCGAAGATCGCCACCGGAACCGCGCGGGAAAAGTCGTGACGGATGCGCACGCTCACCGGCGACCACACGCCCAGGGCCAGGCTGTCGCTGTGCTGTCGCTGCACGGTCAGGCGTGGAATCCGCCGCAGGCTGAGCGCGTCCAGCAGCACCAGCACAAGCAGGGCGGCGGTGGCGATTTCCCAGGCGCGGATCAGCAGTGGCTGCAGATCCGGCTGGGCCAGGGATCGGGGCAGCCAGTTGTTGAGGGCCGGCAGCAGGCCCATCAGGCTCCAGAATGCGGCCAGCCAGAGCGCGCGGGTGGTGGGCCTCATAGGCGCGGGGCTTCCACTTCCTGCAACATTTGGGTCAGGGCCTGATCGGTCTTCACGCCTTCAATCTCCATTTCTGCGGTGAGCGCCACCCGATGACGCAAGGTGGCCAGTGTTGATTGCTTTACGTCGTCCGGCGTCACAAAGTTGCGTTGCTGCAGCAAAGCCTGGGCGCGAGCCACCCGGATCAGCGCGATACTGGCGCGGGGGCCGGCACCGTGCGAGAAGCTGTGCCACTGGCGCGAGGTGCGCACGATCCGCACCGCGTAATCGAACACCGCATCATCCACCGCGATATTGGCGGTGATGGCCTGCAGAGCGGGCACGTCGCTGGCTTTCATCACGGCGGAAATGGCGTCCACGCTCAGGGTGTCCTGCACCCGGCCGGTGGTGACCTGCCGCACCAGCGCCTGCTCTTCCTGCTCGCTGGGATAATCGATCAGCACTTTCAGCATGAAGCGATCCAGTTCCGCTTCCGGCAATGGGTAAGTGCCTTCCTGCTCGATGGGGTTCTGGGTTGCCAGCACCATGAAGGGTGTCAGGGCGGGGAACGGCTTGCCTTCGATGGTGATCTGCTTTTCCTGCATCACTTCCAGCAGGGCGGCCTGGGTTTTGGCGGGCGCGCGGTTGATTTCGTCCGCCAGCAGCAGATGGGTGAACACCGGGCCTTTGCGGATCTTGAAGGACTCGGTTTTCATGTCATAGAGCGCGTGGCCGGTGACGTCGGACGGCATCAGATCCGGCGTGAACTGGATGCGGCCGAAGTGGCCGTCGAAGCATTTCGCCAGCGCTTTCACCAGCAGGGTCTTGCCCAGGCCGGGCACGCCTTCCACCAGCACATGGCCGGAGGCGAGCAGGGCGCACAGCACCTGATCCACCACGGCCTGCTGTCCCACCATCACGCGGCCGATCTGCGCGCGCATTGTTTGCACCAGGGCAAAGGCCTGTTCCAGAGTCGGGGTGGCGCTGTCTGTCATAACGCATTCCTTATGGTTTGTAGCTGTGAAATCAGTTCGACCCAGTTGTTTTCGCGCTGGGGTGCAGGGCAGGTCATGGCCTGACGCACAATGTCTGCGGGTTGCTGCGACAACTCTGCCAGTTTTTGCAACGCCAGTTGACTGCTGTCGCCATCCTGGTGATCGATGCCGTGGTGGCGGTTCAGGTGCAGCCAGATGTCGTCGCGCAGACGCAGCAGCAGCGGTTCCAGTTGCTGGTGTTTCCAGCTGAACAGGGTGCTCGCTTCGATATGCTCCAGCAACTGGCGACGGGCGGGCACCGGATCAGGAATCAGCGGCCCGAAGCGCACCCAGCGACGCCAGGCCCACAACAGCAGCCACGTGATCAAACCCATGAGCAGATAGCGCGCATTGCGCCACAGCACCTGCAGCAGATTCTCGCTGTCGTGACTGGCAACAAACCACACCCGCGGACGGTCGCCCACCAGATGCCACAACAGAAACGCATGATCGAAATCGCCGATGGCGCGGTTCTTCCAGATATCCGTGTCCAGTACCACCGTCATGCGGCCCTGTCCCACCGGATATTCCAGCAGTCCGTTGGGCTCGGCGCCAGCGGTGCGGCTGACCTGGCCACTGGCGTCTTCGAGTGTGTAGGGGTAGCCGAAGTCGATCTGCAGCGGCTCGGCATCGTCGGCCCAGACGATCCGCAGAATGTTCGCGCTGTCCCGCACATTGCAGGCGCGGGTGATGGGGAGCGGTGCGTCGGCAGGCGTGGTGCTGGCGTCTGCCGGAGGGGTGGAAGAGTCGGCGGGTGGAGTATCCTGTTCGATCAATGCATCGGATTCATCATCGAGAGTGACATCGGTCTCGGTCATCGGTGCGTCGGTGTCCATCTGCGCGTCGCCGGAATTTCCTTCGCTCTGTTCTTCTGCAGCGTCAGTTTCCTCGGATTCGTCCTCCGCCTCTTCCTCGGATTCATCTTCCTCCAGCCACAGCAAACGTACGCCCATGGCATCCAGAAACGGATCGTCGCTGCTTTCGGCTTCGGCGTCCCATTCGTAGTTGGCGGCCAGCACCAGATGGCCACCCTTACGCATCCAGTCCGTCAGCAACGTCTGGTGATTGCTGTCGTAGATCGGTGTGTCGTTGAACAGGATCAGCGCATCCTCTGGCTGCAGGCGGTGGATGGCTTCATGCAGATCCATGGCGCGATGGGACGCGATGTCATGCCGCTGCAGAAACGCCTGCGCGGCGAACCAGGGATTGATGATGGCATCCAGCGTGGGGCCGGTGTTCATCTGGCGGGTGTAGCGCTCCACATTCTGATAGAGCCAGTAACCGGTAGCGCCGAGCAATACCAGCAGCAGTGTCAGCAGCAGAATCCTCCGCCGCGTCATACATTCACCCCGCTGGCGGCGAAGGTGGGCCACTGCTGACACAGTTGTTCGAAGCTGGCATTGTCCGGCAGCTGATGGGCATAGGCCAGCGTGATCCAGTGCCGGGTGAGCAACTGGAAGTATGCGGTGCGCGGCGCGTCCACCTGCTTGCGGCACAGCGTCACGCATTCGGATTCGGTGTGGCAATCCTCCAGCGGCAGATGATCCTGATGCACCAGTTGCGACAGTGCGGCGCGGTAGAGCAGGCTCAACGCCTCGCGCTGGCGTTGCTGCTGCCACAGCGCGCGGGCATGGGTCAGCATATCGTCAGGCAGGGATTTCTGGTTCAGCTCCAGGCCGAACAGATGGGTGGGACGGGCGGCCTTGGCAAGTGACGCTTCACCCAGCCATCCGGGTGCGATCATGTGGCGGAAGCGATAAATCAGATACGCCAGCAGTGCAATCACTGTGCCCCACAGCAGCGCCTCCAGTAGCTTCGGCAACGCACCCAGCCAGTCCAGCACGGTGGCGACGGTTGCGGAATTCCGCAACCAGTTGCGCAGTTTTTTCAGCTGGCGGGCGATAAAGGAATCCTCTTTCGCGTCGTCCTGCTTTTCATTGCGCCGCTCCGGATCGATCCAGCGCAGACCCTTCTTCTCCTTCATTTCATTGAAGTCATCACCTTCGAGGATTTCGATGATCTGCTGCTGGCTTTGTTCGGGTGTCAGCGTGTCGGCGGCGCGGGATTCGCTCGTGGGCAGCATTAACAATGGCAGCGCCAGCAACAGCAGCACCGCTGCGCCGTTCGATGACGTTTGCAACGGCTTGCTGGCCAGTTGGCGGAAGGTGAGTTCGATATCCCAGGCTTCCAGCCAGGTACGGCGATTGATGTAGAGCATGAAGCCACTGCACACATAGAACGGCGACACCAGCGCCATCGCCACATAAGCGCCCCAGGCCAGGGTGGGGAACAGGAACGGGCTGTCGAGCAGGTCGGCGAATTCGAAATCCACTTCCAGCTTCATCGGCACCAGCATCCACACGATGCCGAACAATCCCAGCACCAGCAAACCTTCGATAGTGTTGCCCAGCAGGGTCAGCCACACGCTGGTGGAGCTGGCATCCCGGTGCAGGGTGGACAGGCGCCGGCTGCGGGCGCTGCCTTTGAGCCGCTCCAGTTCCCCCACCGGCATGTTGAAGGAACGCGACAGACTCCAGCGCTGCACCAGCAGCTTGGCAAAAAAATCATGGAACAGATGCTGACGCGCCTGCTGCATCACCGTGCGCCATTGCATCTGCGGATTGAACAGGGCCTCGGCGATGAATTGCAGTTGCAGGGTTTCCCACAGTGGTTTCAGCCACCACAAAATCAGGGCTGCCCACCAGGGTTGATCGTAGAACAGGATGAACAGCAACAGCATCAGCGGGAACGATGGCAACACACCCAACAGCAACAGCGGCCGAAACCACTGCCGTGCCATCACGATGCCCAGGTCGGCGGCTTCGTGCGGGTTGCGCGGGCGCACGCGGGCGGTGATCTTACCGAGATCCACGGCGTACCCCCAGGCACAGATAGCTCAGCGCCAGCAGCCAGAGACAGCCCCCGGCCCACAGCTTGGTCGCCACCGGCAGCGTCGAGCTGGACGACCAGAACGCTTCCAGAAATGCCGCAATCAGCAGAAAGAAAAACACGCCGTACACCAGCGGCATGGCTTCGCGCCCCGCCTTGATCAGCGACTGCTTGCGCGACAGCCGCCCCGGCGCCAGCAGCCCGTAACCGAGTTTCAATCCCGCGCCACCGGCAATCGCAATCGCCGTGAGTTCAAACGCGCCATGGCCGATCACAAAAGGCCAGAAGGTTTCGTTGTGTCCCAGCTCCGTCAGATAACCCGCCACGGAGCCAATCGCCACGCCATTGAACAGCAGGTTGAACACGGCGCCGACGCCCAGCAGCAAGCCGCTGGCAAAGGTCTGAAAGCCGATGCCGATATTGTTGCGTATGTAGTAGCCAAACATTTTCATGTCATCCGGCGAGCCACGATTCTCGGAAAATTCTTTCTGGTTGGCCGGGTTGTACATCTCGCTGAAGTTCTTCACCGCCTCATGGGGATAGACCGTGTACACCATGTTGGGATCCAGATAGGTGAGCACACCCATCACCAGCGCCGGAATGAAGAACAGCGCCACGCCCAGCCACACAAAACGGTGTTCGCGGCGGATAGCGGCGGGGAATCCCCACAGAATGAACTGCACGGTGTTGTACAGCACATTGCCGTTGCGGCGGTAGAAATGCTGATGGCCACGCAATGCCAGCTCGTTGAGGTGATCGATCAGATACGGGCTGTACTGGCGTTCCTGCGCCAGCGCCAGCAGCTGGCAGATCTGGCGGTAATTGGCGGTGAAGGAACGCAGACTGTCGGCATGCTTGTGACCGTGTTTTTCCAGCGCCTCGAGCTGTTGCTCGAAGTGCTCCCAGCTGGCGCGGTATTGTTGTTCGAACAACTGCTGTTTCATCGCCCACCCCGCAGCCAGCTGGCCATGCGGAACAACGTGTCCACCGCCGCCTGATCACGCTTGTGCAGCACCGGTTCCAGATGATTGGCCAGCTCCTGCTGCCGTTCCGGTGTCAGCGAGCGATGGCGTTCGGCAAAGCCCAGAATCGCCCGCTGTTCCGCCACCGTGAGCGCGATGGGCGGCGGTGTGGTGCGGGTGACAGGCAGTTCCGGCGCCGGCTTTTTCTTCTCGCGGTAGATCACCACCGTGCCTGCCGCCAGATCGCCGATGCGCTTGAAATCCTTGTTCACCGTCATGCACACCAGCCCCGCGACATAATTCATCGGCAGAAAATCCACGATGCGCAGGAAATTGCGGATGATCGACGGCGACCATCCCACCGGCGTGTTGTCGTCGTTCACCACTGCGATCTGCATCACGCGCTTGCCGGGGGTCTGGCCGTGATTCAGCACCTCGAACAGCACCGGATAGAACCACTCCAGCGCGAAGGTGAAAATCAGCAGCATGCCCATCCCGGTATCGCCAAAGACGACGAGTGCGATGGAGGCGATCACCTGGATCACCGATTTGATCAGCGAATCCACCAGAAACGCCTGCGACCGCACCAGCGGCCCGGCGATATGAATATCCAGATCGATATTTTCCGGTGTTTCCAGTTTGCGGTAAGTGTCGAGCATTCCGTTGTGTTATGCGGTTCGTTGCGCCTGTGAGAGATAGCGGGCTGCCAGCATGGCTGCGATGAACAAGTCCACGGTGAGCAGGGTTTCCAGCAATCCCAGGATGCCTGTGGTTGAAGGCAGGGCAAAGGCATTGATCACACCCTGACAGAAGTAAAGCAGAATAAAGAAACAAAGTCCCACAAAGGCCTTGGGCCGGCGCCGGATCAGAAAAGGCAGGAACGCCAGCAGCGGCGCAAGATGCAGCGCGGCGATGAACCAGGGTTTGGTCTGCACCGGCAGCACCAGCAGATGCCAGGCCAGCAGCAGGCCGCACAGGGCGAACAGCGATGCCAGCGTAATGTGGCAGAACAGATTGGCGCGGCGCGCGATGTGTTGCATCTGCGCGGTTGATACTTCAGAAGTGCTCATGCAAGGGAATACTCATCGTTTTTTCAAAGCCAGCGCCAGACGCGCAACCCGTTCACCCAGCGCTTCGCACAATTCGGTTTCGTGGTGATCCAGCGGCCGCTTGCTGTCGCCACCGGCAAGATGGCTGGCGCCGTAGGGCGTGCCGCCGCTGGAGGTCTGCAGCAGCGCACCCTGGCTGTAGGGAATGCCTGCGAACACCATGCCGTGATGCAGCAGCGGCAACATCATGCTGAGCAGGGTGGATTCCTGGCCGCCGTGCAGCGAACTGGTGGAAGTGAACGTGCCGCAGGGTTTGTCGATCAGCGCGCCGCTCATCCACAGCGATCCGGTTTCATCCAGAAAATGTTTGAGCGGTGCCGCCATGTTGCCAAAGCGGGTGGGGGAACCCAGCACCAGGCCGTCGCAGGCTTTCAGATCGTCATGGGTGACATAGATGGCGCCGGCTTCGGGCACGGGTGGTTCGGTCTTGACGGTCACCGGTGCCACCGGCGGCACCGTGCGCAGAAACGCTTCCGCACCTGGCTGCTTTTCCACACCGCGCGCCACCCAGCGCGCCATCTCGCGCACATTGCCGGTGCGGCTGTAATAAAGGATAAGAATGCGGATCACGGCAGAATCTCCAGCACCTGTTCCGGCGGACGCCCCAGCGCTGCCTTCTTGCCATGTACCACGATCGGCCGTTCGATCAGTTTCGGGCATTCCACCATGGCGGCAACCAACTGCTCGTCAGTCAGGGTTGCGTCGTCCAGCCCCATGGCCTTGTATTCCGCTTCTTTCTGCCGCATCAGCTGACGGGGTTTCAGGCCGAGTTTTTTCAGCAGATCCTTGAGGGTCTTTGCGTCGGGTGGGGTTTCCAGATACAGCACGATGTCGGGCGTGATGCCGCGATCCTGCAGCAATTGCAGGGTTTCCCGGGATTTGCTGCAGCGGGGGTTGTGGTAGAGGGTGGTCATGGGACTTCCGGTTTGCAGGTCTGGCGGATTGTCTTATGCTGTGGGAAGGTATTCTATCGGTTCTGCCGGTACAAGCGAAACCGCTGAACTGCAATCCACGCAAGGACTCGCCCGTGACTGTCTGGCAGCAATTACAGCAGGCCACCCAACATCCCCGCATTGCCTTCCTGCGTTACGTGGTTGTGAGTTTCTTCCGCCACGACTGTCCGAAAGTGGCGTCCTATCTGGCCTTCACCTCGCTGTTCGCGGTGGTGCCGATGATGACGGTGATCTACTCGATCCTGGCGCTGATTCCGGAACTCAAAGGTCTGGAAGACACCATGCAGCGCTTTGTGTTCGAGCATTTCGTGCCGTCCACCGGCACCCAGCTGGAAGAACACCTGCGTGGTTTCGCCCAGCAGGCCAGCAACCTTACCAGCGTGGGTGTCATGATGCTGTTCGTGACAGCGGTGATGATGCTGCGCAAGATTGAAACCACGTTCAACACCATCTGGCACGTGTCGGTTTCCCGCAAGGGCGTGAATGGGTTTCTGCTGTACTGGGCGTTGCTGAGCCTGGGGCCAGTGTTGATGGGCGGCACTTTTGCGGTGTCGTCTTACATCGTGTCCCAGCAGATTCTGTACGACATGGTGGCGCTGCCCGGCTTCCAGAAACTGATGCTGGGCCTGTTGCCGATCCTGATGAGCACGGTGGCGTTTTCGCTGGCGTATATTGCGATTCCCAACACCCGCGTGCCGATCAAACATGGCATTGCCGGTGGTCTGTTTGCCGCCATCCTGTTCGATTTCGCGCGCCAGTGCATGACGCTCTTCATCAGCCTGTTTCCCACTTACCATCTGGTGTATGGCGCTTTTGCAGCGGTGCCGATTTTTCTGGTGTGGGTGCTTGTGTCCTGGTACATCCTGCTGCTGGGGGCCGAGATCGTGCAGGCGCTCACCAATTTCCAGATCAACAAGGCCCGCTCGGCGTCGTCGCTGGGTAATCTGCTGTCGATCCTGCAGCAGGTCTACCGGCAACAGTCCAGCGGCCAGATGCTGGAGGCCACGGAGCTGCTGCGCAAAATGCCCTGGCTGACCGCGCAGGAATGGGAGGATTACACCGACAGGCTGGTGCAGGCGAAGCTGCTGTACAAACACGCGGAAGGGGAAATCTCGCTGACCCGCGACCTGCACAAGTACACGCTGGCGCAGCTGTTCAGCGACTGTTTCGGTGACACGCTGAAACTGGATCTGCAGGATGCCGGCCCCTGGCAGCGGCGGGTGCAGAAACTGCATCAGCAGGGCATCGAGCGCTGTCTGGGCCATTGGCAGATCAATCTGGCGGAACTGTTTGAAACCGGCGCCGAAGACGACGTCACTGCAGGGCGCGAACCTCGAACGTTTCCACTTGCCGGGTCCGGTGAGTGACGGCAAAGGCTTCCAGATACAGTTCTTCCGCGTGATGGGGTGTGTACACCTGGGCGCGGGTGCCGGGTTTGACGGCGCCGGCGGGGCATACCAGCATGGATTTTGCGCGGCCGTCGGCAGTACGTGCGATGATCAGCAAGCCGTTGCGTTCGGTGCCGTGATCGTCCTGGGGCAGGATGGTGACCTTGCTGGCCTTGCCCAGCAAGCGTTCGATGCCCAGTAACGGCACATTGGACTGGTCGATGGCGCACCATTGCACCAGGCCAACTTCCAGTGTTTTCTGTTCGCCGGTCTGCCGGATCAGTGCCACGATCTGGCCTGCCTCGGGATAGCGATCGTCCTCGTGTTCCAGCCGCAGGCAAAAGCCCTGCTGACTCTGGTTTTCCGTGCGGGCCCAGGCGCGGTTTTCGTTCTCGCGGTTGCGGCCACTCAGGGCCGCCTGCCGCCGCATCACCGGATCCAGCATCAGGCAGATATTTTCCAGCCCCCACACCATTCCAACCTGTTCCTCTGTCGCGCGGCGTTCGCTCTTGCGCACCGGGTTGCGTGTCCAGTTGCGGTGCAGGCGGGTCAGCAGATCCAGTACCACTTTGCGCTGCAGCCGATCCATGCCCACGATGCGCAGGGATTCACCGCCTTTCACCGCGTCAATGTGGCGTTGCAGGTTGTCCACGAACGGCGCCAGGTTGAGCAGGCGCGCACCCGGCGGCAGGGCCGTGCCGAATTCCGGCATCTGGGCAGGCTGGCTGCAGTGCGCATGCAGGGTGTAGGCGTCCTCGCCGGCCTCGGCATTGTCTGCCGGCACAAGCTCGGCGAAGCCGGCAAAACGCATCAGATAATCGTGGCAGCGCCAGTGTTCTTCCGGCGCGAGGGAGTAGGGTGAGCACAGGCCCAGCAGAATGATCTGCTTGTATACCTGCTCGATCATCACCTGGCGACCATCGGGCGTTTGCAGATCGGTCTGATGCTGTTCGATGTCCCGTGCGGCGAAATACAGGTAGTGCACTTCGCGCCAGAACGACGGCTTCAGCATGCGGCCCCGGTTGCAGGAAAACAGCGCGAAGTGATGCAGGTAATTCAGTGCCATGTACAGAACCAGCGCCACACCGTTGGGGCGCTTGTTGCGGGCCAGGGTGTCGTGCACCAGATGCTTGAAGCCGATGGCCAGTTCGCGCAGGAATTCCAGCAGATTGTCCAGTTCGCCGGGATGCAGTTCGCGGGCGAAGGGGCCCTGTTCGAAGTGGCGGCGGTAATGTTCCGAAAAGCGCAGAAAGGCATAGTGGAACGGCCGCAGCAGCTCCAGGCGCTTGGCCGGCGGCATCGAAAACCGGTTGAAGGCATGCAGGCGGCGGTGGGCAATCAGCAGGGCCGAGGGAATGTCCGCATAGGGCAGGTCGCGGATTTCGCTGGCGAGCTTGCGGCTGTCCGTGTCGAGAAGCAGATGTTGCGTCTTTTCAGTAGACGGAACCTGCAATGGACTGTTCATGACGTCGGATCCCTCGCTTGTCATACGCTGCTCAGACTGATGCCTTATTGGGTTATAAAAAATCGGGTGACTGGAACGGGGATTCAGGGTGGAGTTGGCTTGACTGAGGCATTCCTGCTGTGCGAATCAGTGTATTCACACCTGATCCATCGGGGTTCCAGTATGAAAAATGTACAGCAAAGCCGGCTGCCGTGGAAAGAGATTAAAACGCAAGTCCTACAAATTGTCTGTGAAAAAAGAACATTCAGCGGGCACCTTTTCGGCGAAACGGGGCCGCTGGTGGTGATGGTGCATGGATTTCCCGATGATTATCTGACCTTTGCCGAGCAGGTGCCGGCACTGGTGGAAGCCGGTTACCGGGTGCTGCTTCCCGTGCTGCCTGGCTACGAAGAATCCAGTGTCGATCCGGACGGACGCTATTTTCTGCCGGAACTGGTCTGGTGGCTGGTGAGCTGGCTGGATGAATTGAAGGAAGACAAGGTTCATCTGGTGGGGCACGACTGGGGTGCAGTGATTGCCTGGCTGGCGGCGGCCCGTTATCCGGAGCGCTTTCATACCCTGACCGCCATCGCGATTCCGTCCCTACGCCACATGGCGCAGGCGATCCGGCATCATCCCACTCAGCTGCTCAAGTCCTGGTACATGGGTTTTTTCCAGCTGCCCGGCGTGGCGGAAGCGGCCGTCGGCGCAGGGAACGGCTGGCTGATCCGGCGGCTCTGGCGCAACTGGTCTCCGGGCTGGAACGGTGCGCCGGAGCATGTGGATCGCATTTGCCGGCTACTGCAACAGCCGGCCATCCGGCAGGCGGCGCTGGGCTATTACCGCAGCCTGTTCCGGGTGATGGATGCCACGCACCGCGAAGGCCGATCCTGGTTGCGTCAGTCGGTCGCGGTGCCCACCCTCATGATCACCGGCGCGCGGGACGGTTGCATGGACACGCACCTGTTCGACACTGCGCTGGTGGACGCGGATTTTCCCGCCGGTGTGGAGCTCTACCGTTTGATGGGCGCCGGTCACTTCTGCCATCTGGAAAAGCCCGCACTGGTGAATCGCAAGTTGTTGCAATTCCTGAACGATAGCGTGGCCAGCCCGACCCGCCCGCAGCGTGAACTGAGCAGGCATTTGGGATAAAATGCCGCCACTTTTCACCACCCCACCCAGCCGTACCACGAGAGAGGAGCGGGCCATGGCCGTCATTCGCCAGGACGATTTCATTCAGAGTATTGCCGACAGTCTGCAATACATTTCCTACTACCATCCCCTTGATTTCATTCAGGCTGTCCACGAAGCCTACCTGCACGAAGAATCCGTTGCTGCCAAGGATGCCATGGCGCAGATCCTGGTGAATTCCCGCATGTGCGCCGAAGGCCATCGCCCCATCTGCCAGGACA
Source organism: Pseudomonadales bacterium (assembly GCA_020062665.1). Lineage (GTDB taxonomy): Bacteria > Pseudomonadota > Gammaproteobacteria > Pseudomonadales > Ketobacteraceae > Ch67. The sequence goes on from JAGUVW010000008.1 coordinate 64,277, forward strand.
CCGGCATCGTCACTGTATTTTTGAAAGTGGGGATGAATGTGCGGTGGGACGCGAAGATGAGCGTCACCGACATGGTGAATGAGGGCGTCCGTCGCGCTTACTTGAACCCGGATAACGTGCTGCGCGCCTCGATCCTGTCCGACCCCGCCGGCGCCCGCAAGAACACCAAGGACAACACACCGGCCGTCATCCACTACGAAATCGTCGAAGGTGACACCGTTGACGTGCAGATCGCAGCCAAAGGCGGCGGTTCCGAAAACAAATCCAAGATGGCCATGCTCAACCCCAGCGACAGCATCGTGGATTGGGTGCTGAAAACCGTTCCCACCATGGGCGCCGGCTGGTGTCCGCCGGGCATGCTGGGCATCGGCATCGGTGGCACGGCGGAAAAAGCCATGGTGCTGGCGAAGGAATCCCTGATGGAGCCTGTCGATATTCACGAACTGAAGGCCCGCGGCCCGCAAAACCGCATCGAAGAGCTGCGTCTGGAACTGTTCGAGAAGGTGAATGCGCTGGGCATCGGCGCCCAGGGTCTGGGTGGCCTCACCACCGTGGTGGACGTGAAAATCCTCGACTATCCCACGCACGCGGCATCTCTGCCGGTGGCCATGATTCCCAACTGCGCGGCCACCCGTCACGTGCATTTCACCCTGGATGGCAGCGGCCCGGCGGAACTGGACGTACCCAAGCTGTCCGACTGGCCGGAAGTGGCCATGGCCGGCGGCAACAAGGCGAAGAAGGTGAACCTGGATACGGTCACCCAGGCAGAGGTGGAAAGCTGGCAGCCCGGCGACACCCTGCTGCTGTCCGGCACCATGCTCACCGGCCGCGATGCCGCCCACAAGCGCATGGTGGACATGCTGAACAAGGGCGAAAAGCTGCCGGTGGATTTCAAGGGCAAGTTCATTTATTACGTTGGCCCGGTCGATCCGGTGCGCGATGAAGTGGTTGGCCCCGCTGGCCCCACCACCGCCACCCGCATGGACAAGTTCACCGAAACCATGCTGGCCAAGACCGGCCTGCGGGGCATGATCGGCAAGTCCGAGCGCGGCCCCACCGCCATCGAAGCCATCAAGAAGCACAAGGCCGTCTATCTGATGGCCGTGGGGGGTGCTGCCTATCTGGTGTCCAAGGCGATCCGCAAATCCCGCGTGGTAGCGTTCGAGGATCTGGGCATGGAAGCCATCCACGAATTCGTGGTGGACGAAATGCCGGTCACCGTGGCGGTGGACAGCACCGGTGTGTCCGTCCACAACACCGCCCCCAAGATCTGGCAGGCCAAAATCGGCAAGATCCCGGTGTCCGCAAGCTGAGTCATTTCTGCACAACCGTTCAGCGTCAAGCCCGCACCTTGTTGCGGGCTTTTTTTTCGCAAAAATCGCGGCCTTGGCTATGCTGGGAAAAGGGCTAACCGATTTGGTTTAGTCCTTTTCAGGCACCGTTGCGGTCTGCCACAAGGGTCTATACTGACTTCTAACGGTGTTCGCATGGGTGCATGATGTAAGGAGCAGCATGTCCATTCCTTTATTGATTTGTGATGATTCCGCCATGGCGCGCAAGCAGGTGGTTCGCTCGCTGCCAGAAGGCTGGGAAGTCGATGTCACGATGGCTGCCAACGGGGCCGAGGGGATAGAAGCCATTCGGGCCGGCAAGGGCGAAATGGTGTTTCTGGATCTGACCATGCCGGAGCTGGATGGCTATGGCGTGCTGGAGAAAGTCAAAAACGAGGGTCTCAAGTCCATCATTATCGTGATTTCTGCCGATATCCAGCCGGAAGCCCGCGAGCGGGTCATGAAACTGGGCGCCCTCGATTTCATCAAAAAGCCTGTAGATGGGAAGAAGTTGCAGGATGTGCTGAAGAAGTACGGACTGATATGAACGAAACTCTGGCGTTATCAGAAGATCAGCGGGATTGTTTGCAGGAAGTGGTGAACGTTGCCATGGGACAGGCGGGCGATTCTCTGGCGCGCTTTCTGGAAGTGTTTATCAATCTGTCCGTTCCCCGCATCCGGCTGGTGCAGCGTGACGAGCTGCATCAGGAGCTGGAAACCATGGTGGGCGGCCCGCACGTGCGGGTGTCCGGCGTTACCCAGGGCTTCTACCAGATGGACAGCAGCAAGGGTATTCGTGGCGAAGCCATCGTGGTATTCACCGACACCTCGTTCAAGGAGCTGGCAGATCTGCTGGCCTACGACGGCGAGCTGAGTGTTGAAGCAGAAAAGGAATTGCTGCTGGATGTCACCAACATTCTCAACGGTGCCTGTCTGAATGGCATCGGCGAGCAGATCGAAGCCGACCTCGGCTTTTCACCACCCACCATTTTGGGCCAGCACGTTCAGGTCAGCGGTTTGCTGGAACATGAAAAGGTGAGCTGGGATCATGCCCTGCTGGTGGAAATTTCCTACACACTGGAAGATCGCTCCTTCAGCTGCACTATGTTTTTGCTGATGCCGGGCGAATCCATCCAGGTGGTCAAGACCGCGCTGGATCGCCTGCTGGAAGAACTCTGAGTGACCGAATTCGCTCCCTCGCAGCAACTGCTTGAGTTCATTGTCGACCGCATCAACGTCGGCGTCTTCATCGTCAACGAACAGCTCGAAATCCAGTTCTGGAACAAGTTCATGTCATCCAACAGCGGCGTGGATGCCAGCCAGGTGATTGGCAAGCCGCTGTTCGACTGCTTCCCCGATTTGCCGCAGCGCTGGTTCGCCAAAAAGGTGAGCAGCGTGTTCATGCTGAAGAATTTTGCCTTCACTTCCTGGGAGCAGCGGCCCTACCTGTTTCCATTTCGCCACAATCGCCCGGTCACCGGCGGCATGGAATTCATGTGCCAGGATCTGACGCTGATGCCCATCAAGAATGAGGCGGGCGACGTGGAAAATGTCTGCATCATTCTGTTCGATGTGACGGACGCGGCGATCTACCGCTCCATGCACCAGGCCGCGATGAAAAAGCTGGAGATGGTGAGCCGGGTGGATGGCCTCACGCAGCTGTTCAACCGCAGTCACTGGCAGTCGCGGCTGGCGGAGGAGTTCAGTCGTGCCGGGCGTTATTCGGCGCCGCTGTCGCTGATCATGTTCGATCTCGATCACTTCAAATCGGTGAACGATACCCACGGCCACCTGGGTGGTGACGCCGTGCTGGTGCAGGTGGCGGGGCTGATCAAGGCGGCGCTGCGGGATACGGATATTGCAGGCCGATACGGTGGTGAGGAATTTGGCATCGTGTTGCCCAACACCACTGCGGAAGGCGCACGCGTGGTGGCGGAGCGGTTGCGCAACACCATTCAGGCCACGCCGGTGCCCTATGACAAGATCCAGATCCCGGTGACAGCGAGTCTGGGGATTGCCGAGTTTTCCCTGAAGGTGAAAGACGCCGAGGAATTCATCGCCAACGCCGATGCGGCACTGTATGAGGCAAAGGAATCCGGCCGCAACAGGGTCATCATTTACGAGCAGATGGTGCGGGAAAACAGCGCCTGAAAGGGGCGTCTGTCAGTACTTCACAAACCAGTACCGTTCCCACGCATTGAACACTCTTTCCGGATACCAGGTTTTCCCCAGGCTGCCGTTGTAACGCGCCAGCGCCCGCATCAGGTTGCCGTCTTCCCGCTGCAGATAAGCGCTGAGAATCGCACAGCCGTAACGGATATTAGTGGCGATGTCGGTGAGATTGTCGGTGGATTTGCCGATTTCCTCGCGCCAGAACGGCATCACCTGCATCAGCCCCTGGGCGCCGACTGACGAGATTGCGTAGCGGTCGAACAGGCTTTCCACATGCATCACCGACAGCACCAGTTCCGGTTTCAGCTTGAAGCGGTGGGATTCCTCGTGCACCAGGCGCAGGATGCGCAGGCGTTCATCCGGATCGGGCACATAGCGTTGCAAGCGACCGGACATGTCCACCAGCCAGACTTCGGCATCGAAGCGGTCCTTGAAGCTGTTGGCCTGGTCGATGGTTTCCCGCAATAGTTGGCGCATGTCCTCGTCCGGCCGCTCAGTGGTGGACGCGAGCACCGGGTGGGTACTCGCGGCCATCACCAGGGCGGCGACAAGCAGGGATTTCCAGAGGACAGGACGTTTCATGCTGCGAAGTTTAGATAGGGCGAATCCGCTCCAGCAAGAATGCCGTCACAGATCCGGCCGGTACTTCTTCCTTGTCGGCGGCGCGGCGGTATTTGTATTCGAACTTGCCTTCCTCCAGGCCGCGATCGCTGATGACGATGCGGTGGGGAATGCCGATCAGTTCCATGTCGGCGAATTTCACGCCGGGGCGCTCCTTGCGATCGTCGTACAACACTTCGATGCCGGCGGCGGTGAGTTCCGCGTAGAGTTTGTCGGCGGCGGCCTGCACAGCGGGGGATTTCTGCTGGTTGAGCGGCACCAGCGCCACCTGGAACGGTGCCAGGGCGTCGGGCCAGCAAATGCCTTGTTCATCGTGATTCTGCTCGATGGCGGCAGCTACCACGCGGGTCACGCCGATGCCATAGCAACCCATGGGAATGATGTGGTTCTTGCCGTTTTCGTCCAGCACGCTGGCCTTGAGCGCAGCGCTGTACTTGGTGCCGAGCTGGAAAATATGGCCCACTTCGATGCCGCGCTTGATGATCAGTGTGCCCTTGCCATCGGGGCTGGGATCACCGTTGACCACGTCGCGCAGATCCGCCACTTCAGCAAAGGTGCAGTCCCGATCCCAGTTCACGCCAGTCAGGTGGAAACCGTCTTCGTTGGCACCGCAAACGAAATCCGCCATGTTCACCACGCTGCGATCGGCGATCACCGGGATTTTCAAACCGATGGGGCCGATGGAGCCGGGCGCGCAGCCGATGGCGGCTTTTACGTCCGCATCGCTCGCCATCACCAGGGGCGAGGCCACCAGCGGGTGTTTCTCGGCTTTGATCTCGTTCAGCTCCTTGTCGCCGCGCAGCAGCAGCGCCACCAGATTTTTCTGCTTGGGATCGTCGCTGGCGCCGTGAACGATCAGGGTTTTCACGATGCGATCCGCCGGCACATTCAGGAACGCGGATACTTCTTCGATGCTGTGCTTTTCGGGCGTGGCAACCTTGGCAATGGATTGGCTGGGGGCCGGGCGGCCGGGCCCGATCACCAGCGCTTCGGCCATTTCGATATTGGCGGCGTAATCACTGCTGTCGCTGAAGGCGATGTCATCTTCGCCGGAATCCGCCAGTACGTGGAATTCATGGGAACCGGTGCCGCCGATGCTGCCGGTGTCGGCCAGCACCGCCCGGAAATCCAGGCCCAGCCGAGTGAAAATCGCGGTGTAGGCGGTGTGCATGGCGTCGTAGGTCTGCTGCAGGGATTCCTGGTTCATGTGGAAGGAATAGGCGTCTTTCATGATGAACTCGCGGGAACGCATTACGCCGAAGCGGGGGCGGATCTCGTCGCGGAATTTGGTCTGGATCTGGTAGAAGTTGCAGGGCAGCTGTTTGTAGCTCTGGATATTGTTGCGCACCATGTCGGTGATGACTTCCTCGTGAGTGGGGCCCAGCACGAAGTTGTTGTCATGGCGATCCTTGAAGCGCAGCAGTTCCGGGCCGTAGCCCTCGATCCGCTTGGATTCCTGCCACAGTTCGGCCGGCTGCACCACCGGCATCAGCACTTCCTGGGCACCGGCGCGGTTCATTTCCTCGCGCACCACCTGCTCCACTTTACGCAGCACCCGCAATCCCGACGGCAGCCAGGTATAAAGGCCCGACGCCAGTTTGCGGATCAGGCCCGCCCGCAGCATCAACTGGTGGCTGATGACGACAGCATCGGAAGGCGTTTCGCGGACGGTGGCCAGCAGATATTCAGAGACTTTCATGGAGAGGGGATTCCTTGGGTGAGTCGGCAAAATTCGCCCGATTTTACGGCTTGTAGGCGCCTATCACAATCGAAGGGGCAGGGCAGTGAGAGAGTGGGGGACGAAAAATGCGCCTGGACGCAAAGAACACCGCTGACAAAAGAAGGGGAAGCATTGCTGCACGACACGCCAGAACCGGCGCGGGTATTAAAGAGGGATGCAACAAAAAGGGGGCTTGTGGCCCCCTTCCAGATCGACCGATTACTTGTCGGCCATGTCCTTCAGTTTCTTCAAAGGACGGATCTTGATTTTACGGCTGGCCGGCTTGGCCTTGAATGTGGTTTCTTCGCCGGTGAAGGGGTTGATGCCCTTGCGCGCCTTGGTGGCCGGCTTGTTGATCACCTGGATCTTCAGCAGACCTGGCAGCGTGAACTCGCCCACGCCTTTTTTGCTTACGTGTGCTTCGATCACAGCGCTCAGTTCCTCGACCACGCCCTGAACCTGCTTGCGGGACAGCGCAGTGGCTTCCGCAATGTGGGTCAGAACCTGGGTTTTGGACATGGCTTCAGAAACTTTTACAGCTTTCTTGGGAGCGGGAGCTGCTTTGGGAGCGGCTGCCTTTTTGGCGGGCGCTTTTTTGGCAGCAGGAGCGGCTTTCTTGGCAGCAGGTTTTTTAGCAGGAGCTTTTTTCTTCGCAGGCATGGTTGCTTCCTATGATTGTCGTTATGTGCCCGGCCTTGCCACTGCAACGTCGCAGTGCGGTGACTGGATTTTGCGGCGGTAGCCCGAACAGTCGCCGTCAATTATTGATCCGAATTTTGGCGCTCGCAAGTCGAAAAATGCGATTTTTCCCTGAATTTATAGGGTCTGGCGCAAAAAAAGTGAAAATTAAGGCTGATTTTGCAGTCGGCGCGCCACTTCATTGAAGACTTCTACCCATTCCGGATCGAAATGAGTGCCGGAACAGCGGTTGATTTCGAGGATCGCGCGCACGAACGGACGCTTGATTTTTTCGCTGTAGGCGCGCTCGTGCATGCGGGCGTCAAAGGCGTCGATGATGGCCATGATTTTCGCGCCGGGGCAGATACGCGCGCCGGGAATTTTGTCGGGATAGCCCTGGCCATCGTGGTGCTCGTGATGCTCCTTCACGATCAGGCTGGCCTGATTCCAGCGCGACAGCGGCTTCAGCAGTTGCGCGGCGGTGAGGGGGTGTTGCCGGAGCAATGCCATTTCCTCTTCATTCAGGGGTGTGGTTTTGTGCAGGATCTCGATCGGCAGAAACGCCATGCCCGCATCGTGCAGATAAACGGCCACGGCAAGCTGATCGGGTTCCACTGGCTTGCCGGCGTGCTGGTTCATCGCCAGCGCCATCTGCAGCAGGCGCGCGTTGCGGCCGTTCCAATAGTGGGAGCGCTCTTCCAGTGGCTGTATTAAATGTTGGAAGAAGTGCAGGTCGTCGTTCAGCGCGATTTGGTATTCGCGCAGGATGTCCATTTCCTGGGGTTGGGCGGCCAGCGAAGGAAGGGGTTGCGTGGACACCGCCGGAAGCGCGGTATCGTCCAGTCGGGTGGACGGTTCCATCTGCTGCATCACTTCCACCACCAGGCGGCTGCGTTCGGTGCGATCCACTTCCGCAATGCGGCTGATCTGCTGGCACAACCGATCCAGATCGCTGTCGCTGAGTGGTAGCGGCTGCTGGGCGAGGCGGGCTTCCACCATCAGCTTGGTCTTGTCCATCGCCAGCATGATCACGTCGCTCAGCGAAGCATCGTAGGCCAGGCTGTGTTTGCGCACTGCGTCCAGCACGTCCTCGACGCTCTGGATCAGGGGCGTCAGATCCTTCAGCCCCACGTACACCAGATTGCCTTTAATGGTGTGCACCGAGCGGAACAGGGCGTTGAGCAGATCCGTGTTGGCAGGATCGTGTTCCAGGTCGATGAGGGTGTTTTCGCAGGATTGGTGTGCTTCCCTGAAATCCAGGAAAAAGTCGTCCATCAGATCCCGGTTGAAGTCGTCGTCCTGTCGTGAAGTGGCCATGGCCTGGCTCCTGCGCGTGGGGGATTCCGTAAGTATAGAAGTGGCCCCAGACCCTGCCGGGGAGCGGCTACTGCGCAAACGACGCTAACCCGTTATAATGTGGCCCCTTTTTCCGGTCGGCAGAAGCGGTGTCCTGATCTGTCGTCAAAATGTCATTGATTTCAATGTTTTGAGAAGTAGAGTTGGAGGCTTTGCCGATGCCGATCTATGAGTACGAGTGCCAGTCCTGCGGCCATCACCTGGAAGTGATCCAGAAAATGAGCGACGCCGCGCTGAAGGATTGCCCCCAGTGCGCCCAGGCCACGCTGAAAAAATGCATCTCTGCGCCTGGCTTCCGCCTGTCCGGCGGCGGCTGGTATGAAACCGATTTCAAAACCGGCACCAAAAAGAATCTGACGGACAAGGGGGGGGATTCTTCCTCTGCGTCCAGTGGTGGTTCCGCCGGCAGCAGCGCCGGATCGACTTCCAGCCCGGCGGCCAGCTGATCCGCCCCCTTAATACTTCATTTAAAAGACACAGGTAATAGTGATATGCGAAGCCATTATTGTGGCCACCTCAACGAATCCCACATCGACCAGACCGTAACCCTGTGCGGCTGGGTGCACCGTCGCCGCGACCACGGCGGGGTGATTTTCCTGGATCTGCGTGATCGCGAAGGCATTGCCCAAGTGGTGTTCGATCCCGATACCGTTGAGGCGTTCGCACTGGCTGAACGCGTGCGCAGCGAATTCGTGCTGAAAGTCACTGGCCGCGTGCGTCTTCGCCCCCAGGGTACCCAGAATACCGAAATGCCCACCGGCATGATCGAAGTGCTGGGCAAGCAGCTGGAAATCCTCAACACCGCAGAAACGCCGCCGTTCCAGCTCGATGAACATACCACCGTCGGCGAAGACGTCCGCCTCAAGTACCGCTATCTGGATTTGCGCCGCCCCGAAATGCTCGAGCGCCTGCAGTTCCGCTCCAGAGTCACCACCGCCATCCGCAATTATCTGGATGAAAAAGGCTTCCGCGATGTGGAAACCCCGATCCTCACCCGTGCTACGCCAGAAGGTGCTCGCGATTATCTGGTGCCGAGCCGTACGCACCAGGGCAGTTTCTTTGCGCTGCCGCAGTCGCCCCAGCTGTTCAAGCAGCTGCTGATGGTGGCGGGCATGGACAAGTATTACCAGATTGCCAAGTGCTTCCGCGACGAAGACCTGCGTGCCGACCGCCAGCCTGAGTTCACCCAGATCGATATCGAAGCTTCCTTTATTAATGAGGAAGACATCATGGGCGTGGCTGAAGGCATGGCGCGCAAGCTGTTCAAGGATCTGCTGGGTATCGAGTTCGGCCCGTTCCCGCGCATGCCGTATTCCGAAGCCATGTCCCGCTTCGGCAGCGACAAGCCCGACCTGCGTATTCCGCTGGAGCTGGTCGACGTGGGCGATCTGATGAAGCAGGTGGATTTCAAGGTATTCAGCGGCCCGGCCAATGATCCGAAAGGCCGTGTGGTGGCGCTGAAAGTCCCCGGCGGCGGCACCATCAGCCGCAAGGAAATCGACGACTACACCAAATTCATCTCCATTTATGGCGCGAAGGGTCTGGCCTGGATCAAGGTGAATGAAATCGCCAAAGGCATCGACGGCCTGCAGTCGCCGATCGTGAAGAACATGGCCAATGTCGTGATGGAGATGATGCAGCGTCTGGAAGCCAAAGACGGCGACATCATCTTCTTCGGTGCCGACAAGGCCAAGGTGGTGAACGAGTCCATCGGTGCGCTGCGGATCAAGCTGGGCCACGACCTGAAGCTGTTCACCTGTGAATGGGCACCGCTGTGGGTGGTGGATTTCCCCATGTTCGAGGAAACGGACAACGGCGGCTGGACTCCGTGCCACCACCCGTTCACCGCGCCGTCCTGCCCGGTGGAAATGCTGGAATCCGATCCGGGTGCCGCGCTGTCCCGCGCTTACGACATGGTGCTGAACGGCACCGAGCTGGGTGGCGGTTCCATCCGTATCCACCGTCCTGAAATGCAGAAGGCCGTGTTCCGTGCTCTGAAAATCTCCGACGACGAAGCCAACGAGAAATTCGGCTTCCTGCTGGATGCGCTGAAATTCGGTTGCCCGCCGCACGGTGGCCTGGCCTTCGGTCTGGACCGCCTGATCATGCTGATGACGGGTGCTTCCTCCATCCGCGATGTGATTGCGTTCCCCAAAACGCAAACTGCGGCCTGCGTGATGACTCAGGCGCCGTCGCCGGTGGATCCGAAGCAGTTGCGGGAAGTGGGTATCCGGTTGCGGGAAGAAAGCAAACCCAAGGAGTAATCCGATCATGGCGGGCCATTCCAAATGGGCCAACACGCGCCACCGCAAGGCGGCGCAGGACGCCAAGCGCAGCAAGATCTTCACCAAGTTCATCCGCGAAATCACCGTCGCCGCCCGCACTGGTGGCGGTGTGATCGACGACAACCCCCGTTTGCGGCTGGTGGTGGACAAGGCTCTCACCGCCAACATGTCCCGCGACGTCATCGAACGTGCCATCAAACGCGGCGTGGGTGAAGACGACGGCGCCCACATGGAAGAACTCACCTACGAAGGATATGGAGTAGGGGGTGTGGCAGTGCTGGTGAATGTCATGACGGACAACCGCAATCGCTCCGCCAGCGACGTGCGCCATGCCTTCACCAAGTGTGGCGGCAATCTGGGTACCGACGGTTCTGTTTCCTACCTGTTCAGCAAGCGCGGCGAAATCTTTCTGGAACCGGGTGTCGATGAAAACAAGGTCATGGAAGTGGCGCTCGAATCCGGCGCCGACGATATCGTCAATCTACCCGATGGCAGCATTGAAATCGTCACGCCATGGGAAATTCTCGGCAAAGTGCGTACAGCTCTGGAGCAATCTGGCATCGCGGTGGCTCATGCCGATATCAATATGGCGCCGTCGCTACACGTGGATATGGACGAAGATACGGCGGCCAAAAACCTCAAGCTGATCGACATGCTGGAGGATCTGGACGACGTGCAGGCGGTGTTTACCAATGCCAATTTCACCGCTGAGCTGATGGAACAGATCAGCGGTTGATCCAGGCATTCTCTGCGGGTCTGTCTTGCAGGTAAGTGATCCAGACAAACAAAAAGCCCTGCGCAGAATGCTCTGGCAGGGCTTTTTTGTCAGCCGACGATGATCAAGCTATCAGGACTGCGGTACAGGTGCATATTGAGCTGCCGGAGGTGTCAGCACCAGTTGGCCATCTTTCAGCGGAATCTGCTGACCCGGATCGTATGACATGCGTACCACCGCTTCCTTGTCCTTCAGGCGGTAGGTCACGTCATAACCCACGATCTCGTCCTGTTTGTCGTACACCGTTTTGCAGCGCTGTTCCACGGTTTGATACGTGTCGTTCTTCTGCATGTTGTTCTGGATACGGTCACCGGCGTAGCCACCGGCCACGGCACCGGCCACAGTGGCCACTTTCTTGCCGCTGCCGCCGCCTACCTGGTTACCCAGCACACCGCCAACCACGGCACCGATTGCCTTGCCGGCAATCCGGTTCTCGTCCTGCACCGGACGCTGGCGGGTCACGGTCACGTCACGGCATTCCTCGCGGGGAATTTCGACGGTCTTGGTGACGGCCACGGTTCGTACCACGTCCGCGTGGGTAGGTTCCTTCAACAGCTGATAGCCGGAAATCGCGCCACCGGCGGTGGCAACGCCCACACCCAGTACTGTACCTACGATCATCGACTTGTTCATAAAGGTTGTGCTCCTATCGGTCTTGCTTTGGATGTCTTTACAGGTGGCACAGTCTAAACATTTTTCAACTTAACGCCGCCTGAACAGCTGCAGATTTGTGATCTTGCTCGCGCACAAACGCCTGTTGGGTGGGCAGTCGCGATCCCACGGGTTCAAAAAATGCGCATTCGCCGTCATCGGAAGTCCGCCATGTACCCGATTCGGGGCGGTACTATTTCATAACGTCCACCCCGGGGTCGCCCATAGACTGTGCACATCAAAGGGACAGTCTGGTGCTGGAGCGCGCCAGGCTGAACGGACAGAGGAGATCAACAATGAAAGCGCTCAATATCCTGGTATTCGGACTGATTGCGGTACTGGCTGTCGTCCTGGTGTTGTTTGTGAATTCATCGGATATGGTGCGCAACCTGGCAGATCATTCCATCGCATTCCTGTTTGCGATTGGCATACTCGGACTCGTCGGTGCTCGCGAGAAAACGCCTACCCCCCAGGCGTAACCCCCTCAGCGGCATCTTCGGATGCCGCGTTTTTTCGGTCCGCCTTCCCTCCAGTCGCCAGAGCCCACCCATCACCGCGATATAACTGAAGAAAATCAAGTGACAGCCGCGTGCGTGCTGCTAGACTAGCTCGCAGTTCATACAATCAAAGGCGGCACTCATCCCCATGGCGGTTGTGCTCGGCATCGACCCAGGTTCCCGGATCACCGGTTATGGCGTCATCAGCGCCGAAGGTTCCAGGCTCATCTATATCGACAGCGGCTGCATTCGCACCGAATCCGCGCGGGATCTCAGTGAAAAACTCGACATGATCTGCCGGGGCATTGATCAGGTCATCCGGCTTCATTCGCCTACCGAAGTGGGCATCGAACAGGTGTTCATGGCCCGCAATGCGGATTCTGCTCTCAAGCTGGGGCAGGCGAGGGGAGCGGCCATCGTGGCATGCACACTCAACAACCTTCCTGTGCACGAATACTCTGCCCGCCAGGTCAAGCAGTCCGTGGTGGGCACCGGGGCGGCGGACAAAACCCAGGTCCAGCACATGATCCGCCATCTGCTCAATCTGACCCAATCCCCCCAGGCCGACGCAGCGGATGCCCTCGGTGTAGCCGTTTGTCATACCCACATGAACCAAGGCATGATCCGTCTGGCGGGCGCCCGCAAGATCCGGCGTGGCCGACTTCGACTGTGACAGGACTTTCTATGATCGGACGACTCAAGGGCACGCTTCTGGAAAAACAGGCGCCGCGGCTGCTGCTGGATGTGAATGGCGTTGGTTATGAAGTCGAAGTCCCCATGACCACGCTCTACCGGTTGCCGGAACTGGGCCAGAACGTCACCCTTCACACCCATTTCGTGGTGCGGGAGGATGCCCAGCTGCTGTACGGGTTCTTCGAAAAGGCCGAGCGTGAACTGTTCCGCCAGCTGATCAAAGTCAACGGCGTCGGTCCCAAAATGGCTTTGGCGATACTCTCCGGCATGGAGGGCGCCGAATTCGTCCGCTGTGTGCAGGACCACGACATCAACACCCTGGTGAAACTGCCGGGCGTCGGTAAAAAGACCGCCGAGCGTCTGCTGGTGGAAATGCAGGATCGCCTGAAGGAATTCAGTCAGTGGTTGCCACAGTTGCCGTCCACCATGCCGACGACGGGCAAACGGACTGAAAAAATTGAAATTTCAGAAGCCGAAAGTGCCCTGATTGCGCTAGGATATCGGCCCCAGGAAGCGGCCAAAGCTATCGCCGCCCTCAATACCGAGGGCCTGCGCAGCGAAGACATCATCAAGCAGGCCCTGCGGAACATGGTCAAAGCGTCCTGATAAAACATGATCGAATCTGATCGCATCATTTCACCCAGCGCCCACAAGGAAGATGCCCACGACCGGGCCATCCGTCCTACCCGCTTGTCCGAATACACCGGGCAGGACGCCGTGCGCGAGCAGATGGAGATATTCATCTCCGCCGCGAAAGGGCGGGGCGAAGCGCTGGATCACACCCTGATTTTCGGCCCGCCCGGCCTGGGCAAAACCACCCTGGCCAACATCATTGCCAACGAAATGGGCGGCAGCCTGAAGAGCACCTCCGGCCCGGTACTGGAAAAAGCCGGTGATCTGGCGGCTCTGCTGACCAATCTGGAAGAAGGCGACGTCCTGTTTGTGGACGAAATCCACCGCCTGAGCCCCATGGTGGAAGAAATCCTCTACCCGGCGATGGAAGACTACCAGCTCGACATCATGATCGGCGAAGGCCCCGCTGCCCGCTCCATCAAGATCGATCTGCCGCCTTTTACCCTGGTGGGTGCCACCACCCGCGCCGGACTGCTTACGTCGCCGCTGCGCGATCGTTTCGGCATCGTTCAGCGTCTGGAATTCTATTCGGTGGAAGAGTTGACCCGCATCGTGACCCGGTCCGCCGCCATCCTGGGTGTGCATATGGAAGCGGAAGGTGCTTTCGAGATCGCCCGCCGCAGTCGGGGAACTCCCCGCATCGCCAATCGTTTGTTGCGTCGGGTGCGTGATTACGCCGAAGTGAAAGGCGATGGACGGGTGAACGGCGATATTGCAGGGCGTGCGCTGGACATGCTGAAAGTGGATTCCCACGGTTTCGACACGATGGATCGCCGTCTGCTGCTGACCATCATGGAAAAGTTCGACGGCGGCCCGGTGGGGCTCGAAAGCCTGGCTGCCGCCATCAGCGAAGAATCCGGTACGCTGGAAGATGTGGTCGAACCCTATCTGATCCAGCAAGGCTTCATCATGCGGACGCCGAGGGGCAGGGTAGTGACCCGGCAGGCCTGGCTCCATTTCGGCCTCAATCCCCCGGCCAGCCTTGCTGCCAGTCCCACCGCCGCGACGCAGGATCTGTTCAGCAATGAATGAATTTTCCCTGCCGGTCCGGGTCTATCTGGAAGACACAGATGCCGGTGGCATCGTGTATTACGTGAATTACCTGAAGTTCATGGAGCGGGCTCGCACGGAACTGCTGCGTAGCCTGGGATTTGAATTCGCCCAGCTCGGCAACGACGGCTTGCAGTTCGTTGTGCACAGCGTGAATGCCAATTATCGCAAGCCGGCCCGCATGGACGACGAGCTCACAGTGACTGCATCGGTGCAACAATTGGCGCGCACCTACGTGGTGTTCCAGCAACGGGTTCTGCGTGGCGACGATCTGCTGTGTGAAGCGCAGGTGAAAGTCGCCTGCGTCGATACCATTCATCTGAAACCGGCCATCATGCCGCTGCCGGTGAAGACGCAATTTTCCCTGGCCCACCTCAAGGGCCCCGATCAAGCCGAAGGAGACAACTGAACGTGGAATCCATGTCCATATTGAGTCTGATTGCCAATGCCACCATCGTGGTGAAGTTGGTCATGCTCACATTGCTTTCATTGTCCATCGTGTCCTGGTACATGATCTGGCAGCGCCAGTCCATCATGTCGAAAACCCAGCGTGCGCTGGAAAACTTTGAAGAGCGCTTCTGGTCTGGCATTGACCTCAGTCGTCTGTTTGTTCAGGTCAACTCCGACCCGAACCCCAACAGTGGCCAGGAAAACATTTTCCGCGCCGGCTTCAAGGAATTCGCCCGTCTGCGCAAGAACGTCAACAGTGATCCCGATTCCGTGATGGAAGGTACCGAGCGCGCGATGCGCGTAGCGCTGCTGCGGGAACAGGAAAAGCTCGAAGCCAATCTGTCGTTCCTGGCGACAGTCGGTTCCACCAGCCCGTACATCGGCCTGTTCGGCACCGTGTGGGGGATCATGCATTCGTTCCTGTCCCTGGCCAATCAACAGCAGGCAACGCTCGCGGCAGTTGCACCGGGTATCGCCGAGGCCCTGATCGCCACAGCCATCGGCTTGTTTGCCGCCATTCCCGCCGTGGTGGGTTACAACCGTTTCTCCGCTATGGTGGATCGACTGCTCCACAGCTACGAAACATTCTCCGACGAGTTCTCCAGCATTCTGCATCGCAAGGCGCACTCCGGTGACGCCGACGACAAATAAGCCGGAAAAAGACTGCTGACATGGCCCAGAAAAAGAAAACCACCGTTCGTCGCAAGCCGGTCTCCGAGATCAACGTGGTGCCGTACATCGACGTCATGCTGGTGCTGCTGGTGGTCTTCATGATCACCGCACCCATGATGACGGCCGGCGTCAAGGTTGATCTGCCTGATGCCGATGCCAAGCCCATGGAGCTGCCCAAGGACGAAGAATTCATCATCGTCTCCGTGAATGGCGCCGGGCAATATTACCTGAGCGTCGGTGGCGATACCCAGCAGCCCAAGCCCATGGAAGAAATCGCTGACATGGTGGGCAAGATCAAGCGCAACGCGCCGCAAACACCTGTCCTGATGGAAGGGGATCACCAGGTGGAGTATGGGCGGGTCGTGCAGATGATGGTCGCGTTGCAGAAGGCGGGCGTGAATGACGTCGGCCTGGTAACCGAAAGCCCGGCTCCGGAGCGCTGATCGCGATGTTCGAACGGCTCGATCTGTCGGCCCTCATCAAGTCGGTACTGGTGCATCTGGGCGTCATCAGCATGTTCTTTTTCAGCTGGAAATCCGCTGAGGATGTAGTGCTGCCCAAAGCCATGCCCCAGCACGTTACGGCCGTGATCATCGAGAAAAAGCCCCAGCCGCCAGCGCCGCAGAAGGCAGCTCCACCGCCACCGAAAAAGCCAGAACCGCCCAAGCCAGAACCCAAAAAGCCTGAGCCCAAGAAACCGGAACCCAAGAAGCCTGAGCCCAAGAAACCGGAACCCAAGAAGCCTGAGCCGAAAAAGCCTCAGCCCAAGAAACCGGAACCCAAAAAGCCCGAGCCCAAAAAGCCAGAACCGAAGAAACCGGAGCCCAAGCAGGAATCGGTGGACTTCAGCGATATACTCAAGAGCGAAATGAAGCAGCTCGACAAGTCGCCGCCGAAGAAGGTGGAGCCCAAACCGGCGCCAGCAGCGGCTGCCACGTCCACCAGCGACAAAGAGCAGGATGAAATCCAGGAGTTTATCGGTCTGATTCAGCAGACGATCTCCCGCAACTGGGTGCGACCACCCAGCGCGCGCACTGGCATGGTGGTGACACTGCGGATCAATTTGCTGCCCGGCGGTGAACTGAATGATGTGAACATACTCAAAAGCAGTGGCAACGCAGCTTTCGATCGATCCGCCCTGGCGGCGGTACAAAAGGCGGGTCGCTTCCCTGTTCCGGAGGATCCGATCAAATTCAATCGCAATTTCCGCACCCTCAATGTGCGGTTTGCGCCAGATGATTTGCTTTACTGAAACACGCGGAGTCAGAAAAGACCATGTTCGTTCGTTATTTCCTAGCCGTTTTTTTGGCGCTGGCCTGCGCAGCGGCACGCGCAGAACTGACTATCGAGATTACCAAGGGGATGGATAATGCTGTCCCGATCGCGATCGTGCCCTTCGGCTGGGCCCAGCCCAACCGGTTGCCGGAAGACGTGTCTGCCATCGTTTCGGCAGATCTGCATCGCTCCGGCCAGTTCAAACCGCTCGACAGGGCGGACATGCTGAGCCGCCCCACCGAAGCGTCCCAGGTGTTTTATCGGGACTGGAAAGTGCTGAAAACAGAGTACCTGGTGATCGGCAAGCTGATACCCGTTGATGGCGGGCGTTACCGTGCCGATTTCCAGATCTTTGATGTATTCCAGCAGCGACCGATCAAGAGCGCGTCGGTGACCAGCACCAACCTGCGGGCGTTGGCCCATGGTGTCAGCGACATCATCTATCTGACGCTGACCGGCATCCGTGGGGCATTCTCCACCCGTATCCTCTACGTCACCATGGAACGGATGGGGCCTAAGAAGCAGCGCTACCGCCTGTACGTGGCCGATGTGGATGGTCACAACGATCGCATCATTCTGGAATCACCTGAGCCCATCCTGTCGCCGACCTGGGCACCTAATGGCCGGCACGTGGCCTATGTGTCATTCCAGAGCACTCGCCCTTCTATTTATATCCAGGATACGGTGACGGGTCGGCAGCAGAAGATCACCGGCTTCCCGGGCCTGAATGGCGCACCTTCGTTTTCCCCTGATGGCAAGCAGTTGGCGATGGTGCTGTCGAAAGACGGCAACCCGGAAATCTACATCATGACGCTGGCCAACGGACAATTGCGCCGGTTGACCAACCACTATGCCATCGATACCGAGCCCACCTGGTCGCCGGATGGGCAGAGCATCCTCTTTACCTCCGAGCGCGGTGGCTCACCACAAATTTATCGCCAGCATATTGCAAGTGGAAAGGTGGAACGATTAACATTCGACGGCAATTACAATGCGCGTCCAGCATTGACTCCAGATGGTCGTTTCCTTGCTATGGTTCATCGATCAAACGGTGTTTTCCACATAGCGGTGAAGGATCTGGTGCGGGGGACATTCAATGTCCTGACCGAAACGGATCTGGATGAGTCGCCCAGCATTGCCCCCAACGCCAGCATGATTCTCTACGCCACGCTCCATGGTGGTCGTGGGGTGTTGTCGGCTGTGTCGCTGGATGGCAGGGTCAACGTTCGGTTGCCGTCCCGTTATGGCGATGTACGGGAACCCAGCTGGTCGCCGTTTTTGTAAAAAAATTGATTGCAGCCTGTTTTAATTCGTTCACCGAATCTTTAATATTCGCGAGGATTTCTACTCGCAGGAGTTAACTTATGTCAATCTTCACTCGTAACCACCTTGTTGCCTTGATCGCTGCTGCTTCTATCGCTGGTTGCAGCTCCACTCCGGAAGACACCTCAGGTTCCGCTCCGGTGAGCGATACCACTTCCTATGAAACCTCAACTCCTGCATCCAGCGCTTCCCAAAGCGATCCTGCGCTGCAGGGCCGGGTTGTGTACTTCGATTTCGACAAGTACGACATCCGCTATGATTCCGAAGCCGTTCTGAACGCTCACGCTGCTTACCTGTCCGCACGTCCCGCTGCCCGCGTACGTGTAGAAGGTCACGCTGACGAGCGCGGCACTCGCGAATACAACATGGCTCTGGGTGAGCGTCGTGCCAAGGCTGTTGCAGCTTACCTGGCTTCCAAGGGTGCTTCTTCCAGCCAAATCGAAGTGATCAGCTATGGTGAAGAGCGTCCGGTTGCTCTGGGCCATGAAGAAAGCTCCTGGGCTCAGAACCGTCGCGCTGAACTGCAGTACACTTCCGAAGCGCCTTGATGCGTAAGGTAGTACTGGTTCTTCTGGCAGCAGCTATCGCCGTTCCGGTGGTAGCTGCTCCTCCCTATGAGCCCTACCCGGGCACAAAGCGCAGCTCCGGCAGCGCCTCCTCAAGTTCATCATCGTCCAGCGCTTCCCAGCCCCCCGCCACTACCTATGGCTCCGGTGTAAAAACCTATGGGATAGGTGGTTCGGACGCCGAATTCGACTACAAACCTGCAGCTTCCACCTCAGCAGCCAGTTCCGGCGTGCCTTCATCCAATTGGGATACCTATTCCCAGATGCAGCAGATGCAGCAGGAAATCCAGACCCTTCGAGGCACGGTTGAACAGCTGTCAAATGAGCTGGAGCTGATGCGTAAGCAGGCCCGTGAGCGCTATCTGGATCTGGATACCCGCATCAACCAGTTGCGGGGTGGCAGTGCAGCTGCCGTGCCGGTCGCTGCAGGTGGTGAAGCAGCCGAAAGCGTCGCGCCGGCATCAGCCAGTGCAGATGATAAAACCCTGTACGACCAGGCCAGTGACCTGCGTCGCCAGCAAAAATTCGATGAATCCATCGCTGTGATGGAGGATCTGCTGAAGCGTTCTCCGGATGGCATGTATGCACCCTACTGTGAGTATTGGCTGGGTGAGATGTACATGGTGGTAAAGCCGGTTCAGCTGGACAAGGCAAAAGCCCATTTCATTACCTTGATCGGCAATCATGGCGATCACGTCAAGGTACCGGATGCGATGTACAAGCTGGGTAAGCTGTTCGCCAGCCAGGGTGAGAAGGCCAAGGCCAAGGCCACGCTGAATGAACTCGTCAAGAAGCATCCCGACAAGCCGGCAGCCAATCTGGCCAAGGATCTTCTTAAAACATTGTAGACGCTTCTGTCTCGCTGTTCTTGAGCGCGCTCTGCCCCTCGGTTAACATGACGTCCCTTTTGATGTCGGGGTGACCCGTGTCCCAGCTTCGCATTACCGAGATCTTTCATTCGCTTCAGGGTGAGGCCCGTACGGTTGGCTTCCCCACCGTTTTTGTGCGCCTTACTGGTTGTCCGTTGCGCTGTCAGTACTGTGATACCAGCTACGCTTTCTCGGGTGGAGAGCTTCGCACTATTTCCGAAATCCTTTCCCAAGTGGCTGAATTCAAAGCACGTTTTGTTACCGTCACCGGGGGGGAACCTCTGGCGCAGCCGGAATGTCTGCCGCTTTTGACGGCCCTGTGTGACGCGGGTTATTCGGTTTCGCTGGAAACCAGCGGCGCCCTCGATATCAGTGCTGTCGATGGGCGGGCGAGTGTGGTGATGGATCTGAAAACGCCGGATTCAGGCGAGTGCCATCGCAACCTGTACGCCAACGTGGATTATTTGAAGCCACTGGATCAGGTGAAGTTTGTTATCTGCAGTCGCAACGATTATCAGTGGGCGCGGTTGAAACTGGATGAGTTCCATCTGGCTGGCAGGGTGGACGACGTGCTGTTTTCGCCGAGTCACGGGCAAGTCAGTCCTACTGAGCTGGCAGAGTGGATTCTGGAGGATCGGTTGCCGGTGCGTTTTCAGATCCAGCTGCACAAATTGCTGTGGGCCGACGAGCCGGGGCGCTGAAGAATGAGTACCATCAAACCGAAAGCCGTGGTGCTGTTGTCCGGGGGGCTCGATTCGGCCACCTGCCTAGCCATTGCCCGCGACCAGGGTTTTGATTGCTTCGCCATGAGCTTTGACTACGGGCAGCGACATGAGTCTGAACTGCGTGCTGCCAGGAATGTGGCCGAGGCGATGGGTGCTGCGGCGTTCAAGGTCATCCATATCAACATGGGCGATATCGGTGGTTCGGCGTTGACCGATCACTCCATTGCCGTACCCGAGACGCCCACAGAAGGCATTCCGGTTACCTACGTGCCGGCGCGCAACACGGTTTTTCTTTCGCTCGCGCTGGGCTGGGCTGAAGTGCTGGACGCCGACGCCATCTTCATCGGCGTGAATGCGGTGGATTATTCCGGTTATCCTGATTGCCGTCCGGCGTTTATCAGCGCTTTTGAGAGCCTGGCCAATCTGGCAACCAAAAGGGGCGTCGAAGGCCGGCCAATCCGGATTCAGGCGCCTTTGTTGCGTCTGACCAAGGGCCAGATTATCGAGATGGGCACTCGCCTGGGGGTGGATTACAGCCTGACGGTGTCTTGCTACCAGGCCGACAGCGAGGGTCGGGCCTGCGGTCGCTGTGACAGCTGCCGGTTGCGGCGAGCAGGCTTTGAGCAGGCCGGTTTGCAGGATCCCACCCGATATCGCGTATGAGTTGGCCGATTCGGTTGATCAAAAAATCCCCCCAGTTTTCAGCGAGTTTTTGCCGCGTCGTTCTTTGTAAAGGGATAACTTCAAAAATAATTATAAAAATCAAGATCATAAAATTTGAAAAAAGGCTTGTGCTTAAGAATTAAATCAGTAATATACGCACCCGTCGGGTCGTTAGCTCAGTCGGTAGAGCAGTTGGCTTTTAACCAATTGGTCGATGGTTCGAATCCATCACGACCCACCAAATTCAAGGGCTGCAGCAATGCAGCCCTTTTTTATTTCCTGTCTCGCCCTCATATCGTAAAAAATGCAAAAAGGGTTCTTTCCTGCCGGACATAGTCGCTGTGGTATGATTTTGCCCTTATTGCCTGCTGCTGGCTGGTTGTTGCCAGGATCTACAAGAGGTTGTTTGCAATGAACAATGCAGTAATCGAGATGGTTCGTTCCCACTTGCATCAGGGTGATCAGCCGCCCATGAGTGAGGAGGCCAAGGCAGGTTACCGCAGCCGTATTAAGGAACTGTTGCAGCAGCAGAATGCGGTTCTGGTGGCGCATTATTATACCGATGCCGAGCTGCAGTCCCTGGCCGAGGAAACCGGTGGTTGCGTGTCGGATTCCCTGGAAATGGCGCGCTTCGGCAAGGAGCACCCGGCTAAAACGCTGATCGTGGCCGGCGTCAAATTCATGGGCGAAACCGCCAAGATCCTGAGCCCTGAGAAAACCGTGCTGATGCCGACGCTGGAAGCGACCTGCTCGCTGGATCTGGGCTGCCCGGTGGAGGCGTTTGCCGCTTTCTGCGATCAGCATCCGGAGCGGGAAGTGGTGGTGTACGCCAATACGTCGGCAGCGGTGAAGGCCAGGGCAGATTGGGTGGTGACATCCAGTATTGCTGTGGATCTGATTGATCACCTGCATGGCCAGGGTAAGAAGCTCATCTGGGCGCCAGACAAGCACCTGGGTGCTTACGTGCAGAAACAGACCGGTGCTGACATGCTGCTTTGGGACAGCGCCTGCATCGTGCACGAGGAATTCAAGGCCAAGGCACTGCAGGATCTGCTGAAAGCCAATCCCGGTGCTGCCATCCTGGTTCATCCGGAGTCGCCGGAATCCGTCGTCGCCATGGCGGACGTGGTGGGTTCCACTTCACAACTGATCAATGCAGCCAAGACCCTTCCCAATGAAACCCTGATCGTTGCCACCGACCGGGGCATCTTCTACAAGATGCAGCAGGTTGCGCCGGGCAAACGCCTTATCGAAGCACCTACGGCCGGTAATGGCGCCACCTGTCGATCCTGCGCCCACTGCCCGTGGATGGCGATGAACACGCTCGAATCGCTCGCGCACGAACTGGAGCATCATGAAAATGAAATCCAGGTTGATCCTGCGTTGATTGAGCGTGCGATGGTGCCGCTCAATCGCATGCTGGAGTTCGCGCGCAACAACAGGAAGGCGGTGAAGGGTAACGCCTGACGTCCGTTAGAAATTCAGGTCGTTGAGTGATGCCCGCATTTCCTCCATGCGCGCGTTGATGCGGGCGGCGGTCTGAAACTGCTTTTCGGCCAGAGGCAGTGCGTATTGAAGCTGCTCAATGGCGCTCATGGTTCGACCGTGCAGATAATAGTATTCGGCCTTGGCCTGATAAACCCCGAGACGGTCGTTGCTCTTGCCGTGTGCCTCGGCCAGCAGGTTCCACAATAGCGGCAAGGTTTCGCGCTGTGTCAGCTGATAGCGCAGAATATTGATAGCTTCATCTTCCTGCTTGATCTTGATCAGCGACGACGCATACAGGGTCGACAGCACAAAATTATCCGGGCTGTATTTCAGCGCGCCTTTCAGCAGGGTTGCTGCTTCGTCGTAGCGTCCCATCTGTCCCAGAATTTCTGCCTTGGTAGCGATATAGGTGATGCGCTGGGGCCGGTATTCCACCAGCTGGTTGATGTTTTTCAGGGCGAGATCGAGCTGGTTTGCCTTGCGATAGGCGCAGGCCAGTCCGTATTCGACAGCTTCCAGTATCTGCGGACTGTTCTTGCGCTGGGTTTGCAGATCCAGAATGGTGGCGTTGGTGTCCTGGGCAAACAGAATCTGCGCGCGCATTTTCATCAGCGCAAATTCCAGGGAGGTGCTGTTGGGGCGTGATGGCAGCTGGGCGGCGCGGGTGCGGGCATCGGTGATCCGCGATTCGGTGACCGGGTGAGTGAGGAGAAATTCCGGTGGCAGGGTGCCGTAGTATCGCATGCTGCGCTGCAGGGCTTCGAAGAAGTCCGCCATGGCGCCGGGATTCATGCCGGAGCGGGCCAGTGTCTGCATGCCAACCCGGTCGGCTTCCTGTTCGTTGCTGCGGCTGAAGCGCAATTGGGATTCGATGGCGGCGGCCTGGGTGGTGGCCAGGGCAGCCATGCCCGCATCGCCACCGGCAGTTGCGGCGATGGCGACGCTGGCGAGCAGGGCGGCCAGGGTTGCCCACGAGGTGTTCTGCGACCGTTCCAGCGCTCTGGCGAAATGGCGTTGGCTGAGGTGCGCCAATTCGTGCGCGATGACCCCGGCCAGCTCATCTTCGCTGCGCGCATTCAGCAGCAGGCCGCCGTTGAGCCCCATGACACCGCCAGGTACTGCAAAAGCGTTGATATCCGGACTCTGGATCACCACCATTTCGATCTGCGGATTCTGCAAATCGCTGTTCGACGCCAGCCGGTAAACCAGTTCATACAGATAGTCGTGAATCAGGGGATCCTGGATGATGGGAGCCTGGGCTCGTAGCTGCCGCAGCCAGGCACGGCCTATCCTGTACTCCTGTTCGGCGCTGATGACCGACGATGAGGCGTCGCCCAGCTTGGGCAGTTCGTCAGCAGAAGCGTGGGTGTGCACCAGCCACTGGCTGCTTGCCAGAACCAGCCAGATAATCGTTCGGATCCAAAACTGCAGATTCATAGGAAGCGGGTCGGTCGTACGGGAATGCGGATGACGCTGCGCGAGGTAAATGCGGCTCTATTCCTGTGACAGGTTAGCAGATGTTTTTGAGCACACAAAAGCAAAAATATCATTTACTTACTGTAGGTCGGGTAGGAAATGGGACTAGGCTTGTATATAGTTCGACCGCAATATCATGCAAGAGTGCCAGCCGGATTTCGATGAGCATCACCGTAGAATTGGACGCCCGTGGATTGCAGTGCCCACTACCGTTGCTGAAATTGAAGCAGCAGCTGAACAAGCTTGCGCCTGGCGATCGTGTTGTTGTGCAAACCACTGATGCCGGTTCTGTGAGGGACTTTCAGGCGTTCGCCCAGCAGGCGCAGCACCAACTGCATGAATATCGTGAAGCGGGTGGCGTATTTCATTTCCTTATCGAAAAAGGGCAGCAGGGCCATTCGTAATGCTTCAGTTTTTCAATGATCTCTACAAACAGTACTTTTCCGACCAGGAAGCCATACTGCTGATCATTCTGCTGGCGCTGGGTCTGACCATCATTGTGACCATGGGATCGGTGCTGGCGCCTGTACTGACTGCCATCGTGCTGGCTTACCTGCTGCAGGGTCTGATTACATTCCTGACCGGTCGCAAGGTACCCAAAACGGTGGCCTTTCTCTCTACCTATCTGTTGTTTCTGGCCGCGCAGGCGGCGTTTCTGTTCCTGTTGGTGCCGCTCGCCTGGGGTCAGTTGGTGCGGCTGGTGAACGAGCAGTTGCCGCGGGTGCTGGTGGAGTCCAACAGCTTCCTTAACAGCCTGCCAACCCATTATCCGGAGCTGGTCTCCGCAGACACCGCCAAGGAATTGAGCGGATTTACCACGCAATCCATCACCGGCCTGGTGCAGTCCATTCTGAGTTTCTCGCTCTCCAACTTTGAAAATTTCATGGGGTTGCTGATCTTTCTGGTGCTGGTGCCGCTGCTGGTATTTTTCTTCCTCAAGGACAAGGATCGCCTGGTGGCCTGGGCCGTGGGCTTCCTGCCGGAGGAGCGGCCGTTCATCTCCCGCGTTATGACCGAGATGGATATCCAGATCTCGAATTACGTGCGGGGCAAGGCGATCGAGATCCTGATCTGCGGCGTGGTCACCTACGTCGGTTTTGCTGTGATGGGTGTGAATTACGCGGCGCTGCTGGCGGTGCTGGTAGGGATTAGTGTGGTGGTGCCCTACATCGGCGCAGTGGTGGTGACAGTGCCGGTGGCACTGGTGGCTTACTTCCAGTTTGGCTGGGGGTCGGAATTCATGTGGGTGATGGTTGTGTATGGCATCATCCAGGGGCTGGATGGCAATGTGCTGGTGCCGCTGCTGTTTTCCGAAGCGGTGAACCTGCATCCGGTGGCCATTATCACGGCAGTGCTGGTGTTCGGTGGGTTCTGGGGAGTCTGGGGGGTGTTTTTCGCGATCCCGCTCGCTACGCTGGTCAAGGCGATCATTTCATCATGGCCCCGGCGGGAGCAGCCGGCCAATTCCACAGAGTGGCTGGAAATCGAGGAAGACTGAGCCGGCAAGGCGGCCAAACTGCCGCCTTGTCACTGAATTCACTCGCAAGCTTCGGCTGCTTCCAGCACCTCTTCCACGTGACCATTCACGCGAACCTTGCGCCATTCCTTGCGCAGAATGCCTTTGGAGTCGATCAAAAAGGTGCTGCGTTCTACGCCGGGGATCTGCTTGCCATACATGTTGATGGGCTGAATCACCTCGAACATCCGGCACAGATAGGAGTCGGTGTCAGAAATCAGTTCGAAGGGCAGGCTGTATTCCGCCTTGAACTGCTCGTGGGACTTGAGGGTGTCCTTGGATACGCCGAACACCAGAGTCTTGGCCTTTTTGAAGTCCTCGTGGAACTCCTTGAAGTCCAGTCCTTCGGTGGTGCAGCCGGGGGTGTTGTCCTTGGGGTAAAAATAGAGGACGACTTTCCAGCCCTGCAGCCGGGAAAGCACGATGTCTTTGTTGTTGGTTGCCTGTGCTGCGAAATCTGGAACCGGTTTGCCTGTTTCTACGGTTGCCATTGACTCCTCCTAAGCCCGTCTTTTCTTTTTGTGGGTGGGTGTGCGTTACTCGCCATTAGCGGCGGGGTTCAATCGTTGCGTCGAGATTGCGTTCATCACAGAAGGCAATGAAGGCGTCTTTCAGTCCGGCGATGGTCACAGTGCCCGGAATGTTCACCGTCATTTCCAGGGAGAACATCGGTGTGCCCGTGTGGGCTGCAGCATAGGCGCCGGTTTCCATTTCTTCGATGTTCATGTCCCGCGAGCTGAAGAATCCGGCAATTTCGGTCACGATGCCTGGATGGTCGATGGCAACCACTTCGATCCGGTAGGGGCGGGAACTGGCGCCAGCCTTGCGAGGCTGAGTGCGCTTCAGGATAGTAGTCAGGCCCAGGCGGTCGGCAGTGGCGTTCAGCGCGGCCGATGCGGACTCGATGGCGTCAGGCTGGCCGCTGATCATCATCAGCAGGGCGAACTCGCCGCCCAGCACCGTCATTCGGGTGTCGAGAATATTGCACTGGTTCTGGGTCGCCACTTTGGAAAGTGCGTTGATGATGCCCGGCTTGTCCTCGCCAATGGCGGATATGACCAGATATTCCTGCATTCTTTTTGTCCTGTGTGCCGCCCGGAATCCAAAAAATCCCTGCCCTGATGGAACCAAAAACGGCGCTTGAGTGACCAAAATTAGGCTTGGAATGAGTTTAGCATCGGTATCTGGGAACAACTAGCTGAAAATGCTACGAATATTGAGAAGATTGCCGCGCGCTTGCCGAGTATGTGCCAGACGTGCCCCAAACCCCTTGCCAGCTTGTTATTACCCTGGTGCATCAGTACCATAGCCGTTTGCCTGAATGGGTGGAGACCTACTTGAACATGATAACAGGAAGCATTGTGGCGTTGGTGACGCCAATGCACGCGGATGACAGCATCGATTGGGATGCCCTGGCGCATTTGATCGACTGGCATATTGACCAGGGTACCAGCGCCATCGTGGCAGTGGGTACGACCGGGGAGTCCGCCACGCTGGACGTGGATGAACACTGTGATGTGATCCGTTTTTCCGTGGAGCGGGCCGGTGGCCGCATTCCCATCATCGCTGGCACCGGTGCCAACAGCACTCGCGAAGCCATCGACCTGACCCGCGAAGCCAAATCAGTCGGCGCTGATGCCTGTCTGCTGGTGACACCCTACTACAACAAGCCCACCCAGGAAGGCCTCTATCGTCACCACATGGCCATCGCCGACGCAGTGGCCATTCCCCAGATGCTGTACAACGTTCCAGGTCGCACTGCTTGCGACATGCAACCGGAAACCGTTGCCCGTCTGTGTACCCACCCCAATATCGTGGCTATTAAGGAAGCCACCGGCGATCTGAATCGTGGCCGCAGGATTCTGGAGCTCTGTGGTGACAACATCGTGCTCTACTCCGGTGACGATGCCACTGCGATGGATCTGATTCTGCTGGGTGCCAAGGGTAATATTTCCGTCACCGCCAACGTGGCGCCGCGAGCCATGGCCGACATGTGTGCGGCAGCGTTGGCCGGCAATCGTGCCCGCGCAGCCGCCATCAACGAGCCCCTCCAGGATCTGCACAAGGATCTGTTCCTCGAAGCTAATCCCATCCCCGTAAAATGGGCGCTGCATCGGATGGGTCTGATCGGGCCGGGCATTCGCCTGCCGCTGACCCCGCTGTCCGACAAATTTCATCAGCCCGTGGAGTCCGCGCTGCAGAAAGCGGGTCTGCTCTGATCCTGCCGGTGGAGAAACCGATGCAATCATTTCGACTGATAGCCCTGGTTCCGCTTTGTCTGGGTCTGATGGGGTGTTCCTATCTGTTTGGCGAGGAAGGTCATTTTCGCGAACGGGCCATGGACTACAAGCGCGCTGACAGCATTGCGCCCCTGAGCGTTCCCGACGACATGCAGAGCAAAGAGCTCAAGCAACGCTATCCCATTCCCGCCGTGGGCAAGGGTAATTTCTATGTCCCCAAGGACAGCGACGATCTGCCCAAGCCGCAGGCGCTGGTGAATGTGAACGAGGATGCCGGGGTGGAATTGCGCGGGGATGATGATCGCCACTGGCTGGTGGTGAATCAGCCGGCAGATAGACTCTGGCCGCAGGTGAAGGAGTTTCTGGTGTCCAACGGCTTGATGGTGGACGTCGAGAATGCTGACCAGGGTGTGATGGAAACCCGCTGGCTGAAGCCGCGTCCGCGCGAGGAAGAGCAAGGGTTCTGGGCCGGTGTCTGGGATTTTTTTTCCTGGGGTGAGGACAATGTCCGCGAACGTTTCCGGCTGACGTTCAAGCCCGAGGCGGGTGGCACAGTCATCGACATCAATCATGTGCAGACGCGCAAGGGTGAGGACGCGTTGCCCCAGGCGGCCGACGTCGATTGGTCGGACGAGCCCGAAGATCCTGAGCTGGTACTGATCCTCTACAACGAGTTGCTGGATTTTCTGGGTGAGGGCGGACGCCGGGTAGGCTTCTCGGTACTGTCGCAGGATCTGACCGCGTTGCCCAAGTTCGTGATGACCTGGGATGGCAATGGCTACCCGGTGTTGGTGATCAACCAGGATTTCAATCGTGCGTGGCAGGATGTCGGTCTTGCGCTGAGCAAGGCGCGCATCGAGGTGGAGGATCTCGATCGCAGTCTGGGCATTTACTACCTGCGCAAGAATGATCCATCCGACGATGAAGAAAAGCCGTTGCAGTTGCGAGTGGCCCGTTCTGAAAGCGGCATCCAGGTGTCGGTGCAGTATGACGATGACACGCTTGCACCCAAGGAGGAATCTGCCGCGGTGCTCAACCGTCTGCGCGAGGGACTGGAATAAGTGCGCTTTGCCTCCATTGGCAGTGGCAGCCAGGGCAATGGCACGCTGATTGACAATGGCGGTGAAGGAACGCTACTGCTGGATTGCGGATTTTCCGCTCGGGAAGCCCGCAATCGCATCGCAGAAAAATCCCTGCTGCCGGCTGATCTGGCGGGCATTCTGGTAACCCACGAGCATGGCGATCACAGCAAGGGGGTGGCGACACTAGCCAATTCCTTGCGTCTTCCCGTCCATTGCACCTGGGGTACCTACCAGTCCGCGCTGATGGGGCGGCTCGACGAGGCACTGTTTCATCGCATTGATGCAGATAGTGTTTTTTCCCTGGCGGGCCTCGACATTCAGTCTGTGGCAGTTCCCCACGACGCTCGTGAACCCTGTCAGTTTGTGTTTTCATCTTCCCGATTTCGTCTGGGTATTCTCACCGATGTGGGCTCGTTCAACCGTGCCATGGTGGCGGCATATCAGGCCTGTGACGGGCTGATGCTCGAGTGCAATCACGACTTGCGCATGCTGGCCGATGGGCCTTATCCTGCGCAGCTCAAACGCCGGGTGGCCGGACATTTCGGTCACCTCAACAACCAGCAGGCAGCGGACTTTCTTCGGCAGGTTGCCCATCCGCGATTGCAATGTCTGATCGCAACCCACATCAGCCAGAAGAACAATACCCGGGCGCTGGCCATCGACGCGCTGCAGCAGGCGCAGGCCGGCGGGGATTTCGCCATTCAGGCAGCCAGTCAGGACAACGGCTTCGACTGGATTACGCTCCAGCCTCGCTCCAATGCGATTTTGTCATCATCCGCTGAGCGGCAACTGGCGCTGGATCTGGAAACTTGAACAGTTAACAAGCACGACTCCGAAAGGTGAAGAGAGATGGAAAAGCGCGAAGAGCTTTACAAAGGTAAAGCCAAGTCGGTGTACAAGACTGACGATCCGAACGTTTACGTAATGCTGTATCGCAATGACACCTCTGCCTTTGACGGCAAGAAAGTCGAGCAGCTGGATCGCAAGGGCATGGTGAACAACAAATTCAATGCTTTCATCATGCAGAAGCTGGAAGCGGCCGGCATCGAAACCCACTTCATCAAACTGCAGAATGACACCGAGTCGCTGGTGAGGAAGTTGCAGATGCTTCCGCTGGAGTGTGTGGTGCGCAACATTTCCGCCGGCAGCATCTGCAGACGTCTGGGTGTGCAGGAAGGCCTGGATCTGAACCCGCCCACGTTCGAATTCTTCCTGAAGAATGATGCCCTGGGTGATCCCATGGTGAACGAATACCATATCCGCAGCTTTGGCTGGGCTGACCCTGCTCACGTGGAACGGATGAAGGAACTCACCTTCAAGGTGAACGAAGTGCTGAAGCAGCTGTTCCTGGATGCCGGCATGCTGCTGGTGGACTACAAGCTGGAATTCGGATTGTATGAAGGCCGCGTGATGCTGGGCGATGAATTCACCCCGGATGGATGCCGCTTGTGGGACAAGGACACCCGCAAGAAGCTGGACAAGGATCGCTTCCGCCAGGGCCTGGGGAGCGTGGTGGAATCCTACGAGGAAGTAGGACATCGCCTGGGCGTCAAATTCGACTGATCGACTCCGCCGCGAATGCCAAAAAGCCGCTCCTGCCGGGGCGGCTTTTTTGTTGTGGGCTCAAAAGCTGAAAACCACTGCCGCATAGTTTCCATCCATGGTGACATCGGCTTCCAGATCCTCGATGTCGTCCGCATCCAGCTGCATTTTGCGGTAGCCCACCTCAAGACCAAGGCCGAATTTGAACAGATACCCTACCTTGGCCCACAAATCGTAGAAATTCGTTCCGTCGTAGCCTGCCCAGTTGATGTCGCCCGCCACGTACAAGCCGCTCAGCGGTAAATCGATCTGCCCCTTGGCATACAGCAGTGGCGTGGTGAATTCCATGTCCAGCACCGCAGTCACGCGGGTGTTGAAATAGGTAGCCTGGGACTGGATGCCGCCGTCGAACTTCCGGGCCGTAATGCCCAGATCCAGGTTCAGCCAGTTGTCCAGCACTTCGTAGTACAGCGTCAGATCCAGGTGGCTCAGATCCAGTTCGTTCATCACTTGGGAGCCGGCGGGAAAGATTACGCCATCGAACACGATGTTGCGGCTCAGCCGTGAAGCTGAGGACTGTTCCATTTCGGTTCGGGCCACTTTCAGATTCGGCAGAATGGGGATGCCATGCTCGATGCCGATGTACCAGTAGGTACCCGCATCACCGGACAGATTCAGATCCTCTTCCAGATCGATCGTTGTGCCGTTGTCGTTGAGATCGCGGAATGTGCCGGAGGTGTCAAAGTCGATGCTGCCGCCGCCTGCATAAATGCCCAGCAGCGTGCTGGCCTGGAGCGGGGCGGACAGCAATGCAAACAGCATGATGATCAGTGTGTGCGTTTTCATATCGAATCCCTGATGGTCGTGCGTGGACAATCCGTCGATTCAATTAAAGCACAGATGTTGATGGAGGGCGGGAAGAGCACCGATTTGCGCGCCCGCTGCGAAACGTGGCGCCGCAAATCGGGTGAGCGGTCAGGCGTAGGATTTGGCGAGTTTGTGCAGTCCGCTGCTGATCACTTTTTCCAGCACGGTTTTCAGCAAAAAGCCGGTGAAGGGAATACCCAGTTTCATGTCGAACTGGATGGTGTAGTGCAGGTGGGTTTTGCCGTTGCTTTCGCTGAACACCATGCGGCCCAGATGATTCTTGATGGGGCTGCCTTTGGTAACGGTGTACTCGATCAGTTTGTTGGGCTCGAAGCCGGTGACGGTTTCCTCGAAATCCGCCAGCGGAACAGGTGTCAGCCGGCGCACGGAGCCAATCCCGTTCACATTGCCCTTGCCATCTTTGATCCGCTTCACTTTGGCGCCGAGCACTTTGCCCATCTTTTCATGGTCGGACAGTTCAGCAAAAACGGTACTTACCGGCGCGTTGAAGGTCTCGTTCATCTGGATAAAATTTTTCGCCATATCGAACTCCTGGTCAGTTATATCAACATCAAATGGTTCTGAACTGGATGCCGGCTTTTTGCAGGCGGGCGATCAGCGCTTCGCCCATCGCTGTGCCGGTGGTGACGATGCCGTATGCCTCTGGCAGATTCTTGTCCAGCGCGAGGCAGAGTGCGGATTCCGCCAGCATCTTCGCGGTTTCACCGTAACCGGGGTCACCTCCGCTCACTTCGGTCCAGACGTGCAGGCCGTCCGCTTCACCGGTGAAATGCACCTTGAACCAGGACTTCTGCCGCTGCGACGGGCTGGGTCCCTGGCCGGGATCTTTCACCTTGAGCAGTTTTTCCTTGCCGAACTCAAATTGCGAAAGCACGACCAGGGCGCCGGCACCCGCGATGCCGGCCAGTCCCTTGGGCAGACTGCGCGTGAGAATGTAATGGCCGTAGGCAAAATCCGGCCCGTATTCCTTGCGACCACTGGCGGTGCGTTTCACCACCTGCGGATCGATGGAGGGAAATGGAATCGCCCACGACGTATAGGATTTGCAGTACTTGATGATAGGACTCAGCACGCGGGTGCGACGGCGATCGGTGGGGCGGGTCTTGGCCTGCTGCTGCCACACCTTGCGCTTTTTGCCATATTCCCGCAGGCGGGAAAACTGGGTGATGGCAGAATGCCAGGTGCCGCCGGAAAACGTGCCTTCCGCCTGGATGAAACCTTCGATCTTGACCGGCACCTTGCCGGCACGCTCCGGCCCCAGCAACTGGTTGAGCTGCTGCAGCGTATACAGCGCTCCCAGATCGTGTGGAATGCTGTCGAATCCACAGGCGTTGACGATCTTGACGTGTTTTTCCTCGGCTTTCGTCTGGTAGTCGTGAATCAGTCCATCGACGAATTCCGGTTCGCCGGTGAGATCCACGTAATGGGTGCCGGCTTCGATGCAGGCTTTCACCAGCGGTTCACCGTAGTTCAGATACGGGCCGACGGTGGTGATCACTACGCTGGATTGTTCCGCCATGCGTTTGAGACTGTCGTAGTCCTGCGTGTCGGCCACGACAATGCTGACGTCCGCCTGTGGATTCAGCGCGATTACTGCGCGTTTGCATTCTTCCAGCTTTGCACTGTTGCGTCCGGCGATCGCCCACTTCAGGTGCGGGCTGTCGCTGCAGGTGGCCAGATACTCCGCAGTGATTCGCCCCGTAAACCCGGTGGCACCGAAAAGCGTGACGTGAAAAGGCCGTGCGGCGGCCTTTGGCGCCTTCGATTTGCTCATTGTTTTCCCCTGTAAGCCAGTAAGTCACTGAAAAGTTGAGGCGGTAGAGTAAGCCGGATGAATTACAACTTTCAACCGCTTCCTGTGAAGAGAATAGCAGTGTTCCCAAAGCGATTTTGCCGCGATAGAAAAAATCAACGGACAGCATATAAATGATTCATTTTATTGCAATGTGCGCTGCGATTAGTGTGTGGAGCAGGTTGTTGTCATCCGCCAGGTAGGGTTGCCGATGGCGCCAAAATAGTTGTGTACGGCGATAACCTGTGCGAAGGTTGGGAATGAGCGGAGCCGTCAGTACCCTCAGGATCCAACAACGATATGACAAGGAATTGGATTGCCTGACTCAGGAGGGCATATGGTTGAAAAGACAGTGGTAGTTCGTGACTGCATGAGTCGCAAGGTCGTCAGCTTCGATGTGAGCGACGATGTGGGCGATATTGTCGCGGTTTTGCTGGAGCACAAGATCACCGGCGCGCCGGTTCTGAATGCGGACAAGCAGGTCATCGGTTTTATTTCGGAACAGGATTGCATCAAGGAAATGCTCAATACGGCGTTCTATTGTGATCTGACGGCTACCGCCGCAGACATCATGAAGACCAACGTGGTGACAGTGGATCCCTATATGCCGATATCCGAGCTGGCAGAACAGCTCAACACCAACAAACCGAAAGTGTATCCGGTGGTGGAAGAAGGCAAGCTGGTGGGTATCATCAGTCGTTCTGACGTGCTGCAGGCGCTTTACGATGCCAGCGTCCGTTGCCATCACCTGACCGATAAAAAAATCGCCATCTGACTCTGTCTGCGTCCCAGCGACCGTCACTGACGGGCGGTCGCGGTTGTGCCTGCTTCTGTTTTCCTTATACTGCGACGCACGCGGCCGACTTGGGTCGCGGGTTCTTCATTTGCGTCGGTTATCATGTCCACGATCTCTGTTCCCCATATCCTTGATAACGCCATCGTCAGGCCTCGCTCGCTTCCGCTGGTGCCGGAGTTGCAGCTCTACCTGATGACGGATCACTATCCCACGCATTCCCTGCAGCGGGATGAGTATGCGCGCCTTATGCAGAAGCCACCTTACTGGGCGTTCTGCTGGGGTGGTGGTCAGGCACTGGCGCGCTGGATACTGGACAATCCGCAGCAGGTGGCGGGCAGGGCGGTGGTGGATTTCGGCGCCGGTTCAGCCGTGGCGGGGATCGCGGCAGCCCGTAGTGGCGCAGCCTCCGTTCAGGCGATCGACATCGATTCCGATGCGCTGCAGGTGAGCCTGCTCAATGCTGCCCTGAACGGTGTGCAGTTGACGGTGGCGGATCACATCGAAGAATCCCGTGCGTCCCTGCTGCTGGCGGCGGACGTGGGATACGAAGATGCCGGGTTTGCCGCTGTCGTCCATCATATCGAGTCTGGTGGTCAGGCCATTGTCGCGGAATCCCGCCTGCGCAACCTGCACGAACGGTTTCCAGCGCTGGTGCTGCAGGCCCGTTTTCATGTGCGCACTTTTCCGGATCTGGAGGAGTCCGGGATGTTTGACGACGTGCACATTTACACCACGGCCTTGAACACAAAAATCCTTTAAATTCCAGTCGTTACAAAGCAAAACAAAACTACACACAATCCACGCAGGATCCTCACTTATTAAATGAGGGGCGTCTGCTATATTCGTTTTGGCCTGAATTTACACAATTTATGTCGATTCCTTCGTGCTGGATTACCAGCACTCATCATCCAAACCAGGTGGAGTTAGCCTGAATGTTGCGGGACGCATCCAGGGAATATCTGATGGCAGTCCAGGGCAATGCGGGTGGTCAGGCATTGGCAGGACGAGACCGCATGCTGAGTGACACCTACAGTCAGGAAGATATCCGGAATGGATTTCGTGCCGAGATACGCTCGCAGAAGCTGAGCGTTGGCGAGCGCTTGACCATGTCGCTGTCCGCATTTCTTGCCGTTGCCATCCCGGTGGGATTTCTTGCCTTGGTCGGGCTTTCTCTGATCGTCTGGATTACGTCAACCCTGTCCTATCTGCGCGAACCGGCTACCAGCCTGTGGTGGGCGTCGGCGCTGGCCTTGGGCAATGTATTTCTGGTGGGGTTTGTGGTGGCGATGATCCGGCGTCTGGTGCTGATCGGGCGCCAGCGCAAGGAGTTTCTGACCGTCAGCGCCCAGGAACAGCCGGAGCTGCACGCCTTTGTCAATCATATTGCAGATTTGCTCGGCGGTCCGCTGCCCAGCGCTATCAAGCTGGATGCGGAGGTGGGACTGAATCTGCGCCCCGCTGCTTGGCGCAATGCCGTCATGGGTGTCGGCCCGGAAATCGTGATTGGTCTGCCGCTGCTGTATGGACTGAGTGCCCGCCAGCTGTCCGGCGTCATTGCCCACGCCTACGCCGGTTATACCCGGGAGGCCCGCGCGTTCGGATACCCCCTGATCTGTGGTGTGGATCGCTGGCTGTTTGCCCAGTCGGGTGTGGCCCGCTCGGCCACTTCGGTGAATGGAAAGTTCTCGTCGCTGGGGCAGGACACCTCGGCGCGCTTTCGGCATGTGCTGCGCAGTTTTGATTTTCTGGCCCAGGGAACCTTTTTCCTGCTGTATCGTTTGGTGTCCGCCATTACCTTCGTGGTTAGTCGCCGGATCGACATGATGGGCGACCAGTTCTCTTCGCGCATCGCCGGTTCCACCGAATTCCGTTCCACCCAGTTCCGTCTGCGCTCCCTCTACTACGGACAGCAACATGCCAACCGCGAGTTGATCAAGAGCTGGCGCAACAGCAAGCTGTCGGACAACTTCCCGGCTCTGGTGGTTGATCACGCTGATGCGCTGCAGTTGTCCCTGCGGCCGCGGCTGATTCAGGAGATGGAAGAACTGGTGACGCCCATGACCCGCAGCCGGATCGTCGATCTGGGGCGCATCGTGAATGTGGAGCATTACCAGGATGAGGGCGCCTGCTATCTGCTGGGGTCTGCGGCCACGCTGGTGCGTGACATGGCGACGCTGGCCCGCAAGGTGTCTGTCGATCATTATCGGGACATGGGGATTCACAATCCTGACCTGGCATCCACCACCAAGAGTGCCTTGCTGCCCATGGCGGAGCGTGAGCGGGCGCATCGCAGTGAGGTTTTTGGCGGGCTGGAGCGCAGTGGTCGCATTCTGCGCGTTGAGGATTTTGACGCCTTCACCCATCTGGATCTGTCATTGCGCAAGGCCGAGCTGGCAGAGCTGGATGAAAAACTGCGGCACGACAGCGCGGTGATCTGGCATCTGGCGGATACCTTCCGCAATTTCGACAGCCGCAAGAATCTGCTGCACATCCGCAAGGTGATCGAGGAATCCCAGCACGCCGATGCTGCCGTGGTGCGCGACATCGAATTTCAGTGGCTGTCCTTGATCAAGGAACAGAGCGAGGTGAAGGCAGAGCTGGTGCAGTACGAGAGCCTGCTGGCGCGCAAGATCGCCATCGCCCTGTCGATGGGGCTGGAAGACAGCGTCCTTCAGCAACAGTTCGGCCTCGACCAGGCAGGTTTGCGGTCGCACCTGCTGCGACTGAGTGATGCGCTGACCTTCCTCAATCGCGGATTTGAATCCCTGCAGCGGCTGCGCACCTACACCCAGATCCTGGGTCAGCTGATGGTGTGCACTGCCACGGAAAGCGACAGCCGCGTCAAACCGGTGCAGGAAGGCCTGCTGGAGCGTTACCAGAAATACGTGCTGCTGGAGCTGGGCAGTGTGCTGAATATGGTGGCGCCGGTGGCTCACCCCATGATGGCCTATGCCATGCAGACAGCGGACAGCTTGAAGACAAAAGCCTCTGGCATGGAGCCGCCTACCATCGGCGAGGTGATTCGGATCGAAATCGCCGATCTGGACTCTGCCTCCACCTGTCCCGAAGCGGGCCATCGGGTCGCAACCGCCGTGGTGCAGTACATCGAGAGCCTGAACGAGCAGCTGCAGGATCGGGTCAGCCTGCTGGTTGCGCGCACCGAATCTCGTCTGGTGTCGACGCTGACGTCCTAACCCAGATAACCCGACGCAATCTCGTCTAGCATGGCGCGACCTTCCGGTGGCAGGAACGGCGCGATCAGCGACATCACCTGATACACCCCGTGCCCCAGGTCTTCCAGCTCGGGGTTGTCCCCCAGGTTACGGATCTGCTGATAGTTCATCCAGTAAGTGCCCATGATCACCACGTTGGTGGCCAGAGTCTCGATCTGGTGTTCGTCGATCTCCATCAGGCCGGCGTCGCGCATGCTGGTGATCACTGTCCGGCAGCTTTCCGCCTTGCGATCCAGAATCCGGTTGAAGCGTTTCTGCAGCTTCTCGTTGCGCTCCAGAATGGTGGCCAGATCCCGGTACAGAAAGCGGAACTCCCAGATTTTTTCGAAGATCAGATGGATGTACATCCAGTAATCCATGATCTCGAAGCCTTCCTCCTGGGGTGTCTGCAGCACATCGAGCATGCTGGTCTCGAACTGCTGGAACAGCTCGCCGATGATCTCGTCCTTGTTGCGGAAGTGGTAATAGAGGTTGCCCGGACTGATATCCATTTCATTGGCGATATCAATGGTGGTGACATTGGGTTCACCACACAGGTTGAAGAGTTCCAGGCTGGTTACCAGAATGCGGTCGCGTGTCTTCATGCCGTAGCCGGCTATTCCTAATTGGTTTTTGTTCGATCCGTACTACTAAAGATTACGCCACCCCTGGGGGGAAGTCATTAAACAGGTGGGCGGAATCGGCATTTCAAGTGGTTGAATTTGATCATGATCGCTCTTGACTGCGCTGACCGTCAGGGCGTGATTGATAAATGAATGCTTTGAAAAGATAATAGGCGCCCCACAAGCATGGCCCCTGTCCGCATGCGGCTCAGCGGCTCGTTCGGTAACTGGAAAAGGTAGCGTTCCGTGACAGATCAGACCAAACAACACCTGCAATCCTGGGTCAATCGTGAAGCCCTGGCTGAATCCATGATCCCCATGATCGGCAAGCTGTATCGCGAGCACAATGTGGTGACGTCGGTCTACGGTCGCCCCATCATCAATCGTTCTGTCATCGACATCATCAAGGCTCACCGCTATGTGCGCCAGTTGCAGGGCCAGCCCCTGGATGTGTCCGAAAGCTATCCCGTTCTGCAAGCGCTCACCAAGCTGAACCTGGGTCCTGCGCGCATCGACATCGGCAAACTCTCCACCAAATACAAGCTGGAAGGCAATGGCCTGTCCGTGGAAGACTTCGTGCGTCGCGAAGTGGCGGACGCGCTGGACCCGACGCTGACACCTGCCTTCAAAGGGCGTGATGTGGTGCTGTACGGTTTCGGCCGCATCGGCCGTCTGGTGGCTCGCATTCTGATCGAGAAGGCTGGCGGTGGAGAAGCGCTGCGTCTGCGTGCCATCGTGGTTCGTCAGGGCGGTGCCGAAAACGATCTTATGAAGCGCGCCAGCCTGCTGCGTCGTGACTCTGTGCACGGCCCCTTCCGCGGCACCATCACCGTCGACGAAGCCAACAGCGCCCTGATCGTCAACGGCAACTATATCCAGGTCATTTATTCTGACTCACCTGACAGCGTTGACTACACCCAGTACGGCATCAAGGACGCCATCGTGGTGGACAATACCGGCAAGTGGCGCGATGAAGCGGGTCTGGGCAAGCACCTGAAGTGCCCCGGCGTCAGCCAGGTGGTGCTCACCGCGCCCGGCAAGGGCGAACTGAAAAACATCGTGATGGGTGTGAACGACGACCTGATCAGCAGCGACGACCGCATTCTGTCTGCCGCCAGCTGCACCACCAACGCCATCGTGCCTGTTTTGAAAGTGATCAACGACAAGTTTGGCATTGCGCATGGTCACGTTGAAACCGTTCACTCCTACACCAACGACCAGAATCTGATCGACAACTATCACAAGGGTGACCGTCGTGGCCGCAGTGCTGCGCTGAACATGGTGATCACCGAAACCGGCGCCGCCAAAGCTGTTGCCAAGGCACTGCCGGAGTTGAAAGGCAAGCTCACCGGAAACGCAATCCGGGTGCCGACGCCGAACGTGTCGCTGGCGATTCTGAATCTGAGCCTCAATACGGAAGTCACCAAGGACGATCTGAACAACAGTCTGCGTCAGGAATCCCTTGATGGTCCGCTGCGCAAGCAGATCGATTACGTGAAGTCTCCTGAAGTGGTATCCACAGACTTCGTGGGCTCCCGTTCCGCGGGTGTGGTGGATGCCGAAGCGACCATCGGCAATGGCAACCGCTGCGTACTCTATGTGTGGTACGACAACGAGTTCGGTTACAGCTGCCAGGTGGTGCGCATGCTGCAGAAAATGGCGGGCGTCAATTATCCTGCCTTCCCCAAGTGATGTTATCGCCAATCCTGCAGGGCGTTCGCCCTGCAGGAGAAGACATAGGGCAGCGCAAGCTGCCCTTCGTGCTTTCAATGACTTATCTCAAGATTGCCACAAAAATCTGCCGCTGGCCGCGTCGGATAAAATCCGGTTCTCAACTAGCCAATCCGTGTGATCCACTTTATAATCCGCCGCAAATTTAAGGGTTGAGGGGCTGGGCGTTGCCTGGTTTTTCGCAAATGCACCTTCGGACGTAAGAGGAGAATCCGAACGACAAGCGCGTGTTGATATTCTGGATATGCTGATCGCTTCGATGCTGTAACCGGCTTCGCGCCTCGTTGTTCTGTCTTTTACGTTCTGTCCGAGCTGTCCCCGAGTCTCGTCCCTTTGATTTCGTGTCTAAACTGAACGGAATGTTCGGCCTGTGCCGGATATTCTTCCACGCGACAATTCAATATCAAAACGGTTAGGGGCTATGAGAAAGATCAAACGAGGTCTGAATCTCCCCATAAGCGGCGCACCGAAGCAGATCATCGAAGATGGTCCTACCATTCGGACGGTTGCCGTACTGGGTAATGATTACGTGGGCGTGAAACCCACCATGCTGGTCAAGGTGGGTGACAAGGTCAAGCGAGGGCAAGCCCTGTTCGCCGACAAGAAGTGCGAGGGGGTCAAGTTTACCGCTCCGGCTTCGGGCACCGTCTCTGCCATTCATCGTGGCCACAAGCGTGTGTTGCAATCGGTGGTGATCGATGTGGAAGGCGACGAGGCTGAAACCTTTGCCGCTTTTGCACCCACCGAACTGAGCAGGCTGGGCCGCGCCCGGGTTGAAGAAAGCCTGCTGAATTCCGGCCTCTGGACGGCGCTTCGCACCCGTCCCTTCAGCAAAATCCCCGCACCGGGTTCTGAACCGAATTCCATTTTTGTCACCGCCATCGACACCAACCCTCTCGCGGTTGATCCTGCTGTCGTGATCAAGGAAGACGCGGTTGCGTTCCAGCAGGGTCTGGATGTGCTTTCCAATCTGTCCAAGACGGTTTACCTGTGCAAGGCCGCCGGCGCCAAGATCGGTGGCAATGGCATCGCGAAGGAAGAAGAGTTTGCCGGCCCCCATCCGGCCGGATTGCCGGGTACTCACATTCATCTGCTGGATCCAGTGAGTATCAAGAAGACCGTTTGGCACATCAATTATCAGGATGTGATCGCCATCGGCAAGCTGTTCACGACCGGCAAAGTCTGCAGCAAGCGCGTGGTTGCGCTGGCCGGCCCCCAAGTGACCAATCCCCGTCTGATCCGCACGTTGGTGGGCGCCAGTCTGCAGGAAATTACCGCAGGACAGTTGCAGTCCGGTGAAAATCGCGTGATTTCCGGTTCTGTGCTGTCTGGCACCACTGGCCATGGCCCCTTCAATTTCCTGGGGCGTTATCACCTGCAGGTGACGGTGTTGCGTGAAGGTCGTGAACGCAACGTGCTGGAATACCTGTGGCCGGGCAAGGAAAAGCATTCCGTGATGAACACCTTTCTGTCCAAGCTGACGCCCGGCAAACTGTTCTCGTTTTCCACCACCACCAACGGCAGCCCCCGTGGCATGGTGCCTATCGGCGCCTACGAGAAAATCATGCCGCTGGACATCCTGCCCACCCAATTGCTGCGCGCGCTGATCGTCGGTGACACCGAAGCTGCGCAGGAGCTGGGGTGTCTGGAGCTGGATGAAGAAGATCTGGCGCTGTGCACCTATGTGTGCCCCGGCAAATACGAGTACGGCCCGATTCTGCGGGACAATCTGACTCGCATCGAGAAGGAGGGTTGATTCGTGATCCGCAAATTATTCGACAAGATTGAACCGCATTTCGAAAAGGGTGGCAAATACCACAAGTATTACGCCGTGTACGAAATGTTCGACACGTTCTTCTTCAGTCCGTCGTCCGTTACCCACAGTGCTGCGCACGTGCGGGACGGTATCGATCTGAAGCGGATCATGATCACAGTGTGGCTGTGTACCTTCCCCGCGATGTTCTTCGGCATGTACAACGTCGGCGCCCAGGCGCTGGGTTACATGGCAGAGAACAATATCACTGCGCAGGGCGACTGGCGCTTCTTCTTCACTGATCTGCTGATCGGTTACAACCCCGCCAGTATCTGGGATTGCTTCATTTATGGCGCAATGTATTTCCTGCCGATCTACGCGGTGACGTTTGCTGTGGGGATTGCGTGGGAAATCCTGTTCGCGGTGAAGCGCGGCCACGAGGTGAACGAAGGTTTCTTCGTGACGTCGGTGCTGTTCGCGTTGTCCTGTCCGCCTACCGTGCCGCTGTGGCAGGTGGCGCTGGGTATTTCTTTCGGCGTGGTGCTGGGCAAGGAAGTGTTCGGTGGCACTGGCAAGAACTTCCTCAATCCTGCGCTGACGGGCCGTGCGTTCCTGTTCTTCGCCTATCCTGCCAGCATGTCCGGTGATGCGGCCTGGACGGCGGTGGACGGTTTCTCTGGTGCCACGGCGCTGAGCGTTGCCGCCTCCGGTGGCATGGAAGCGCTGCAGGGTCAGTTGACCTGGATGGATGCTTTCATTGGCAACATGCAGGGTTCCATCGGCGAAACATCGGCGCTTGCGTTGCTGATCGGTGGTGGTTTGCTGGTGCTGACGGGCATTGCGTCCTGGCGCATCGTGGCGGGTGTCTTTGTGGGCACAGCGGCCATGGGCATGCTGTTCAATGCAGTGGGCAGCACGACCAATCCGATGTTTGAAATTCCATTCTACTGGCACTACGTGCTGGGTGGCTGGGCGCTGGGTACCTTCTTCATGGCGACGGATCCGGTGTCCGCATCCATGACGGACAAGGGCAAGTTCATCTTCGGCGCCCTGATCGGGGTGATGGTGATGTTGATCCGTGTGGTCAATCCGGCGTTCCCGGAAGGCATGATGCTGGCGATTCTGTTCGGCAACCTGCTGGCACCCACGATCGACTATTTCGTGATCCAGGCAAATATCAAGCGGAGGCTCGCGCGCAATGTCCAGTAATGATTCAACCGGAAAAACTCTGCTGGTTGCGGCGGCGCTGTGCGTATTCTGTTCCATCTTCGTTTCGTACGCAGCTGTAGCCCTCAAGCCTGAGCAGATCGCCAACAAGCAGCTGGACAAGAATCGCAGCATTCTGGCCGCTGCGGGATTGCTGGAACCCGGCAAGAAGATTGCCGATCTGTTCAAGCGGGTGGAAGTGAAGATCGTCAACCTGGAAACAGGTGAGTATCTGACTGAAGCCAACGCCACGACAGATTGGGAAAAGGCGATTGTTGCCAATCCTGCCGCTTATGATCAGCGCAAGGCGGTGAAGATTCCTGCCCAGAGCGTGGTGCTGGATCCGGCGGTGGATATCGCCAGCATCAAGCGCCAGCCCAAATACGCCACGGTGTACCTGGCCAAGGACGAGCAGGGCGAGGTCGAAACCATCGTGCTGCCGGTCAGCGGGTATGGTCTGTGGTCGACGCTGCACGGCTTCCTGGCGCTGAAAACCGACCTGACCACCGTGGTGGGCCTCGGTTTTTATGAACACGCAGAAACGCCTGGCCTGGGTGGTGAAGTGGACAATCCCAAGTGGAAGTCCGTCTGGCCCGGCAAGAAAGTGTTCAACGAGGAGGGCAAGATCGATATCCAGCTCATCAAGGGCAGTGTCGATCCTGCAAGTCCCAAGGCGGCCCATCAGGTCGATGGTCTGGCAGGTGCGACGCTGACCAGTCGCGGCGTATCGAATCTGGTCAATTACTGGCTCGGCAGCAGCGGCTTTGGGCCGTTCCTGGCCAAACTGAAAGAGCAGGGGGTGTAAGCCATGGCTTCTGAAACCAAGAAAATCCTTTTTGGACCCGTACTTCAAACCAACCCCATCGCCTTCCAGGTGCTAGGTATCTGCTCGGCGCTGGCGGTGACCAGCAACCTGAAAACCACGGTTGCCATGTGTATCGCCCTGACGCTGGTCACGGGTCTGTCGAGCTTCTTCATCAGTTCGTTGCGCAATCACATTCCGTCGAGCATCCGGATCATCGTGCAGATGACCATCATTGCCTCGCTGGTTATCGTGGTGGATCAGTTCCTGCGTGCCTACGCCTACGCCATCAGCAAGCAGATGTCAGTGTTCGTGGGGCTGATCATTACCAACTGTATCG
The DNA here is from genome assembly GCA_020062665.1 of Pseudomonadales bacterium. GTDB lineage: Bacteria > Pseudomonadota > Gammaproteobacteria > Pseudomonadales > Ketobacteraceae > Ch67. The sequence goes on from JAGUVW010000008.1 coordinate 107,769, forward strand.
TGATGGGGCGCGCCGAAGCGTACGCCATGAAGAATCCGCCGGTGCAGAGCCTGTTGGACGGTGTGGGCAATGGCCTCGGTTACAGCGCCATTCTGCTGTCACTGGGTGTTGTGCGGGAGTTGTTCGGTTCCGGCAAATTGTTCGGCATCGAGATCTTCAAACTGGTCAACGATGGCGGCTGGTATGTGCCGAACGGCATGATGTTGCTGCCGCCGAGTGCGTTCTTCCTGATCGGCTTGCTGATCTGGGCGATCCGCACTGCAAAACCCGAGCAGGTCGAGCGCAATGAATATCAGCTCGCACCCCAGTCCAAAGCGCTGGCCGCCCACTAAGGAGAGACGAAAATGTTGGAGCATTATTTGAGTCTGCTCGTCAAAGCCATCTTCGTCGAGAACATGGCGCTGGCGTTCTTCCTGGGGATGTGTACGTTCATCGCCGTTTCCAAGAAGATGAAAACGGCCATCGGCCTTGGCATCGCGGTGACCTTTGTTCAGGCCATCACCGTACCCGCCAACAACCTGATCCTGAACTATCTGCTCAAGGAAGGTGCGCTGGAGTGGGCTGGCCTGGGCAGTGTGGATCTGACATTCCTGGGATTGCTCAGCTATATCGGCATGATTGCCGCCATCGTGCAGATCCTGGAAATGTTTCTGGACAAGTATGTGCCGTCCCTCTACAACGCGCTGGGTGTGTTCCTGCCGCTGATCACGGTGAACTGCGCCATTCTGGGTGGCTCCCTGTTCATGGTGGAACGCGACTACACCTTTGGTGAAAGCGTGGTGTACGGCATTGGTTCCGGCGCAGGCTGGGCGATTGCCATCGCGGTATTGGCCGGCATTCGTGAAAAGCTGAAGTACAGCGATGTGCCTCCTGGTCTGCGTGGCACTGGCATCACGTTCATCACGGTGGGACTGATGTCGCTGGCGTTCATGTCGTTCTCCGGCATCCAGTTGTAACAGGCGAGAGGGGTCATTCACATGGATCAAACGATTGTTCTTGGCGTGGGAATGTTCACCATCATCGTGCTTGCACTGGTGGTGCTGATTCTCATGGCCCGCTCACGCCTGGTGAGCACCGGTAACGTTCATATCGATATCAACCACGATCCCGAGAAGGGGATTGATGTACCTGCGGGCGGCAAGCTGCTGACCACGCTGGCGGACAAGGGCATTTTCGTGTCGTCTGCCTGCGGTGGTGGCGGTACCTGTGCCCAGTGCAAGGTGATCGTGTTCGAAGGCGGCGGAGACATTTTGCCGACCGAAGAAGGCCACTTCTCGCCCCGCGAGATCAAGGAAGGCTGGCGTTTGTCCTGCCAGGTGGCAGTCAAGCAGAACATGAAGATCGAGGTGGACGAAGCTTTCTTCGGCGTGAAGAAGTGGGAGTGCACGGTGCGCTCGAATCACAATGTCGCGACCTTCATCAAGGAACTGGTGCTGGAACTGCCCAAAGGTGAAGTTGTGAACTTCCGTGCCGGCGGTTACGTGCAGCTGGAGGCACCGGCGCATCACGTGAAGTACAGCGATTTCATCGTGGAAGACGAGTACCGGGGTGACTGGGAACGCTTTGGATTCTTCAAACTGGAATCCAAGGTGACCGAGCCGGTGGTGCGCGCCTATTCCATGGCGAACTATCCGGAAGAGCTGGGCGTGCTGAAATTCAACATCCGTATCGCCACGCCACCGCCAGGGTCGCAGGGCATTCCGCCGGGGCAGATGTCGTCTTTCGTCTTCAACCTGAAGCCGGGCGACAAGATGACCGTGTACGGGCCCTTCGGTGAGTTCTTTGCCACTGAAAACAAGACCGAGATGGTATTTGTGGGCGGTGGTGCCGGCATGGCGCCAATGCGCTCGCACATTTTCGACCAGCTCATGCGCATCAAGACCGATCGCAAGATTACCTTCTGGTATGGCGCTCGCAGTCTGAAAGAACTCTTCTACAAGGAAGATTTTGATTCACTGCAGGCCAATAACGACAACTTCAAGTGGCACATCGCGTTGTCCGATCCCCAGCCGGAAGATAACTGGACGGGCCTGACCGGCTTCATCCATAACGTGTTGTTCGAGCAGTATCTGCGTGATCACGATGCGCCAGAGGATTGCGAGTACTACATGTGTGGTCCGCCGATGATGACGTCCGCGGTCATTCGCATGCTGGAAGATCTGGGCGTGGAACGTGACAACATCTTCCTCGATGACTTTGGCGGCTGATCGCCGCGCACGTTCCTGGTTGCAATTCGTCACGGTCTGTCTGTTGTGGACAGCCCTGGCGGGTTGCAACTCCGCCACTGAACCCGATGTGTTCGAGTTCAGTGGCGCCACCATGGGAACGACCTATTCCGTAAAAATCACCGATCTTCCCGAAAACCTGCTGCCCCAGCAGGTGGCTGACCGCATCCAGATGACCCTGGACGACGTCAACCACAAGATGTCGACCTATCAGCTGGATTCCGAACTGTCGCGCTTCAACCAGTTGCCTGCGGGCGGTGTGATGGTGTTTTCCGCCGACACGTTTTTTCTGTTGCAGAAATCCCTGGATGTCTGGCGCCGCAGTCAGGGTGTGTTTGATGTTACGGTGGGGCCGCTGGTGAATCTGTGGGGCTTTGGGCCGGAAGGTCGGCCCGACCGGGTTCCGGATGAGCAAGCCCAGCGCGAGGCCTGGAAGCGGGTCGGCGCGGAATCGCTGGTGCTGTATCCGGACACGCTCAAGGTAGAGAAGCGCAAGGATCTGTATGTGGATCTGTCGGCCATTGCCAAGGGCTTCGGTGTCGACAAGGTGGCACAGGCGCTGGAGGAGATGGGCATCCGTCGCTACATGGTGGAAGTGGGTGGCGAAATCCGGGTAGGTGATCCGAAGTCACCCCAGCGTCCCTGGCGTCTGGCGGTGGAAAAGCCGGTGCCGCAGCTGCGCGAGGTGCAGCTGGTGGTCGAGGTCAGCGACCTGGCCCTGGCCACTTCCGGTGACTATCGCAACTATTTTGAGCAGGACGGCCGGCGCTATTCCCACACCATTGATCCGCGTACTGGCCAGCCGATCCAGCATAAGCTGGTGTCGGCAACCGTGATTGCGGCCACCTGCGCCGATGCCGATGCCTGGGCCACCGCGATGATGGTGCTGGGGCCGGAGCAGGGGCTGGCGGTGGCCGACGCCCAGAATCTGGCGGTGTATATGCTGGTGAAAACCGATTCGGGGCTGGAGGCCAGGCATAGCCGGGCTTTCGCCATGTATTTGCCGCCGGCGCTGAAGTAGACTGGCTATAACCTGATGCAGGAGTGAATTCCCATGGCAACCTTCGTAGTGGCAACCCTGTTGTTTCTGTTGGTATTCGCGGCGATGGCGGTGGGCGTGATCTTTTCGAACAAGCCCATCAAGGGATCATGCGGCGGCCTGAATAACATCGGCCTGGGCAGTGGCGAGTGCGAAATCTGCGGTGGCAACCGTGACAAGTGCGACGAGGCCAATGGTCGCAATCAGGATGACAAGCCTGGCAACACCTCTCTGGCGTACGACGCTACCCGCAAGTCCTGATTTCCCGTTTCGGGACCGCGCTTCTTTTCTATACTTCAAGGGATTCCCATTTTCTGCAGGTCAGTGAACCATGCCGACGCAGTATGATCTGGTTGTGATTGGAGCGGGGCCGGCCGGAGAGGGCGCCGCCATGCGCGCCAGCAAGACCGGCATGAATGTGGCCATGGTGGACGAGAAGCAGCAGGTGGGTGGCAACTGTGCCCATCTGGGCACCATACCTTCCAAGGCTTTGCGTCACGCAGTCAAGCAGATCATCACCTTCAACACGGATGCGCTGTTTCGTGACATTGGTGAGCCAAGATCGTTTTCCTTCCCCAAGGTGTTCAAGCGTGCGGAGAATGTCATCGCCAAGCAGGTGAAGCTGCGGGCGTCGTTCTATGGTCGCAACCGGGTGCGGGTGTATCGCGGCCAGGCGCGCTTTACCGGGCCGAACACGGCGGAGGTGGTGAAGTCCGACGGCTCCATCGAAACCCTGATTGCCGAGAAATTCGTGATTGCCACCGGATCGCGACCCTACCGGCCGGGGGATGTGAATTTCGATCATCCCCGGGTGTACGACAGCGACACCATCCTGCAACTGCAACATACGCCCCGTAAGATCGTGATCTACGGCGCCGGTGTGATTGGTTGCGAGTATGCGTCGATTTTCTGCGGGCTGGGCGTGCGGGTGGAACTGATCAACACCCGCGAACGTTTGCTGGATTTTCTGGATCATGAAATCTCGGACGCCCTGAGTTATCACTTGCGTGACATCGGCGTGCTCATCCGTAACGGTGAGGAATACGAGCGGGTAGAGTGTCGCGCGAGTGACGTGGTGGTACATCTGAAATCAGGCAAGATGGTGCGCGGCGATGCGTTTCTGTGGTGCAACGGCCGCACAGGCAATACCGACCGGTTGAATCTGGCAGCCTTGAATCTGGTGGCCGATCACCGGGGTCAGCTGGAGGTGAATGACCGGTATCAGACAGCGCAGCCCCACGTGTACGCGGCTGGGGATGTGATCGGCTGGCCCAGTCTGGCGAGCGCTGCTTATGACCAGGGCCGTTCTGCCGGCGCGGCGGTGGCGGAGCTGGAGGATTTCTATCTGGTGCAGGATGTGCCGGCGGGCATTTACACCATTCCGGAGATCAGCTCACTGGGAAAAACCGAGCAGCAGCTGACGCAGGAGCAGGTGCCCTATGAAGTGGGGCAGGCATTTTTCAAAACGTTGGCCCGTGCGCAGATTACCGGCGAAACCGTTGGTATGCTGAAAATCCTGTTCCATCGGGAATCTTTGCAGATCCTGGGAATCCATTGTTTTGGCGACCAGGCGTCGGAGATCATTCACATCGGTCAGGCGGTGATGAATCAGCCCGGTGAGCAGAACTCGATTGAGTATTTTGTGAATACGACCTTCAACTACCCCACCATGGCCGAGGCCTATCGCGTCGCCGCCCTGAATGGTTTGTATCGTGTGAACAGTTTCTGATGATTCGATTACCACTTTCGCAACACCGGCTGGTGTGGCTGTACCGGTTGGCGTTGCTGGCCGCTGTGGCGGCAATTTCATGGCTGGCATTTACGTCGGTCAGTGTGCGACCGGCCCAGCTCACTTCCGACAAGTTCAACCACGCACTTGCGTTTTTTGTGCTGGCATTTCTGGTGGATAACGCCTTTCCCCGCATGCGTTTTCTCTGTGTGAAAATCTGGCCGCTGCTGGCCTATGGCATCGCCATTGAAATCATCCAGCGCTATGTGTCGAGGGATTCTTCCTGGCTGGATCTGGTGGCGGACGGCGTGGGCATCGCGTTGTACTGGCTGCCGCGAAAATGGTTGCGGCAGGTGGTGGTGGGAAGACAGCAACTCGACCTGCCGTGATGTTGGGTGCGCGGCGTGCTATTCGAACAGCGCCGGCAGATCCACGGAAGGGCGTGAGGGTGGAAAGGTGGCGCCTGTCACCTTGAAATTCGGATCGGTGCAGTCCCGTGTGAGCGGGCCCATGTAGGGAACATTGCTGGGGTCGAACAGGGCTTTGACGATGGGAACCGGACTGTTCTTCTGGCGTTTGGTGACGATTGCGGTTTCGTTGCTGGCCAGCTTCACCCAGGTGCCAGGCGGATAGACGCCGATCGCTTTGGCAAAACTCAGCAGCAGTCCTTTCAGGCGCGGATCTTCATCATTGTTCAGGTGGGCCAGCGCTTCCCGTGCGAGTACCGGCTTGCGATAGGCGCGATTGTCGATGCGGGCGGTGTAGACCTCGCACATGGACACCACCAGCGCCAGTTCCGAAATATCCTTCGCCAGCAGATGATTGGGATAGCCGCTGCCGTCCGGCCGCTCGTGATGCTGGCGGATGGCCTTGGTGACATTCGGATCGATGAAGCCGGCAGCTTCCATCAACTGCGCGCCCTGCAGCGGATGCTTCTGCATCTTGGCGCGCTGGGCGTCGGTGAGCTTGCCGTCCATGCTGTTGAGCAGCACCTGGAATTCATAGAAAGTGATGTTGCAGCAGAGCACGGCCTGGATCAGCGCAGTCTGACGCTTTTCATCCAACCCGTGCTGCTCGCTGAACAGGTGAGCCAGGATCGCGCCGTAAATGGGTTGTTTCAGTGGCGACTGCTGTTTGGACAGATGGATGGCGGCGATGGCAGCGTCGGGCCGGGTGTCGGCAATCCTGAACAGCGTCCCCATCAGGTTTTGCATCATCTCCTGACATTTTTCGTGGCGGGATTTGATGGCGGTGTACAGATCCGACAGTACCGGAATCTGCTTGTCCAGCTGGATGAAAGGATCGTATTTGTCGCCCGCAGGCTGGTTCATAAGTGAAAACATCCGGTTTTCAAACATTTAATCCCCAGTATAGACGATCTCGCCTGCTGCAAGCCGGTTCAGATAACGATGACGTTCATCGGCGCTTTGCTCCGCCAGTGCGCGGCAGCGCTGATAGAAGGTGGGGAAGTTGCGGCCGCTCTGTTCGAACAGGGCGCGGAAACCGGGTTCCAGTTGATGATAGGTGGCCACGGTGCTGAGCTGGGCGTTGTTGAGGGGGCCGGCGAACCAGCGGTCGTAGCCGGCGAAACCGTTCCAGCTTGCTTTGAGCGTTGCATAATCCTGGCGCAGCTGGTTTTCCAGTGCGAGCTTGCCGGCGCGTTTTTCTGCGTCGGACTTGTCACTGCTGAAGAGGGCCACACGTTCAGCCCGGTTCTTCAGCACCAGCGCCAGAAATTGCTGCTGGCGCTGCTCTGCTTTTTGGTAACCGTCCTGCAGGTGTTGCAGTCCGGCCGCTTCGATCCAGAGTTCGATGCCGATGTTTTCCACGGCGGTGGCGAAGCTTTCATTGAAGGTGGAATCGCCGGGCAGGTAGACGGTGCGGTGGGCCAGCTCATGGAACAGCAGGCCGGCCAGCGACAGGGAATCCCGCTGCACGAAGGTGTTGAGCACGGCGTCGTCGAACCAGCCCAGAGTGCTGTAGGCGGCGATGCCACCCACGTAAGTGTCGAGACCTTGCCCGGAAAGTTTTTCTGCAAACGCGTTGGCATCGGCTTCGGCGAAATAGCCCCGGTAGGGCACGCAGCCGGCGATGGGAAAACACCAGGTTTCGTTCTGCAGGGACAGGGCCGGCGTCGCAAACACGTTCCAGACCACGAACGGCCGTTCCAGGTCGGCGTAGCTGGCGTAGTTGTTCCCCATATCCAGGTGCAGAGTGTCGCGGGCGAAGGCGCGGGCCTTGAGCACGTACTCCAGTTGCTGCTTGAGCGCGTCCGGCGTGGCGGGATTGGCAATCAGATCGTCGATGGGTTGGCGTCGCTGCAGCAGATCCATCTGGCCTTTGGCGGCCTGCCAGTAGAACGGCAAATCACAGCCGGCGAGCAGGAGCGCCAGCAGGCTCGTCAGCAGGGCCAGCAGGTGCTTCAGCCGTGACATTCGCATCCGCTGTGCAGGTGTTGCAGCATCAGGCTGGGCACGTCGGTGATGATGCTGTCCACGCCCCAGTCCTGCAGGCGTCTGGCGATGTTCAGGTTGTTGACCGTCCACACGGAGAATTCGATGCCGATATCCTGGGCGGTGGCCACCATGCCTGGTGTTACACGGTGATAGTTCATCGCCAGCAGATCGCAGTGGTACAGATGACACATGGCCAGGGGATCGCGGGTGAAGCGTTCCGCCACATAACCCCGGCGAATCTCCGGCGCGCGCTGGTGCATGATGGCCAGCATCTGGGTGTCCATGGAGGTGACGGTGGCCACATCGAGCAGATCAAACTCGTCCACCAGCTCCGCGATGCCGGCAGCGATGAGGTGCAGGTCGGGCACGTGGGTTGTTTTCACTTCCAGCTGGATGCTTTCCAGTTCCGGCCATTCCTTCAGAACGTCCCGCAGCAGCGGCACCGGGGTGGTGTCTTTCCAACTGGAAAAATTCGCCGCTGCGTTGAGGGCAGCCATTTCTGCAGCCGACATTTCCCGCACTGCGCCCTTGCCGTTGGTGGTGCGGTTGACGGTGGTGTCGTGGATCACCACCAACTGGTTGTCGCGGGACAATCGCACGTCCAGCTCCACATGATCGATGCCCAGGGAACGCAGGTGGCGGAACCCTGCCAGGGTATTTTCCGGCGCCTCGCGGCGGGCGCCCCGGTGACCGATGATGCGCATGGTTTGTGAAATCCTCAGGGTTTCAGGAAACGGTGCTGCAGGCCGCCATAGGCATCGATGCGGCGGTCGCGGAAATAGGGCCACATGCGGCGCAGATATTCGGTGCGCCCCAGCTCCACATCCGCCAGCAGATACTGTGCGGTGCTGGCATCGCCTTCCGCCAGAATGTCGCCCTGCTGGCCGCTGATGAAACTGCCGCCCCAGAACATGATGCCATCGCTCTGGTCGGACGGATCCAACTCATGGCCCACCCGGTTGGCCACGATCACCGGCAGGTGATTGGCCACGGCGTGAGAGCGCTGGATCAGGGTCCAGGCGTTTTTCTGCCGGGCCTGCTCCGCGTCGGTGTCGTTCGGGTCCCAGCCGATGGCGGTGGGGTAGAGCAGCAGTTCCGCGCCGGCCAGGGCCATCAGGCGGGCTGCTTCCGGGTACCACTGATCCCAGCACACCAGCACGCCGAGTTTGCCCACGCTGGTCTGGATCGGTGTGAAGCCGCTTTCGCCAGTAACCCGGGTGGCATCGCCGGGGGTGAAATAGAATTTTTCGTAGAAGGCCGGATCATCCGGGATGTGCATCTTGCGGTAGAAGCCGGCCATGGAGCCATCTTTCTCGAACACCACGGCGGTGTTGTGGAAGACGCCGGGGGCGCGCTTTTCGAACAGGGAGCCCACCAGCACGCAGTTGTACTGCTTGGCCCAGCGGGAAAGCGTCTGTGCGCTGGGGCCGTCGAGGGGCTCCGCCAGATCGAACAGGGACTGGTCTTCCACCTGGCAGAAGTAGTGGGTGCAGTGCAGCTCCTGCAACAGCACCAGTTCCGGTTTGCCTGCTTCCACCATCTGTTTCAGCAGACGCTCGGTTTCTGCCAGGGATTTGGCCTTGTCGGGCCAGGCGGGTTGCTGGATGAGGCCGACGCGCAGGGATTTGTTGGTCATGGGCACACCTTTTTCAATTCGTTAAAACTTCACTGTACCTTTCGGCAACTGCATCGTCGCGCAGTGGGGGCCGCCGTACTGCTTGATCAGGTTTCCGCCCGGTACCGGCAGCAGGCGTTTCCCAGGGAAACATTCCTGCAATGTCGCCAGTGCGGCCTTGTCCTGCGGGCAGCCGAACACCGGCACAATCACACTGTTGTTGACGATCAGGAAGTTGATGTAGCTGCCGGGCAGGCGCTTGCCGTTTTCATCGAACTGCGGCGCGGGAATATGGATCGCGTGCAGCTTGTAGGGTTCCCCGTTGGGCTGGCGGAAGGCTTGCAGTTCTGCCTCCATCGCCTGCAGGTGTTCCGTGTGGGGATCGTCCTGCTCGCGGCAGATGGCGTAGACGATGGTGTCGGCGCTGGTGAAGCGGGCCAGGTTGTCGATGTGGCTGTCGGTGTCGTCACCGAACAGGGCGCCACGGCTCAGCCACAGGCAGCGCTGCAGGCCGAGTTTTTCCAGCACATAGGCTTCGATCTGCGCGTCGGAAAAATCGTTGTTGCGATTGCTGTCCAGCAGGCAATGGGTGGTGGTGAGCAGGGTGCCCTGGCCGTCGGTCTCGATGCTGCCGCCTTCCAGTTCGAAGTCCAGCGTCGTCAATTCACCACTCCAAACCGACGCGATGGAACGGTTAATCTGGTTGTCCAGGTTGGCGTCGTACTTGTCGCCCCAGCCGTTGAAGCAGAAATCCAGCAGCTGCACCTGGCCATTCCGGCCCAGCGTAATCGGGCCGTAATCCCGACACCAGGTATCGTTGTAGGGCGCGGTCACCAGCAGCGGTTTGTGCTCGCAGCGGTTGCCCAGTTGACGCAGGATCAAATCCCGGTGGGCCTCATCCTGACACAGGATGATCGGTGGCACTTCGCGGGCAATGGCCACGGCCAGTTCCACATAATCCTGCTGAATGGCGGCCAGCCAGGATTGCCAGTCGGTGGATTCGTGGGGCCATGCCATCAATACAGCAGCCTGCTCGGCCCATTCGGGCAGCAGGGAGAAAGATTTGGTCATCTGTCGAGTGGGGAAACGTAGTGGATTCGGGGCGGAAAATAGCGGAATTCCGCCCCGGGGGAAAGTGAATTATGGGGCCGGATGCAGGACGCTGTGAATGACCTTGTCGTTCTCGAAATACACGGTGTAAGCGTTGTAAATCCAGCGGCTGATGGGTGGGGCGCCCACGGCGGCGACTTTCTGGTTGGGTTCGCCGAACTTGCTGCTGACCTGATCCATGCTGAGGCCGGTTTTGGGGCGGGGCACGTTTTGGTCTGCGCCCTGCTGGCCGGCGGGTACGGCCACGTCTTCGGCCAGCGTCAGAGAGGACAGTCCGGCAGCAATCACAAACATCAGGGGCTTCAGCATTTTATTCATGGTGATACCTTTCTGGGTATTCCGTTTAAATTTAGTTATAGCAGACAAATCCTTGCTTTCGCTATTTATTTGGCCCGGATTTTTGGGCCTGTTCACGAATCGTCTGTGACTCGCGGCGACGAATATGACGCACGATCAGCTTGCGGTCCTGCTCCAGCAAAACCGAGAACTCCACCCCGACCCGGTAGAGGGTGGGCTGGTCGTCGATCTTCTCGCAGGTGCGCACCTGGCCGATGGCGGCGATGCTGGAGTAGCTGGGGAACAGCATGACGATCAGGTGCAGGTAGGAACCGGTGGCCAGCGGCGAGCTGTTGTAGAACGAGATCCCGCCTTCGCTCAGGTTCACGGTTTCCTTCTGGGCGAGTTCCTTGTCGTGGCTCACCACATAGCGGGCCAGCAGGTCGATTTTTTCTTCCAGGGCTTTCAGATAGCTGCCCAGGGCGCGGTTATAATCGCCCACCTGGCGCAACAGGTCGCGACTTTCATTGTCTATTGCCTGCAGCTGGCTGATCAGCAGCGCCTGGCGGGGTACGTTGTAGCGATCGCTGTAGGGATCGTCGGAAATCAGGTGCTTCTCGATCGGGGTTCTGATCAGGTGCACCCGGTCTTCCATGCGGTAGAAATCGCGCCGTTCGTGTTCGGACATGGGTGGAATCCTCCGGCCATATGAAAAAAGTGTATCAGAAATCTGGAAACACCCTGTGCCCCTGTGGCGCGGATAGTATTGACCTTTTGCCTGTGGTTTAATGCGCGCCATGTTCAGACCTGTCTCCCTCTTCGTCGGATTACGCTACACCCGCGCCAAGCGGCGTAATCACTTCATTTCCTTCATATCCCTCACCTCGATCCTGGGCCTGACCCTGGGTGTGATGGTGCTCATCGTTGTGCTTTCTGTCATGAACGGCTTCGATCGCGAGCTGCAGCGCCGCATTCTGGGCATGGTGCCCCAGGCCAGCGTGCTGGGTTACCGGCCCTTCGAGGACTGGCAGGGCATGGTGCAGCGGGCGGAAAGCCGGCCCGATGTGGAAGGCGCAGCGCCGTTCATCCAGATCCAGGGTCTGCTCAGTAATAAGGGTGTGGTGGACAGCGCGTTCATTACTGGTGTGTCGCCGGTAGACGAAGCGCGGGTGTCGATCTTGCCCCAGCATATGGAAGTGGGCACGCTGAATGATCTGATCCCCGGCGAATTCAATGTGATCCTGGGCAGCGCTCTGGCCCGCAAGCTGGGTCTGGCCATCGGTGACAAGGTCACCCTGGTGGTGCCGGAAGCCGCGATTACGCCCGCCGGTGTGGTGCCGCGCTTCAAACGTTTCAATCTGGTGGGCATCTTTCATGTGGGTGCTGAACTGGATGGTCTGGTGGGCTTCATTCATCTGGAAGACGCCGCCGTGCTAGGCAAGATGAAAGGGCAGGTGGAAGGGGTGCGGCTGAAAGTGGACAACCTGTTCCGCGCCGGTGCCATTGCCTGGGATGTTGCGTCCAATGAGGAAGGCCGCTTCTACGCCTCCGACTGGACCCGCACCCACGGCACTCTGTTCAACGCGATCAAGATGGAGAAGACCATGATGGCCCTGCTGCTGTTGCTGATTGTGGCGGTGGCGGCGTTCAACATCGTGTCCAGCCTGGTGATGGTGGTGACGGACAAGAAAGGCGACATCGCCATCTTGCGCACCCTGGGGGCGTCGCCGGGCACAATCATGGGGATCTTCATGGTGCAGGGCAGTTTCATCGGCGTGCTGGGTACGGTGAGTGGAACGGCCCTGGGTGTGCTGATCGCGCTCAATATCAGCGACTTCTTCGCCTGGCTGGAGCGCACCTTCGAAACCCACCTGTTCGAACAGTATTTCGTGAATTACCTGCCGTCGGAGCTGCGTTGGGAAAACGTGGTGTTCGTTGCTGGCATGGGCTTTCTGATGAGTTTCCTGGCCACCCTGTATCCCGCCTTGAAAGCGTCCAAGGTGCAACCGGCGGAGGCGCTGCGCTATGAGTAATGCCGTGCTGGAATGTCGCAATCTGGTGAAGTATTTCGACGAAGGCCCGGAGCGGGTCGAGGTGTTGAAGTCGATCAATTTCGTGCTGGAAAAAGGTGAACTGGCGGCCATCATCGGCAACTCCGGCTCCGGCAAGACCACGCTGCTGCATCTGCTGAGCGGGCTGGATGTGCCGTCCTCCGGCGAGGTGCTGATCAACGGCCGCGACTTCAGCGCGCTGAGCGACAAGGAGCGGGGCTTCGTCCGCAACCAGCACATCGGTTTCGTCTACCAGTTTCACCATCTGCTGCCGGAATTCACCGCGCTGGAAAACGTCTGCATGCCGCTGTTGCTGCGCAAGGAGCCGTTGCCGCAGGTGAAGAAGGCCGCCACCGAGATTCTGGAGCAGGTGGGGCTGGGGCATCGGATTTTGCACAAGCCGTCGGAGCTGTCCGGCGGTGAGCGTCAGCGGGTGGCCATTGCCCGCGCGCTCGTGACCAAGCCTGCCTGCGTGCTGGCAGACGAACCCACAGGCAACCTGGATACGCACACTGCGAAGGACATTCAGGCACTGATGCATGAACTCAATCGTACCCTGCAGATTTCGTTTCTGATCGTGACCCACGATCTGGGTCTGGCGCGGCAGGTGGATCGCGTTGTGCGAATGGAAGACGGGCATCTGCTGGATGCCTCGGCAGACGAATTGCTCTGACGAGTGCCGTTATTCCGATGAGTGGGTTGCCTTGCGCGCCTTGCGTCGGGCGGCCCGCTCCTTGATATGGTTGATGACGTGCAGTCGCCACAGCAATCGCACCACCAGATAGGCCAGTCCGCCGAAGAAGAAGGCGCTGACGGTGCAGCCCACCAGCAGCGGCTGGCCCACATTCATCAGGTCGGCGGCGAGGGTTTCCAGATTGAATTCCGTTAGATTGATGTCTGGATTTTTACCGGTCAGCCACAGCCCCAGCTTGTAGCAGGCAAAGTAGACGGGCACGTAGGTGAAGGGATTGGTGATCCAGGTGGAACCGAAAGCCACCGCCAGATTGCCGCGCAGAACCACCGACAGGGGAATGGCAACCAGCAGCTGCAGGCCGGGCGGCATGAAGGCGGAAAATACTCCGGCAAATATTCCCGCCGACACTGAGCGGCGGTTGAAATGCCACAGATTGGGTTCCCTGATGCGAGGTCCCAGCTTCGCCACCCAACGGTTGTGCATGACCGTATGGGAATCCGGCATGTACTTTTTGAATACTTTCTTCAAGGGGACACTTCGCTAGGTAGCCGTCGGCGGCCGTTATTATGCAGATAAGATGCCGATAACTCTAGCAGGCTCCGGTTAAATATCATTCGTGTCAATGGATCTAACACGCTGCTTTGTAATAATTTTTTCATGATGAATGCGGTCATCCTGTTGCTGCCCTGGACGGTGGTGCTGGTTTTGTTGCTGGAGCCTGCTGTCCGCCTGGCGGGGGTTGGAGTGTGGGGCGTGCTTGCGGGTTCCCTCCTATGGCTGGCGGCGGGATGGGGGCCGCTCAGGCCGTGGCTGAGTCTTCTGCGACCCTGGCTGGCGCTGTGCGTCATCCTGCTGGGTGGCTGGCAACTGGCGCAGCTGGCCCAGGCCCGCTTTGCGCCCTGGGCATTGTCGTTTGACCAGGCCTACCGGGTGGAGGGCGCGATTGACGGCCTGCCCGAACAGGATCGTTTCGGCACCCGGCTGCGGCTGAAAGTGGACTGTGTTTCTTCGGTGGAGACGACCTGCGATCTCTACCAGCGGCGGCATCCCTTCTGGCCCTTGCTGGTGGACGTGACGGCCGGCACGGACAAATGGCCGCAGCCGCCGTTGCCGGGTCAGCGCTGGCGCTTCGTCACTCATGTGGCGCCGTCCCATCAGCAGGATCCCTTCGATTCGTTCAATCTGGCGCGCTGGCTCAAATCCAGTCATGTGGTTGCCCGCTTCAAACTGCAGTCCTCTGATACGGCCTTGCAACTGGATGAACATACGGCGCCGGTGCAGATGGCGCGGCTGAAACTGCGTCAGGCCGTGCAGGCGTTTCAGGAACAGGCGGGGGCACAGCCGGGATTGTCTGGCCTGCCGGTGGTGCTTGCGCTGATCACCGGCGATCGCGCGTTGATGACCCAGGAGCACTGGCGGATCTTCAACAACACCGGTACCACCCATCTGGTGGCCATTTCCGGCTCGCATATCATGCTGGTGACAGCGGTGGTAGTGGGGTTGTTTCATCTGCTGTTGCGGCGCTGGTTGTGGCTCACCCAGCGGGTGCCCTCGCTGACGGTGGCGATGCTGCTGGGGTGGCTGGTGGCGATTGCGTACGGTGGCATCGCCGGGCTGGGATTCCCGGTGCAGCGGGCGCTGATCATGCTGTCGATGGTGGTGCTGTTCAAAGGGTGGGGGCGGGCGCAGCCGCTCTGGCTGGCGTGGAATCTGGCGTTTTTTCTGGTAGTGCTGTGGGATCCCATGGCGGTGTTTTCCATCGGCTTCTGGCTGTCGTTCATCGCGGTGTACTGGATTCTGTGGGTGAGCGGCGGCAGTGTGCTCAAAACCAGCAAATGGCTGCTGTGGGCGCGGGTGCAGTGGGGCATTTTCCTCGGGCTGGCGCCGGTGCTACTGTGGCAGTTGCAGAATCTGTCGCTGGTGTCCGGGGGCACCAATGCCTTTGCGATCCCCCTGATCGGGCTGGTGCTGACGCCGCTGTCGCTGTTGTGGGCGCTGTGCTGGAGCGTGCTGGGCGAAAGCGCAAACTGGCTGCTGTGGCCGGCCAAGTGGCTGGCCGAAGGTGCGATCTGGCTGCTGCAGTGGTGCGCCGATACGCCGGTGAGCGTGCTCACAACCACGCCTCATTCTGCCGGGGCAATGTTGCTGGCATTGCTGGGCGTGGTGTGGCTGTGCACAGCGGGGATTCCCGCACGCTGGCTGGCACCGCTGCTGCTGTTGCCGTTGGTGTTGCCGGCGCCGTCGCAGCCGGGCTTGCGTGTCATGGCAGGTACGACCTCGCCGCGTGTATTGATCGAAGGCGGCCATTCCCTGCAGATTGTGTCGGCGTCGGAATGGCCGCGCCTGGACACCCGCTGGCAGCAGAACTGGCTGCGCTACTTGGGAATGGCGCCGCCGGGGCCCGATGTGCCAGTGCGTGGAGCTGCCGAATTCTGGAATGCGCCCCACTGGGTGCTCACCACGCTGGAACTGAATGCGAACGGGCTGGGGATTCGGCGTGTGGCCGCGCAGGCATTCGTGGATCTGTGCCGTGGGAACGGGGAGGCAACGACTTCGCTGCGCTGGCAGGTGTTGCAGCGTCACGCCAAAAGTGGCCGCTGCACGTTGTTGCTGCACTGGCAGAACGAGCGGCTGTTGCTGCTCGACGCGCCAGGCCTGAAGGATCAGCAAGCGCTGCTGGATCATTTGCGTCAACAACCGCCGCTCACCCATGTATTGCTGCACCCGCGTCAGCAGGATCGCTGGCTGCCGGAACTGCTGGCATTCTGGCGGCAGGAAAAAGTGCAGCTGCTGCTCACTCAATCTCCCGAAGAGCACTGGCGTCAGCCCTTCGACAGCGCTGGCCTGACTGTGCAGGTACTGGCAGAATCGGGGCCGGTGTTCCTGGCGCCTGCTTCACCTTGAATAGCAGAATGCGACCTGTCCCGCACTGGCATTCCGCAAAAGCGGTACACTGTGCTACAGTGAAAATCATTTAAAAAATAGGAGATTACAGCGCGTGCTTGAGTTCATTAAAGCCGGTGGGCTGGTGATGTACCCCATCATCCTGTGTTCAGTGATCGCCCTCGCCATCATCGTGGAGCGTCTGTGGGTGTTGCGGGTGAACCGGATCAGCCCTCGCAATCTGATGGCGCGGGTGTGGGGCTGGGTCAAGAACAGTCAGCTCGATGGCAAGAAGGTGAAGGAGCTGCGCGATTCCTCTCCGCTGGGGCGGGTGCTGGCCACCGGGCTGCTCAATGCCAAGCACGGTCGCGACATCATGAAAGAAGCTGTCATCGACACCGCCACCCACGAAATCCATGAAATGGGACGCTTCCTCAATCTTCTCGGCACCATCGCTGCCATCGCGCCGCTGATGGGATTACTCGGCACCGTGTTCGGCATGATCAAGGTGTTCAATGCCATCGTGTTGCAGGGCGCCGGCAATGCGGCGGTGTTGGCCGGCGGTATTTCCGAGGCGCTGTACACCACGGCAGCGGGCCTGGTGGTAGCGATTCCCGCGCTGTTCTTCCATCGTTTTTTCTGCCGTCGCATCGATGAGATTTCAGTGCTGATGGAGCAGGACGCCATCAAACTGGTGGATGTCATTCACGGCGATCGCGAAAACGAATCTGCTGACGGTGGCAAGTCGTGAAATTTCCGCGCCAGCCGGTGGAGCCGGTCGATGTCAACCTGACGCCGCTGATCGATGTGGTGTTTCTGCTGCTGATTTTCTTCATGGTGTCCACCACCTTCACCCGTGAGCGTGAACTGACGGTGGAATTGCCGGAAGCCAGCGCCGAAGCCGCCGTGGAAACCACCGAACGGGTGGAGATCGAAATCAATGCGGAAGGCGAGTATGCCGTGAATACCCAGCGCCTGGTGAACCGCAACAGCGAGACGCTGAGCAAGGCCATCAAGGATGTGTCTAAGGGTGATACCAAGTTGCCGCTGATCATCACTGCCGACGCCAGCACGCCCCATCAGGCCGTGGTGACAGCGATGGACGTGGCGGGCCAACTGGGCTTTTCCCATCTGCGCATCACCACGCGCCAGCCGGAATAACAGGCTGAGCTTTTCATGAACGATGCCCTCCAGCGTTTTTTCGATCGCGTCTGGTATGGTGAACGTTCCCTTTCTGCAATGTTGCTGTCACCGCTCGCCGCGCTGGTGGGTGCGCTGACAGCGCGCAAGCGCCGGCGTTATCTGGATGGTGTGGCCCACGTGGTGCGGCCGACCATTCCGGTGATTGTGGTGGGAAATCTCACTGTCGGCGGCACCGGCAAAACGCCGCTGGTGATCTGGCTGGTGCAGCAACTGCAACAGCACGGCTATCGACCCGGCATCGTGACCCGCGGTTACGGTGGCAAGGCGCCTCATTATCCCTATCTGATCCAGCCCCGGGATTCCGCCACGGTGACAGGTGATGAACCGTTGCTGCTGTTCCGGCGCACCGGCGTGCCAGTGGTGGTCGATCCGCGTCGTGGTCAGGCAGCGCTGGCGTTGCAGGATCAGACCGATTGCGATGTCATCATCAGCGACGACGGCCTGCAGCACTACGGGTTGGGTCGCACGTACGAAATCGTCGTACTGGATGGAACCCGTGGCCTGGGCAACGGGCGGCTGCTTCCGGCGGGGCCGCTGCGGGAATCGCTTGATCGGCTGCGAAACGTGAACGCGCTGGTGATCAATGGATCGCCCCGGCACTCCTCCTTCGGGCATGTGCCGCGCCATGACAGTTTTGCGCTTTCGGTGGAGCCCGGCGCGTTCGTGTCTCTCGACCTGCAAAAAACAGCGACGACAGATGAACTGCGTAACCGGACGGACTGGGTGGCCGTAGCCGGCATCGGCAATCCCGAGCGTTTTTTTGTCACGCTGGAACAGCTGGGCCTGCAATTTCGCAAAGCGCCCTTTCCCGATCATCACGTCTATGTGCCAGACGATTTTGCGCCGTTTGCCGGCGCGCCGATTCTCACCACCGAAAAAGACGCTGTAAAGCTGCAGGGCCTGGGCCTGCGTGGCTGGTACCTGCCCATCGACGCCCGCGTCCAGCCCGGTTTGATCGATGATATACTGGCCGCCATCGAACGTTTCAAAACCCATTCACAACATCTCTACTGATCGCCAGAGACCCGTCATGTCCGAATTCCGCGTCATTATTCCCGCCCGTTTTGCTTCCACCCGCCTGCCTGGAAAACCATTGCTGGATATCGGCGGCAAACCCATGATCCAGCGGGTGTACGAACAGGCCTGCAAGAGCAGTGCAAAAGACGTCATCATCGCCACCGACGATTCGCGCATCGAAAGCGTCGCGAAAACCTTTGGTGCCAGCGTGATCATGACCTCGAACCAGCACGAGTCCGGCACCGACCGTCTGCAGGAAGTGGTGAGCAAGCTGGGCCTTGGCGACCAGGATATTGTGGTGAACGTGCAGGGTGACGAGCCGCTGATTCCGCCCCAGGTCATCGATCAGGTGGCGAATAATCTGGCGGGGTCGCAAGCCGGCATTGCCACGCTCAGCGAAATCATCGATGACCCGGAGTTCGTGTTCGATCCCAATATCGTGAAAGTGGTTTCGGACGTGAATGGTTATGCGCTCTATTTCAGCCGCGCGCCGATTCCCTGGTGTCGCGCCACGTATCAGCCGGGCAGGGGAGAGCTGCCCACCATCATGCCGGTGCAGCGTCATATCGGCATTTACGCCTACCGCGTCAGCCTGCTGCATGATTTTGTGCAGTGGGGGCCCTGCGCGCTGGAGAAAACCGAATCCCTCGAACAGCTACGCGCCATGTGGCACGGCGTGCGCATTCACGTGCAGCCGGCGCTGCAGACGCCGCCGCCGGGTGTGGACACGCAGGAAGATCTTGACCGCGTGCGTCGCTATCTGCAGATGAATGGTTTGGCATGATTCGCGTATTGTTTGTCTGTCTTGGCAACATCTGTCGTTCGCCCACGGCAGAAGCGGTGTTTCGCCATCAACTGCAAACGCAGCGCCTGGCGCATTTGATCGAGTGCGATTCTGCCGGCACCTCTGGCTATCACAGTGGTGACGCGCCGGATCGTCGCGCCGCTCAGGCCGCCGGTGCCCGTGGCTACGACATGAGTGCGTTGCGTGCGCGGCAGGTCAGCGACGACGATTTCGAACGTTTCGATCTGCTGCTCGCCATGGATTACAACAATCTGGCAGAGCTGCGTAGTCGCGCGGACGCCACCCTGCAGCACAAGCTGAAACTGTTTCTGGAATTTGGCGACGGCGAGGAACAGGAAGTCCCCGATCCCTATTACGGTGGCCGCGAAGGTTTCGATCACGTGTTGAATCTGGTGGAAAACGCCAGCATTGGCCTGCTGCAACATCTGCGCGGACGCCTGGAATCATGACGCTGACAGTGCAGCACAATGTCAGTCTGCAGCCTTTCAATACCCTGCGTGTAGAAGCAAAGGCCCGCGAGTGGGTGGAGGTTCGTTCGCAAGAAGACTGCGCTCAACTGCCGGCACTTTGTCGCGACAAAAAAATCCTGATCCTCGGCGGTGGCAGCAATCTGGTGCTGGCGGGTGATGTCAACGGGCTGGTAATTCACAATCAGCTGCGCGGCATCGAATGCGTGCGCCAGGATGAGCAGCACGTCTGGGTGCAGGTGGCCGGTGGCGAAAACTGGGATGCTTTCGTAGCGCATGCGGTGGCGCAGGGCTGGCACGGGCTGGAAAACCTCAGCGCGATTCCCGGTTCTGTGGGTGCGGCGCCGGTGCAGAATATCGGTGCTTACGGCGTCGAGCTGAAAGATGTGCTGGAGTCCGTGACGGTGCTGCATCTGCAGGATGGTCGCACCCAGATACTGACCCGCGCTGAATGCCGCTTCGCTTACCGGGACAGCATTTTCAAATCCGCGTTTAAAACCAACTACCTCATCACCCACGTCACCCTGCGCCTGCAACGTCAGCCGACAATGAAGCTGGAATACGGTGAAATTCGCAGCGCCCTGCAGTCCGCCGGACTGGATGAAGCCACCCTCACACCACAGCAACTGCGCGAGCTGATCATGGATATTCGCGCCCGCAAATTGCCCGATCCCGCCGTGCAGCCGAACGTGGGCAGTTTTTTCAAGAATCCGGTGATTCCCCATGAACAGCTGATGCGCCTGCAACAACGTTGGCCAGAGTTGGTTTCTTATCCGGTAGATGCCGATCACGTCAAAATCGCGGCCGGCTGGCTGCTGGATCGGCTCGGCTGGAAAGGGCGTCAGTGGGGGCGTGCCAAGGTGCACGACCGTCAGGCGCTGGTGCTGGTCAATAGCGGTGATAACGCGCGGGATCTGCTGGCGCTGAAAGATGCCATGCAAGCCGATGTGCGGGAAAAGACGGGAATCGAGCTGGAAGTGGAACCGCTGATCGTTGGTGGTCACGAGTAGACCGATCAACGATCAGCGGAGCAGATCAGGACGGGCGTGGTGACACGCCCGTTCGTTTTTCAGGTGCCGGTTTGATCACCGTCAGAAGTGGCATCACCCTGGTTGGCGCGGGCGGCTTCCTGCTGTTGGCGACGACGGATTTCACGGGGATCATTCGAGGCCCGTTGTGCTGATCCATCGCTGCCAGCGACGTCGGCTGCGGGAGCGACTGCCGGTGCGGGAGCCACTGCAACCGGTTCCGACGCAGGTGTAGCGGTCACTTCAACCGCCTGCGGAGCAGCAGGTGCAGAAGGTGCCACGTAGGCAGAAGCTGCTTCCACAACCGGTGCGGCCGCTACGGATTCAACCGCTGCAGGAGATGTGTCTGCAGTGCTGATGACGTCGACGCTGGCGATTTCGGGCGCTGCCGGAGCCGCCTCCGCCACCATCTGGACAGCAGCGGTTTCAGCGCTGGCTACCGCCGTGACATCGGCCACGGCGTCACTCGGCTGGGCTGCTTCGCCTTCTGTTCCTGCGCGCTGACGGTTTTCCTCCGCCTGCAGTTGGCTCTGGCGACGACGGCGGTTGTCGTTGGCATTGCGGCGCTTGCCACGGCGCTGATTGCCCTGCTCGCCACCGGTTTCTTCTTCAACAACCTCGGCTGGTGCGGCTGCTTCCGGGCGCGGCTGACGTTCCTGACGCTCGCCGCGCTGACGATCACCCCGTTCCTGGCGATTGCCACGATCCTGACGCTCGCCTCTTTCCTGACGCTCGCCGCGCTCCTGCCGCTCACCGCGTTCCTGACGTTCGCCTTTGTCCTGGCGCTCACCACGCTCCTGCCGTTCACCACGCTGCTGACGGTCGCCCCGTTGCTGACGCTCACCCTGATCCTGGCGCTCGCCACGCTGCTGGCGCTCCTGACCCTTGCGCGGCTCCTGCTGTTCCTTGTCTTTCTCCTTGGTGGCCGGCAGGTTGGTCACGATCTCGTCGTCACGCTTGCGATCCTGACCGCGCTGATTGCGCTGGTTACCCCGCTGATTGCGCTGATTGCCACGCTGGTTGCCACGCGGGTTCCGCTGCTGGTTGCTGCGCTGCTGGTTGCGGTTGCGCTGTTCTTCCAGCGGTTCCGGCTGGGGCTCGGGCGCCTTCTGGAACAGCTGCATGAACCAGGAGAATAGACGGGTGAAGAAGCTGGCTTCCTTCGACACCACGGGCACCGGAGCGGCAGGTGCCGGAGCAGCCTGCGGCGTGGGAGCCGGCGTCTGCGGTTGCACCATCTGCACAGCGGGTTGTTCCGGGCGCTTGATGGCGCTCTCGCCGGGCGCGATGGGAAGCTCTTCCACTTCATCCGCTTCCTCGATCATCTCGTAGCTGGCAGTGCCTTCGCCCTGCGGCACCTGATCGGAGCGGAAACGGTTCACCTCGAAATGCGGCGTTTCCAGATTCGGGCTGGGCAGAATCAACACGCGCACATCGTTGCGGGTTTCGATGTTGACGATATTCTGCCGCTTCTCGTTCAGCAGATAGGTCGCCACGTTCACCGGCACGCGAGCATGGATCTCGGAGCTGTTTTCCTTCAGCGCCTCTTCCTCGATCAGACGCATGATGTTCAGCGACAGCGAGTGCAGGTCACGGATGAAACCCACCCCGTTGCAGCGCGGGCAGATATGGCCGCTGGTTTCGCCCAGCGACGGCCGCAGGCGCTGCCGCGACAGCTCCATCAAACCAAAGCGTGAGATCCGTCCGATCTGTACGCGCGCCCGATCCAGTTCCAGCGATTCGCGCATGCGGTTTTCCACGTCGCGCTGGTTCTTGTTGTTGGTCATGTCGATGAAATCGATCACGATCAGGCCGCCGATATCCCGCAGACGCAGCTGGCGGGCGATCTCTTCCGCCGCTTCCAGGTTCGTGTTGAACGCGGTTTCCTCGATGTCCGCGCCCTTGGTGGCCTTGGACGAGTTGATGTCGATGGACACCAGTGCTTCGGTGGGATCGATCACGATGGAGCCGCCAGAGGGCAGTTTCACTTCCCGCTCGAACGCGGTTTCGATCTGGGATTCGATCTGATAACGGTTGAACAGCGGAATGTTGTCCTGGTACAGCTTGATCTTGCTTTCGTACTGGGGCATCACCTGACGTACGAAATTCAGTGCTTCCTGGTACACCTCGCGGGTATCCACCAGCACTTCGCCGATATCCTGGCGCAGGTAGTCGCGTACGGCGCGGATGATCACGTTGCTTTCCTGATAGACCAGGAAGGGCGCAGCACGATCTTCTGACGCCTTGGTAATTTCGTCCCACACCTTCAGCAGGTAATCCAGATCCCACTGCAGTTCTTCGGCGCTGCGGCCGATACCGGCGGTACGGATGATCACACCCATATCGTCGGGAATCTGCAGGCCGTTCATGGCGTCACGCAGGGCGGTGCGTTCATCCCCTTCGATCCGGCGGGAAATGCCACCGGCGCGGGGATTGTTCGGCATCAGCACCAGATAGCGGCCAGCCAGGCTGATAAAGGTGGAAAGGGCAGCGCCCTTGTTGCCACGCTCTTCCTTGCCTACCTGAACGATGACTTCCTGACCTTCCTGAATCACATCCTTGATGGTGAAGCGACCCTGGATATCACGGGGGCTCTTTTTGAAATACTCGCGGGAAATTTCCTTGAGGGGCAGAAATCCGTGGCGCTCGGAACCAAAATCCACAAACGCGGCTTCCAGGCTGGGTTCAACCCGGGTGATGCGGCCTTTATAGATGTTGGATTTCTTCTGTTCACGGGTGCGGTGTTCGATATCCAGATCGTACAGCTTCTGGCCATCGACGAGTGCGACGCGCAGCTCTTCCGAGTGCGTCGCATTGATTAACATTCTTTTCATGCAGGTTCAGTTCCAGCAAAAGCGTACTGACGGCAGAAAAGCTCAATCGGGATTACTGCAGATGAGGGAAGGGGAACCAGACAAACCGGACGTTCTGCAAATCGGCCAGCACAGGCATGGCGATATTGCAGAAGCATGATCAGCCGCCAGGGGCTGAACGTCGAAACCTCCGGAAGGTAATGAACCAGCCGGAGCGGGAATCTGTTTGGTTACACTGTCGTAATCTTGGGGCAGCGTTGGCGCGCCCAGCCGAGCCATGATGCACGTCTTGGTCACGCTGTGCGTTACGTGTGCGTGACGGTTGTCAGTGCGTTCTGATCAGGCTCGATCATCAGCAATCTTTGTTTGTAACTTTTCAACATCAGACGCTTGTTCATGTTTCACGGCGCCATCTTGTGTGGGGCGCCGTACCTTTCTCGGTCGTAACCTTTTTCGGCCGTAACCTTTCTTGGTTGTAAGAACGAGCGTTTTTCTGGAGCCGGCTTCACTGCCAGTGACGTTCGAGGCTTCAGCTCCGGGGGCCAGTACCGGATGCACGGGAATTAGGTAAATGAAGGCAACCTGAGTAGAATGTCGATCCCTTTTGGGGATCTGCTCATGTTGGACGGTAGGCAGAACTGCCGACGCGCACACAGGCTGAACGATCCATTGTCACGCTAATTGATATTGTGCCGTGCATGCTCAATAAAGGCACACTCGACTATAGCAGTATTTACGTTCCCCATCAAACAGATAGCAATAAGTGCTTGAAAATCCAGACACATGACTGACCCTATCCCGAAAGTGCAGCTGGTTGACATCGGCCCAGAGCAGGCTGGCCAGCGGATCGACAATTTTCTGCTGACACGACTGAAAGGTGTCCCGAAATCAGCGATTTATCGCATGATCCGCAAGGGCGAGGTGCGCGTGAACAAGGGCCGCATCAAGCCTGAATACAAGCTGGCGGAAGGGGATAGCGTGCGGGTGCCGCCGGCGCGCACAGCGCAGAAGGACGAAGCGCCTGCGTTTATCGGTGATCAGCTCAAAAACAGCCTTGAAAAAGCCATATTGCACGAAGATGGCGGCCTGATCGTGCTCAACAAGCCTTCTGGTCTGGCGGTGCACGGTGGCAGCGGGGTGAGCCTCGGCGTCATTGAGGCGCTGCGGGTGATGCGACCCCAGCAGAAATTCCTCGAGCTGGTGCACCGGCTTGATCGTGATACCTCCGGCGTGTTGCTGGTGGCTAAGAAGCGCAGTGTACTCAAGCAGCTGCACGATGATCTGCGGGAAGGCCATGTGCACAAAACCTATCTGGCCCTGCTGTTCGGGCGCTGGAACGGGCGTCAGCACAAGGTAGAGGCGCCGTTGAAGAAGTTCGATCTGGCCTCTGGCGAGCGGGTGGTGCGGGTATCCCAGGAAGGCAAGTCATCCCTGACCCATTTCACCCAGATCCGTCTGTTCGATCAGGCCACCCTGGTGGAGGCCAATCCCGTTACTGGCCGTACCCATCAGATTCGCGTCCATGCCCAGTTTGCCGGACATCCCATCGCCGGCGACGACAAGTACATTTCCCGGGAACAGAACGCTTTTTTCCTCGAAAAGGGCTTGAAACGGCTGTTTCTGCACGCATTTAGGATAGAGTTCAACAACAGTGAGGGAGAGCGGGTGCAGTTTGAAGCGCCGCTGCCTTCCGAATTGCAGTCTGTGCTGGACAAGATGTGACCGGGTGAAAGCAGTATGACGCCTTATAAACTGGTGGTATTCGATTGGGATGGCACCTTGATGGACTCCCTGTCCCGCATCGTGCACAGCATGCAGCAGGCGGCGGTGGATCTGGGGTTGGAGCCCCGCACATCGCACCAGGTGCATGACATCATTGGTCTGGCGCTGGATCTGGCTATCTCCCGGCTGTACCCGGCACTTTCTGTCCATGGCATTGCGCAGATGCACGAACGCTACGCTCACCATTATGTGACAGGTGATCAATCCCCCAGCCCATTCTATGAAGGGGTGCCTGAGCTGCTGCAACAATTGCATCAGGCCAATGTCTTATTGAGCGTCGCCACCGGCAAGAGCCGCAAGGGGCTGGATCGCATCCTGCAGGCCCATCAGGTGGAGCCCCTGTTTCACAGCACGCGCTGCGCCGATGAAACCAAATCCAAGCCCGAACCCGACATGCTGCTGGAAATCCTCGACTATCATAAATTGCGTCGGGATCAGGCGGTGATGATTGGCGACACCGAGTTCGATCTGGAAATGGCCCGCCGGGCGGGGGTTGACGCTGTTGGCGTCACCTGGGGCGCCCACGACGTGCAGCGACTCCGACGCCACGATCCCAAAGCCTGTGTCGATACCGTGATTCAGCTGGCGGGCTGGCTGGCCAATCCCGTGCATGCGTAAGCCGGGAATCGATTCAACCACAAAGGTATATTGAATGGATCAGGAACAGAGCAATTACAACCGTACCGATCGCAATCGCAATGGTTTCAACCGGCCGCGCACCAGTCGGGAGTGGAAGCTGATCGAGAAAATGGTCTCCTCGGCGCAGGACGAGCAGCGCAAGTCCCGCCGTTGGGGCATCTTCTTCAAGCTGGTGACCCTGGGTTACCTGTTTGTCGCGCTGATGGTATTCGGCGCGGCTCGCTGGAGCAGCACCGGTCCCAGTGCAACCAAGCCGCATACTGCACTGGTCGACATCAATGGCATCATCATGTCGGACTCCGAGGCCAGCGCTGACAAGCTGGTGTCGGGTATTCGTGAAGCTTTCAAGGCCGAGCATGCCAAAGGAATTGTGCTGCGGGTGAACAGTCCCGGCGGCAGTCCTGTGCAGTCGGGCCTGGTCTATCGTGAAATCCGCCGTCTGAAGAAAGAGTATCCCGACAAGAAAGTCTGCGCCGTGATCACCGATGTAGGCGCATCCGGAGCCTACTATATTGCTGCGGCGGCCGACGAAGTATATGCGGATCCCGCCAGCATCGTAGGTTCCATTGGTGTGGTCAGCGACGGTTTCGGCTTTGTGAATGCCATGGAGAAAATCGGTGTTGAGCGCCGTGTCTTCACGTCAGGCGACAACAAAGCCATGCTGGATCCATTCCAGCCGCTGGACGAGTCCCAGCGCGCCTATTTCTCCACGATCTTGGGTGACGTTCACCAGCAGTTTATCGACGCAGTGAAAGAGGGGCGTGGCGATCGCCTGAAAGATGATCCCAATATTTTCAGCGGCCTGTTCTGGTCGGGTCGTCAGGCGCTGGATCTGGGGCTGGTGGATGGCCTGGCCAGTCCGGGTCAGGTGGCCCGCGAGGTGATCGGCCAGGAAGATATCGTGGATTATTCCCCTAAACGCAATCCGCTGGATGCCTTCATCGGCAGACTGGGTGTGAGCATGGCAGATCGGTTCATGGCAGCGCTGGGAATCGGCAGTATCCAGTTGCGGTGATCACGCCGACACGAGCCGACAAAACAAAAAGGTAGCTGCGCGCTACCTTTTTGTTGTCCTCGGGAAGGGGAAATTCAGATACCGAGCAGGCGATTGATAATCTGATCCAGTGTTGACTGCAATCCGGTGTGATCCACAAATACATGCCCATCTTCGCTGACCCGTGTCGGCAGCCAGCTCAGGCGCACCATCAGAAATCCATGAATGCAGCCAGCGAAGTCTTCCGCCGCCATGCGACTGCCTTCCTTGCAGGATTTGTCGATCAGCGACTGCAGTCGCACCAGCATTTCCCGCAGATCTGTCGGCAGTGCGAAATTCTGGTTTACCGCGGCACGGTGGTTGAGCGGGTCGTAGCCCATCGGAACGGAATGGTCGCGCAGCATCAGGCGAAAATAGGCCGGATGCTCGCCAAGAAATTTCAGAAAATCCTGCGCGCTGCGTTTCAGGGTTTCAATCGGCGCTTCACCCGGCTTGGCAATGTACAGCTGGCCAATGCCTTTGCTGATGCGCGAGCCCATGGCAGCGAGAATATCTTCACGTCCGCTGAAATGCGCGTAAACCGAGGGCAGCTTGATTCCGATTTTGTCGGCTACATCCTGCAGCTTCAGATGCTCGATTCCATGCAATGCGGCGAGTGACTCAGCCTCATCAATTATTTTTTCTTTTGTGTTTCTGCGTCGCGGTTTGTTCAAGTTCAAATCTTCGGACATTGGGTATGCCTCGCCACTATGGCGTGCGACTACTGCTCACACGCCGATGTACCTAACATTATAAGTGTAGACGGCTGCCGAAAATTGTTCAGAAATTAACAAAAAAAATTACGGCAATTCGATGCCAACTGCTGCGAACATCTCTACTAAACGAATTAGGGGTAAGCCAATCAAAGTGTTAGGATCCCTGCCTTCCAGCGCGCTGAACAAGGCGATACCCATGCCCTCTGATTTGAAGCTGCCCGCGCAGTTGAACGGCGCTTCTTTTTGCAGGTAGCGGGTGATTTGCGCATCACTCAGTTCGCGAAAATGCACGGTAAAGGTTTCCACATCCAGTTGATACTCCGCGCTGCGTGCATCATACAGACACAGGCTGGTGAAAAACGTGACGCTGCTTCCGCTGCTGTTTTTCAGTTGTACGAAGGCGTTGTCGAAATTGCCGGGTTTGCCGTTGATCCTTCCGTTCAGCACCGAAACCTGATCGCTGGTGATGACCAGGCTGTCGGGTTTCTGCTGCGCAACCGCCTGAGCCTTCGCGAGTGCCAGTCTGCGCACCAGTTGGTCGGGTGATTCGCCGGCCTGGGGTGTTTCGTCGATGTCAGGCGAGCAGGTCTCGAACTGGTCAAACAGTTTGTGCAGCAGCTGCTTGCGGAAGGGGGAACTGGAACCCAGTACGATTGATGGCACGGCAGACTCCGTAAATAAGGCTGAAATGTCAGGTGTTTGGCGTTATCGGCGCCACTGTTTCGGGCGGGCAGCGGATTCTAGACTTTTTGCGCCTGAACTGCAGTCAAAAACGCTGATTTTGCTGTTGAAATCCTGTCAAAAGCTTTGACAGGCCAGGTTTCGGTAAATAGAATGGCGCGCTTATGTTTGAGCACCCTCTACCTGCCACAATTCGTCCACTCAAGCTTGCCCGCCAACAGGGTAAGCTGAAAGGGTACATGCCGCTGCAGCAGCTGCCTACCCTGATGTCAGATTGCCTGGATGACAGCGGCAGACTGGAGGCAGATCTCCAGCTCGATATGCAAGGACGTTGGCCAGTCATGACTGGCACTGTTCAGGCCACCGTCAAGATGACCTGTCAGCGTTGTCTGGAAGCGGTCGATGTGCCCTTGCAAACCCATTTGGTGCTGGGCTTTTCCCAGTCCGAAGAAGCGCTGGAAGAGTTGCCGGACGCGCTGGAACCTTACCTTCTCGAAGAGGAAGAGATTCCACTGGCGGATGTGCTGGAACAGGAATTGATTTTGGCTCTTCCCATCGTTGCGTACCACCCGGCCTGCCAGCAGGCGGAGTATCAGACCATCCCGGAAACGGTGGTCAGCGAGCCGGAAAAGCCCAACCCTTTCAAAGTGCTTGAGCAGTTGAAAGGACAAGTGAAGAAGTCCGATTAACAGAGATACGGTAGTCAGGAGCAACCCATGGCAGTTCAACAAAACCGCAAAACCCGTTCCAAGCGTGGCATGCGTCGCGCCCACGACGCGCTGACCAAGCCCACCTTGGCTGAAGACGCAACCACCGGTGAAGTGCATCGCCGTCATCATGTGACGCCCGATGGTTTCTACCGTGGCCGTCAGATCATCGCCGGTAAAGACGACGAATAACATCCACCTAGTATGGTGACCCTTGCGGTTGACGCAATGGGCGGGGATTTCGGTCCCCGGATAACAGTACCCGCAATCGTGCAAGCGCTTAAAACGCAGCAGGATTTGCGGGTTTTGTTGTTTGGTCGCCAGACTGACATCCAGTCGTTACTGCCATCTCCCGCTGATTATCCGGTCGATCGGTTGGTGGTCATGCACTGTGAAGATGTCATCGGCATGGCCGACAGTCCGCTGGTTGCCCTGCGCGGCAAAAAAAATACGTCTCTGCGGGTCATGCTGGAAGCCGTCCGCAATGGTGAGGCAGATGGTTGTGTCAGCGCCGGCAATACCGGCGCGCTCATGGCCATCAGCCGCCAGGTTTTGCGTACGACTGATTGCATCGATCGTCCTGCCATTTTTTCCGCCTTGCCCCGTTCCGATGGCAGTCATACCTATGTGCTCGACCTGGGTGCCAATGTGGGCTGTGATTCCGAGCAGCTTTACCAGTTTGCCCGTATGGGGCGCGCCGTGGTGAAAGTACTGGAAGGCAACCCCAGCCCTCGTATTGCATTGCTGAATATCGGCAGTGAAGACATCAAGGGCAATGATCAGGTGAAGCTGGCGCATGAGCTTATTCGCCAGGATGCGCAGTTGAACTATGTCGGCTTCGTAGAAGGCAGTGACCTGTTCACGGACAAGGCCGATGTGGTGGTGTGCGATGGTTTTGTTGGCAATGTGGCGTTGAAAACGGTGGAAGGTCTGGCGCGCTATATCATCGGCGAAGTGCGCAATGTTTTCGCTGGTGATTGGCTGGGGCGCATCATTGGCTGGCTGATACGTCCATACTGGCGTCGTATCGAAGCGCGCCTGAATCCAGGCCGCTATAACGGTGCTGCGCTGATCGGTCTCAAGGGCGTGGTGGTGAAGAGTCACGGCAATGCGGGCGAGCTGGAGTTTCTGCGTGCTGTGCAACTGGCCAGTGAATACGTGACCAAGCAACTGTCGATCCGCATCGAGCAGGAATTATAAGAACAAAAGATTTTGTTACGCTTCCGGCGGGCATGGCGGCAGGGGAGTGAATAAGATGGCGCCATGTCAGTTCGAATAAAAGGAATCTTCATGAACAAGCAACTTGCATTTGTGTTCCCAGGTCAGGGCTCTCAGTCTGTTGGCATGCTGGCGGAGTTGAATGGCACATTTCCCATTGTCAAAAAGACCTTCGACGAAGCATCCGAAGTTTTCGGTCGTGACATGTGGACGCTGGCGCAGCAAGGGCCCGAGCAGGAGCTGGCGCAAACTGAAATCACGCAACCCATCATGTTGATCGCAGGCGTTGCGGCCTGGCGAGCCTGGTGCGCAGCATCCGACATTCGCCCTGCACTGATGGCGGGACACAGTCTGGGTGAATACACTGCCTATGTGTGCGCGGAGTCCATTTCGCTGGCGGATGGTGTGGCACTGGTAAAGCGTCGCGGTGAGCTGATGCGGGATGCCTGTCCGGGTGGAAAGGGCAAAATGGCGGCCATACTGGGCATGGAAGACGATGAACTGAAAGCCGTGTGTGCCGAAGCAGCCCAGGGTGAAGTCGTGCAGGCGGTGAATTTCAATGCGCCGGGTCAGGTGGTGATCGCCGGCCATTCCACTGCAGTGGATCGCGCCATCGAGCTGGCCAAGCAGAAAGGCGCGCGCAAGGCGATGCCGTTGGCAGTCAGCGTTCCCTGTCACAGTGATCTGATGCGGGCGGCGAGCGAGGAATTGGCAGCCAAGCTGGCCTCCACGCAGATCAACAAACCTGTCATCCCTGTCGTCAATAATATCGACGCGCAGATCGAGTTGAATCCCGAGCGCATCCGCGAAAAACTGATCGTGCAGCTTTATAGTCCGGTGCTGTGGGTGGATTCCGTGAAAACCATGGCGGCGCAGGGCGTCACGAAAGTGGTGGAATGCGGCCCGGGCAAAGTACTGAGCGGCATGAACAAGCGGATCGTGCGCGAGCTTGAAGTGTTCAACGTGCTGGATACCGCTTCGCTGGAAGCAACCCGCACTGCGCTGGCTTGAACAGAACAATAACGAAGAGGATCAAAGGATGTCACTGGAAAACAAAGTTGCGCTGGTTACCGGCGCCAGCCGGGGAATCGGAAAAGCCATTGCGACTTCTCTGCTGAAAATGGGCGCTACCGTGGTCGGCACGGCAACTACCGAAGAGGGCGCCCGCAAAATCTCCGAGTACATTCAGGCAGCCGGTGGCAAGGGCTGCGGCATGTGCTTGAATGTCGCAGATCCGGCCAGTGTCGAAGCAGTGATGAGCGCTGTGCAGGAAGCTTACGGCACGCCGCTGATTCTGGTGAACAACGCCGGCATTACCCGCGACAACCTGATGCTGCGCATGAAAGACGAAGAGTGGGATCAGGTCATCGATACCAACCTGACGTCCGTGTACCGCATGAGCAAGGCCGTGCTGCGCGGCATGACCAAAGCGCGCTGGGGTCGCATCATCAATATCTCGTCCGTGGTAGGTTCCATGGGCAACGCCGGTCAGGCCAATTACAGTGCTGCAAAAGCGGGCATGGAAGGCTTCACCCGTTCTCTGGCCCGTGAGATTGGTTCGCGCGGTATCACGGTGAACGCAATCGCGCCCGGCTTCATCGACACCGACATGACCAAGGAGTTGCCCGAGGCCAACAAGCAGGCCATGTTGACCCAGATTCCTGCCGGCCGATTGGGCCAACCGGAAGAAATCGCGGATGCCGTCTGCTTCCTGGCCCGTGAAGAATCTGGTTACATTACCGGGGCAACAATTCCTGTTAATGGCGGAATGTATATGTGATATAGTGCCCGCACTGTATCGTCGGGGGTGCCCGTTACAGCCCATTTGGCATTTAGTCGCTGCGTGTTCACTGAGGTCTCCTTATGTTGCAACCGCCACGACGCTATCTATAAACTATAAAACCCTTCAGACTTAGGGAAACTCACAGGAGACAAGAGTCGTATGAGTAGCAATGTCGAAGAGCGCGTCAAGAAGATCGTTGCTGAACAGCTTGGCGTCAAACTGGAAGAAGTAACCAACGATGCTTCTTTCGTCGAAGATCTGGGGGCTGATTCTCTCGACACCGTGGAGCTGGTGATGGCTCTCGAAGAGGAATTCGAAACTGAGATTCCCGATGAAGAAGCTGAGAAAATCACCAAGGTTCAGGAAGCCATCGACTACGTTCTGGCTCATAGCTGATCCCGGGATTTCCGCCAAAAAAGCCGCTGTGATCCAGCGGCTTTTTTGTTGTCTGATTTATGTATTTCAATCAGATAGGCCGCTTTTTTGAAGTGAGTTCGCATTAGGGGAAACGCGAAACCTTTTGTAAGATATTTCAGCTATATAACAATAATGTAACAGGGTTACACTACTTTTCAGTTTGAATACCAGAATGATGACTGGAGGAAAGAGCGTGTCAGGTCGCAGAGTCGTTGTTACCGGGATGGGTGCTGTCACTCCCCTTGGCAATACCGTGTTGGATACCTGGAAGGGGCTGGTGGAAGGGAAGAGTGGCATTGGCCTGATTGACACCTATGACGTTTCCAATTTCGCCACTAAGTTTGCCGGGCTGGTGAAGAATCTCGACATCACCGAATACATGTCTGCCAAGGAAGCCCGCAAGGTAGATCCTTTCATCCAGTACGGTTTGGTGGCAGGTATCCAGGCGATTCGGGATAGCGGTATCGAGATCAGCGATGCTAACCGCCAGCGCATAGGTGTGGCCGTGGGAGCGGGCATCGGAGGCATTGGCACTATCGAAAAAAATCACGACCAGTTTATCGCCGGCGGCCCGCGCAAAGTGAGCCCCTTTCTGGTGCCGGGTTCCATTATCAACATGATCGCCGGAAACCTGTCCATCCTGTTTGGATTGCAGGGTCCTAATTGGGCGATTGCAACTGCCTGTACCACCGCAACGCATTGCATCGGTTACGCTGCCCGCGTTATCAAATACGGTGACGCTGATGTGATGGTGGCCGGTGGTGGTGAATGCGGTTCTTCTCCGTTGGGAATGGCGGGCTTTATTGCGGCGCGGGCGCTGTCCACCCGCAATGACGATCCGCAGGCAGCAAGCCGCCCCTGGGACAAGGATCGTGATGGTTTCGTGCTGGCCGACGGTGCGGGCATTCTGGTGCTGGAAGAATACGAGCACGCGGTCAAACGCGGCGCGAAAATTTATGGTGAAGTGATTGGATTCGGTGCCAGTGGTGACGCTCACCACATCACCTCGCCCCCTGAAGATGGACGTGGTGCGGCGGACTCCATGCGTAATGCACTGCGAGATGCCGGCATATCGGCGGAGCAGGTGGATTACGTGAATGCGCATGGCACGTCGACACCGGCCGGTGACATTGCGGAAACCCGCGCGATCAAGTCAGTGTTTGGTGCGGCGGCGTATTCTGTGTCGGTGAGTTCCACCAAGTCCATGGTGGGCCATTTGCTGGGTGCGGCCGGCGGTGTGGAGGCGGTGTTCAGTTTGATGGCCATGCAGGATCAGGTGGCGCCGCCAACGATCAACCTGGACAATCCCGACGACGAGTGCGATCTGGATTACGTTCCCCACGTGGCCAAGCAGCGCACGATCGATATTGCCATGTCCAATTCCTTTGGCTTTGGCGGTACCAACGGAACGCTGATTTTCCGGCGTGTCTGATACCGCTGCCATTCCTGTCTGGATCAACGGGCAGCCGGACACCCGGGTGCCCGTCACTGATCGCGGCCTCGCCTATGGCGATGGTCTGTTCGAAACCTTCCGCATTGCCGGGCAGCAGCCTGTTCTGCTGGACTATCATCTGGATCGTTTGATGCTGGGTTGTCGGCGTCTGCACATTCCGCTGCAGCGTGATGCTCTGCTGGCCGAACTGGCCGCCTGGTCGGGGATGTCGCGGCCAGGTGTGGTGAAGCTGATGATCACTCGTGGCAGCGGTGGACGCGGTTACGCGCCGGCCAGTGATCTGGAGCCCCGGCGTATCCTGCAGCATTTTCCGCTTCCGGAATATCCTGATGCCTGGTTTCAGCAGGGCATCCGGGTTTTTCCCTGTGTAAATCGCCTGGGTCATTCACCGTTGCTGGCGGGGATCAAACACCTCAACCGGTTGGAGCAGGTGCTGGCGCGGGCGGAGTGGGATGGCATTGATCAGTTTCAGGAAGGCTTGGTGTGCGACCTGAATGGTTCGCCGATCGAAGGCACCATGAGCAACTTGTTCATCGTGCAGAATCAGCAGGTGCTGACACCGCGGCTGGATCAGTGTGGTGTGGCCGGGGTGATGCGGCGCTGGCTGATGGAACAGTTTCGTGCGGCGGGGTTGGATGCAATGGAGACCACCATCACACTGGATGGCTTTCGGGTTGCTGATGAACGTTTTTTTTGCAACAGTGTCTTTGGCGTGTGGCCGGTGGCCCGCTTTGAAGACAACCACTGGTCGCCAGGGCCGGTGAGTCGTCTGGCCCAACAACTCATTCGATCCCACTGGTTTTGATGAAACGATACTTACTTCTTTTGGGCGTGCTGGTACTGGGCGCTTCGGCGCTATTGCTGGCGGGCAGGGTCTATCTGGAAGTCTGGAGTTCGCGCCCGCTGTCCGTGCAGGCTACAGAAGTCATTTCAGTGCCGTCCGGTTCTTCCCTCTATCGGATTTCCAATCAGCTGGAAGCTTCCGGCATGATCGACAGCGCGCGGCTGTTCCGCCTGTATGGGCGTTTGCATGCAGGCAAGGGCCACATCAAGGCTGGTGATTATGAAGTGGTGCCGGGCATGTCGGCGGCGGATCTGTACCAGAAGTTCGACAGTGGCGCGGTGCTGCAGTACAGCGTGACGCTGGTGGATGGCCAGACATTTGCCAGCTTTCGAGCTACGTTGGCCAACACCCCTAAACTGGTGCAGCTGCTCGATCAGCAGGACATCGGTGATCTGTTGAAATCCTGGGGCAGTGAGCAATTCCACCCGGAAGGTCTGTTCTTCCCTGACACCTATACCTATCAGAGTGGCGATTCGGATATCTCGATTCTGCAGCGTGCCTACCTGCGCATGCAGCAGCAGTTGATGTCAGCCTGGGAAACGCGCTCGGCAGGCTTGCCTTTCCGCTCACCTTATGAGGCGCTGATCATGGCGTCTATCGTCGAGAAGGAAACCGGCGTGCCGGAGGAGCGGGGTCAGATTGCCGGTGTGTTTGTGAATCGTCTGCGTCTGAACATGCGCCTGCAGACCGATCCCACGGTGATTTACGGCCTGGGCGAGCGGTTCAAGGGCAATATCAAGAAGTCACATCTGAACGAATACACGCCCTACAACACCTATCGCATCGATGGCCTGCCACCGACGCCAATTGCGAATCCCGGCAAAGCGGCGATCGATGCTGCGCTGCATCCGGCGCCCACTGACGCGCTGTTTTTCGTGGCCAAGGGCGATGGCAGCCACCAGTTTTCCGTTACACTGGCGGATCACGAGGCGGCGGTCAAAAAATACCAGCACAAGCGGCGCGCGGATTATCGCTCCTCCCCTCAGTAACCGGATCAGGAATCAGCACGGGCATGAAGCGGGGCAAATTCATCACGGTGGAAGGCACCGAGGGCGTCGGCAAGACCACCAATATCGCCTTCATCCGTTCTTGGCTTGAACAGCAGCAGATTCCCTATATCGCCACCCGTGAACCCGGTGGCACGCCGCTGGCGGAGCAATTGCGCGGCCTGCTGCTGCAACCTCGGGTGGAAACCGTGAATCCGCTGGCGGAGCTGCTGATGGTGTTCGCTGCCCGCGCCCAGCATCTGGCGGAAGTGATCGTGCCGGCGCTGGAGCAGGGGAACTGGGTGCTGTGCGACCGCTTCACCGATGCCACCTATGCCTATCAGGGTGGGGGGCGCCAGATGGATGTTGCTGCGATTGCCACCCTGGAAAATCTCGTACAAGGTGAGCTGCGCCCGGACGCCGTGCTGCTGCTGGATATTCCTGTTCAACTCGGATTGGAGCGCGCGCGGGGCCGTGGTGATCTAGATCGCTTCGAGCAGGAGGACATCGCCTTCTTCGAGCGGGTCCGCAATGCCTATCTGGCCCGTGCGAAGGGTAACGCCCATTACCACGTGATCGACGCCAGCCAGCCGCTGGAATCCGTGCAGAAGGATCTGGCGGCGAGCCTTCATCAACTGCAGCGGGAATACGCCTGATCATGCTGGCGGACATCAACCAGATTCTGACGCCTCACCCCTGGCAGCAGAAGCAGTGGCTGGACCTGCAGGCGCGGCTGGAGCGCGGGCAGCTGCCTCATGCCCTGATGCTGCGGGGCACGTCGGGCACCGGCAAGGCCCATTTCGCAGTAGCCCTGGCGCAGAGGCTGCTGTGCGAGAAACCCGTGGCTCAGGCCGCCTGCGGACGCTGCAAACCCTGCCTGCTGATCAAGGCGGGCTCCCATCCCGATCTGCTGCTCATGGAGCCGGAGGAAGCCGGCAAGGCCATCAAGGTGGATCAGGTGCGCGGGGTGGTGGAATTTGTTTCCAGAACGGCCCAGTTTTCCGGCTACCGGGTGGCAGTGATCTGTCCGGCGGAAGCCATGAACGTGAATGCGTCGAACGCACTGCTCAAATCCCTGGAGGAACCGGGTTCCCGCACGTTGCTGATTCTGGTGACCCATCAGGTGTCTGGTGTGCTGCCCACCATTCGCAGCCGCTGTCAGGTGGTGGATTTCCCCGTGCCGCCCCGGAGCGAAGCGCTGACCTGGCTGCAGGGCAGTCTGGGTGAGGACGCGGGCAAGGCCGAGCGCCTGCTGAATGTGGCCGGTGGTGCGCCGGTGGCGGCCCTGGCGCTGAGTCAGAGCGACTGGATCGGCGAGCGTGCGACTGTCGCCCAGCACTGGCTGGGAGTGCTCACCGGCAAGCGCGACCCGGTGCGTACGGCGGAGAGCTGGCAGGGCTTCCCTCTGCTGGAGCTGGTGGGCTGGCTGCTGGCCTGGCAGGTGGACCTGATGAAGGTGGCGGCAGGTGCGCCGGCTCAGGTGGTGAACCAGGATCTGCTGGGGGATTTCAGTGCCGTTCAGCGCCAGCTGAATGTGGACCGCCTCCACGGCAGTTACCTGCATCTGCAGCAGGTGGTGCGCATGCTGCGCGGCCCCGGCAATCCTAACCCTCAGTTATTGCTGGAAGAAATCCTGCTCAAATGGTCACAGGTTCGGGCCTGAAAGCTGGCGCTGCCGGCTCATGCTGCTACACTCACGGTTATATGGCCTGAACGGGGTTCAGGTGTGATTTTCCCGGCTTTTGGATATTAGCGGACAGATTATGGCAATCGGCGGTTCCCGCAGCGGTATTCTTTCCCTCACCATCAAGGACAAGGCGGTGCTGTACGCCGCGTACATGCCGTTCGTGAAAAACGGCGGCCTGTTCATCCCCACCAACAAGCAGTACAAGCTGGGGGAAGAGGTGTTTCTGCTGCTGAACCTGATGGAAGAGCCGGAAAAAATCCCGGTGGCAGGCAAGATTGTGTGGATTACCCCCAAGGGCGCCCAAGGCAACCGGGCTGCCGGCATCGGTGTACAGTTCAACGACCAGGACGACACCGCCCGCAAGAAGATCGAAACCTATCTGGCCGGTGCGCTGCAGTCGGATCGGCCGACGCATACTATGTGATGGTGCGGTGGCGAGTCAGGAAAGCCGCTTCCAGACACGAACTGGGCGTTCCCCTACAAGCACCCTACGGGACCGGCCACTCGCGAATACGCTCGTGGCGTTCGCAGCGGGGAAAGCATGCTTTCCCTATCTCGCTGCTCACCCCTGTGCGCTCGTCAGCGGCCATCCATGGCCGCAAACGGTCTGGAAGCGGCTTTCCTGACTCACCACTCTTAGATCGTTGTTAATTCCCCCCTCACTTCGCGGTAAACTGCCGGTATCTTCTCGATGGATTTTGTGCAGTAACCCCATGACCGCGATGCTTGTAGATTCCCACTGTCACTTGGATAAACTCGATCTTGCCGCTTACGACGGTAATCTGGATGCCGTGCTGCAGGCGGCGTTCGCCCGCGACATAAGCCATGTGGTCTGCATCGGCATCGACATGGACAACATCCAGAGCGTGCTCACCCTCGCTGAACAGCACAAACAGGTGTTTGCCACTGTCGGCGTGCATCCTCTTTACCGTGAAAATCGTGAACCATCCCTGGAAGAACTGGTGTGCGTCGCCGCTCATCCCAAGGTGATTGCCATCGGTGAAACCGGGCTGGACTATTTCTATGGCGAAGGCGATCTGCAGTGGCAGCGCGACCGTTTTGTCACCCATATTCGCGCTGCACGCCAGACAGGCTTGCCGCTGGTGATTCACACTCGTGGTGCGAAAGAAGACACGCTGAACTTCCTGCGCGATGAAGGCGGCAGCGAAATCCGTGGCGTGATGCACTGCTTCACCGAGGATCTGGAGATGGCGAAGCGGGCCATCGATCTGGGGTTTCTGATTTCCATTTCCGGCATCGTCACCTTCCGCAATGCGGATGAGTTGCGCGCAGTAGTGCAGGCCTTGCCGCTGGATCGTCTGCTGGTGGAAACCGACGCGCCCTGGCTGACACCGGTGCCGCACCGTGGCAAATCCAATGAGCCGAAGTTCGTGGTGGAAGTGGCGCAGAAAGTGGCGGAGCTGAAAGGCGTGAGTCTGGAAACAGTGGCGGAGCAGACCACGCAGAATTTCTTCAATCTGTTCACCCGCGCGCAAGCGTCCCATTCATAACAACGAGAATATAGCGGCATGAATGAACCACTGTGGTGGACGGTGATCGGAGCGGCCCTGGTGCTGGGTGTGCTGGCGGGTTACGTGATTGGCACGCTGCGTCAGCAACTCAAGCTGCAGGCGTTGCAGGCAGAGAAAGATCACCAGGTTCGGCTGCATGACCAGCAACAGCAGCAGGCGCAGCAGAGTCAGCAGCAGTTGCAGAACCGGCTGGCGGTGCTGGAATCAGAATTAAACGGCGCGCGGTCCGCTTCGTTGCAGGCGGAAAAGCAGCTATCCGACGCTCAGGCCCGCCTGCAACATATGCCCGCGCTGGAGCAGAAACTCACTCAAGCACAAAACCACAGCCAGCAGCTGCAGCAGGAACTCAAGTCCGAGCACGCCAAAGTGAGTGAACTGCAGGCCCGCCTGCAATCCGCCCAGCGGGAGATGGAGGACAAACTCAAACTGCTGCAGGACGCCCGCGACCAGATGAAGCTGGAATTCCAGTCCATCGCGCAGAAACTCTTCGACGAGAAAAGCGAAAAGTTCAGCCAGCAGAGCAAATCCAATCTGGGCGAACTGCTCAATCCGCTGAAGGATCAGCTCGGCGAATTCAAGAAAAAAATTGAAGACGTCTACGACAAGGAAAGCCGCGATCGCGTGTCGCTGTTCAACGAAATCGTGGCGCTGAAAGATCTGAACAGCAAGATGACGGTGGAGGCCCTGAACCTCACCCGCGCGCTGAAAGGCGACAGTAAAACCCAGGGCAACTGGGGTGAAATGGTGTTGGAGCGGGTGCTGGAAGCCTCCGGTCTGCAGAAAGGCCGCGAGTACGAAACCCAGGGCCAGTACAGCAATGAGGAAGGTCAGCGTCTGCGCCCGGACGTGATCGTGCACCTGCCGGACGCCAAGCACGTGATCATCGATTCCAAGGTGTCGCTGACGGCCTGGGAACGTTACAGCGCCAATGAAAACGAGCAGGCGGAATTGCATCTGCAGGCGCACATCGATTCCATCAAGACTCACATCCGCGAACTGAGCGGCAAGAATTATCCTGATCTGTACGGCATCAACGCGCCGGATTACGTGCTGATGTTCATTCCCATCGAGCCGGCGTTTCTCAAGGCGCTGGAATCCGATCCCGCGTTGTTCGGCCAGGCGTTCGAGCGCAACATCATGCTGGTGTGTCCGTCCACGTTATTGGTGAGCCTGAAAACCATTCACAACATCTGGCGTTACGAATACCAGAACCGCAATGCGCTGGAAATTGCCCGCCAGGCTGGCGCGCTGCATGACCAGTTCGTGCTGTTCGCGGAATCGCTGGAAGATGTGGGTGACAGGATCAACAAGGCGAAGGATGCCTACGACACTGCGCACAAGCGGCTGGTGTCCGGCAAGGGCAATCTGGTGCGCCGCATCGAACAGCTGGAAACCCTGGGCGCGAAGGCGCGCAAGAAAATTCCGGCGTCGTTGAAGGAAGCGTCTGATGAAACTGGTGAGTCAGCGCTGGAGAATCTGCCGGATGCGAATGATCCCGTGCTGGATGAAACGCCGTCCTGAGCTCACCTGTACTTCTTGAACAGCGCCCGCCAACTCCTTGAAAAACCACGGCCGAAAAAAAACCCGGTTCCTGGGGGGGAAACCGGGTTAAGACCAATAGGAGTTAAATATGCGGTACACGATCCACGGTACCTGGACCACCGAAGTGACCCAACCAATGTTTAGCATCACGTTTGGGGGGAAGTGAGCAACATTAGTAAGAATAAGTATTGCTTAACATTCTGAAACATCCAGCGTCCTGTTAAATCTATTTGCCATTAAAACAGATCCCGTCTCCCGCTTTCGGCATAAACCACCCATTCTGTGAGGGATGACCCTGTGTTCATCAGCCATCCTTCATTCCCAGGTTCACCACGATGGACTGTGCATCCGGCGACTCGCTGCTGACCGGACGCAAGGGTGCACTGCGCTGGAACGTCAGTGCCGGTTCCTGCTCGACACCGGAATACAGGCCGCTGCCTTTCCAGGGAATCAGCCGTTCGTTTTCGTACTGGCGAAAATCCAGAAACGGATACTTCACGACTTCGAAATTGGGTGACATGTCGATTTCGAACGGCATGCACAGGCGCGGATGGCGACGCAGCAGCTGGGTGCCTTGCTCGGTGCTGATTTTCACCAAGGGGTAGATGGGAAACTGGATAAAGCCAAACGTTTCGGCAATGAACGAGGCGGACACATTCTTAGTGTGACGGCCGGGCCAGCGTCGAAACAGTGGCAGGCGCCAGCTGGAGGGCAGCAATCCCCAGGGAAACAGGAAACGGGTCAGATCCATCAGCTGGGTGCCTTCGTTGTAGTTGCCCAGGTGATTGACGGCGTAGCGGATCGCTTGCTGCACATCTTTGTGCGCCAGTCCTTTCGGCCGGCAGATGCGCAGGTGATCGTGTTCCAGATCCAGCAGCGGACGCACGGTAACGCCCGCGCCAATGCGGGTTTCGATGATCAGCGGCGTGTCGTTCGCGACCGTGATGAAATTGCTGAGGATGTTGCGTAAGTCTGCATCCTCAATATCCAGCGGCCTCCCAATGTAGAGTGCAGAGTGCGTCCAGCGGCTGATGGTGATGGTGCGCAGTTTGCGCCCGACGGTGCTGCGACCTTCCACCAGAATCACGTCGCCGGGACGCACTTCATAGCGGGTTTTGTCGAAGTCACTCAGGGCGTGATCCTTGGGATCCCGCTGCCGGTTCAGCCAGGCAACGAAAAACGCCAGAATCCTTTTGAAAACGGACATTGGGAAAAATCTCCTACTGCGGAATGTGCTGAACCGCCCGGAACAGCACGTCGGAATGAGTATAAAAGTGCGGCGAAAAACGCACACCGCCCCCGCGAGGGGCACAGACCACGCCCCGTTGTTTCAGCTGCTGGAACAGGGCTGCCGGCGTTAGATCGCGATGGCGGAACGTCAGTATGCCGGAGCGGAGCGCGCGATCGGTGCGGGTGATCAGTTCCAGTTTGGGATGATCCAGCAGCAGTTGTTCCAGTTGCTGTACCCGGGTGAGCAGTGCCTGTTGAATCCGCGGCATGCCCAGGTCCTCCAGCAGCGACAGACTGGCCGACAGGGCAAATACGCCGAGCATGTTGGGGCTGCCGCACTCGAAGCGCTTGGCGTCGCGGGCTGGTTGCCAGGTTTTCACGTCATAGTTGCCGCGCTCCTGCACCATGTGCCAGCCGAACTGGTGCAACTTCAACTTTTCCAGCTGCGCCTCTGCCACATACAGCAGCGCAATGCCCTCGGGGCCGAGCATCCATTTATGGCCATCGGACACCACGAAATCCGCCTGACACGCGGTCACGTCGAAGGGCAGGGCGCCCAGGCTCTGGATGGCGTCCACGCAGAACAGGATGCCACGTTCTTTGCAGGCTTGGCCCAGGCGGTTCAGATCCAGTGTCAGCCCAGTGCCGTATTGCACTGAACTGACCGCCAGCAGACGGGTGGAAGTATCCAGACAGGCGATGACGCTCGCCTCGGGATCGGCAGTATCCAGCGCCGCTTCGATCACTCGCACGCCTTGCGTCGCCAGGGACTCCCACACTATCCGGTTGCTGGGAAATTCCTGGTCGGTGATCACCACGGTATCCCCCGCCTGCCAGGGCAGGCCATAGGCGATGGTGGACAGACCCTCGGACGTGTTCTTCTGGAGCGCGATAGTGCGGGTGGACGGCGCGTTGATCAGCCAGGCCAGTTGCTGGCGCAGACGCTGCTCTGTCTGCAGCCACTGCTCATAGTCGGCGGCGCCCCGGTGCACGTTGGCGTTGGCAAAGGCGTTCACCGCATCAGCGCTGCGACGGGGCCAGGGTGCCACGGCAGCATGATTCAGATAACAAAGCTGTTCGTCCTGGGGGAATTCAGCGCTCAGATCCATGGTGTCAGGGCGTCTTCCATTGGTGATTTGCCTGTTAGTCTATAGTGTTTAGAATGGTGACTCCAAGGTCATACCATGGTCAGCCTTGGCAGCAGCATGCAATTGTCTGACTTATAAGGGGTTTGTCACCCGAATTGAGCGCAGAACCAACAAGCTGACAATAGTCACGCATGACAAAATTGCGCATAATTGCGCGCATTGATCAATCAGGAGGCTCGTGGATGAGTGATTTACAGAAGGCCAGTCAGAAGGCCCAGGAATTCCGGCGTCGGGAAGAAGATATTCTGGAGCGCGCCCAGGAGCTGTTCATCGCCAAGGGCGAGGACAAGGTGACGGTGGAAATGATCGCGGACGCGGTCAATATCGGCAAGGGCACCATCTACAAGCATTTTTCCACCAAGGATGAAATCTATCTGCGCCTGATGATCCGTTATGAAGAAGATCTGGCGCGCATGTTCGATCGCCTCGACGACAGCAAGGAGCAGGATCGTGCCCAGCTGGCGAAAGAGTACTTCTCGTTCCGTATGCGCGACCCCGATAAATATGCGTTGTTCGATCGTCTGGAGCACAAGCTGACGAACCAGACGTCCTGCCCGGATCTGGTGGCAAAGCTGCACGAAATCCGCGCGTCGAATCTCGACAAGCTGGCGCACGTGATCAAGCTGCGCATCGAGGAAGGCAAGCTGGAAGACGTGCCACCCTATTTCCACATCTTCGCCGCCTGGGCGCTGGTGCATGGCGCGGTGGCGTTGTACCACTCCAAGTTCTACAAGGAATACATCGAGGACAAGGATGCATTTTTCAGTTTCCTTGGCGATGTCGGCATCCGCATGGGCAACAAGCGCAAGAGCAAGTGAAGGTGCAATGATTGCGTGTGGCGCCGGAACTGCTGCAGTCCGGCGCCATTTTCAGGTCTGGCTCATTATCAGATGATTGCCACCCCATCCTGAATCTCTCTTCTATACTCAATGACATCATTCACCAGGGTCTGGAAGGGTATGTCATTGCGATTTCCACTGCTGGTCTGGCTGGCTTTTTTGATGGCGAGTCAGGGCTGCAGTTTCAATTCCAAG
Organism: Pseudomonadales bacterium; assembly: GCA_020062665.1. GTDB lineage: Bacteria > Pseudomonadota > Gammaproteobacteria > Pseudomonadales > Ketobacteraceae > Ch67. The sequence continues at coordinate 151,612 of JAGUVW010000008.1, forward strand.
CTGGCAAGCGCGTCCACCGATAGCATGGGCGAATGGTCGCCCGTGGGCAGCCGGCAGGTTTCACGCCACACCCGCTTCACATTGGCCACCCACTATCGCCTGGCGGTGATTACCCTGGCGACGAATCGCGAGGCGGCGGTGGACTCCCTGGATAGCGGTTTCAGCCAGGAACTGTTGCGGCAACTGCAGCGGCACTATCTGGTGGTGGAGGAATTGGCGCCGGTGGCGTCGGTGGATGCTGCCTTGTCATCTGCGCGCGCGCTTGATGCCGATATCTTGCTAGTGGCGAAAGTGCAGCGCTGGCCGGACATCGCTCCGGTGCGTCTGCACGAATGCGAACAGGCCGGTGGTGGAACGCAGATGGGCGTCACGCCCTGCGACAAAAAGAACAAGCCCACGCAAGGGGAAATGGCGCTTGCGGTTGCCCTGTATGACGTGCGTGACGGTCGTGCCGTGGATGCGATCAACGCACGCAGCCGGCGGGGAATGTCAGCTTTTGTTTACGAGAATGCTGCCACTGAACTGGAACAGTTGTGCAAAATGATCGTGGGTCAGCTATCGCCGCAGCGATGAGCAGAAAGTGGCAATGCACGCCCGCCCTGTGTCATTGTGCAGGCAGGTGTTTCGCAACACTTCGCTAGGCATGGCCTGACGAATACTGCTACCATTTCGCAATTGTCAGACAATTCAACACTGTCCGGGGAATGTCCGAATACCTCAGCTCGCATGTCGTTATTCAGGGGTTTCCCGGTCATCATTGATGGACGTGATGTCACGGGGCAGGGGATAACGGCGGGGCGATTCCCAATGATGCGCTTTTTTCAGGAACTCTCGATTGCGCGCAAGCTGATTCTGATCAATCTGGCCGTGGTGCTGGCGGCGTTGTGTTTTGCGTTTCTGTTTTTTGTAGTGCTCGAACGCAGCGAAGCCAGGCAGCAGGTGGTACGCGAACTCACCACGCAAACGGAAATGATTGCCCGCAGTCTGGGTGACAGCCTGCGTGAAGGCAATGCCGAGCGGGCGCACACCATGCTGCGTGGTTTTGCTGTTGCTCCGAATATTCGCGAAGCCATTCTGTTCGATCGCCAGCGGGAGGTGCTGGCGGTGTACAATGCCAGCGACGATGCCATCGCCCGCGAATCCAGTCTTTCCTATCTGTACGGTGGCCGTCTGCAGTGGCCGGGCAGTACGTCGCCCGCCGTGATCTTTTCCCGCGAAGGCTTGTTCCTCTATCAGGATATCCAGGAAGGCGGACAGTCCATTGGTGCGCTGTATGTGCACTCTGCTCTCGATCATTTTCATGCCTACAAAAGCAAGGCATTGTATGCGATCGGCACGGTGTTTCTGCTGGCGCTGATCATTGCGCTGCTGGTGATGACTCGCATGATGAGACTGGTGACCCAGCCCGTGCAGGAATTGCTGAATGCGGTGCGCTCGGTGCGGCAGGATGGCAACTTCAATGTGCGCGCGCAGCAACTGGCAGATGATGAACTCGGCGAACTGGCAAAAGAATTCAACCACATGCTGGAAGCCATCGGCGAACGGGACACGGAGCTGAGCAAACAGCACCTGCGCCTGGAAGCAGAAGTGCAGGATCGTACCCGCGAACTCAAGCACACCAATGTCAATCTTGAAGAAACCGTGCGCGCATTGCAGCAGGCCAACCGCGCCATTCGCATCTCGGAAGAAAATAAACGGGTGGCGGAAGCCAGCGCCCAAGCCAAGGCACATTTTCTTGCCAACATGAGCCACGAGTTGCGCACGCCCATGAACGGTGTGCTGGGCATGCTGTCGCTGCTCAACGACACCCAGCTCAACGAGGAGCAGCGTGATTATGTCAACGTGGCGTATGAATCCGGCCACATCCTGCTGGATCTGATCAACAACGTGCTCGACCTGTCAAAGATCGAGCAGGGCAAGCTGGCGATGGAAGCCATCGTGTTCGATGTGCGCAAATCCATCGAGGAAGTGTTTTCCATTCTGGCGGAATCGGCGCAGAGCAAAGGACTGGATCTGGCGCTGACTTGGCATAGCGGCACGCCGTTGCAGGTGGTGGGCGATCCGGTGCGCTTCAAGCAGCTGATCTTCAATCTGGTGGGCAATGCCATCAAGTTCACGGCGCATGGTCATGTGGCGGTGTCGTTCCGCATGGTGGGGGATTTCGGCGCCCGCAAGCGTTTCCGTTTTGAGGTAATGGACACCGGGATTGGCATCAAGGACGAAGTGCGCGAACTGATTTTCGAAAAATTTTCCCAGGCGGATACGTCCACCACGCGGGAATTCGGTGGCACTGGATTGGGCCTGGCGTTGTGTCGTCAGCTCACCCGGTTGATGGATGGCAATATCGGCGTCACCAGCGAATACGGCAAGGGCAGCACGTTCTGGTTCGAGATTTTTTTCCAGGAAGCGGCCAAGGAACCGGTGCACGTTTTTTCCGAACATCACGCCAAACCGTTGTTGCTGGCGCTGGAGCCGTCGGACGTCATGCAACAGGCACTGAACTGCTATGCCCAGCATCTGGGCGTGCGGCTGGACATTCTGGGCGATATCGAACAAGTGCACGATGCACTGGGATCGGCGGGCGCCCACTTCGATGGCCTGCTGGTGGATCTGGCTGCCGGGCTCGATGTGGTGAAATCCCTGCTGGGATCGTCGCTGGTGCAGACGCATTTTCCCGCGCACAAAATTCTGTTGCTGGGATCGGCGCTGCAGCGCCAGCGCTTTCACGAGTTGACGAGCTTTCCCTACGCGGTGATCCTGAAACCGTTACGCAACGAACGGCTGCGGGATGCGTTGCAGGCGCTGTTGTCCAGTCATGGCGTCACACGCAAGCAGGCGGCGACACCCGTGGCACCACTGTTGGATGGTCGCCGGCGTCTGCTGGTGGTGGAAGACAATGTGGTGAATCAGCAGGTGGCCCGTGGCCGGCTGGAAAAAATGGGTTACGAGGTGGTGGTGGTGGAAAACGGTGCCGCCGCGCTGGATCTGTTGCAGCAGGAATCCTTCGACCTGATTTTCATGGACTGTCAGATGCCGGTGCTGGATGGTTACCAGACCACCCGCCGCATCCGGCTGGATTCCGCCAACCCTGCCGCCACACGCCCGATCATCGCCATGACCGCCCACGCCATGGCCGGCGATCGCGAGCAATGTCTGAAAGCCGGCATGGACGATTACGTGGCCAAACCCTTCAAGACCGAAGAGCTGCGCATGATTCTGGAGCGCTGGCTCAAACACAAGGCGCATTGATTCATGACAGACAAACCGGATCCGCTCGACGCCCTTTCATCACAGCTGGAATCACAGCCCAGAAGCCGGACACTGCCACCGGTGGAAAAATGGAATCCGCCGCTGAGTGGCGATATCGACATTGTGATTCGCCGCGATGGAACCTGGCTGCACGAAGGCACGCCGATTTTGCGCAAGGAGCTGGTGCGGCTGTTTTCCACTATTCTCAAGCGCGAAGGCGATGACTATTTTCTGGTGACTCCGGTGGAGAAGTGGCGCATCCAGGTGGAAGATGCACCGCTGCACGCCGTCGCGCTGCGTGAGACGATTGTGGATGGCCTGCCTGCGCTGGAATTCGAAACGCTGACGGATGACAGGGTAATTGCCGACGTGCAGCATCCGCTGCGGGTGGATGTCGATCCGGAATCCGGTGAGCCTTCGCCTTATATCCGCGTGCGCGCCAATCTGGACGCGGTGATTGCCCGCAGTGTGTTTTATCAATTGGTGGACAGGGCCGAGGAGGAAACCCGGCAGGGTGTGAGCCAGCTTTTTGTCACCAGTGCGGGCCAGCGGTTCTTGTTGGGACGCTTCTGAGATCCTGCCGCGGATAATGAAAAGGGGCCTTGCGGCCCCTTTGGTTTTTCTGCACTTACATGTTCGGGTAATTCGGTCCGCCGGCGCCTTCCGGCACCACCCAGTTGATGTTCTGGGACGGATCCTTGATGTCGCAGGTTTTGCAGTGCACGCAGTTCTGCGCGTTGATCTGGAAGCGCTTGCTGCCGTCGGCGTTGTCGATGACTTCGTACACGCCGGCGGGGCAGTAGCGTTGTGCCGGTTCCGCCCACTTCGCCAGGTTCACCTGGATCGGAATGCTGGCATCCTTCAGCTTCAGGTGGCAGGGCTGGTCTTCCTCGTGGTTGGTGTTCGACAGGAACACCGAGCCCAGCTTGTCGAAGCTGATCTTGCCATCCGGCTTGGGATAGTTGATCGGACTGAACTGGGACGCCGGCTTCAGGCAGGCGTGATCAGCGTGGGTGTCGTGCAGGTTCACCGGCAGCTTGCCGCCGAAGAAGTTCTGATCGATATAGTTGAAGCCCGCGCCGATGAACGTGCCGAACTTGTGCATGGCCGAACCGAAATTACGGGCCGCGTACAGTTCTTCGTACAGCCAGGAATTCTGGAACTTGGTGCTGTAGCTGGTCAGTTCCGCCGGCGCGTTGCCGGAGGCCAGGGCTTCAGCAATCGCTTCTGCCGCCAGCATGCCGGATTTCATGGCAGTGTGGGTGCCCTTGATCTTGCTGAAGTTCAGGGTGCCGGCATCGCAGCCGATCAGCAGGCCGCCGGGGAACGTCATTTTCGGCAGGGAGTGCAGGCCGCCTTTCACCACCGCGCGGGCACCGTAGGAAACGCGCTTGCCGCCTTCCAGAGTGTCCTTGAACAGCGGATGATGCTTCATGCGCTGGAATTCATCGAACGGGCTCAGGTAGGGGTTGCTGTAGTTGAGGTCGGTAATCAGACCTACCACCACCTGATTGTTCTCGGTGTGATAGAGGAAGAAGCCGCCAGTGGCGCCGTTCTCGGCCAGCGGCCAGCCAGCACCATGCACCACCAGACCTTTCTTGTGCTTGGACGGCTCGATGTCCCACAGTTCCTTGATGCCGATGCCGTAGTGCTGCGGATCTTTGCCGGCGTCCAGTTTGAAATGCTTGATCAGCTGCTTGCCCAGGTGGCCACGGCAGCCTTCTGCAAACAGGGTGTATTTGGCGTGCAGTTCCATACCAGGCTGGTAGCTGGCTTTCTGCTCGCCGTTATGGCCCACACCCATGTCGCCAGTGGCGATGCCTTTCACGCGGCCATCTTCATGGAACAGCACTTCGGCGGCGGCAAAGCCGGGGAAGATTTCCACACCTAGGCTTTCAGCCTGTTGCGCCAGCCAGCGGCACACGTTGCCCAGGCTGACGATGTAGTTGCCGTCGTTGTGCATCGGCTTGGGAATGACGAAGTGCGGGGTTTTCACGCCCTTGGTGTCGCTGGTGAGAAAGTAGACTTCGTCGCCGGTGACGGGCACGTTCAGGGGGGCGCCCAGTTCTTTCCAGTTGGGGAACAGTTCGTTGATGGCGCGGGGTTCCAGCACGGCGCCGGACAGGATATGGGCGCCCACTTCGGAGCCTTTTTCCACCACGCAAACCGTCAGTTCCTGCCCGGAGGCTTCCGCAAGCTGACGCAATTTGCAGGCGGCGGCCAGGCCTGCGGGGCCGGCGCCAACGATGACTACATCATATTCCATCGAATCACGTTCCATTGCGTGTCTCCTCTGGCAAGCACATGGATGGGGAAGGAAAGGCGTCTGGCGGCGGGTCAGGGGATGCAAGAAGGCTTCCCAACTGCGACGGCAAATACGCCTGCGAAAATTCAAACGGGCGTATTATAGGGAAGAAGTGTCACATTACCAACGAAATGCGCTGCTCCCAGATGCCGCCCGACACCCGCTGCGGGATGCCGGGTGCGCTGATAATGTCAGTAATTTTCAGCGGTTAGCGCACGGGATGTCGGCGCTGGCCCCAGCAACGGGAGCGCTATAGTACCTGCTATTTCAGCCTCCATAAACCATCCGGTATGGCTGAAACGATACTGATTGTGGTAGCCAAACAGCCAGATTCCCACGATATCCCCCTTTTCCAGCCGGGTGCTGATGGCCATCAGGTCTGTCCTGTGGTCGCCGACACCCCGCAGTGGTGTTACCTGATCGCTCAGCAGTTCGAAGTAGCGGCCGTTGGCGCGTTTTACCGCGACGCCGACAAAGACCATTGGGTCGGATTCGCCGTCGGTGGTGCTCACGGTAGCATCGAGGGTGGGAATGCCCACCAGGGTCTGATCCTGCCGCGCCACATAAAGCGGTGTGAAGGCAGGGCGTAATGTGCCGTGCCCGGTCTTCTCTTTGGGGAGTTGTGGATGGCGGTTAGTGAGGGTGAACCAGCCCACGAAGCGTTCCAGCGGCCAGAGGGGTGCTTCGAAGAAGCCGGTAAAACCAGAGTCGATGCGGGTCTGACCGAAGTGAAACTTCCGCCCGCCCCGGCTGATGTGATCCACGGTGATGCCGCGCGCGTAATCCTGGGTCAGGCAGATTCGGGGCAGGTGCTGGATTCTTTCCGGCCGCTGGCGCAGTTTGGCGTCGAACCAGGCCACCGCAGTGTCCACCAGATTCAGGGTCTGGCCGTCGCAGTGCACGTCGTTTTCCACTTCATAACCGGGGAACGTCCACGACCACTGGGTGAAGGGCAGAAGGTGCCCACCCTGGGTGCCGATCAGGCGCACATCGCTGCCGGTGGATTGCAGGCATTCCATATTGGCCACGGCTTCGTTCAGCGGAAAGGCCACATCGCGAAAACCTTGCACCAGCAGCGTATCGGCGCGGGTAACGCGCCCCTGCGCACAGTCGTGGCTGACGGATCGCTGGTGCAGATACTGCTGCATGGACGGCTCCACGATGCCGTCCCGCGCTTTCCAGTAGGCCTCATTGATTGCGGGATCGATCTTGCCGGGATTGAGCATGTTGTTGACCAGCTGCAAGGTGGTGAGCCAGCCGCTTTTGGGAACATCGTTGGGGGACAGGCTGAAGGCGATGTCGTGCCAGGTGGTGATGGGAATCAGCGCGTCGATCCGGCTGTCGCGGGCGCTGGCCAACAACATGGCGCCGCCGCCGTAGCTTTCGCCCACCATGCCCACCAGCGGATCATCGTTGTCGTCGCGGCTGATGCGGTGGAGATTGGCGAGCGCCCAGTCCAGTACGGTGCTCACGTCCCGCACCTCGTGTTCGGGATCCATCAGCCGGTTGATGCCTTCGCTGCTGCCGTGGCCGCGCTGATCGTAACTGATGACCCAGTAACCCTGCTCCCAGGCCGCCTTGGCTGCCTGACCGCTGAAAACCCCCAGTCCGTACACGCTCATCGGCCCCGACATGCGGAACACACCAAAGCCGTGCGCGTGAATAATGAGTGGCGCGGTTTGCCCTGGTTTCAGCTCTGGCTGGAAGACGGTGGCGCGCAACAGTTTGCTGTCGTGGGTGGTGATGTCGACGTCGAAGTGGGCGGCCTCGATGGCGTCGGACGTGGCCAGGTAGGCGGGCCCGGTAGTGGGGATGCTGGCGCAGCCAGCGCCGAGTCCGACGAAGAGGATCACAGCCACACGGCACAGTAATGTGAGGGTGCACGCGCCAGGGCGAAACGGATTCCAGCGGGTGGGCTGCTTGTTGTCATTCATGAGGTAATTCCGGCGGGCGCTACCGCGCTCTGCTAGTTGTTCTTGTGATTATGGTCATTCCGAACGACGTCGCCAGCGGCGGTGGTTACAAAACCATTACATCATTCCGGTTGTTTGATCACTATAAACGAAAATAGAATTTTCATAAATAGTGATCAATCGAGCATAAAAAGATTGAATTGTTCGTAAAGGAACTTTAATTTCAAAACAACAAGAAGAGATTCTCGATGCTGTGGTTGCAAAAGACATGGATGGCAGTGGTGGCGGGTGGGTTGTTGACGGCAGCCGGTGTGGCCCAGGCGCAGTTGATGCAGAACATCTTTATGGGCAATCCCAAGGCGCTGGCCCTGGGCAATGCAGTGACTGCCGATCCGCCCGGTACCGATGCCATCCATTTCAATCCCGCCGGTCTGGTCAGGCTGCAGGGGCGGCAGTATGAGTTGAAAGGCATTCTGGTGGATTTTTCGTTGGAAGCGGATTTTACGCCCGGCGACCAACTGGCGGCGGTGTTCGACCAGTTCGAGGCGTTGGGGCTTGAAGATCCGGGTGTGGCGAACCAGACCAGCGAGGTGGACGGCGTGTCGGTGATGCTGCCGTTTCTGGGTATGACGGAACTGCCGGTGCTGGCGGCAGGCTTGGGTAACTTCACGTTTTCCGCCGACGATCACCCCGTCACCTTTGGCACGGGCGTATATGCGCCGGTCATGCTCGGGCTGACCCGTTCGGCGGATGATCCGGGCATTTATTCTTCCCGTGCGGTGGGCATCACGCGACTCACGTATTTTTCCCCCACGATGGGCATTCAGCTGACGGACACGCTGGCAGTGGGTATGGGCATTGGCTTCAGCTATTTTGGGGTGGGTCTGGAATTCGACATGAGGTTGCCCAATCTGGTGCTGGGATCGTTCGACACGCTGCAACAGGCCAACTGCCCCAACGGCATCGATAATCTGGTGGAAAACATTATCTGCGGCGATGGCAACAATGACGGTGTTGTCGATGGCCGTCTCAATCCGTTTGCATCGGTGGCGTCCATCGAGGCCGAGGTGGAAAGGTATCTGTCCACCACCTTCAATCTGGGATTGCTGTGGGAAGCCACGCCCTGGCTGACGCTTGGCATGGCCTACATGAGTGGTGCCCGCGACAAGCTGGAGGGCGAAGTGCATATCCGTTATTCCGACGACGTGCGCGGATTCGTGAACAGTCTGTCGGGCAATCCCTACATTGGATCGCTGGTGCAGTTCGTGGGTGTGCCAGGCCAGCTTTCCAGTGATACCACTGATGCCAGCGTCATCATCGAATATCCGCAGCATTTTGCGCTGGGGGCGTCGGTGAAGGTGACTGATCGCCTCAAAACCAATCTGGATGTGAAGTGGACGGACACCGCCGTGTGGGATGTGTGGGAAATCCGTTTCGAGGAACCGGTGGAATTCCTGGGCATTCTGGGGTTGATCTCGGATTCGCTGGATCAGGGCACTACCGGTGGACATATCGGCTCTGATGGCCTGTTTTTACCGCGCAAGTATGAGAGCGTGTGGAGCTGGGCGATCGGCATGGAATACCAGTACACGGATCAACTGGCGCTGCGGGCCGGATATGAACCCCGTGGCAGTTCCATTCCCGAAGACAAAGCCGACCTGATCATTCCCATTGGCGAAACCTTTCTGTACGCCGTGGGTTTTGGCTATCAGTGGTCGCGGGATACCTGGATCGACGGTGCGCTGGGTTATGTCACGTCGGAACAACGTATCCCGGCCAATGGCAGCACCAACAGTACGTCCACGGCCATCGACAATTTCATCTACAACCCTTATGCCGGATATGACGTTGAAACCCGTGTTGGCGTGGTGGTGGGGGAGTTGAGCATCCGTTCGACTTTTTGATTTCGGTAGTTGTGATCCTGCCTCTTGTCTAATCCGGCCAAAGTTTGAATCTATTTTTCATCAGTGCGTGTCTCATTTTCCAAGTAATGGCCGAAATCGAATGATTTAATGAGTCATGGTTTTGAATTATTCACCCCGGTGATGGCCGGGGCAGGAAAATACCATGGCTTCGATCGCTGATAACAATAACAAAAAGATTCGCCTGACCCTGCTGGACAAGGTCAATGTGGTGCTCGAGCAATTCGGTGACCACGTCATGCATCTGGTGTTTGCGCCGGAAAAGATGCTGGATGCAGAGCGCTTCGGTCGCGCGTTGCGGCTGTCGCTGGACGCGGAACCCATTCTCGGTTGCCGGTTGGTGGGCGGTGTGATCACGCCACGCTGGATGCGTTGGGAGCCGCAGGAGCTGGATCGCTTTGAACTGTGCCGCGTGGTAGCGGCTGTGGATGTGGAAGATCAGCTGCAAGCGTTCCAGCTGCAAACCATGGATTGTCGGGTGGAGCCGATGGTGCAGGCGCGCATCTTTCGCAGTGATCACGATGTGGTGTGCCTGAATGTCAGCTGTGTGCCCATCGATGGACGTGGTTTGCTGATCTATCTCGAGCGGGTTTTCAGGATCTATGATCGATTGGCTGACACGCCTCGTTATATTCCCCCTTCGTCAGGTTTCGGCCTGCGCAGTACCGATGCACTGGTGCGTTATTTCCGCTGGTGGGAGGTGTTCAGTCTGCTGTATTTCGGCCTGCGCAATCAGTGGCAGGATCGGCGCACGGCGCATAACTGGAAATTTCCGGTGCGCGAATCCCCTCGCATGGCGCGCGCGTTTCACCATTATCAGTTTCAGCCGGCCACGCTGGATGTGATCGAGGCTTACCGTCACCAGCACGGCGTGACCTTCAACGATATTCTGCTGGCCGCGTTCTATCACGCCATGCAGCGCATCATCAAACCGGCATCGGGCACTGTGTGCTGTGTGCTGAACACCTACGATCTGCGTCGCTATGAAAAGGCACCGGCGCCAGCGCGGGTGGCCAACTATTCGAGCTTTGTGAACTGCAATGTGCGGCTGGACCGAGGACTGAGTTTTCAGTCGCTGATCCTGCGGGTGCGTGAAGCCATGGCAGAGCGCAAACGTCATTTTCCAGGTATCACCGAAGGCCCCTTCATCTGGCCGTTGTTCCGGTTCGTGCCATTTGCGCTGGCGCGCCGGGTGGTGGCGGCGTTGTTGCAGCATCGCGGCGAATCCATTCCCGTGCTCACCAATGTGGGCGTGATCGACATGCAGAAGCTGCGGCTGGATGGCGCGCCCTTGCGCTGGCTGCTGCCCTACGCGCCGCTGGAATATCCCCCCAAACTGACAGTGACGCTGGCGACGGTGGGGCGTCGCGTTACCCTGAGCCTGGGTTACAGCCGACTGCATTTCGATGAACAGCAGGTGAAGGATCTGTTCGTGCAGATGGAAGCGGTGATTCTGCAGGAATGCGCGGTGCATCCGCTGGTGCCAGCGGTGCCGGCAGCAGTCGACACGATTTGATAGCGGGGGAAGAAGTATGCACGCGCTGATCGGGCATCTGGTTCGCTGGCGGCTTCGTTACGCTCTGGCCACTTTGTTGTTGCTGCTGGTGAGTTCCACCCAGGTGGCGCACATGGCGTTCAACGGAGACATCAATGTGATGTTCGATCGCGATGATCCTTATCGCATCCGCCTTCAGGAGCTGGAATCCACCTATCAGCAGGCGCAGTTTCTGTTGATTCTGGTGAAGCCTCCCAATGGCGCGGTGTTCACCCCTGACAGCATTGGCTTGATTCGCGATCTGACTGAACGGGCGGCGCAGCTGCCACATGCTGTGCGGGTGGATTCGGTGACGCGCTTTCCCCATGTGGTGGTGGATCGGGATTCGCTGGTGATCGAGGATGCGATCGACACAGCGGTAGACATCACGCCACAGCAGGTGGCGCGCTTGCGGGCGCTGTCGCTGGCGGATGCGCGCATTCGGGGGCGTCTGGTGTCGGAAGCGGGGGATGTGGCGGCGCTGCTGGTAACGCTGGCGCTGCCGGACAACCATCTGCAGGGCATTCTGGCGGTGGAGCGCGCTGCCAACGATTTGCGAGAGAATTTTCAGGCGCGCTTTCCCGGCACTGAAATGCATTTCAACGGTGATGTCGCGATCGAAAACGCGATTCTGGATGTCACGCTGGATGACATGCTGCGGGTGAATCCGCTGGTGTTCGGCACGATCTTCGTGCTCACTGGCGTGTTCCTGCGCTCCCTGATGGCAATCGCGGCGACCATTGCCGTGGTGGCGACGTCGGTGGGCATCACCATGGGATTGCTGATTCGTCTGGGATTCGATGTCAATCCGATCACGATGATGGCACCGGCGATCATCATGGTGCTGGCAGTGGCCGACAGCATTCATATTCTGACCCAGTATGTGCTGTTGTTGCGGCAGGGGATAGCGGCAGAAACAGCCATGATCCGCAGCCTGATCCACAATGCGCGGCCAGTGTTCTGGACGAGTTTCACCACCGCGATTGGATTTCTGGGCATGAATTTCGGTGATTCGCCACCGTTCCGGGATATGGGCAACATGGCGGCGGTGGGTGTGCTGTTCGCGCTGCTGTGCACTTACACCGTGTTGCCGACGGTGGTGCTGTTGTTCCGCCAGCAACGGCTGCCAAAGCCGCTGGCACTGACAGAACCGTTGCAGCGGCTGGCGGGCTGGCTGGTACGGGCGCCGCTGCTGTCGATGTGGGCGATGCTGGCGGTGGTGACTTTCCTGCTACTGCAGATTCCGCGTCTGCAAGTCAATGATGACCTGGCGCATTACTTCGATGAATCGCTGGAAATCCAGCGCGCCATCCAGTTCACCCGTCAACATGTGCAGGGCGTGGAGTTTATTCTGTACTCGCTCGATGCAGGTGAAGCAGGGCAGGTGAACGATCCGGCCTTTCTGCGCAAGGTGGATCATTTCAGCGCGTGGTTGCGTCAACAGCCGGAAGTGGCCGGGGTCGACAGCTATGCGGATCTGGTGAAATCCCTGCACCAGATCATGAATGCTGATGATCCAGCGTTTTACCGCATTCCGGATCAGCGTGAACTTGTTGCGCAATACCTGTTGTTATATGAATTGGCGTTGCCACAAGGCATGGATCTGACGCGGGATCTGAATGCAGATCGCTCTGCACTGCGGCTGGTGGTGAATCTGGTGGCGAGTGAAAATCAGACGCTGCTGGGGATTGAACAGCGAGCCGACGCCTGGTTGCAGCAAACCTATCCGGAGTTGCGCAGTCGTCCCACCAGCCAGTTGCTGATGTTCGCCCATCTCGGCACCAGCATTATTCTGAGCATGGTGGACGGTTCTCTTTTCACGTTGCTGTTCGTCACCGGCATGATGGTGATTGGCTTGCGTTCCTGGCGTTATGGTCTGCTCAGCATGATTCCCAACGTGTGTCCGCCTGCCGTGATCTATGGCATCTGGGCGTTGACGGCAGGGCAGGTGAATCACGCGGCTGCGATGACATTCTGTATCAGCCTGGGCCTGGTGGTGGACGACACCATTCACCTGATGAGCAAATTTCTGGATGGCCGTCGTGCCGGGCTGAGCGCCGAAGCATCGGTGACCGCAGCGCTGTTGTCATCGGGAACAGCCGTTGTGATCACATCGCTCACGTTGATTGCCGGCATTCTGTTGCTGTCGCTTTCCCACTTTACTGTCAACGACACCATGAGCCTGATGCTGGCGGGCATCATTCTGGCGGCGCTGGTGTTCGATCTGGTTTTTTTGCCGTTGCTGCTGCTGGCCACCGATCGGCTGTGGAAGTGGGCGCCGGTTTCATCACCACAAGCGGATACATCAATATTAAAAGAGGGATAACCCATGAGAAGTCGCCTGGAAAGTCTGGGAGTTCATTTGCCGGAGCGTGAGGTGTCCACCGCCGATCTGATTGCGGCGATGGCGGTTACGCCGATGTTTGATCTGGAAAAACTGACGGGTGTAAAGAAGCGGCGCTGGCGTGCGGACGATGATGATTCCTTCACGCTGGCGCTGGCGGCAGCGACCCGTTGCCTGGAGCGTTCGCGCCATGACGCCAGTGATCTGGATGTCATCATTTTCACGTCGATTACCCGCTTTCGTAACGGCATGAACTTCTGTGCTGAGCCCGGTTTTGGCCTGTTGCTGAAAAGTGCACTGGGCATGCGCGAGGACGCCCTGCATTTCGATATCACCAACGCCTGTGCGGGCATGATGACGGGGTTGCAGATTCTGGATGCGATGGTACGCAGCGGCGCGGTGCGTTGTGGCATGGTGGTGAGCGGCGAATGCATTACGCCAATCACCGAAACCGCGCTCAAGGAAATCCGTGATCCGATCGATGCGCAGTTTGCGTCGCTCACGGTGGGGGATTCCGGTGCGGCCATCATTCTGGAAGCAGCGACGGGAAATGATCGGGTGGAATTCGTTGATCTGTTTGCGGCGTCGAAATTTGCCGATCTGTGCTTTGGCATGCCCAGCGATCGCAATCCCGGTGTTGCCATGTACACGCGGGCGATGGAAATGCACGCTGAGGTGATTCAGCGTCTGCCAGCGGCCATGGGCTTCTACGCAGAGAAATACCAGACCGATGCTTCGCAGTTCGATGTGGTGATTCCGCACCAGACCTCCAGTCGCGCCATCCGTTCGGCGCTGGAGTTGTGCGAAGCCACCTTCGGCAAGCTGCCGGAAACCTGCATTACGCTGGATCGCCACGGCAATACGTCATCGACGTCGCATTTTGTCGTACTGGATGATTATCTGCGGCAGGGAAAAATCAAGGCGGGGGATCGGGTGCTGATGCTGGTGCTGGCATCCGGCATCATCATGGGCGTGGTGGCCATCACGGTTGGCGAGTTGGGGGATTGAATCATGGGTGTGATCATCAAGGCGAGCGGGGTTTCTGTTGTCAGTCAGGACAGTTCCATTGAAAACGCCGTGCAGGCGGCGCGTAACTGTCTGGAAAAAGCCGGGATCGATGGCAGTCAGGTCGATCTGCTGATCAACGTGGGCATCTATCGCGACGACAATATCATGGAGCCGTCGATTGCGGCGCTGATCCAGCAGCGTCTGGAACTGAATCCCGATCCGGTGAAGGCCGACATGCAGGCGCGCACGTTTTCGTTCGATCTGATGAATGGTGCCTGCGGCTTTCTCAGTGCGGTTGAAGTGTCCCGATCGTTACTGCAGACCGGTGTCTACCGCAATGTGCTGGTGGTGGGGGGGGATGTTCATCCGTCGCGGCGGGCAGCGCCGGGTTTTCCCTTTGCCAGCGTGGGTGGCGCGGTGCTGCTGGGATCTGTGGCGGATGACGCGCAGGGTTTCGGCGCGGTGCAGGCACATTCGCGAACCGAGAACGAATACTTTGGCTACTTCGGCCAGGGCGCGATGGAAGACTTTGGTGTCAGTGGGCGTCAGTTTGCACCCATCGTGCTGCAACCGCAGTTTGCGCTGCAGTTCAGCCAGCGTCTGAGTGAATCCGTGCAGAATTTTCTGCGCCGCGAATCCCTGCGTCCCGATCAGATCGATGTGCTGGTGACGTCGCCGATCGAGGCCGGCTTTCCCGCACAACTTGCCGCGAATATCGGGTTGCCAGCCAGCACCCATGTCATCGACATCCATCCAGAGCTGGGTGATCCGCACACGGCAGCGCCCATGGTCTGCGTGAATGAACTGATGCAAAGAGGAGCATGGCAGCCTGGCGCCCGCATTCTGTTTGCACTGGTGGGCAGCGGCATCACCACGACCTGTGCTATGTATCGGGTGCCAACATGAACGTGCTGGTGACCGGCGGCGGCGGATTTCTGGGCCGTTACATTGTGGAGCAGCTGGTGGAGCGGGGCGAACGGGTGCGCGTGTTGTGCCGGCATCATTATCCGGAGCTGGCAGCACTGGGTGTCGAGCAGGTGCCCGGTGATGTGGCGGACATGGCGGCGGTGGACAGAGCCGTGCGTGACATGGATCGGGTGTTTCATGTGGCGGCCATGGTGGGATTCTGGGGATCGTATCGGGATTATTTTCGCACCAATGTGATCGGTACCCAGAACGTCATCGATGCCTGCGTCGCTCACGGCGTCAAAAAACTCGTCTATACCAGCTCACCCAGCGTCACCATGAACAACCGCGATATCCATGGTGGTGACGAATCCCTGCCGTATCCGGATTGTTACCACTCACCTTATTCGGCCACCAAGGCTGAGGCGGAGCGTCGGGTGCTGCAGGCCAACGGGCGCGGCGGACTGGTGACCACCGCCATTCGCCCGCATCTGATTCTGGGCCCGCGGGACAATCATCTGATTCCGCGGTTGCTGGACAAGGCGCGCCGTGGTCGCCTCAAGCAGATTGGCGATGGCCGCAACAAAGTGAGCGTGGTGTATGTCGAGAACGCCGCGCATGCCCATCTGCAGGCTGCCGATTCCGACAACGTGGGCGGCAAGGCGTATTTCATCAACGAGCCGGAGCCGCTTTTGCTGTGGCCCTGGATCAACAATCTGCTGGAATTGCTGGAGCTTCCGCGCGTGCAGCGCAAAGTGCCCTTTCCGCTGGCGTTTTTTGCGGGGCATGTGCTGGAAATACTGCATCGGCTGATACCGGCGCTGGGCGAGCCCATGGTGACGCGCTTTCTGGCGGCCGAACTGTATCGCAATCACTATTTCAGCATCGCCCGCGCGCAACGGGATTTCGATTACCAGCCCCTGTACAGCTTTGCTGAGGCGCAGGAGCGCACGCTGGCGTACCTGAAAACCCGCGACGGCCACTGAGCGCTGCGCTACCTGATCGGGCGCGACAGGCGGGCAGGGCACCAAACAGGTGCTGGCCCAGTGTCTGCGTCCGCACTGTTTCCTGTCACACTGAATTGGCACGTCTCTTGAAGTGAATCCCGCAACGGGTTCAGGTTGAGAGATCATGTCCAAAGCCTATCGAGTGCCAACACCTGTCGATGCCGTCGATCCCGGGCCGGCGCCGAGCAAAAAGTCTGCGCGCAAAAATGAAACCATCATCGTCGTCGGCAGCGGACCGGTGGGATTTCACTTCATCCAGGAACTGCTCAAGCGCAGATACCCAGGCAACATTCTGCTGTTTGGCGACGAGCCCTGGCGCCCCTACAACCGTATTCATCTGTCATCCCTGCTGGCGGGGGACATGCGTTACCAGCAGATCCTGCTGCCGGACGTCGACAAAACCGGTTCCCGTTTCCGCTTTATCAACCGCCGCATCATGGCGCTCGATGTGCACGAAAAACTGGTGCGGGATGAGCGCGGCGGTGAACATCATTTTGACAAACTGGTGCTGGCGACCGGCTCACGACCATGGCTGCCGCAGATCAAGGGGCTCGATCTGACCGGCGTCTATGTATTTCGCGATCTGAATGACGCGCAAAAGCTGTTGGCCCGCAGTGTGCGTACCCGCCGCACGGTCGTTGTGGGTGGCGGCCTGCTGGGAGTGGAAGCGGCCCGTGCCATGCAGCGCAACCATACCGACGTGGTGCTGGTGCATCAGGGGAATCGCCTGATGAACCGTCAGCTGGATTTTGAAGCAGGCGCGATCCTGAAACACTCACTGGAAGGTTACGGAGTTCAGGTGCTGCTCAATACTGGCGTGAAGGTGATTCTGGGCAAGCATGCAGTGACTGGCGTTGAGCTGCGTAACGGCAGCAAACTGGATTGCGACACCGTGATCTTCGCCACCGGCATTCAACCGAATGTGGAGCTGGCCCGTTACGCCGGCATCAAGGTGGGCCGTGGTATTCGGGTGGACGACACGCTCGGCACCAGTCAGGCGGATATCTTTGCCGTGGGTGAATGTGTCGAACACCGCAACGAAGTCTATGGCGTGCTGGCGCCGGGGCTGGAGCAGGCCAGTATCCTGGCCAACCGACTCTGCAAGGGCGGCGCGGAATATCGCGGCTCCTTTGTCTCCGCCCAGCTGAAGGTGCTTGATCTGCCCGTGTTCACCATGGGCTGGATCGGCGACGAATACGAAAAGCAGATCGATGAAGTGGCGCTGTACCACGGCCCTCAGGGCGAATACCGCAAGCTGTTTCTGAAGCGAAGTGTGATCAAGGGCGTGGTGGCGGTTGGGGAGTGCCCGGAGCGCAGCCGTCTGCAGGATATGATCGCGCGGGAACGGATCGTCTGGCCCTGGCAGTTGCGCCGCTTTCGCCTGGAAGGGTTGCTGTGGCCCCGGCAGGATTCTCCCGACCTGCAGGGTTGGTTTGTCCGGTGCAGGCTGCCAATTGCGCTGGTGATGTTTGTGCTGCTGTCGGTGTTTTTGCTGCTTGTCCTGCCGGATCGATAGGCCCGCCACCTGTCGGACTGGCGCTCATCCACCGTCCGGCGATCCATGATGTTCGCTGCCCGATGCCGCCCGGTGCGCCAGTTGGGAAGCCGCGCCAAATCCCCTATACTTACGCCCATTCCACGGCCGCCGGCCGCGTTTGTACAGTCGGGACATCCAAACACTCATGAGCAAGCCAGACGTAACCCCCCCCAGCCATTTCATCCGCCAGATCATTCGCAAGGACCTTGACGCCGGCAAGAACAGCGGCCGCGTTGCCACCCGTTTCCCGCCCGAGCCCAACGGTTACCTGCACGTGGGCCACGCCAAGTCGATCTGCCTGAACTTCACCCTGGCCCAGGAATTCGGCGGCACCTGCAACCTGCGCTTCGACGACACCAACCCGGAGAAGGAAAGCCAGGAATACATCGACGCCATCCAGCGCGACGTGAAGTGGCTGGGTTTCGACTGGAACGGCGCCGTGCGCTATGCCTCCGACTACTTTGATGCGCTCTACAATTACGCGGTCGACCTGATCAAGCAGGACAAAGCCTATGTGGACGAACTCACCGCCGACCAGATCCGCGAATACCGCGGTACCCTGAAAGAACCCGGCAAGGACAGCCCGTTCCGCTGCCGCAGCGTGGAGGAGAACCTGGCCCGCTTCGAAGACATGCGCTCCGGCAAGCTGGAAGAGGGCAAGGCCGTGCTGCGGGTGAAGATCGACATGGCCTCGCCCAACATCAACATGCGCGACCCGGTGATCTACCGCATCAAGAAAGCCCACCACCACCAGACCGGTGACAAGTGGTGCATCTACCCCATGTACGACTACACCCACTGCATTTCCGACGCGCTGGAAGAAATCACCCACTCCATCTGTACCCTGGAATTCGAGGATCACCGCCCGCTGTACGACTGGGTGCTCGATCAACTCGACGTGCCCTGCCATCCGCAGCAGATCGAATTCGCGCGCCTGAACCTGAATTACACCGTCACCAGCAAGCGCAAGCTGAAACTGCTGGTGGATGAAAAATACGTCACCGGCTGGGACGATCCGCGCATGCCCACCATCGCCGGCATGCGGCGTCGTGGGTTCACGCCGGAATCCATTCGCACCTTCTGCGAGATGATCGGCGTCACCAAGAGCGATGGCGTGGTGGACGTGGGCATGCTGGAATTCGCCCTGCGCGACGATCTGGACAAGCGTGCCCCCCGCGCCATGTGCGTGCTGAATCCGCTCAAGGTCACCATCACCAACTGGGAAGCCGGCAAGCAGCAGATGCTCACCATCCCATCCCACCCGAAGGACGAATCTCTGGGCGTGCGTGAGATTCCCTTCACCCGCGAACTCTACATCGACCAGACCGACTTCATGGAAAATCCGCCCAAGGATTTCAAACGTCTGGTGCCGGGGGAAGAAGTGCGTCTGCGCGGTGCCTACGTGATCCGCTGCGACGAAGTGATCAAGGATGCCAATGGCAACGTGATCGAACTGAAATGCAGCCACGATGAAAACACGCTGGGTAAAAATCCCGAAGGCCGCAAGGTGAAAGGTGTGATCCACTGGGTGCCGGCGCAGGAGTCCGTGCCAGTGCAGGTGCGTCTGTACGATCGCCTGTTCAACAACGAAAGCCCGGATTCCGGCGACAAGAACTTCCTCGACTTCATCAACCCGAATGCGCTGGTGGTGGTGGACAACGCCCGCGCCGAGCCGTCGCTGGCCAAGGCCACCAGCACGATTGCCTTTCAGTTCGAGCGCGAAGGTTATTTCGTGAAGGATGACGCGGACAGCACCGGCGGCAAGCTGGTGTTCAATCGCACCATCACGCTGCGGGATACCTGGGGGAAGGGGTGAGGCTTACCTGACCTCAAACCGCACCACCCCAATCAACTGCCCACCTTCCGTCACCACCCGAATCTGCCAGTCCCCCAGGACCTGATCCGGGAACACAGTCTTGCGGGTCCAGGTGCGATAGCCCTGTTCCCGTCCGCCGCGAATCTTCAGCGCAATCCGATCCAGCTCAACACCCTCGTGCACCCAGACATGAAACACCTGCTCCGTCAGTCCACGGGGCGCGCGGATGGCGGTATAGGCGTACAGACCATTCGCGCGCAGCTGGTCTTCTGGCAGTGATTTCACTTCGTCGCCCGGCGTGCGGTTCGTCGTGTCCATTGTTTGGGTCACATGTACGTCCGTCAGCCACAGCGTGGCCGGCGGCACCCAGTAGCGGGCGAACCACAGTGTCAGCGCCAGCACGGCAATCACGGCGAGCAGTTTCAGCCAGCCCCACCAGCGCGTACCGCCGGGCAGTGCGCGGATCAGCGTGGGAACCGCCAGCAACACCGTGGCAGCGGTGGCGATACTGTAGGTTTGCAGCGTGGTGAGTTGCAGAATCACCGGCAGTGCCGTCAGCAGCACCGCGAACAACGCCAGGGTATGCAGTGCCATGAACAACAGTTGCCGCGCCGCCAGCCAGCGGTAATAAACCGGATCGATCACCGACGCCAGCGCCGCCAGCCCCAGCACACCGATGAATACCGGCTGCCCGCTGTTCCAGGTGGTGGTGACGAAAAAAAACGGCAGCACAAAGAACAGGCTTTCCTGATGAATCACCTGGGTGATGTAGCGCAGCAGCGGCGGTGGAATATCGATGTTGAAACGGCGTGCGACCCGCTCTGTCACCAGATTTTCCACCATCAGCCACAGCCAGCTGGCCAACAGGATGCCGGCGATGATGGCGGCGGAGCGGTTCTGCCGGTTCACCAGAAAAAAACTGGCCACGCCCATGGCAAAGCTGATCAGCGCCAGGGCGCGGGGATAGCGCTGGATAAAATCAATCAACGGGGTAAGGCGGGATTTGAATGCGTGCATGAAACCTGACAGGAAGAATGGCAGCCGGAGCGAAGGCCGCCATTATACGGAAACGGTTACGGCAATGTCGGCGGAATCAGCGGTAACGTTGCTCCACCTTGCGCAGCGCCGCGCCGGACCCCCGCAAGGGTTCGCGAAACTCCGTGCGATCCGGCAGTCGCACCACCAGTTTCTTGCCTTTTTTCAGGCCCTCCCACTGGCGCACATCCAGATCGGTTTTCACCACCAGCTTGTCCGCCAGAATGTGGCCCTGGGCGGTGCGGTAATACTTGTCCACTTCCACCGCCACGTCGATGTAGGGGAACAGCTTGTCCTTGCGGTGCTTGTTGAGTTCGTCCAGCTGTTCAGCCTTGATGGGAATCACCAGGTGGCCCCAGGTGGAATCGTTGGGGGTTGCTGCCAGCCGCAGCTCCAGCTGGTGGGTGGGCGTCACGGCCATCAGATCCCCGTCTTCCCAGCGGGTGACCCATTCACCGGCGGCCAGCACCGGCATTCCCAGACACAAGATAAAAGCAGCGAGCAGCGAGCGCAGGAACATAAACGTCCTCGAAAAGTGATCCGACCAATGGTTTTAAGCGTAGATCAATCCCCCGACGCTAGCGGAAGCGTGCGCATAATGCCTTGAAACGCAGCACGAATTCGGGAATAATCGCGCCTCTTTTTGATGTCCAATGTTTCGACGCGCAATGGTGGCCCTGTCGGTCCCCTCGCAATGATAGTCTGTGAACCCCGCCAGGACCGGAAGGTAGCAACGGTAGCAGATGATTCGTGTGCCGGGGTGCGGCTGGCAGGGTCGCCTCCAGTGTCCACCCCCCACAGCCTTTCCCCACTTTACCTTCCCCGGCGGTTTATCCCGGCCCGTTCCCGTATTACACTGAGCCACTTTGCAGCAGCGGCCAGCGAATTCAAAAAACATGAGCTATCAGGTACTTGCCCGTAAATGGCGCCCCCGAAACTTTCGCGAGATGGTGGGGCAGGAACACGTCCTCAAGGCCCTTATCAATGCCCTCGACCACGGTCGCCTGCACCACGCCTACCTGTTCACCGGCACCCGTGGGGTGGGCAAAACCACCATCGCCCGCATCCTGGCCAAGTCCCTCAACTGCGAGGTGGGCATCAGTTCCGAACCCTGCGGCCAGTGCAGCGCCTGTGTGGAAATCAATGAAGGCCGTTTCGTCGATCTGATCGAGGTGGACGCCGCCTCCCGCACCAAGGTGGAAGACACCCGCGAGCTGCTGGAGAACGTGCAGTACGCGCCGACACGCGGCCGCTTCAAGGTCTACCTGATCGACGAAGTGCACATGCTGTCGGGCCACTCCTTCAACGCGCTGCTGAAAACCCTGGAAGAACCGCCGCCGCACGTGAAATTCCTGCTGGCCACCACCGATCCGCAGAAATTGCCCATCACCATTCTGTCCCGCTGTCTGCAGTTCAGCCTGAAGGCCATGACGCCGGAGCGCATTGTCGGCCACCTGAAAAAAGTGCTGGAAGCGGAGATGGTGGCTTTTGAAGAGCCGGCGCTGTGGCAACTGGGCCGTGCTGCCGACGGCTCCATGCGGGATGCGCTGAGTCTCACCGATCAGGCGATTGCGTTTGGCAGCGGCAAGGTGCAGGAAACCGATGTGCGCGCCATGCTCGGCAGCATCGACCGGGAATATGTGTTCGGCATCATCGATGCGCTGGCGTCGGGGCAGGCGGAAACTCTGCTGAAAACCGTGGCCGACATGTCGGAGCAATCGCCGGATTACGCTGGCGTGCTGGCGGATCTGATTTCAACCCTGCATCGCATGGCGGTGGCGCAACTGGCGCCGGACGCGGTGGATGACAGCGATGGTGACCGCAACCGGGTGCTGGAACAGGCTGCCCGTTTTGCGCCGGAGCAACTGCAACTGTTCTATCAGACTGCGTTGCTGGGTCGCCGCGATCTGCCACTGGCGCCGGATTCACGCAGCGGTTTCGAGATGATTCTGCTGCGCATGCTGCTGTTCAAGCCCCAGGTGAGCCTGCCCCCCGCGACAGGGGCTTCTTCTGCGGGAAAGTCTGAACGCTCTGCTGCGGCAGGGCAGAGCGGTGCACCCGCCGCCGCGCAACCGGCGCCGGTGATGCAGGCGCAAATGATGCAGGATGACATGCCTGCCCGAGCCCTGGGCAATGCGGGTTCCCATATGGATCAGATGCGGGCGTTGCTGGGTGGCGATGGCCGTGGTGCTGTTGCGCAAACGGGAATGGCCACGGCGGCGGTTGCTGTGCCAGCGGCCGGTGCTAATGCTTCTGGAGCAAATGTGGTGGCCATGCCCGCGCGGGAAAATCCGCGCGTGACGCCCGTTGCCACGCCCAAATCCGAAGCCCCCAAATCCCCGCCTTCCAGAGCGGATGCCTCCCCATCGGCTGCACCAAAATCAGAACCGCCGAAAACAGCGCCACCCAGATCCGAGCAGGCGAAACCTGCCTCCGTGGCCGAAACGCCGGCAGCCCGGCAAACCGCGCAAACCTCCAAGACAGCCGCGCAAGCGCCCAGGGCTGCTGCCGAAGTCGCAGCGGCCACCGCACCGAAAGCACCAATCCTGCTGGGCGACGAATGGGCCGACCTTGTCAACACCCTGGAACTCGACGGCCCCACCCGCAATTTCGCCCGTAATGCTTCGCTGGAGCAGAAAGAGGGCGACACCTGGCAGTTGTCCGTCAGCCCTCGTTTCGAAACCCTGTTCCGCGATGAACACCGCGCGACTTTGCAGAGCGCGATAGAAACCCGCACCGGCAACAGCGCCAAACTGAAAGTGAATTTCCGCGAGCCGGGCAAGCTCACGCCGGATCAACTGCTCGCCCAGCACAAACAGCAGCGCAAGCAACAGGCCGTGGAACTGCTGCAGCAGGACGCCTTCGTGCAAATGTTGCAACAGCAGTTCGGCGCCACCCTCGACCTCAATTCCGTCACACCCACCGACGACTGACCGCAAAGGTATCCCCATGAAAAACCAAATGGGCGACTTGCTCAAGCAAGCGCAGAAAATGCAGGAACAAATGCAGAAGATGCAGGAAGAGTTGGCCAAGGCCGAAGTCACCGGCGAATCCGGCGCGGGCCTGGTGAAAATCGTGATGACCGGCCGCCATGACGTGAAGCGCGTGCAGATCGACGACAGCCTGCTGAAAGAAGACAAGGAAGTGCTGGAAGACCTGATTGCCGCTGCGGTGAACGACGCCGTGCGCAAGGTGGAGCAGAACAGCCAGTCGAAAATCGGCGGACTCGCTGCCGGCATGGGCATTCCGCCGGGCTTCAAGCTGCCGTTCTGATTCGCGCCGATGAGTTTCAGTCCGCTTACCCAGCAATTGATCGAGGCGCTTACGTGCCTGCCCGGCGTCGGCCCCAAATCCGCTCAGCGGATGGCATTGCATCTGCTCGACCGCGATCGCCAGAAAGCCACTCGCCTGGCGGATGTGCTGAGCCAGGCCATGAGCAAAATCGGCCGCTGCCAGAAATGCCGCAACTTCACCGAAAATCCCGTCTGCCACATCTGCGCGCAAACCAGCCGTGATCCCGCGCTGCTGTGCGTGGTGGAAACGCCGGCGGACGTGATCGCCATCGAACAGGCGGGCACCTATCGCGGTTTTTATTTCCTGCTGCTGGGCCATCTGTCCCCCATCGATGGTATCGGCCCGGACGACATCGGCATCCCGCTGCTGGACGAACGGTTGGGGCAGGGCGAGGTGAAGGAACTGATCATCGCCACTGGCACCACGGTGGAAGGCGAGGCCACCGCGCACTTCATTTCCGAACTGGCGCGCAAACATGGCGTACTGGCCTCCCGCATCGCCCACGGCGTCCCCATGGGCGGCGAGCTGGAATATGTGGACAGCAATACCCTGAGCCTGGCATTGCGGGGGCGGCGGGTGATTGACTGAACCGACTACAATTCATCGTTACCGGCGGAGTGCGTTGCCCCGGCAACCAGTTTCCGCCGTTTGCCACACCTGGAAAGGAGCCCACCATGAAATATCCCATCTTCTGCACCACCCTGCTGCTGTCTTCTTTGTCGCTGTCCGCCCCCATGGCGCAGGCCGATGATGTGGTCACAACCACCGAAAAGACCCTCGAACAACTGTCACCCGAACAACAGAAGAAGCAACTGGAGCAGGAACGCAAGCGCAAACAGGACACGCTGAAAAAGGACAAGGAAAGCTACGAGAAAAAGGCCAAAGATACCTACACAGACAAAACCCGTTCTGCTCCCCAGGGGCAGGCCTATGGCAGTTCGCTGATGACCGAGGACGAGCGCAAGGCGTTCAGCGAGAAAATGCGCTCAGCGGGTAGCGATGAACAACGCGAGCAGATCCGGCGCGAACATCACGAGGAAATGACCCGCCGCGCCCAGGAACGGGGGGTTACACTGCCGGAAGAGCCGCCAGCACAGCGGCAGAAAGGTAAAAAGAAGGGCTGGGATGACGACGGCACCAATCCCGGCAAGGGGCAGGGCGTCGGCAAGGCCAAGCCTGAACCCAAGGCCAAAGCCGATTCCAAGGGCAAGTTCTACTGATCTTCTGCCGGCGGCTGGCCGGGGATTGTCCCGGCCAGCCCTGTCATCTTCAGGTCCGCCTCGTTGCTCTCTGTTAATGCATATTGCTAACCAAGCAAGCGCTTGGTAAATTCGTGACATCAGCCACTGTCACGGACACCCTTCATGCCTCCCTTCCAGCAATACTTCGGCGAAACCCAGAACATCGTGCGCCAGACCGTGCGCAAATTCGTCCAGCAGGAAATCACGCCGTTCGTGAACGAATGGGAAGAGGCCGGCGAATTGCCCCGTTCCCTCTACGAAAAGGCCGGCGCAGCGGGAATTCTCGGCATCGGCTACCCGGAGGAATTCGGCGGCAGTGGCTTTGATATCTTCACCAAGATCGCCGCCAGCGAGGAAATCATGGCCTGCGGTTCCGGCGGCGTGGCTGCCAGCCTGGGCTCCCTGGACATCGGCCTGCCGCCCATCGTCCACTGGGGCAGCCCGGAACTGAAACAGCGCATCTGCCCGGATGTGATCGCCGGCCGCAAGATCCAGTGTCTGGCCATTACCGAGCCAGGTGGCGGCTCCGACGTGGCCAGCCTGCGCACCCGTGCCATCCGCGACGGCGACCACTACATCGTCAACGGCTCCAAAACCTTCATCACCAGTGGCGTCAACGCGGATTACTACACGGTGGCGGTGCGCACGGGCGGCGAGGGTTACGGCGGCATCAGTCTGTTGTTGATCGAGAAGGGCACGCCCGGATTCGTCGTCAGCAAGAAGCTGAAAAAGATGGGCTGGTGGGCCAGCGACACGGCTGAACTGTTCTTTCAGGATGTAAGGGTGCCGGTCGCCAACCTGATCGGCCAGGAAAATGCCGGCTTCTACGTGATCATGACCAACTTCCAGATGGAGCGCCTGAATCTGGCGGTGATGGCGAACACCACCTCGCAACTGGCCCTCAACGCCTGCCTGGACTACGTGCAGGAGCGGCAGGCATTTGGCAAGCCCCTGGCCAAATTCCAGGTGCTGCGCCACAAACTGGCCGAGATGGCCACCCAGCTGGAAGCGTCGAAGGAATTCACCTACCGGGTGGCGGCCAAAATCGGTGCCGGCGAGTCGGTGGTGAAGGAAGTCTCCATGGCCAAGAACTTCGCCACCAGCGTCAGCGACCGGGTGACCTATGACGCCGTGCAGGTGTTCGGCGGCATGGGTTACATGCGGGAATCCCTGGTGGAACGGCTCTACCGCGACAACCGCATCCTGGCCATCGGCGGCGGCACCTACGAAATCATGAACGAGGTGATTGCCAAGCAGATGGGGCTCTGAAGCGCCCGCCTGGGTACCCGTCTCAGGGTTGCCAGTACCCGTTCAAAATATTCAACACCGCAAAAATGAGATGATCAGGTAAAAATGTCTCGATTGTTATGAGATGATTATTTTAATATGTCTCAAGAGTCAAATGAATTGACCTTTTGCCATATTTCGTTCTCATTGTCGGGGTGTTGTAATGTCGTTGATTGTGAGGCAATCGCCAGGGATTTTGCTGTTAACGTGCATATGCTTACTGACCAGTGGCTGCAAGTATGTGTGGGGGGATACTCACACCTACCTGACGGTGTCGCACCCGTCCTCTGGCCAGGATGTACATCTGAAGATTCAGGTGATGACCCCGCCGGAAGGAGCGCCGACGCTGGAAAACGGGCGTTTTCCCGGCCTGATTTTTGTCCACGGTGGTGGCTGGGGCAGCGGTTCCCGCTTCGACAATGGCTTCGATACCGAAATCAAAACCGCATCCGAAAGGGGCTATGTGGCCGCCACTATCGACTATCGGCTGGCCAGCAAGGATGCGTCGGGCAATCCGGTCTTCCCGTGGCCTGCGCAGATACAGGATCTCAAATGTGCAGTGCGTTGGCTGAAGTCCCGCTCCGCGGCATTCAATCTCGATCCCGACAGCATCACGGTGATGGGGGTTTCCGCCGGTGGTCATCTGGCGGCGATGGCAGCCGAAACGCCGGGCCGGCTCGACCTGGAGGCGCCCGAGTGCCCGCACGATGGCAGCAGCGATGTCGCCCATGCCGTGGTGTTTTCGGGGGTGGTGGATGTGGAAACCACCTGGAATCTCAGTGGCATGGTGGCCAGTCAGCTGCTGGGGTTGACGGGCATTAAAGCGTCGACACAGCGTACGTTCGGCGAACTGGCTGTGCCCGTGCAGGACGCCTTGCTGGCGGCTGATCCCGTGTCCGCCATCGGCCAGTCGGTGTCGCCGGTGCTGCTGGTGCATCCCCGCAATGATTTTCTGGTGCCGGTCGGTAA
The DNA here is from genome assembly GCA_020062665.1 of Pseudomonadales bacterium. Taxonomy (GTDB): domain Bacteria; phylum Pseudomonadota; class Gammaproteobacteria; order Pseudomonadales; family Ketobacteraceae; genus Ch67. The sequence goes on from JAGUVW010000008.1 coordinate 178,979, forward strand.
TGCCCGGGTCTATTTTCAAACGCTGGTGGAGCAGGGGCGTCCGGCCTGCCTGCTCACGCTGGATCGGGGTGGTCACTTCACCGGGCCGGATGGCACCGATGCCAGCCGTTTCGCCCGCCAGCAGATGTATGTCTGGCTGGATCAGCAGCGCAATGGCAGCAACGGAAATGCCCTCTGCGAACCCTCCACCAATGTGGAATTCGCGCTGACAGTGCCGTACTGACAGCAGAAGCTGGCAGTTGCGGGTTTAAGGCCGCTCCCGCCTTCTCTATAATCACGCGCTTGTCTGACAAACTGGATGAGCGCATTTTGATACCCCAACCTGTCCACTGGATCGACCACGTTTCCCAACTGCCCGCCCTGTGCCAGCAGTTGCAATCCCAGCCGCTGCTGGCGGTGGACACGGAGTTTGTTCGCACCAACACCTTCTATCCCATTCCCGGCCTGATCCAGATCGCCACGCCCACGGACATCTGGCTGGTAGATCCGGTGAGAATCCCCCGCGACGACCTGCAGTCCCTGGGTGAATGCCTGTTCGCCGCCGACAAGACCCTGCTGATGCACAGCGGCGGCGAGGATCTGGAACTGTTCCAGCGCTTGTGGAGTGGCCTGCCTTCGCACCTGTACGACACCCAGATTGCCGCCAGCCTGGTGGGTTTCGATCGCCAGACCGGCCTGCAGCGCCTGCTCAAGGAATCCCTCGACATCGATCTGGGCAAGGAGGAAACCCGCTCCGACTGGACCAAGCGGCCGCTGACCGAATCCCAGATTCACTACGCGGCGGAAGACGTGCGGCATCTGTTCCGCCTGAAAGCGCTGCTGGATGACCGGCTGACGACCCTGAACCGGCAGGCATGGTGTCAGGAGGAATGTGCCCACCTGCTGGACAAATATCGTAACAAGACCCCGGACGATCAGCTGTACCTGGGTTTCTCCTCCGCAGCCCGTTTCAAGCCGGAGCAGCAGGCCGCACTCCAGCATTTGGTGGCCTGGCGCGAGGATCAGGCCCGGCGCCGCGACATTCCCCGCACCTTCATCGCCAAGGATGCCGTGCTTTATGGCCTGGTGGAAAAGCAGCCCCGCTATCGGGGGGCGCTGGAGGATCTGGGCCTGCAGGGTGGCCAGATCCGGCGCTGGGGCGACGAACTGATCAAACAATTGCAGATCGGGCTGGAAAAGGGCAATCCCAGTCAGCTGATTCCGGAGCCGCTCAGCAAGCGCCAGCAGAGTCTGTACAAGGAGTTGCGGGATGTGGTGGCGGCCCTGGCGACGGAACTGGCGCTGCCGCCGGAAGTGCTGGCCAGCAAGGCCCAGCTCAGCGATTACCTGCTGCGTCTGCTGCAAGGGCAGGATGGCGGGGCAGTGTTCAGTGGCTGGCGCGGTCAGATTCTGCTGCCCCGGTTGCAATCCCACCGCTTATCCAGTCAGTAACTCATCAATAGGACATTTCGCCCGATGACTTCCAGCAAACTGCAGTGCTCCGTTTATCGCAGCCCGAAAAAGGAAGGTATGTACCTGTACGTGCCGAAGGAAAAGCCCTTCGAGCGGGTGCCCGAAACCCTGCTGCAAACCTTTGGTACGCCTGGCCATGTGATGGATCTGGAGCTGACGCCGGAACGCAAGCTGGCGCGGGCCAGTGCGCCGGATGTGATCAACGGTATTCTGCAGAACGGCTACTATTTGCAGATGCCGCCCCTGGATCAGCCGCGCCACTGAATGATGGAATCCCGGTTCTGGGAACACAAAACCCTGCAGCAGATGAACCGCGCGGAGTGGGAAGCCCTCTGCGATGGTTGTGGCCGCTGCTGCCTGCAGAAACTGGAAGACGCAGACACCGGCGAGGTGCATTACACCGCTCTGGCCTGTCATCTGCTGGATCTGCAGGCCTGCCGCTGTCAGGACTATCCCAACCGTCTGAGCCGGGTGCCGGATTGTTTGCAGTTGAACGCGGATAATGTCTCCACGATCACCTGGCTGCCCCGCAGCTGCGCCTACCGCCGGCTGGCCGAGGGCCGGGGGCTGCCACGCTGGCATCCGCTGGTGTCCGGCGATCCGGAGTCCGTGCACCGGGCCGGCATTTCCGTGCGGGGACGTGCGATTGCGTTAACGGACGTGGCGGAAGAAGACTGGGAAGATCACATCATTCAATGGCGTGAGTTGCGCTAGCGCCCGGAATCGGGTTTGATGCCGCACGCTGTCCACCCGCGAACTTCCACCTTTGACACAGGAACCACCATGCTGGAACAGAACGAATATCTCGTCACCTGGAGCGTCTATATCCTGGCCGTGTTGGGGGTGATGCTGGTGTGGTGGGCTATGACCCGGCCGTTGCCCTGGCTGTGGCTCAAGCAGCCCTTGCGCCTGCTGCTCACTGCCGTTCTGCTGGTACCGGCGCCGGTGGCTGTCGACCGGCCCGAACTGGCGCCGGCCTTCTTCGTCTACCTGTTAGAACTGTTTGTGGTGAAAGAAGGCGACCCAGGCCGCGCCGCCCTCTATCTGGTCTATGGTCTGGGCCTGGGTGTCATCGTCGTTCTGATCGACGCGGCGATCCGCACCCTGTTCCGCCATACCCGTCGCAATCAGCTGACCTGAAAGGGCATTTTCCGGGCAATCACTGGCAAAACTGCTATAACTAAACAGTGTTGGTTTTAGCTTCGCCAGGAGATGTCGTGCCCGGATTTTCCATCAAACTGCCACCCTTGCCGGGTTTGCTCTGGATCATCGCGCTGTGGGCGCTGTTCTACGGCGGTTCAGACCTGTTTGCCCAAACCCCGACTGCCAAGCCGGACACCCGGGTGGTCATCGACATCTCGGGCAGCATGAAGAAAACCGATCCGCAAAACCTGCGGGTGCCTGCCACCAAGCTGCTGATCAATCTGGCGAAGGATGACAGCCGCTTCGGCGTGTGGAGTTTCGGTCAGCAGGTCAATAATCTGGTGCCCGTCGCACCTGTGTCTGCCGAGTGGAAAAAATCCGCCTCCCGCGCTGCCGACGCCATCCATTCCCGCGGTCTGTTCACTCACATTGGTTCCGCGCTGGAAGCCGCTGCGATGGGCCAGACCCAACCCGATCCCGCCTGGGATCGCACCATCGTGCTGCTGTCCGACGGCATGGTAGACATCTCGAAAGATCCGGCAGTGAATGCGACGGAAAAGGCCCGCGTGCTGGACACCGTGGTGCCGAAACTGCGGGCAGCGGGATTTCGCATTCATGCGGTGGCGCTGTCCGAACAGGCAGATCTGGAATTCCTCAAAACCCTCGCCTTGCAGACCCAGGGCACCTACACGCTGGTGCGCACCGCCGACGATCTGATGAAGGCGTTCGTCGCCACGTCCGACAAGGTCAATCTGCCGGAACAGGTTCCGCTGGAAGGCGATCAGTTTTCCATTGATGAATCCGTCAAGGAATTCACTGCGCTGATCTTCCGCAAGCCCGGCGCCAAGGACGCACGTCTGAAAGCGCCGGATGGCGAGGAATACAGTCTGGCCAAAGGCAGCCGCAATGTGAGCTGGTTTGCCGACAAGCAATACGATCTGGTGACGGTCTACAACCCGGTGCCGGGCCGCTGGCGAGTGCTGGCAGAGCTGGATCCGTCCAGCCGCGTCACCGTGGTGTCGGATCTGCAGCTGGAAATGCAGGGCCTGCCCGACAACGTGCTGGAAGGCGAAAAGGTCACCATGACGATGTTCCTTGCCGAGCGCGGGCGTGCCGTCGCCAATCCGCAGTTTCTGGAGCTGATGGATATCACCTTCAGTCAGGAAACGGACAAGGGTGAAAAATTCGAAGGCAAGCTGTCCCACGACAGTGAAGGCAAACCGCGGGTGCCGGAGGATGGCATCTACAGCGCCAAGCTGGGGCGCACCCTGGTGGAAGGCGAACATACTTTCAGCGTGCTGGTGGATGGCAAAACCTTCAAACGCAAGAAGCTGCACAAGATGGCGGTGTATCGCGACGTGCTGGACGTGCGCACGGATTATCGCGACGAAAACGGTCAGGTCATCCAGTTTCTGGTGGCGGAGCCGCGGCCCGGCCTGGCTGATCCGGAAAAGCTGGAGCTGATTGCCCAGGTGCAGGATCCCAAAGGCGGCAAAAGCATTCAGACCGCCACGCTGCAGGCGGATGGACGCTGGAAATTCGAAGTGCCGCCGCTTGCAGGCCTGGGCAACTACGATCTGCTGATCAAGGTGAAGGGCGTGGCGTCGGACAACACGCCGTTCGAACGGGTGCAGGGGCCTTATTCGGTGGATTACACCCCGCTCACCGGCATGCCGGCGACTTCCCCGCAGACCGCAGCGGTGGATACCGCCACGCCGCCGGTCACCTTCGATGCCAGTGCCCTGGATATTCCCAGTCTCGATGTGGAAGAGCTGCCGCCAGACGACATGCCACCCCTGGATGAACCCGAGCCTGTTGTGGCCGAATCGGTGGTGCCGGAGCCAGAGGTTGAAGCCGCGCCCGCACCGGACATTGCCAGCGCCGACGAGAGTACAACGGGCGAAACCGGCGAAACCAGCTGGCTGTTGCTGGCGTCGCTGTTCATTCTCGGCAACGTGGCGATCGTCGGCGTGGGCGTCTATTTCTACATCCGCTTCCTGCGCAAGACCGACGCCGAGCAGGCCCGTGTGGTGGATGAAATCGCCGCGCTCAAGCAGAAACAGAAAGCCGAAAAATCCGCCGCAGGTGTTGCATCTGCCGCAGTGGCTGTCGCGCCGGAACTGGACATGGCGGTGGAAGAAATTCCCGACGAAGCCACTGTCATGCGCACTGGCGACACCGACGCAAACCCCGTGTCAGCGCCAGCCGTTGCCGAGGAATTCACTCCGCCACCCGTTGTTGCGAAAGCGCCACCGCCACCACCTGCGCGTGAAGATACCTACGTCAACACCGCTGCCCCGCTGGAGCTGGATGATGACGGCATGGTGGAGATGGATGAATTCGAAGACGAGTTCGAGGATGACCTGCAGGAAGAGTCCGCGAGCCTCGATGACCTGGACATGATGCTCAGCGAACAGGAAGGTACCAGCGATACCGAACTCAACCAGACCATCGATGCCATGCTGGAGCAACCCACGGTGTTTCCGGACAAGAAAAAAGTTGCCAATGACAGTGCCGCGTCCCGTTTTGCCGACGACGAGTTCATGTTGGATAATCCGGACAACAAAGCCTGAACGGCATCGTGGGGAAGTGGGGAGTACTGCATGGCTGACTGTATTTTTTGTGCGATCGAGCGGGGCGCCGGCGAGGCGAGCCTGGTATATCAGGACGAATCCTGTCTGGCATTCATGGATCTGTTCCCGGTGCGCGAGGGCCATGTGCTGGTGATTCCGCGCCGGCATGCGGTGTTCATCGGTGAACTGGATGCTGCCACCCGGAGCCATCTGTTCGAAGTGGGCAATGCAGTGGTCAACGCACAAAAGGCAGCGGGATTGCCCTGCGACGGGAATAATCTGTATCTGAATGACGGCCCCGCGGCGAACCAGCATGTGCCTCACGTGCATCTGCATGTGCTGCCACGGCAGCAGGGCGATCTGCTCAAAACCGTCTTTACGTTTTCCACCCGCTTTGTGAATTATTTTGGTCAGGCTGCGCATCGGCGTCGCCTGGATGAACTGGCGCAGCGGATCGCGCAACATATGCCGCAACAGGTATGAGATTGTATGTGTGAATTATTGGGCATGAGCGCGAATGTGCCCACGGACATCTGCTTCAGTTTTGCCGGCCTGATCCGTCGTGGGGGTGAAATCGGCCCGCACAAGGACGGCTGGGGCATCGCCTTTTTCGTAGGCAAGGGCATGCGGGAATTCAAGGACACCGACGCCAGTGCAACGTCGGAAATCGCGCGCTTCGTCAAGAACTACCCGATCAAGAGCCACATCGTCATCAGCCACATCCGCAAGGCGAACAGCGGGCGCATTGCGCTGGAAAATACGCATCCCTTCAGCCGGGAAATGTGGGGCTATCCCTGGGTGTATGCGCACAACGGACAGCTCAAAGGCGTGAAGAAAAAGCCGCTCGATCATTTCCAGCCGGTGGGCACCACTGACAGCGAACACGCCTTGTGTTACATCCTTAATCACCTGCGCGTGACATTCCCCACGTACCCGAAGAACCGGGCGGCGCTGTTTCGCAAGATTCATGAGCTGTGTGAGGAGTTGCGACAGCTGGGCGTGTTCAACATCCTGTTCAGCGACTCGCGCTATCTGTATTGCTACTGCACCACCAAATTGTGCTGGATCACCCGACGCAGCCCGTTCGGCATTGCCCATCTGTGCGACCGGGAAGTGGCAGTGAATTTCAGCGACGAAACCACACCCAACGATATCGTGACGGTCGTGGCAACGGCTCCCCTCACCGACAACGAGCCATGGCAACCCATGCAGGCCGGCGAACTGCTGGTGTTCCAGCACGGTCAGGTGGCCTGCCGGATGTTGCCCCGCACGGCGGAACGCCAGCATGCATCCCGACGTCACGCCTGAATCCGGCGATTCCCAACCCCTGCGCATCGGCGCCCGCGTCGTGGTGGAGTTGTTGCGGCTGAAAGCAGATCCGCCCGACACCACCAAGCTGATTCTGGCCGACGCCCGCAGCAAGAATGCGCTGGCGGTGCTGCGTGACCGGATGCTCGCCCTGCAGCAGAATCTGCCGTTCCCTGCCGGCACGCCCAGTGTGGCCAGCGCCCTGGATGAAGCCTGTCGCGATCTGCAGATTCCGCTGCCAGTGGCCAGGCCCGACTGGGGCGGCATCCGTCTGCTCGATCAACTGTTCGATCAATGGCTGCAGCATCAGCAGCTGGATGAACAAGCGCAGCAGTGGCTGGCGTTTCTGCGTCTACCGGTGATTCGCTACGCCATTCTCGATTATTCGTTTTTCTTCACACCGCAGAATCTGATGCGCCGGTTCCTCAATCAGCTGCATCTGGTGCTGCTGAGCAGTTCGCAGAAAAGCCGGGCGGTGCTGCGGGAATCGTTGTTGCCGTTACTGCAGCGCATTCACACCGAATTCAAACAGGACATCGGCGCCTGCAACCGCATCTGCATCGAAGCGCAGACCTGGTTCGCCAGCCACAGCGACAAGGTGGGCCAGATCGAGGAACAGTTGCGCACCCAGGAAATCTCGCTGCGCAAGGAACAGGTGGCCGAGCCCCGCGTGGTGCGCGAACTGAACCGCATCGCCGGTGGCAAAGTGCTGCCGCGTATGGTGATGGATTTTCTGCACGGTGAATGGCGGCGCTCGCTGCTGCTGATTTCCATGCGCGAAGGCGAGGAGGGCTCCACCTGGAAACGCCAGGTGCGCATCACCGAATCGCTGGTGGAACTGGCGCTGGGCTGCGAAGACGAAAAGGGGCGGGAAAAGTACCGCAGTTTCTATCCCGTGATGATGAAAAACATCAAGACATTGCTGGTGAGCGTCAACGAAGACAGTGAGGCACTGGAAGAAGCACTCGATCCGCTGGAACTGATTCTGACAGCCCTGCTCAACGGCGCGCGGGCGGATGCGGCAGAAGTGCCGATGTTGCAGGCGAGCAACGCCCATATAACGGCGGTAGCGGTCAAGCAGGTGGGAACCCGCGCCCTGTCCCGCATCCAGGCGCTGGCGGTGGGGGATTGGGTGCGCATCATGACCGCAGACGGTGCCCACGATGTCTTTCGCATCACACTGAAAGCGGCGGACGACGAGCCCTGGGTGCTGGTGAGTCAGAGCGGCAAGACCATCACCAAGAAAACTGCTTTTCAACTGGCCCAGGGCCTGGAAGGCGGTGTGCTGGATATCATCGGTCAGGGCCGCTGGTGGGACGATCAACTGGATCAGCAGCTGACACAACTGCATGCCCTGTGGCAGGAAGAATTGGCGCGCAGACCGCCGCCGGAACCACCGAAGCCGGCTGTCAAAACACCGGCCATCAAAACGCCCGCAACACCAACGACAACCGAACCCGCAACAGATGTTGCCCTTGCCGCGCTCAGCCTGGTATCCCTCGAACAACAGGCGTCCAGCCATCATGGCGCCACCGCAGACACAGCCTCGCGCACTGAACAGATTCTGCAGAACAGTAACCTGACTCTGGCAGAATCCGAGCCTGCATCATCCGCCGAAGAAGTCGAAGATTTCCTGGCACCCCACGCCATCAGCGACGAGGAGCGGGAGACCGCACTGCAGGCCATCGACCAGATCCAGGTGGGTGGCTGGATCGTCCAGCAAACCAGCAAGGGCGAAGAGCGCTGCAAGCTGGCCGTGAGATTGCGCGGGCGCGACAAGTTGATCTTCGTCAACCGCCTGGGTGTAAAAGTGCTGGAGATCGATCGTCAGCCGCTGGCAGAATTGCTGGCGCGGGGTTTGGTCACTATCGTCGATACCGGGCAGAAATTCGATAACACGCTGGAACGGGTGGTTCGCTCCATCCAGGAAGACCGCAAGCCATCATGATGACGCGCAAAGGACATCACCATGCACGATCTGCGTAGCCACAAGCGCCAAAACCGCAAGGAAGACGCCTATCTGGAAATCACCGTCAACGATGCCAACGGTGAATACATCCAGAAAGTCATCACCTGTGACACGGTGGACGTGTCCGAGCGTGGCCTGAAGATTTACATGAGCGAGGAAGTCACCCAGGGGACCATCACCGACATCTGTGTGATTCTGGCCGGGCAGGAGGGGCGCTTCTTTCTGAAGGCGGAAGTAAAATGGATTTCAGCCACCGGTGACGATGGCTGGTTTTTCGCAGGATTTGAAATTTACGACGCGGAAAATTCCGATTACGAGAAATGGGTTGAGATGGTGCGCCGGCGCAATGCCGGCGGCTGAATATCACTGCACCATTTCAGCATCACTGAACATGCCGTCGAACAACACTGTGCTCAGATAGCGCTCGCCGGAATCCGGCAGAATCACCACGATGGTCTTGCCGGCGTTCTCCGGCCGTTCCGCCACCCGCAACGCCGCCGCCAGGGCCGCACCGCAGGAAATGCCTGCCAGAATGCCTTCCTTCTGCATCAGCAGACGGGCGTGGGCGATGGCGTCGTCATTGCTCACCAGTTCCACCGCATCCACCAGCGACAGATCCAGATTGCCCGGCACAAAACCGGCGCCGATGCCCTGGATTTTGTGCGGCGCGGGTTTCACCACATCACCGGCGCGGGTCTGGGTGATCACCGGGGAGTCCTTCGGCTCCACCGCGATGGTCTGGATCGCCTTGCCCTTGGTTTTCTTGATGAAGCGGGACACGCCGGTGAGCGTGCCGCCAGTGCCCACACCGGACACAAAAATATCCACGGCGCCATCGGTGTCGTTCCAGATTTCCGGGCCGGTGGTCTGTTCATGGATCGCGGGATTGGCAGGATTTTCGAACTGCTGCAGCATGATGGCGTTGCCCTTGCTGGCTTCGACGATTTCCGCAGCCTTTTCGATGGCACCCTTCATGCCCTTGGGGCCTTCCGTCAGTACCAGGTTTGCGCCCAGCGCCTTCAACACCTTGCGTCGCTCCAGGCTCATGGTGGCGGGCATGGTCAGAGTCAGCTTGTAGCCCCGCGCCGCACAGACGAACGCCAGCGCGATACCGGTGTTGCCGCTGGTGGGTTCCACCAACTCCATGCCCGGCTTGAGGATGCCGTCTTTCTCGGCCTGCCACACCATGTTGGCGCCGATCCGGCATTTCACCGAGTTGGCGGGATTGCGGCTTTCAAGTTTGGCCAGCACATTGTGGCGGGTAATGTTCTTCAGGCGTACCAGCGGCGTGCTGCCAATGGTGAGGGAGTTGTCGTCGAAGATCTTGCTCATGGGGGCGTCCTTGAAAGGCCAGTGCGGGGAGATTCCCGATTCTACACCCCCGCGACTGCATTTCAATCCGCGCCCGCTGCTGCGATGATTCACTCAACTGCCGGTTTTTCCTGATGTTGTTCGCGTGAGCAGTCAGGATGATGCCGGATACCCGCATTCGACACAGCCCCTTCGGCAACGGCAGCGGAATCCTGTGAGCCACTGCGGGCATTGATCATTTCTGCCACCTATCTGGCAGCTGCGGCCATTTGCAGGGCTGGATGGCGTCCGTAGAGTAGTAGGATTGTTCACGCATCGGGTGCCGGCTTCGGGTCTGATTGCGTATAATCCCGCTCAAATACGGCAGATCAAGGCAGAAATCATGCAATTCCAAGGTACCGAACGCTACGTCGCCACCGACGATCTCAAACTGGCAGTCAACGCCGCCATCACCCTGCAACGTCCGCTGCTGATTAAGGGCGAACCCGGCACCGGCAAAACCATGCTGGCCGAGGAAGTGGCCGCCGGCCTGGGCCTGCGTCTGATCCAGTGGCACATCAAATCCACCACCAAGGCCCACCAGGGTCTGTACGAATACGACGCCGTGTCGCGCCTGCGGGATTCCCAACTGGGCGACGACAAGGTGCACGACATCCGCAACTACATCAAGAAAGGCAAGCTGTGGGAAGCCTTTCAGGCGGATGAACAGGTCGTGCTGCTGATCGACGAAATCGACAAGGCCGACATCGAGTTCCCCAACGACCTGCTGCAGGAACTCGACAAGATGGAATTCTATGTGTACGAAACCCAGGAAACCATCAAGGCCGTGCGCCGCCCCATCGTGATCATCACCAGTAACAACGAGAAGGAACTGCCGGATGCGTTCCTGCGCCGCTGCTTCTTCCACTACATCGATTTCCCGGACAAGGACACCATGCAGGCCATCGTGGAAGTGCATTTCCCCGGCATCAAACAGTCGCTGGTGAAAGAGTCCATGGAAATTTTCTTCGACGTGCGCAAGGTGCCGGGCCTGAAGAAAAAGCCTTCCACCTCTGAACTGATCGACTGGCTGAAACTGCTGCTGGCCGATGAAATCCCCGAGGACATCCTGCGCAACCGCGACACCAAGAGCGCCATTCCGCCCCTGTACGGCGCGCTGGTGAAGAACGAGCAGGACGTGCACCTGCTGGAACGTCTGGCGTTCATGAATCGCCGTGGAAGCTGAACCATGCTGATCAACTTTTTCTTCGAGCTGCATGAAGGCAAGGTTCCGGTGACTATCCGGGAATTCCTTGACCTGCTGTCGGCCCTGAAGAACCGGATCATCTATGCGGACATGGACCAGTTCTACCATCTGTCCCGCACGGTGCTGGTGAAGGACGAAAAGCACTTCGACAAGTTCGATCGCGCCTTCAAGAAGTATTTCGACGGCCTGGAAGCAGTGGACGATCTGTTCGAAGCCCTGATCCCGGATGAATGGCTGCGCAAGCAGATCGAGAAAACCCTGAGTCCGGAAGAGCTCGCCAAGCTCAAGCAACTCGGCGATTTCGAAAAGCTGATGGAGGAATTCCAGAAGCGTCTGCAGGAACAGAAGAAACGTCATCAGGGCGGCAACAAGATGATCGGCACCGGTGGTACCTCGCCTTATGGTGCCTACGGTCAGAATCCGGCGGGCTTCCGCATGGCCGGGCCGGGCCGCACTGGCAAGGCGGTAAAAGTCTGGGAAAAACGCCAGTACCGCAATCTGGATGATTCCGTCGAACTTGGGGTGCGCAATATCAAGATGGCGCTGCGCCGCCTGCGCAAGTTCACGCGCCAGGGCATGCCGGACCAGCTCGACATCGACGACACCATTTCCTCCACGGCCCGCAATGCCGGTTACCTGGATATCAAACTGGTGCCGGAGCGGCGCAACGGTGTGAAGGTGCTGATCTTCTTCGACGTGGGCGGCTCCATGGATCCCTACATCCGCACCTGCGAGGAACTGTTCTCTGCCGCGAAAACCGAGTTCAAGCACATGGAGTATTTCTACTTCCACAACTTCATCTATGAAGGCGTGTGGAAGGACAACATGCGGCGCTGGACCGATCGCACCAACACCTGGGATCTCATTCACACCTACAGTTCCGACTACAAGGTGATCTTTGTCGGTGATGCCACCATGTCACCCTACGAGATCAGCTCGGTGGGCGGCAGCGTGGAGCATTGGAATGAGGAAGCGGGCGAGGCGTGGATGCGGCGCATCACCCAGCATTTCGAAAAGGTAATCTGGCTGAACCCGGAGCCGGAATCCAGCTGGGAACATACAACGTCGGTGGTCTGGACCAAAAAGCTCACCGAAGACCGCATGTTCCCGCTGACGCTGAAAGGTCTGGAAGACGGGATGCGTTATCTGTCGAAGTGATCTGACGTTATTCAGTTCCAACAAAAAAGCCGACACTTCATGGTCGGTTTTTTTGTTGTTGGCAGTGAAGCAGGCTGATGGCTTTACAGCAATGTCACCTTGGGTAACTCCGCCACTTTCACCCGGATTTTCTCGCTCGGCGCCACTGCAGTGGACACACCGGTGAATACGGTTTCGCCATGCTGGTTGGTCATCACGCAGTCGATCAGGATGATGTTGGCCTTGCGCTTTTTTTCGATCAGGGTGAGCTTGGCGGTGATGGTGTCGCCGGGATATACCGGCTTTTTGAACTTCATCTCCTGCGCGGCGTAGATGGCGCCGGGGCCGGGCAGCTTGGTGGCGACGGCGGCGCTGACGATGATGCCGCAAATCGAGCCGTGGGCAATACAGCGGCCGAAACGGGTGGTTTTGGCGTACTCCTCGTCGAGATGCAGTGGATTGGTATCGCCGGAGATGATGGCAAACAGCTTGATGTCGTCTGCGCTGACGGTTTTCACGTATTCGGCGGTCTGGCCTTCCTGCAGCTCGTCGAAGGGAATGTTTTCCAGATAGTCCATGGGTACAGCCTCCAGTTCCAGTTGCCTCGCATTCTAATCAGCGTGTCGGGCAACCGGAACCGGATAAGTGTAAGGGAATTTTTTGGCGATGGAGTCGGGCAGGGATCAGGCGGTAGCGGTGGCGGATTTGCGCGCGCTCTGCACGGGAAACTGCGGTTCCAGCCACGCCAGCACGTCGTCCACCACCTGATGGCGGTTCACTTCGTTGAGAATTTCGTGGCGGCCGCCTTCATACAGTTTCACCGACACATCCTTGATGCCGCCATCGCGCAGCAGGTTGGCCAGCTTCTCCACGCCATGCTTGTTGCTGTCGAAACTGAGTGGGTCGCGTTCACCGGCAATCAGGTAGAACGGCAGATCGCCCGGAATCTTGCGGATGTTGGGCGCGCGGGAGATGAAATCCATGCCGCCAGTCAGATCCAGCCACAGCTGGTTGGTGCACAGGAAGCCGCACAGGGGATCGTTGACGTATTTGTCCACTTCGCATTCGTCGCGGCTCAGCCAGTCGCAGTCGGTGCGGGGGTTGCGGGTGATCTGGCGGTTGTAGTTGGTGAAGGTGGCAAGGTCGATCAGGCTGCTGCGGCCTTTCGGGCCGGAGCGCAGTTTTTCCAGGTGGGCCAGCATGCGGCCGGAACGCACGGACATGGGACTGTTGGCGGTGGAGCCGGACAGAATCACGGCGTTGACGGTGCGGCCGTGCTGCATCAGATAGCCCTGGGTGATGAACGATCCCATGCTGTGACCCAGAACCACCACCGGTGTATCCGGGTACTGGCGGCGAATGGTTTCGTTCACTTTCAATGCGTCGGCGATCACCAGCTGCCAGCCGTTCTGATCGGCGTAATGGCCCAACAGACCGCCTTGGGGAACGGAGTAGCCATGGCCGCGGTGATCATGGCCGAACACCACATAGCCTTGCTCCACCATGCGCTCGGCGATAGGTTCGTAGCGCGTGCAGTGCTCCGCCATCCCGTGCAGGATATGAACCACGGCGCGGGGTGCGGGGGATGTCGCAGCCGATGTCCACCTGCGCACGAAGATCTTGTGGTTATCCAGGCTGGTGACGAAGAACTTTTCTGATTGCATGAGCATATCCCTGGTGGCTTTCCCTGGCTGCGGCACAACGGCAAGTCGCAAGTGAACTGAAAAGAGTGGTAATTGTATATCGGTTGTTTCCGTACGGCCAATTTGAGTGCTTCTCGCAACTGGCTGAATACCCGACGCAGACGCGATTGTCGGCGAAACGGTGACTTTTTGGTCATGAAATGGCAGGGTTGTCGCCTCTGGCCGCCCCGGTGCAAAACTGGTAACCTCACGCCCGCTCTGTGCCGCGCAGAGCCGTTGTCACAGAAAATCAATGACCTTGAAAGCAGAGGCGTTCGTCGCCGGGGTAATTCCGGGCATTTTCGGTTTGGAATCGGCACGCACTCGCAGGGAATCTTCAACAGCTCGGGGACACACACATGGTAGATCGCATTTGGGCCGGACTTTATCCTGAAGGGGTTTCGCAGGAAATCAGCTTCGACAAGTACAAGTCTGTGTTGGATATTTTTGAACACGCTTGCCGCCGCTATGCGGATCGACCCGCGTTCACCAACATGGGGTTCACCGTTACCTATGGCCAGTTGGACAAACTGAGCGCGGATTTTGCCTCCTACCTGCAGAATCACACCAGCCTCAAGCGTGGTGATCGCATTGCCCTGCAGATGCCCAACCTGATCCAGTATCCCATAGCACTGTTTGGTGCCATTCGCGCCGGCCTGATCATCGTCAATACCAATCCCCTGTACACCGCCCGCGAGATGGAGCACCAGTTCAACGACGCCGGCTGCAAGGCGCTGGTGGCATTGGCGAACTTTGGTGATCTGATCGAGGAAGTGGTGCCGCGTACCGGCATCAAGCACGTGATCATCACCCAGGTGGCGGACATGCAGCCGCCGCTCAAGCGCGCGCTGATGAATTTCGTGATCAAGCGCATCAAGAAGATGGTGCCCAGTTTTTCGATTCCTGGCGCGGTGCCGTTCAACCGGGCCCTGAGCATGGGCGCGAAAACGCCCTACGATCAGGACAGCCGCCCACAACTGGACGATGTCGCGGTTCTGCAGTACACCGGTGGCACCACCGGCGTGGCCAAGGGCGCGATGCTGACTCACAAGAATCTGGTGGCGAACATGTCCCAGATGGATTTCGTGATGCGTTCCCTGCGCCCCGGCCAGGAGATCGCCATCACGCCACTACCGCTGTATCACATCTTTTCCTTCACCGTGAACTGCCTGGGCATGATGTCCCACGGCGCCAACATCGTGCTGATCACCAATCCGCGCGACATTCCCGGTTTTGTGAAGGAGCTCGGCAAGCACCGCTTCACCACGTTTACGGGCCTGAACACGCTGTTCGTGGCGTTGATGAATAATCCGGATTTCCAGAAGCTGGATTTCAGCACGCTGAAGTTGACCATCGCCGGCGGCATGGCCATGCAGAAATCCGTGGCGGACAAGTGGGAGCAGATGACCGGCAACAAGATCGCAGAAGGTTTTGGCATGACGGAAACCTCGCCGGTGGTGTGTGTGAATCCGCCTTATGCCATTCAGGTGGGCACCATTGGGATTCCGGTGCCGGGCACCGACATCAAGATTGTCGATGAAAACGAGAATGAGCTGCCTATCGGCCAGTCCGGCGAGCTGTGTGTGAAAGGCCCGCAGGTGATGAAGGGCTACTGGCAGCGCGAGGAAGCCACCAAAGATGCCATGACCAAGGATGGCGAGTGGTTGAAGACTGGCGATGTCGCGCTGGTGCAGGAAGATGGTTTCCTGCGCATCGTGGATCGCAAGAAGGACATGATTCTGGTGTCCGGCTTCAACGTGTATCCCAACGAGGTGGAGGAAGTGGCCTGCACGCATCCGGGCGTTCTGGAGTGCGCTGCGGTGGGAATTCCGGACGAAAAATCCGGCGAGGCGGTGAAGCTGTTTGTGGTGAAGCGGGATCCGAATCTCACCGAGGAGCAGGTGCTGGCGCACTGCCGCGAAGGGCTCACCGGCTACAAGGTGCCCAAGGTGGTGGCCTTCCGCACGGATCTGCCGAAGACGAATGTGGGCAAGATCCTCCGGCGGGAGTTGCGGGGGCAGTAAGCCATCTGTTGTCCGGATCAGAAAGAAGCCTGCCTTGTGCAGGCTTTTTTTGTACAATTCGGCGACTTGTGGAGCTGGGCTGGGCGGGTCGTTGCAAGTGGGGTAATGAGATTTTCGGACCATCGGCGGCCATGGATGGCCGCTGTTGAGCGTCCCATGGATGGGCATGAAGCGTGTCCGCAAATCTCATTACCCCACTTGCAACGACCCTTCTCGTCAGTGCCAGCCCACGTCAGATTCTTTGTGGTACCAGCAATCGTGTCCGAAACCCTCCCAGACCTTCATTCCCTGTCCCAGCAAATCCCCCTCTGCCTGAGCCGGGATCGCTATCGCCTGTCCCGTGCGGTACAGAACATCCGTGAGCGGCAGAAGCGCAAGCAGCCGGTGGATCAGGATCTGCAGAAGCTTGCTCAGGGTATTGAGCGCTCCCTGGCTGCTGTGCAGGCCCGCCGTAACACACTGCCGGTGTTGGAATATCCGGATCTGCCGGTGTCGCAGCGCCGTGACGATCTCATCCGCGCGATTCAGCAGAACCAGGTGGTGATCATCGCCGGCGAAACCGGCTCCGGCAAAACCACGCAGATTCCCAAGATGTGCATCGAGGCGGGTTTGGGTGTCACCGGTTTTATCGGCCACACCCAACCGCGGCGGCTGGCGGCCCGTAGCGTGGCCCAGCGCATCGCTGATGAACTGAAATCGCCACTGGGCCAGCAGGTCGGCTTCAAGATCCGTTTTCAGGATCAGCTGGGCGAGAACAGTCTGATCAAGTTGATGACCGATGGCATTCTGCTGGCGGAAATTCCCAGCGACCGTTTTCTCAACCAGTACGACTGCATCATCATCGACGAGGCCCACGAGCGCAGCCTCAACATCGATTTTCTGCTGGGGTATCTGCGGCAGATTCTGCCCAAGCGGCCCGACCTGAAGCTGATCATCACTTCCGCCACTATCGATCATTGGCGTTTCTCCCGCCATTTCAGCGACGCGCCGGTGATCGAGGTGGAAGGGCGCACGTTCCCGGTGGAAGTGTTTTATCGCCCGCTACAAAGTGAATCGGACAACGACGACGAGCAGGTGGCAGACGACGAAGGCCAGATCGAAACCGGCATTCTGCGTGCGGTGGATGAGATCGTGCAGCTGGAGCGTGCACACCCGAATCCCCGTCGCCCTGGCGATATTCTGGTGTTTTTGTCCGGCGAACGGGAAATCCGGCAGGTGGCAGAGCGCCTGCGCAAGCACGGTCCCAAACACACGGACATTCTGCCGCTGTATTCGCGCCTGAGTAACAGCGAGCAGAACCGGATCTTCCAGACCCACACCGGGCGCCGCATTGTGCTGTCCACCAATGTGGCGGAAACCTCGATTACGGTGCCCAATATCGGCTACGTGATCGATACCGGTTTGGCGCGTATCAGCCGCTACAGCTATCGCTCCAAGGTGCAGCGTCTGCCGGTGGAGCCGGTGTCGCAGGCCAGCGCCAATCAGCGCAAGGGCCGCTGCGGCCGGGTGGCAGAAGGTATCTGCATTCGCCTGTACGACGAAGCGGATTTCATCAATCGCCCGGAGTTCACCGAGCCAGAAATCCTGCGCACTAATCTGGCGTCGGTGATTCTGCAGATGCAGGGTTTGAAACTGGGCGAAGTGGGGCGCTTCCCCTTTATCGATCCGCCGGATTCGCGCCTGGTGAACGACGGTTACCGCCTGCTGGAAGAGCTCGGCGCGGTGGATCGCAAACGCCAGATCACGCCGCTGGGTTTCGAACTGGTGAAGCTGCCGGTGGATCCGCGTATCGGTCGCATGCTGATTGCAGCGCGCCAGTTTCACTGCCTGAAGGAAATGCTGGTGATCGCCGCCGGCATGAGTGTGCAGGAGCCCTGGCAGCGTCCCCATGATCGGCAGGGTGCCGCCGATGAATCCCTGCGCCGTTTCCAGCACGAGGAATCGGATTTTCTTACCTATGTGAACGTGTGGCAGGAAAGCGAAAAGCAGAAGGAAGAACTCAGCAACAACCGCTACCGGCGCTGGCTGCTGGAACGTTTTCTCAGTTATCTGCGTGTGAGGGAGTGGCAGGATGTGTATCGCCAGCTCAAGCAGATCGTGCACGAACTGGGCTGGACCGAAAATCAGGAACCGGCCCGCTACGAGGAAATCCACAAGGCGATTCTGGCGGGTTTTCTGAGTCACTGCGCCACCAAGGACGAGCAGAAAGGTTACATCGCGGCACGCAATCGCAGTGTGCAGATTTTTCCTGCGTCCACCTGTCATTCCCGCAAGCCCAAATGGATCGTGGCGGCGGAAATCGTTGAAACCGCAAAAGTGTATGCCCGCACGGTGGCTCGCATTGAGCCGCAGTGGATCGAGGAAGTGGGCGCCGACCAGCTGAAGAAAACCTGGACCGAGCCGCACTGGGAAAAGAAAGCCGCCTGTGTGATGGCGAACGAGCAGAGCAGTCTGTTTGGACTGATTGTGAATCCGCGCAAACGGGTGAATTACAGCCATGTCGACCCGGTGCACTGCCGCGAGATGTTCATCCAGCACGCGCTGGTGGCAGGGGAGTACGACACGCGGGCGCCGTATTTCCGTCATAACCGTGAGTTGATCGAATCCCTCGAATACCTGGAAAGCAAGTCCCGCCGCCGCGACATTCTGGTGGACGATCAAACCATCTTCGGTCTGTTCGATGCGCTGATTCCGGCCGACGTGGTGAACGGCGCCAGCTTCGAACACTGGCGCAAGAAATCCGAGCAGGCGAACCCGCAAATCCTGTTTCTGCAGCGGGAACAATTGCTGCAGCCCCGTGCCGACGATGTATCGGAAGCCGCGTTCCCGGATCAGGTGAAACTGGAAGGCGGCAAGATCCGCATCGATTATCAGTTCGAGCCGGGCAAGTCCCAGGACGGCCTCAATATCGTCGTGCCACTCACGCTGATCAATCAGGTGAACGAGGAGCAGCTGGAATGGCTGGTGCCCGGTCTGGAAAAGGAAAAAGTTATCGCCTTGATCAAGAGCCTGCCCAAATCCCTGCGCAAGCATTTCGTCCCGGCGCCGGATTTCGCGACGGCATTTCTGAACACCAATCCCGACCGCCAGCGCTCGCTGAAAACCCAGCTCACGGATTTTCTGCGTCAGCATAAACGGGTGGATCTCAAGCCGGAAGAATTCGACGAAGCCTCGCTGCCACTCTATCTGCAGGCCAATCTGCAAGTGCAGGACGACAAGGGCAAGCAGATCGCTCAGGGCCGTGATATCCGCCTGATCAAGCAATCCCTGCAGAGTGAATTCCAGGCGTCGCTCAAAAACCTCACTGCATCGGAACTGAACCAGCAGCGCTACGATCACTGGGCTTTCGATGCCATTCCGGAAATCTACGAAACCCGGCGCGGTGGCGCGCTGATCAAGGCCTTCCCTGGGCTGGTGGACGAAGGCGAGGGCGTGCGCCTGCAGTTGTTCGACACCGCCTATGCCGCGCAACTGGCGATGCAGAAAGGTATGCTGCGTCTGTTTCTGCTGGCGTTGCCCCAGCAGGTACGCTATCTGAAAAAGGAACACCCGCTGCCGGAAAAAGTCGCCATCCGTTACGCGCCGTTCGGTAATCGCAAGGATCTCACCGATGGCGTGGTGGAAAGCGCGTTCCAGCTCGCCTTTATCGCCAACCAGCCACTGATTTGGAATAAGCAGCAGTTCGATCAGCGTCTGCAGCAAGGCCGCCTGCAACTGGTGCAGGCGGCACAGCAGATGGAAAAACTCCTCACCGATATCCTGCAGCGTCATCACGATATTCTGTCCCTGCTTAACAGTGAAAAATCACCGGCTCGACAGGATGCCAATGCAGACATCCGCTTCCAGCTAGAGCAGTTATTCCCGCCCCACTGGATTCAGCAGATTCCGTTCACCCAGTTACAACACTATCCGCGCTATCTCGATGCCATCCTTTTGCGATTCAAACGCTTGCAGGGGAATATTGAGCGGGATCGTCAACACATCGGCGAAATCGCCCGTCTGTGGCAGCAGTACCTGCAGCGCAAGGCGAAACACGCGAAGGAAGGCGTGCTGGACGAAACACTGGAAACCTGGCGTTGGGCACTGGAAGAGTACCGGATTTCCGTATTTGCCCAGGGTATGAAGACCGCTTATCCTGTATCCATGCAGCGACTGGAAAAACTCTGGCACAACGTCGCTGCCTGAACGCAGGGGAAGCGCATCATGCCGGTACGCAAGCTTGAGCAATCGCTCATGGTCTCGCTGCCTGGAGGAGACCAGTTGCACATTCGGCGCCTGGCGGACAATCCGGACGGGCCGCCAGTGATGTTGCTGCACGGTCTGCTGGAAGATGGCACCCTGTTTTACGCCCGCGACGGACATGGCCTGGCCCATTTCCTTGCCCAGCACGGTTTTGATGTTTACGTGCCGGATTTTCGCGGCAAAGGCCGCAGCTGGCCGCCGGTTTCCCGACTTTCCACCTATCGCGTCAACGACGCTGTCACCCAGGACATGCCTGCTATCCTCGACGCCATTCAGGGCGTGCGGGGTATTGCGCCGGTCTACTGGTTTGCCCATGCCTGGGGCGGTGTGCTCGCCAGCAGTTTTCTGGCCCGCTACCCCGGATATCGTGCGTCCATTAATGGCCTTATTTATTTTGGAACCCATCGCGTTGCCACCACGCGCACGCTGGCCCGGCTGGTGTGGGTCGATGGGCTGTGGGGTTGGCTGGTGGGTGTGTTCGCGCGGATGCGGGGTTACATTCCTGGCCGTCTGCTGCGCCTGGGCTCCAACAATGAATTTCGCGGTATCTATCTGGACAGTTTCGGTTGGTTGCAGGGGCAGCCCTGGGTGGATGCGGGCGACCAGTTCGATTACGGCAAGGCGCTGAGCCAGGGGCTGGACTATCCGCCGGCGCTGTATTTCGCCTCCCGCAATGATCTGGGCTATTGCAATCCCCGGGATGTAAAAGCATTCATGCAGGAGGTGGGAGCCCACAATGGCCGTCTGGTGATCCTGGGGCAGAAGGAAGGCAACCTACACAATTATTCACATATTGGGATGCTCACCCACCCCGATGCGGCGCGAGATCACTTTCCTTTCATGATAAACTGGATGCAGGAAATGAGCCGCCTGCGTTACGAAGCCATTCACGGGGATGATTCACACGACAGTGACACCCAGCGCTCCCCGGCACGCGGCCGTTGATCATTCTTCTGAAACACCACTGCAATCATCGACAGAATTACAAAAATCAGCCGGAGGTCCCAGTGACTCAAGCACGTGATGCCCGCAAGGTAGTAATCAGCGGCACCGGGTTGTATACCCCCCAGGAAACCATCAGCAACGCCGAACTGGTCAAATCGTTCAACGCCTATGTTGAGCTGTTCAATGCAGAAAACGCCGCCGACATTGCGGCTGGCAAGATTGAAGCCCTCAGTCCTTCCAGTGAAGAATTCATCGTCAAGGCCAGCGGTATCGAAAGCCGCTACGTGATCAACAAGTCCGGCGTGCTCGATCCCAAACGTCTGTGTCCCAGCATTCCCGAACGTGATGATGAAGTCATTTCCGTGCAGAGCGAAATCGCTGTGGCGTCCGTGCGTGACGCGCTGGCTCAGGCCCGCAAGTCTCCGGAAGAGGTCGATGCAGTCATCGTTGCCTGCTCCAACATGCAGCGGCCTTATCCGGCGATGGCGATTGAAGTTCAGAACGCGCTGGGTATTAAAGGTTACGGTTACGACATGAACGTGGCCTGTTCTTCTGCCACCTTTGGTTTGCAGGCAGCGCGTGATGCGGTGCTGTCCGGTTCCGCCCAATGTGTGGTGGTGGTAAATCCGGAAATCTGCTCCGGCCACCTGGCCTGGCAGGATCGTGATTGCCATTTCATCTTCGGCGACGTGTCTACCGCCATCGTGGTGGAGCGGGCCGAAACCAGCAAAAATCCCGATGCCTGGGAAATTCTCGGCACCCGTCTGCAAACCCAGTTCTCCAACAACATTCGCAACAACTTCGGCTTCCTGAACCGTTGCGACGAAAGCGGCATCGGCGCCCGCGACAAGCTGTTCCGCCAGAACGGCCGCAAGGTGTTCAAGGAAGTGGTGCCCATGGTGGCGGAGCTGATCACTAGCCACTTGTCGGACGAATCCATCGACGTGGCGGCGCTCAAGCGTATGTGGCTGCACCAGGCCAATCTGGGCATGAACCAGCTGATCTCGAAGAAAGTGCTGGGCCGCGATCCCGATGCGGTGGAAGCGCCGGTGATTCTGAACGAATACGCCAACACCAGTTCTGCCGGCTCCATCATCGCGTTCCACAAGCATCGGCAGGATCTGGCGTCCGGTGACATCGGCGTGATCTGTTCCTTCGGCGCCGGTTATTCTGCCGGCAGCGTTATTGTCAAACGTTTGTAATACAGTTCGGGGCTGGATGACCGGCCCCTTTCCCCCGATTGATCTGCTCCTTCCTTGTTTGTTACTGTCTGGCTGGAATCGGTGACCATCAACGGGATGGTTGTAACAAATCCGAACTTCTGACGTCTCATATGCTGTAACGACGCGGACATTGCGTCGTCCTTACCCTGCGGGCATCCCGTTCGCATCATTTGATAACCTGGCATCAAGGAGAAAACCCATGGCTAAGTTCAATTCACTGAAACCCATTGCGGCTGGTCTTGGCCTAGCAGTGGCGGCAGGTGCACTCACTCTGTCCACCAGTGCAACAGCGGCGCAGAACCCGTTTGTCACCCAGGATCTGCCTGCGGGTTATCAGTTGGCCGGCATGGAGGGCAAATGTGGCGAAGGCAAGTGCGGCGGTGACAAGTCCAAAAAAGAAGGCAGCTGCGGTGGCAAGGCGGATCAGGAAGGCAAGTGTGGCGAGGGCAAATGCGGTGAAGGCAAGTGTGGTGGCGACAAGGATGCCAGCACTGGCGGAAAGGCGGATCAGGAAGGCAAATGTGGTGAAGGCAAGTGCGGCGAGGGCATGTGCGGCGGTAAAAAATGACGCTGCACGGATTGTCTGGAGTTAGATCAGCATGAGTTCATCCGGCACACTTCCATTACACGGTGCGGGCTTGGGAATGCGGCGGGCCATCAGCGGCCCGCTTTGCGAACACCAGCCTCGCAACGTCGATTTCATGGAAGTGGCGCCGGAAAACTGGATTCGCGTGGGCGGCCGTTTCGGCAAGCAGTTTCGCGCGCTGACGGAAGCCTATCCCTTCGTGCTGCATGGCCTGTCGCTCTCACTCGGCGGGCCAACGCCCCTTGATGTGAATCTGGTGCGTGACATCAAGCATTTCATGGATGAACACCGCATCCCGCTTTACACCGAACACCTCAGTTATTGCAGTGACGATGGCCATCTTTACGATCTGATGCCGATTCCTTTCACCGAAGAGGCTGTGCACTACGTGGCGGCGCGCATCCGCCAGGTGCAAGACATCCTTGAGCGCCCGATCGGCATTGAAAATGTGTCCTACTATGCGGCGCCCGGCCAGGAAATGTCAGAGATCGACTTTCTCAACGCCGTATTGCAGGAAGCCGATTGCAGCCTGCTGCTGGACGTGAACAACATCTACGTCAACAGCATCAATCATCGCTACGACGCCAATGCTTTTCTGCGCCAGATTCCCGCCGGGCGCATTGCCTATATTCATGTGGCTGGCCATTACACCGAGGCCGACGATCTGCTGGTCGATACCCATGGGGCCGATGTCATCGATCCCGTGTGGCAGTTGCTGGAACAGAGTTATCGCTGGTTCGGGGTCAGGCCTACGTTGCTGGAGCGGGATTTCAATCTGCCGCCGCTGGAAAAGCTACTGCAGGAAGTGGATTTGATCCGCGCCATCCAGCAGCGCTGTCAGCCACGTCAGGAGCAGCGGGCGTGAGCGCGCAGCCGCTGCGTCCACTTTTCCAGCAACTGCAGTATCAGTTTGCGGCGCATATCCGTGATCCCCTGCAGGCTGCTCCTTCGCAGATCGAAGATCGCCGCATGAAGATCTACCGCGAGCTGTTCTTCAACAACATCGAAAGTTTTCTGGCCAATGGTTTTCCGGTTCTGCGCAGCCTGATGTCGGATGAATCCTGGCAGGCACTGGCGCGGGATTTTTTCAGCCGCCATCAATGTCACACCCCATACTTTCTGGAGATCAGCCAGGAATTTCTCGCCTATCTGCAATCCGAGCGTGGTGAGCAGGCGGGGGATTTTCCCTTCATGCTGGAGCTGGCCCATTATGAATGGCTGGAACTGGCGATGGATGTGGATCCGGACTGCATACCTGCCACAGGATTCAATCCAGAAGGCGATCTGCTGCAGGGGCAGCCTCTGCTGTCGCCGCTGGTGAATGTAGCGTGCTATGAATACCCCGTGCATCACATCAGTCGTGATTTCATTCCCCAGGCGCCATCGGAGCAGCCTCATTACCTGATCATCTACCGCAACAGTGCAGATCAAGTGCGCTTCATGGAGATCAATGCGGTCACCGCGCGCATGCTGGTGTTGTTGCAGGAAGTGCCCGGCCTCACCGGGCGCGATGTCATCCAGCGGCTCCAGCAGGAATTGCAGCATCCGCAGCCCGAAGTGGTTGTTGAGGGCGGGCGGCAGGCGCTGCAGCATCTGTGCAGGGCGGGTATTGTTCTGGGCACGGCACTGCAGGCGCGGTAACACTGGTGGTGTGACACCTGCACTTTGTATTGTGGCACCCGAGCCGCTAGAATTCGGCGTTCAACGCAAAAGGCGAGGTTCGAATGACAGTTTGGCTCAGGGCAATGGCAGTAGTTGCGTGGGCGGTGCTCAGCGTACCGGCTTGGGCCGCATCAGAGGCCGATCCGTGGGAAGGCCTCAACCGCGCTGTCTTTTCCTTCAACGAAACCCTCGACAAGTACTTCCTCAAGCCTGTAGCGGAAGGCTACGTTTATATCACGCCCTCACCGGTACAAACTGGAATCGGCAATTTTTTCAATAATCTTGGTGAGATCACCACGGTCATAAACGATCTTCTGCAAGGCAAATTCCGTCAGGCCGGGATGGACTCCACCCGTTTTCTGGTCAATACCACCGTGGGTATGGCGGGCTTCATCGATGTGGGATCCCGCATTGGGCTGCAACGCAATGATGAAGACTTTGGCCAGACACTGGGGTATTGGGGCATGGACTCTGGTCCATACCTGATGCTGCCGTTTCTGGGGCCGAGCACCGTTCGCGACACCGCCGGCATGGTGCCTGATTACTTCGTTTCCCCCATTGATAATGTGGATGACGATGCAACCCGCTACGGCATTCGGGCACTGCAGATTGTGGATCTGCGCTCCAGCCTGCTGGAGGCCGAGAAGCTGGTGGCGGGGGATCGCTATTCGTTCTTTCGCGAGGCCTACCTTCAGCGGCGTGCGTTCCTGGTCAGGGACGGCGCCATGGACGATACATCGTTCGACGACGACCTGTTTGATGAAGACGAGTTCGAGGATGAAGGCGACGACGAAACTCCAGAAGAATCCGGCTTTTAACAAACATTAAAAATCAGTAACAAGCCGCCGGGTGGGCGGCGCTTTCCCCTGCACCCCCATCCTGTATACTGTCCGGGACTACAACAATAACCACACGTCCAGGAAGGCCCTCCATGATTTCTGTCCGCCATGCCGTGTTCGCTGCCGCTGTGTCGAGTGTCACGACCGCAGGATTCGCCATCACACCCGACGTCGTCAACCGAGGCTGGAAGCCCCAGGTCGATCTGATCGGTTCCGGTGATCCCGATGCCGCAGTTTCCAGCCTGCGTGACATGACCGAGCTGCAACGGGTGATTCTGCGCAACACCGAATTCCACGAGCAGACCCAGCGCTTCATCGACGAGCTATGGCTCTCCCTCGAGTCCTTCAATCTCGACCGCTACTACAACCTGCTGCCGGAAACCGATGGCGAGTGGCGTCAGTTAAAAGTGTACGGTTCCCGCAACGGCAAGCTGTATCAGGTGGGCCCCGTGGCAGAGAAGGTGGGATTCGATGCCGCGGGTGGAGACTTCGCCCTGGGGGATATGTCGGCTCTCATTCGCGCCAAGAAACTCGCTTCGTCTGGTGACACTCATTACCTGCTGCAGAACTCGCTGGAACTGGGCGTTGGCCAGGTGAAGTGGAGTTCCGTGCAACAAGCCTCGCAGGAAACTCTGCGCATCATGGTGGATGGTTCTCCGGCTTTTTCCAGTCAGGAGCAGGCCAAAAACGCGCAGCTGTACCGTGACAAAGTCATTCGCATGAATCCACTGCTGGGTAGCGAGGACATCGATGTCATAGCACCGCTGTGGTCTGCGTTTCCTGCACTGTGGGATATGCTGGCGCAGCTGGGGAAGATCGAGGATGTCGTCTATCACGACACCACCCAGGGCTATCGCCAGCTCAAGGTGTCGTTTGTCATCGAGCCGGAAAAAATGAAGCAGCACTATCCTGCTATCAGCAATCACATCCTGACCATGGATCGATTGTTCAACGGCTCGCTGCGCCTGTCGGACGAGCGGGGTGAATTGTTCTCTGGCACGCTCGACAGTCGCACACTGCGCGGCAACATGCAGATGTTCGTTGCCAATGGTCGAGTGGTGCCGGTGAAGGGTGGACAGGTCGTGCTGGATGCGCCGCCGATTCCGGATGGCGAGCCCTGGGAATTTTCCGCCGTGATGGATGGCACTGTGTCGGTGCTCGGCGTTGTTACCCATCTGCAGAACATGAATGCGCGCATCCAGTATCTGTCCACTGCCGATGGTGTGAAGGTGGTGTCCCAGGTCACCGAGGTGCCTGATATCAGCGTCAAGGGCAACGCACTTGGCATCATGCCAACGTCGATGATCAATGTGGTGCTACCGAAGAATCTGGATCAGATCATGAAGGAATTCATGGCGGTGGCCTGCAAGGGCAATGACGGCAAGGGCATTTTGGTGGGCGCGCAATTCCAGCAGGCCAGCGAAGGCAAGTCGGCCCGCTTACTGGTGAAGTCAGCGTTTGAAGGACTGGATAATTTCTTCGTTCGATTCGGGATGAGTATTGTCAGCGATCGTGTGATTCCTGATCCCAAGGTGTCAGAGGAAATCCGGCGTATGGCATTTGATGCACAGGCTGCCTTCGAAAAGGATCTGGAAGGCTTTGCCAGCATCGCATCGCTGCAACGGATGGCGGATAACAAAAAGGCCCATTAAGGGCCTTTTTTTCAATTACAGATTTTTCGGATCACCACGCCCATGCGGAACATGTGCAGATCCGGTTCCGGAATCACCCGCACCACTTCCACAATGGCTTCCAGTGGTGCGAAATCCGGCCCTTCCGATGGAATGGTGACTTTCAGGCGATCACCCATCTCCAGCTTTTTTTGCGTTTCCAGCAACATGCCGGCACCGCTGAGGTTGCGACAGCGGCCTTCGTAGCGATCCTTGCCGTCTGCCCTGGTGAAGGTCACCATGGTGTCGACCTTCATGCGGATAAAATTACGTTTTTCTTCGTAGTTCGAACGTTCTGACAAAATCATGCGTCCTCTCTCGCTCGGCACTGCCTTATTATTTTCGTTTGACCGGGTTGAACCTGCCTGGCGCAGGTTTCGATTGAGTATATCAAAGCATCTCAGGATGGCTATTTTTTTTGGATCAATCAGTAATGCCGGGCGCAGACGCACTGAAACAGGTCAGGCAACCCGGTTGCAAATGCTCCGGTCAAGGAGTACTTTTGAACCACGTTAGGTCATTTGACTATCTTGCATTGGAAATCAACGTCCAGGCCTTTGGGGATTCTGCACGCCCGTCATGAAGCTCACGCAACACAGCAAGCAGGATGGCGTCATTCTGATTATTGATCACGAGCCCGATCAGCGAACTGCGGTCGCAGCCTGGTTGTGTCGTGAGGGCTATCAGGTGCACATCGAGTCAAGCGGCCTGTCCGGCCTGGAATACTGGCGCAAGGAGCAGCCTGCAGTTCTGATCTGCGATCTGGCTGCACCCGGTGTCGACGGCTTGTCCATTCTCAAGGCCATTGCCGGTGCCGAAACCCAGGTCATCATTCTGTCCCGGGCCGAGGACATGGACAGCGTGCTGGCAGCGTTGCGTCTGGGCGCAGCAGATTACCTGCTCAAGCCCATCAAGGATCGCACCATGCTGTTGCATGCCGTCAATCGCGCCTTTGAAGAGCATCATCTGATTCGCGAAAACCGCCTCTACCGGGAAGCGCTGGAAGCCAAGAACCGCGAGCTGAACGACAGCCTGCGCCTGCTGAAGGAAGACCAGGAAGCAGGTCGCGCCGTGCAGCTGAAAATGCTGCCGGAGCCCAGCAAGGATTACGGCAATGTCCACATCGAATACACCATCATTCCGTCACTGTATCTGAGCGGTGATTTCGTCGATTATTTCCGCCTTGGCCCGAAGCAAATCGGTTTTTATCTGGCCGATGTGTCCGGGCATGGTGCGTCGTCCGCCTTTGTCACCGTGCTGCTGAAGAACATGGCGAATCGCATCAAACAGCGCTACCGCGAGGACTTTTCCAGCGTGAAGGCGTTGCTGCCGGCCGATGTCCTGAAGCGCTCCAATGAGGAGCTGATTCCGCTGGGATTGGGCAAGCATCTGGCCATTTTCTGCGGGTTGATCGATCTTGACGAGAAGCGCCTGGTGTATTGCAGTGCCGCCCATTTCCCGCCCCCCGTTTTGGTTACAAATGGTAAGGTGACTGCCCTGGAGGGTAAGGGCTTGCCGGTGGGACTTTTTGAAGATGTCTCGTATGAGAATCAAGAGGTTAGCATTGGCGATACCTTCGAGCTGGTGATGTTTTCCGACGGTATTCTGGAAGTCATGCCCGAGCCTTCAGTCGCCGAAAAAGAAAGGCGCCTTATGGAAATAGTGGGGAAAGGGGCTCATAATATCGCCCAGCTTCGCGACCATCTCGAACTGCAAAAACATCTGGCTGTTCCCGATGACATCGCCATCATGACAGTATCTTGCAGGGCAGTTACTCACCTCCATGGCTGAATCCAACACTGGCAAAGCGCTGTACGCCGTTCACCAGGGCACTTATGTGCTGAAGCTGATCGGCGAGATCCGGGTGCCTATCTGTGCGACGCTGGATGGTTTTATCGAGATGCTGTTCAATGATGCGCAGCTGGATTCCGTGCTGATTGATCTGAGCGAAACCCATGTGATCGATAGCACTGCACTGGGCCTTCTCGCCAAGATCGCCATCCAGTCCCGCAAGCGCTTCAATCAAAAACCCTGCATTATTTCCACCCGCCCTGACATTTCCCGCGTTCTGGATTCCATGGGATTCGAGAAAGTTTTCAACATTGTGCACGAAGCGCCGGTGAAAAGTCCCCGCATGTCGGAAGTGCCGAATGTGGCCTGTTCCCAGGGCGATGCCTGCGGCCGGGTGCTGGAAGCGCACCGCATCCTGATGGAAATGAATGAAAAGAACCGCGAGACGTTCCGGGATGTGGTTGCCGCATTGGAATGTGCCCAGGTTGAAATGGGCAAGGACGTGCCGCCCTGCCAGGATGCAAAACGGCACCTGATGTAATTCCCGCCTTTAGTTCCCCGCCATCTGCACCAACAGTTTTTCCAGCGCCACCTGATCAGTAGCGAAATTGCGAATGCCTTCCGCGAGTTTTTCGGTCGCCATGGCGTCTTCATTCATCATCCAGCGGAATTGTTTTTCGTCCAGTGACAGTCTGGGTTGCTGGGTGAAGGCTGCCTGCGGCTGGAGTTGGCGCGGCAGGGGTTCATTGCTGTGGCTGAGTTCTTCCAATAATGGTGGGCTGATGGTGAGGCGGTCGCAGCCGGCCAGGGCCTTTATCTCGCCGGTGTTGCGGAAGCTGGCGCCCATGATGATGGTGCGATAGCCGTGTTGCTTGTAGTAGTGATAAATGCGGGCGACGGATTGGACGCCGGGATCGTTGTCGCCGGAGAAATCCTGCTGGGGCTGCTTGGCTTTGTACCAGTCGAGGATGCGACCCACAAAGGGTGAAATCAGGGTGACGCTGGCTTCGGCGCAGGCGACGGCCTGGGCAAAGCTGAACAGCAGGGTCAGGTTGCAGTGAATACCTTCCTGCTCCAGGATGCGAGCGGCCTGGATGCCTTCCCAGGTGGCGGCGATCTTGATCAGTACCCGTTCCCGTGGCCAGCCCTTGGCCTGGTAGAGCGCGATGAGATTGCGCGCTTTGCTGACGGTGGCGGCGGTATCGAAGGACAGGCGTGCGTCCACTTCGGTGGAGATGTAGCCGGGGATGATGCCAAGGATTTCGCTGCCGATGGCAACCGCCAGCTGTTCGCTCGCCTGTTGTACGTTGAATGCAGCTGGGCTTTTCACGATTCCCTGCAGCAGTTCCTGGTATTCAGGTAATTGCGCGGCCTTGAGCAGCAGGGAAGGATTCGTGGTGGCGTCGGTGGGCTGGTATTTGCGGATGGCCAGGATGTCGCCGGTGTCGGCCACTACCGTGGTCATGGCTTTGAGTTGTTCCAGGGCTGTGCTCATGGGAGTCCTTCTGCTGAATCCGGTGCAGTATCACCCGGACGTGTGACAGTTCAAGCGTGATCAGGCTCCAGAACGAAGCGGGCGGCGTTGCGGATGACTTCGACGCCGGCACCTTGCCGGTGGGCATTTTCGCTGATGTAGCGACGCCATTGACGGGCACGGGGGCGGTTCTGGAACAGGCTGATGATGTGCCGACTAATATAGGTGAGTTTCGCGCCTTGTGTCATCTCCCGCTCGATGTAGGCGCAGATCTGGTCGAGCAGTTCGGCGTCAGAGGGCACCGGGTGATCGTCACCGAAAATCAGCCGATCCACATCCCGCAACAGAAGCGGGGAGTGATAGGCCGCGCGCCCCAACATGACGCCATCGACATGGCGCAGTTGTTCCGCGCACTGCTCCAGATTCTGCAGGCCGCCATTGATGACGATGCTGAGCTGTGGAAATTCCTGCTTCAGCAGATGCACCCGTTCGTAATTCAGCGGGGGGATGTCGCGGTTTTCTTTTGGGCTCAGGCCATCCAGCCAGGCTTTGCGGGCGTGCACGATGAAGGTGTTGACACCGGTGGCGGCCACAGTGGAAACGAAGCGCTGCAGATCGGCGTAGTCGTCCTGATCGTCGATGCCGATGCGGCATTTCACGGTGACGGGAATCGATGCGGCTTTTTGCATGTGATCCACACAGGTGGCCACCAGTTCCGGCTCCGCCATCAGACAGGCGCCGAAGCGGCCCGACTGCACGCGATCGCTCGGACAGCCCACGTTCAGATTCACTTCGTCGTAACCGTAACCTTCGGCAATGCGGGTGCATTCCGCCAGCGCCACAGGATCGCTGCCGCCAATCTGCAATGCCACCGGGTGTTGCGTGTCATCGAATGCCAGATGCTGGTCGCGGTGGCCGTGGATGATGGCGCCAGTGGTGACCATTTCGGTGTAGAGCAGGGCATGGCGCGTCAGCATGCGATGGAAGTTGCGACAGTGGCGGTCGGTCCAGTCGAGCATGGGAGCGACGCAGAAGCGGTGGTTGGGGAATTTTGGCGACATATCAGTGGGTTAGCCTTGATCTTTGCGCAGTATATGCACTTCGGGAGCAATATGGGATAGCACAATAGGTGGCCAGTTTGCACTGAAATGCATGGGCGTTGCTACTGTGTGGCAGTCAGATCCGGCAAAATGTGTTGCAGAGCGGCGGGGGGGTAGGAGCGGCGAAGGTCTGCCTGGAATTGCAACAGGTGATATCAGAATTCCCACTTGAGCAGAACGCGTGTTTTGATCAGCGGTTGACGGGCTTGTTTGTTAGCGCGGTAGTTCAGGCAAGTGTTTTCGCTCGGAGCGAATCAACAGCAGCGCTCCCGAATCGGAATGAATGTCGGAATGAGCCTGCCCGGCGAAACCGACATGGAAATCGCCCTTGCGCACGACGAATTCTCCGGCACGGATTTCACCGTCCAGTACCAGGCATTCTTCATCGATCGAATGCAGGTGCGCCGGTAACACCGCGCCCGGCTGCATACGCCAGAGTGCGGTTTGGGTGTGGTGGGTTTCATCCACATAGAGAATTCTGATATCCACGCCCGGCAGACAGCGAATCCACGGGCCTTCATCGGCGCGCCGGGTCAGGGTGCCGGTGGGTTCTGGTGCGGGCAAGTGTTGCAGGATTCGGGACCATACGGCGGCTTTGCGTGCGGGCGCCAGTGGTTCGACAGCACTGCCCTCGGCCAGCATGCCGATGATGGATGGTAGAAGGTTGTCGTCATGGTTGTCGGCATTCATGTTCGTCACCTAGCAGCTGTTCCAGGGTGTGTTGGGCGCGACGGAGATGGGATTTTACGGTGCCCAGTGGCAGTGCCATGTGAGTGGCAATTTCGGCGTGGGTCAGCCCTTCAAAGAAGGCCAAGTATATCAGTTGTCGTTGAGCGTCATTGAGCTGAGTGAGTGCAGCCCGTACTTTGCTGTCGGCTTGCCAGTAGCTGAGCACGTTAACCGGTGAAGGCACGCATAGGTCAGCGGAGGCGACAGATGCTGAAGCGGTGTGATCGATTGCCGGCACCGCAGAATGGAACCGGGCACTTTGTTGCCGCCGCAATGCATCGAGTGCTCTTGAGCGGGCCATGACGATCAACCAGGCGATGACGGGCCCGCGCGCGGGGTCATGGCAGTCGGCTTCGTTCCAGACGCGAATGAACAGTTCGCTGAGGATGTCCTCGGCATCCTGTGCGTGATTAAGTAAGCAGTGGATTACCTGATACAGACGATCAGCGGTTTGAGTATAGAGTTCCGCCAGCGCAGTGGGATCACGGCGGCGGATAGCCGCCAGCAGCGGTGCCAGTGGATCATCCTCTGAGCGTGATGATGCGGTTGTCATGTCGCCGTCCTGCGCGTTTTGTGGTGACGGCTGCGCACTTGTGCGTTGATCAGGTACGCGGGCCTGGTTTACATCGCGATTATAGTGCAGGACGGAGCAGACGCGCCGCGGCCAGTGTGCAGATGACGTCATCCCGTCAATGTGGTGTTCTCCTTGTTCAGATCTCCAACAATTTGCTTTGGTACACCACGGGGCCGGTGGGCAGGCCGGTGGGTGAACCGCCTTTGGGTTCGATGCTGATCGCCAGCGATTGGTTGTTGAGCAGCGCTTGGAATTGCGCCGGGTTCAGATGGAGCGTTATTTCCACCGTGCCGGTGGGCAGAATGCCGATCGATTGCGGCGCGCCTTGTCGTGGCAGTACCCAGAGTTCGTAATCCTTGCGCGTATCGATGGCGGGTGCAGCAATGTTTTTCAAGCGCACGGTGGTAGCAGTGGCGTTGGCATCCACCAGCCAGAGCGGTTCAGCTTGTGCAGATTGCACGACCGCGACCCATTGATCCGGGCTGCCGGGTGACTGTCCGCGCAGCTGCGAATTCAGGCTGATGGCCAGTAGCAGAGTTGCCATCGTGGCAGCAGCAGCCCAACTGGGCCAGAACCAGTGCGACCAGCGGGATGTTGTTGCAGTGTCTGGCCACAGCTTTTGTGAAAGGCGCTGCCAGTTGTCGGCACGTGGTGGCACAGCGGGCACGCGTTCCGCCAGTGGTTGCAGTTGGCGCTCCCAGAACCACACTTCCTGCCGTATGCGCCAGTGTTGCATGATGTCCCGCTCGAAGCGGCGTCGCGCCGGACCCTTGAGCACACCTAGCACATATTGCGCTGCCAGGGATTCTTCAGCGGCGGGATTCGGTGTATTCATTGTTCGAGACACCTCTTGAGGCTGGCTAATCCGCGTCGCACCCAACTTTTGACGGTGCCCAGCGGTGCGCCCATGGTGGCGGCCAGCTGTTCATGGCTCAGGCCGTGGTAGTAGGCGTGCAGAATGGATTCGCGCTGCTCGGTACTGATTTCATCCAGGCAGCCCTGCAGGGCCAGAAAAGTGGTGTTATCCAGGCCCTCGGAGACGTCGGGCGTTTGCCGTTCTGCCAGCTCGACCAGCGTGGTGGGATCCAGCGCAGTTTCAAAACGTCGGTGCCGCAACAGATCCAGCGCCCGATAGCGGGCGAGTGTCAGCATCCAGCCAACGGGACTCCCGCGTTCGGCATGGTATTCACCGGCGTGGTGCCAGATGCGCACAAAAGTATCCTGCAACACATCTTCAGCCAGGTCCGGTTGTCGCAATAGCCGCATGCACAGGCCATAAATCCGCGGCGACATCGTTTCGTACAGCTGCCGGAAAGCCTCCCGATTGCCGAATGCCACCCGGCTCAACAATGTGATCAATTCTGCGTCCCCTGCCATCCGGAATCCCTCTGCGATTTCCTTCATAGAAATACGCACCAGCGCTCCGTTTGGATGCAGTCAAAAAATGTTTTTTTTCACTGCATCCATTTGCATCTGCTGAGACGTAATCCCCGGTGCCAGCAACGTCAACCACAAGCTCGAGGCTGGCGCCCAATCTAACCAACTTACATGGATGCACTGTCATGACCATTCGATTTGCACAAACAGCTCTGGCGACGGCCATTGCGCTACTGATGCCGCTCTCCACCCCGGCGCTTGCTTCCAGTCATCGGGAAGCGCCGCTGATCACTGCGATGCCCAAAGTGGATGGCACTGATTTCTATATGTTTCGCAGCTACGAGGCCGGCCGCGAGCATTATGTGACCCTCATCGCCAACTATCTGCCGTTGCAGGACGCCTACGGCGGGCCCAATTATTTCGATCTCGACGGGAGTGCCCTGTATGAGATCCATCTGGATAACAACGGTGACGCCAAAGAGGATCTAACGTTTCAGTTTCGCTTCAAGGATGTGGTGGCCAATCTGAAAGTTCCGGCGGGTGACAGGATGACCGCGGTGCCGCTGAAGAATATCGGGCAGATCGGCCCCAATGCCGACGACGTGGCCAATGCCAATGCGCGCCAGACCTACGAGGTCGCGCTGATACGGGGTGAGCGGCGTCACAGTTGGGGGCAGCCGCTGCGGATGGCGGGCACCCGCCAGACCACGTTCAACAAACCACTGGATAATATCGGCACCAAGTCGATCCCCAATTACGACAGCTACGCAGCAGCGCATATTCATGAAGTGGATATTCCTGGTTGCAGCGCCAGCGGACGGGTGTTTGTGGGCCAGCGGCGGGAGGGCTTTTCCGTCAACCTGGGCGAGATCTTTGACCTGGTGAACACCAATCCCCTGGGCGATCCTGCCGGCGAATCCAATATCGTTGCGGACAAAAATATTACGTCACTGGCCTTGGAGGTGCCCATCAAGTGCATCGCCAATCGCAGCGATCCTGTCATCGGTGGTTGGACAACTTCCAGTTTGCGGCAGCGACGTATTCTCAACCCATCGTCTTTGCACAAAAAATACAAATCGGCACAGATTCAGGATGGTGCGTTCACCCAGGTGTCGCGTTTGGGGATGCCCCTGGTGAATGAAGTGGTGATTGGGTTGGTGGACAAGGATCGATTCAACAGCAGTATGCCCAGGGATGATGCGCAGTTCCTGCAGTATGTTACCCATCCGAGCTTGCCCATATTGCTGGAGCTGCTGTTTGCTGATGCCGGTGCCAAGGCGCCGACGTTGTATCCGCGCACGGATCTGGTGACGGCGTTTCTTACCGGTGTGCCTGGACTGAATCAGCCCAAGCATGTTGTGCCGTCTGAAATGCTGCGCCTGAACACGCAGACGCCGATTACCGCGCCGGGTGCGCAAAGCAATCTCGGCGTACTCGGTGGTGATGTGGCGGGCTTTCCCAACGGCCGGCGTCCTGGCGACGACGTGGTGGATATTGAATTGCGTGTAGCGATGGGAGCGCTGATCAGCGACAGCACGATTGCGCCCAACAATACCGCGCCCTTCACCGACGGTGCCACTGTCAGTGCTGCGGATTTCGATCTGCAATTTCCTTATCTGAAATCTCCGGTGCCTGGCGCCACCGGCATGTGATGTTTTTATCGGCTGAAGGAGGTTTTCAGGACGAAATTGCCGAACCGGCAAACACCAACATCATCAACAGGACAATTCATCGCAATGGAAACGAAACTGCTTTTGACTGCCTGCTTGAGTGCAGGTGCGTTGTGGGTGGTTGCGTCGGAAGCAAGGGGGGCAATGCCTCCCTTGCTTCCGACGCCGGATCCGCAGCAGAGCATTTTGCAATTGAGTGCTACCGACCAATGGCTGACGGCGTTCAATCGGATTGAAAAGCAGAGCGGCCACTCAAGCAACGACAAGCTGGCGGCCATTCAATCCCTGGTGCAGCAGGCGCGCACTAGTGGTGATCAGCGTTTGTTGGGACAGGCGTTGCATGCTCTCGATCAGCTTGAGCAATCGGACACAGAGGTTCAATTGCTGCGGGCCGATATTGAGCAGGCATTGCATCGTTTTGATGCCGCGTTGGAGGAACTTCGTCAGGTTGTGCGACGGGAACCAGACAATGTCAACGCCTGGATGATGCAAGCGGCTGTGCTCAATGTGCAGGGTGACTATCGCGCAGCGCTGTTCGCTTGCCGGCAAGTGTTGACACGGGTGTCGCCGCTGTTGAGTGCCAGTTGCAGCAGCAGTGTTCTGGCACGGCAGGGTCAGGCCCAGCGCGCCTATGATTTGCTGGAACAACTTTACCCCCAGACAGCGCCCGCAGTGATGGCTCATGAAATACTGCATCAGGCTGAAATAAGTCTGGCCGAAATTGCGGAACAACTTGGTGATCCACGTGCTGCGCAGTGGTGGCAACGGGCACAGGTTTCGGCACCGCAGGATCTGTACACCCGCATCGGTGCAGCCCGTAATGCGCTACGCCGTGGTGACTATGGTGAAGTGATCCGGCTAAGCGAGAACAGTGAGAACATCGACGCATTGCTGGTGCTAAGGGCGCAGGCGCTCGAACACCTGAGCGTGGCAGAAGCGGCGCCATTGCGTGCGCTGCTGGCCGATCGGGTCGCGCTGGCTCAAGCGCGGGGCGATACCCTGCATACCCGAGACCAAGCGACGATCCTGCTGGACCTGATGCATCAACCCGAGGATGCCCTGCGTCTGGCGCAGATGAACTGGACAAATCAGCGGGAACCGGAAGATACCCTTTTGCTACTGCGCGCGGCGCAGGTGGCTGGACGGGCTGATGTGTTTGATGACACCTGGCAGTGGTTGCGACGCTGGAACCAGACCCATGCACTTTATCCCGTTGCGATGCAGGAGACCCCACGATGAAAATCATTTGGCTTCTGTTGTGTTTGTGCCTGACTGGATCGGCATGGGCCCACCAAACGAGCAGCAGTTACCTCTATCTCAATACACAAACGGCAGAAGGTCGCCTTGATGTGGCGGTGTCGGATCTGCAACGGGTCGTGGATTTCGATAGCAACAGGGATGCCAGCGTCAGCTGGCGGGAAATTCTCGATCAGCAGCCAGTACTGGAAAACTATGTACATCAGCGGCTTCAGTTGGGCAGCAGGCAGGTGCCTTGCACAATACGTTGGCGACCACCCGCGCTCACGCAACTTACCGATGGCCCGTACCTGGCCTTTGTTTTCAACGCTGGGTGTCCGGCTGACACGAAGTGGGAGATTCACTATTCGGTGTTGTTTGATCGGGACACATTGCACCGGGCGTTATTGCAGTGGGAGTCGGCCAGCGGTGCGGGCTTGTCGGTTTTGCGCGCTGAGCAGGCCCGTTTCGTTGTACCTATGATCAGTGATCAGTTGCAGGTCTTCGCTGACTATTGTTATCAAGGCGTCACACATTTGCTTATCGGGTACGATCACATTCTATTTTTGCTGGCGTTGTTGTTGCCCATAGCCAATTTGTTGATTCGGTCTGCGATATCACTGAAGCCAGCACTGCTCGATACTTTGAGCATTGTGTCGCTTTTTACGCTGGCGCACTCCTGCACGCTGGCGCTGTCGGCACTGGATGTAATGCGCTTGCCTGCGTCGATGGTCGAAATTGCCATTGCGCTCTCGGTTAGTGGAGCCGGGATTGTCGCACTGGTGCCGGCCTGGCACCGCTATCGATATGGCCTGGCATTTGGATTTGGCCTGGTGCATGGTTTCGGATTTGCCAATGTGTTGTCGGAGTTGGTGTCGAGCACCACTGATCGCATTGTTCCGCTGACGGCATTCAATCTGGGTGTGGAGATAGGGCAGGTTATCGTCATCAGCATCCTGTTGCCGACGATTTATTTCGGCCGCCGATGGTTGAACCGGGTATCGTGGACACTTTCGGGCGGTGCTTACAGCATCACGCTGTGTGGCTTGCTATGGGCATGGCAGCGGATCTAGTCGAACATATTCCGGGGTGGGGTGAAAGGGGGGGTTGTGGTGGCGCCGCCGTTTTGTTTAGTATCAGACATGGTTGTACTTTCGTGCCAGATTCTCTGATCACAAAAACAAGAACTACAGGAATAACCCCATGACATCTCTCAAGACTGGCCTTGTGGCCGTCGTTCTTACGCTGCTGGCGTTGATACCCTGTCAGCGAACCGTGGCCGTCGGGCTGGGTGTTGAGGGTGGCTTCTTCACCGATGACACCGGCGCCAATGTCATCCTGCGCGGTTACAACCTGCAGGCCAAGGCGCCGCCGTTCCAGGTGGTGCGGGTTGCCGGGGATCTCGATCCGCTCTGGCAGATGGGTTCCAATCTGTTGCGGTTCAATTTCGTCTGGGAGGCTGCAGAGCCGTTGCCAGGCGTTTACGACGACGCCTATTTCGACTATTACGATCGTGTGATCAACTGGGCGTGGGAGCGGGGCATGTATGTGCTGATCGACTTTCACAACAATGCGTTTTCCCGTTTCGCTGCCAAGGGATGTGGCAGTGGATTTCCCGCCTGGGCTGTGTCGCCGCGTGCGAAATTGTACGAACCCGCTCCCAACGGTAGCTGCGTTTTTTCCACGTCTATGATGCAGGCCATGCTGAGCCAGGACAATTACACCAACTGGCAGGATTTCATGACGGATCAATTCGGTGTGCGGGAACGGTTTTTCCTGCTCACCGACAAGCTGGCGGAAAAATACCGCGATCATCCGGCAGTGATCGGCTTCGACCTGAATGAGCCGATGGCATTCAAGCCGATCCTGCAGTATGACTCCGCACTCACCAACGCGTTCTTCAATCTCTGGCAGCAGCGGATTGCAGCCACTGCGCCGCGCTACATCACGTTCTGGGGTGACAGTCCCTTCCAGTTCATTTTCATCAATCGGCCGCCGCATCTGGATTTGCCGGAGCAGGGGAACGTAGCGCTGGATGCGCATTTTTATGAGCCGGGGGCCAGTGGTTTTGGCCGTCCGCTGTTTGGCACCAGCGCCAATGTGAATGCCATGCTGGCCACGCGCGCGCAGTACAACATTCCCGTACTGGTGGGGGAGTTCGGCGCCAACCTCAAAGGCAGCCAGAACCATCTTTTCCAGTACCAGATGGATCAGGTGCTGCGCTTCTTCGACCAGCATCTGATGTCGTCGGCGCGTTGGAATTACACGCCGCACTGGACGCCGGAGCGCAAGGACAATTTCCACGACGAGGATTTCAGCTGTTTCGACGAAGCGCGGCAGGTTCGCGAAAGTTGCGCGCCCCGTGCCAGCGTGCAGCGGCTGACCGGCCGCCTGATCCATAACACCATCCAGCACCGTGACGAGGCCCGGCTGTTCATTCCCCTGCTGCCCCAGCTGAGCCGCCTGTATCGCTATGCCGAAACACAGGTGGATCTGGCCTGGGAGCACGATCCGGCCCAGGGCAAAACCCGGATTTTTGCCGCCCAGGCATTGCTGTTTCCCGGCGAGAACGTCACTATCGACGCCCAGGGTGAACAACTGCAGTGCGCCTATGACGACGACCAGCGTTACGTGGAATGTGAAAGTCCGGTGGCGGGCGTCAAGCGGGTCATCATTCGGGGTGAACCGGCGTCCTGAAACGACCTGCATGTCCTGACATTAGCCGCGCTGCCTGCGTTGTTCGCTGCTCTCCCTAATTTCAGCGAAGACATTTTCATTGAACGATTCCGATATCTGGCAAACCCTGCGCAGCGAAATTGAGGGCCAACTGGTTGCCCAGCACCGCGATGAGTGGGGCTGGCTGCACGTGGTGGATCATGGTGACTGCCGCTATCTGTATTTCGGCGCGCCCTACGAGCAGACCTGCATCCGCAAGGACAAACCCCATCAGCTGGTGCATGAATACGCGCGTGCCATGTCGCTCGCTTTCGCCCTGGCACAACCACGCGACGCAATCCTGCTGGGCTTGGGCGGCGGCAGCCTGCTGCACGCGTTGCAAAAAGCCCGCCCCGACGCCAATACCAGCGTGGTGGAAATGCGGCCCCAGGTGGCCGCCATCGCCCGCGAGTATTTCCAGCTGGATTCACTGCAGGACGGGCAACTGATCATCGCCGACGCCAAGCAACAGCTGCGCCTGTTCCCCACCGAATCCTGCGATCTGCTGCTGGCAGACCTGTTCTACGACAACCGCATGCACCCCTGGCAGGAACAGCAAAAATTTTTCCTTCAGTGCAGGAAGCTGTTGCGCCCCGACGGCTGGCTGGCCATCAATTTCGACGCGCCCCGGCTGGTGGATTCCGAATCCTGCTATCCGCTGGCGGATCTGTTCCCCACGCTGCTGTCGGTCACCACCCGCGACGACAACCAGATCGTGCTGGCGTCGCCGCAGAGCGGATTCGACATCGAAGACCACCTGCCGGCGATCGAACAGCTCGAACAGCAACTGGAAATTCCCCTGCGGCCCCTGCTGAAGAACCTGCGCGAGCATCCCTGAACCCACGTGAACCGGCCGCCCAGCCGATATATAATCGCGGCCTTTCCCATTCTGGACAGGATTCTTGCCCATGACCGTCAGAACCCGCGTTGCGCCGTCTCCCACCGGTGATCCTCACGTCGGCACCGCCTATATCGCTTTGTTCAACCGGGTGTTCGCGCATCAGCAGGGCGGCCAGTTCATTCTGCGCATCGAGGACACCGACCAGGTGCGCAGTACGGCGGAATCCGAGGCCATGATCCTGGATTCCCTGCGCTGGCTGGGCCTGACCTGGGACGAGGGCCCTGATGTGGGCGGCCCCTACGGCCCCTATCGTCAGAGCGAGCGCTCCGCCATTTACCGGGAATATGCCGATCAGCTGGTGGCGGTGGGCCATGCCTTCCGCTGCTACCGCACGCCGCAGGAGCTGGATCAACTGCGCCAGCAGAAAACCGAATCCGGCAACCAGACCGCCCTGAAACCCTCCGAGCTCAAGCTGCCGGAAGACGAGGTCAAACGCCGTGAAGCCGCCGGCGCGCCCTTCGTCATCCGCATGATGGTGCCGGAAGAGGGCAAGTGCCCCATCGAAGACATGCTGAGGGGCACCGTGGAACTGGACTGGGCCCAGGTGGACGCCCAGGTGCTGCTGAAATCCGACGGCCTGCCCACCTATCATCTGGCCAACGTGGTGGACGATCACCTGATGAAAATCACCCACGTTCTGCGCGGCGAGGAATGGCTCAACTCCGCGCCCAAGCACAAGCTGCTGTACCAGTATTTCGGCTGGGAAATGCCCAAGCTGTGCCACATGCCGCTGCTGCGCAACCCCGACAAGAGCAAGCTCAGCAAGCGCAAGAACCCTACCAGCATCAACTATTACCGCCGCATGGGATTCCTGCCCGAAGCCCTGGTGAACTACCTGGGCCGCATGGGCTGGTCCATGCCCGACGAGCGGGAAAAATTCACCGTGGCGGAAATGCAGGAACACTTCGACCTGCAGCGAGTCTCCCTGGGCGGGCCGGTGTTCGATATCACCAAACTGAGCTGGCTCAATGGTGTGTGGATTCGCGATTCCCTGACGGTGGAGCAACTGGCCCAGCGTTTCCGCGAGTGGGCGTTCAACGAAGACTACCTGATGCAGATCCTGCCCCAGATCCAGAAGCGCCTGGAGGTGCTGTCGGACGTGGTGAAACTGGCGGATTTCTTCGTGGCGGGGCAGGTGGAGGTTCACATGGATGCCTTCAGCGCCTGCAAGATCGAACCGGTGCAGGTGCGCAAGGTGTTGCAGTACAGCATCTGGCGTTTCGAGGCCCAGCGCCACTGGAACAAGGACGCCATCGGCGAAAACCTCACCAGCCTGGCTGCGGCCATGGGCATCAAGATGAAGGACTTCATGCTGCCCCTGTTCATCGCCGTGTCAGGCCGTCAGACCGCGCCTTCCATCATGGACGCCATGGCCATCATCGGCTCCGATCTGACCCGTGCGCGCCTGCGCCATGCCCTTGATTTGCTTGGCGGTCCCAGCAAAAAAGAGGTGAAGGAATGGGAGAAGGAATTTCGCTCGTTTGATCAGAAAAACGATGAGGAAAACAGTTGACACCCAGGGGGGTTATCCTTAATATTCGCAACCTCTTGCAGCCGATCTTCGAAAACATCACAAAATAGTGAATGAATTCAGGAGGTTGGCTCTCAGATTGGGGCTATAGCTCAGCTGGGAGAGCGCTACAATGGCATTGTAGAGGTCATCGGTTCGATCCCGATTAGCTCCACCAATCTGGTTTTACATTGCGTCCCCTTCGTCTAGCGGCCTAGGACACTGCCCTTTCACGGCGGTAACAGGGGTTCGAACCCCCTAGGGGACGCCACTCTTCGAAAAGCAGACTTCGGTCTGCTTTTTTCGTTTCTGCGCTGGCACAATCAGGCGTCACTCGCACGGAAGCCCCTTCATGACCACACCTCTGCACAGCTGGAATCTGGAACCTGCCGCCGCCCGCGCGCTGCAGACGGAACTCGCGCGCAAGGTGGTGTTGCGGAATGAGGTGGGTGAGGTGCGCCGGATCGGTGGGGTGGATGTGGGATTCGAGGACGGTGGCAAGGTCACCCGCGCGGCGCTGGTGGTGCTGTCGTTCCCTTCACTGGCCGTGCTGGAGCGGCAACTGGTGCGGGTGCCCACCACCTTCCCGTACGTGCCCGGCCTGCTGTCTTTCCGCGAAATGCCCGCCATTCTGCGGGCCTATGAGCAACTCGGCGAGAAGCCCGACCTGCTGCTGTGCGATGGCCAGGGTATCGCCCATCCGCGCCGTTTTGGCATTGCCTGTCATCTGGGGGTCTGGCTGGATGTGCCGACAATCGGGGTGGCGAAGAAGCGCCTGGTGGGCTGGCACGACGAGGTAGCGGACGTGAAAGGCGCCACTACCGCGCTGCTCGACAAGGGGCAGCGTATCGGCACGGTGCTGCGCTCGCGGGTGGGCGTGAAGCCGCTGTATGTGTCCCCCGGCCACCGGGTGAATCACGAGGAGGCGGTGAGCTGGGTGATGCGCTGCCTGACCCGCTATCGCCTGCCGGAGCCGACCCGTCAAGCCCACAAGCTGGCGTCGCTGGAAAAGTAGGGCGTCAGATCAGTTCCACGAAACGCTGCAGCAGGTTGTGGTTGGCGTCTGCCGACGTTATCTGTCCCAACAGAGTTTGGTCGGCACCTGTTTCCTCGATGTACGCGCGCATCACCTCGGCGCTGAATTCCGGGTGGAACTGCACACCCCAGGTGGTTTCCCCCAGCCGGAACGCCTGATGGGGCTCGAAAGCGTTGCGGGCGAGCAGGGTGGCGCCAGGGGGCAGGGTTTTAACGCTTTGCGCATGAGTCACCTGGGCACTGAAGTTCTCCGGCAGGATGCCCAGCAGAGGATCCTGGCGGGCGGAGGGTTCCAGCGCGATCTCCACAGTGCCAATCTCGCGTCCTTGGGGATGCCAGTACACGCTGCCGCCCAGGGCGTGGGCCAGCAGTTGATGCCCATAACACACCCCCAGAATGGGCACTTGGCCGTGGGCAGAATCCGCCAGCCAGGCGGCCAGTTTTTCACTCCAGGGCTCCCGGTCGGTCACCATGGCCGGGCTACCGGTGATCACCACGCCTTCGTCACCGACCAGCGTCGGCAGTTCTGCCGCCGTCACTGCATTCACCAGCGTCACATCACAGCCGGTCCAGGCCTGCAGAAACCAGTCCTCGAAATCGCCAAAACGCTGGCGGATGCCGGGATGGGTGGAACCGGTTTTCAGGAGAATTATTTTGCGGGCCATGGCACTGCAACATCCGGTGGGCAAGGGGATGGATTATTATGGAAAGATTTCCCCC
This sequence comes from Pseudomonadales bacterium, assembly GCA_020062665.1. GTDB lineage: Bacteria > Pseudomonadota > Gammaproteobacteria > Pseudomonadales > Ketobacteraceae > Ch67. Next base: position 222,823 of record JAGUVW010000008.1, read on the forward strand.
ACCAGAACAAGAATGAAATCCGATGATGCATGACCGCATGGCTGGCCCCGACATTCGCAATCCCACCGACTGGAAAGTGTTGCTGAAACTGCTGCCGTATCTGTGGGAATTCCGCGCGCGGGTGCTGCTGGCAATGAGCTGTCTGATTCTGGCGAAGCTGGCGAACGTGGCAGTGCCGGTATCGCTCAAGCATATCGTGGATGCGCTGGATCAGGGGCAGGGTAGTCAGGTTGTTGCAATGGTGGCGATTCCTCTGGCGTTGCTGCTGGCCTATGGTCTGCTGCGTTTCAGCAGCACCTTCCTGGGCGAATTGCGGGATGCGATTTTCGGGCTGGCTGCAGAGCGCACGCTTACCAACATCGGCCTGGTGGTGTTCCGTCATTTACACCGGCTGGATCTGGAATACCACCTGAGCCGGCGCACGGGCGGGCTGTCGCGGGACATTGAGCGGGGCACCACGGGTGTGTCGTTCCTGCTGCGCTCACTGGTGTTCAGCGTGATTCCGATTCTGGTGGAAGTGGGACTGGTGCTGGGGATTTTCATCTGGCAGTTCGACGCCGGGTTCGCCTGGATCACCGTGGGCGCCATTGTGGCCTATGTGGCGTTTTCCGTGGTGGTGACCAACTGGCGCACCGAGTTTGTCCGTTTGGCTAACCAGAAGGACAGTCAGGCTAACACCCGCGCCATCGACAGCCTGCTGAATTTCGAGACGGTGAAGTATTTCACCAACGAAGAATACGAGGCCGGCCGTTACGGCGAAAACCTGCGGGAGCGGGAAGAAGCCAAGATCAAGAACACGTTCTCGCTGGCGGCGCTCAATTCCGGTCAGGCGTTGATTATCGCAGTGACGATCACGCTGATGATGATTCGTGCGGCCCAGCAGGTGGCGGACGGCACGCTGACACTGGGTGATCTGGCGATGGTGAACGCGCTGATGATCCAGGTGTTCATTCCGCTCAATGTGCTGGGTTTTGTTTATCGCGAAATCAAGCGCGCGCTGGCGGATGTGGAGTCCATGTTCGACATTCTGAAAATCGAGCCGGCCATTCGCGATGCGGACGACGCCATTGAACTGCCTGCCGACAGCGATGGCGTCGAGTTTGACGGCGTGAGCTTTCATTACCAGGCAGAGCGGCCCATTCTGAAAAACGTCAGCTTCAGGATTGCACCGGGACACAAGGTGGCGATCGTGGGTTCCAGCGGTGCGGGCAAGTCCACGCTGGGGCGGTTGCTGTTCCGCTTTTATGAGGTGTCACAAGGCAGTATTCGTGTAGGTGGCCACGATATCCGCCGACTGACTCAGGCCAGTCTGCGCCGTGCCATTGGTGTGGTACCGCAGGATACGGTGCTGTTCAACGACACGCTGTACGCCAACATTCTGTACGGCAATCCGCTCGCCAGCGAGGATGAGGTGAAGGCTGCCGCGAAGCTGGCCCATCTGGATGATTTCATTGCCAAGCTGCCCAAGGGTTACGATACCAAGGTGGGTGAGCGCGGGCTGAAGGTCTCCGGCGGTGAAAAACAGCGTATCGCCATTGCGCGCACGCTGCTGAAGAAGCCGCGCATCCTGCTGTTTGACGAGGCAACGTCTGCGCTGGATTCGCAAACCGAAAAGGCCATTGGTGCAGCGCTGGAGCAGGTGGCCCACAACCACACTACGCTGATCATCGCCCACCGGCTTTCCACTGTGGTGGATGCAGATGAAATCATCGTGCTGGAGAACGGCGAGATCGTGGAGCGGGGTTCTCACCGGGAACTGCTGGCGACAGCGGGCCGTTATGCCCGCATGTGGCAGCTGCAGCACGAGACTGAAAACGCGCCCTGATCAGTGAATCTTTCGGCGTCAGGTTTGTAGTGATGATGTCCTGTGTGGCTGAGTGCCGGCGTGTTTGTGCGGCCCCAGCCGCAGAAGCCGCACCAGCCATTTTTCCACTTCCAGCAGACTGAAAACGACAACACCCACCATTGCGCAGATAAACCCGTGCAGTAGTGTCAGCGGCTCGGACGCGAACAGGGCGTGCATGAAGGGCAGATAGGTGAATCCCATTTGCAGCGTGAACACCAGCCCAACCGCGATCAGCACCGGGCCAGTGCCCTTGATGCCTTGCAATGACAGCGACGGCCCGCCCAGATAGCGCACGCTGAACAGGTACCACACTTCCATCGCTACCAGTGTGTTCACCGCCATGGTGCGGGCGTATTCCTGCGTCTGACCCTGGTAAAGCGCCCATTCGAATACGCCGAAAATCCCGGCGGTAAAGAGCATGGACACCAGCACTACCCGCCACACCAGAAAACCCGACAGCATGGGCTCCTTCACTGGACGGGGCGGCCGCTGCATGACATTTTTTTCGCTGGGTTCGAACGCGAGCGCCAGCGCCAGCCCGATGGAGCTGACCATGTTCACCCACAGAATCTGCAGCGGCAGAATGGGCAGATTCAGCGCCAGTAACAGGGCCAGCACGATGGCGAGGGACTCACCGCCGTTGATGGGCAGCAGAAACACGATGGCTTTTTTCAGGTTGTCGTAAACGGTGCGACCTTCGTGCACGGCGTTGACGATGGTGGCAAAGTTGTCGTCGGTCAGCACCATCGCGCTGGCTTCTTTTGCGGCTTCGGTGCCGCCTTTGCCCATCGCTACGCCTACGTCGGCGCGTTTGAGCGCGGGAGCATCGTTGACGCCATCGCCGGTCATGGCCACCACTTCGCCCTGACGTTGCAGCGCCTGCACCAGACGCAATTTGTGTTCCGGTGTGGTACGGGCGAATACGTCCACGTCGTGCACCCGCCGTGCGAGGGTTTCGTCATCCAGGGTGTCGAGTTCTGCGCCAGTGATGGCGTCATTTGTGTTGTCCAGTTTCAGCTGGGCGCCGATGGCGCGGGCAGTGGCGCCGTGATCGCCGGTGATCATCTTTACGCGCACACCCGCGCCGTGACAGGCTTCGATGGCGCGCACGGCTTCTTCCCGCGGCGGATCGATCAGTCCCACCAGCCCAACCAGTTGCACGTCGTGTTTCAGATCGTCCAGGTTCACAGCAGCAGGTTGATCCGGCAGCTGGCGAATGGCGATGCCCAGCACGCGCTGACCTTGCGCGGCGATGGCATCGATGCGGGATTTCCACTGCGGCTTGTCCAGGGATACCGGCGTGCCAGCGTGATAAACAGACGAGCACATTTCGACAATCCGCTCTGGCGCGCCTTTCACCAGGATGAAACTTTTGCCGGTGTGATCGTGATGCAGTGTCGCCATGTATTTGTGGCGGGAATCGAAAGGAATTTCATCCACCCGGGGCCATTCCTTCAGCAGTTCGGCGCGATCCTGGTCGGCCTTGCGGGAGAGCGTGAGCAGCGCCCCTTCCATGGGATCGCCTTCCACCCGCCACTGATCCTTGTCGTGAATCAGTGCTGCGTCGTTGCAGAGCGCGCCGATGCGACAGAGCAATTCAAGCGAGTGAATGTGGTCGGGTTGCACGATGGAATCGCCGAGACGGAAGTCGCCAGTGGGTGCATATCCTGCACCTTCCACCGCAATATTGCCCTCCGGCAGTGCCACAACGGCCACTGTCATTTCGTTGCGGGTAAGCGTGCCGGTTTTGTCGGAGCAGATCACGGTGACGGCGCCGAGCGTTTCCACCGCTGGCAGGCGTCGGATGATGGCGTGACGTCGTGCCATGCGGGTGACACCGATGGCAAGCGCTACGGTGAGAATCGTAGGCAGCCCTTCAGGAATCGCCGCCACCACCAGACTCACCACCGCCATGAACAGGTAGCGCGCGTCGTGACCCTGCAGCAGGCCAAAGCCGAATACCAGCAGTGCCAGACTGACGATGACGATGGTCAGCACACGGGCAAAATCGGACATCTGCCGCAGCAGCGGTGTGGTGAGTTCCGTCACATCTTCCAGCAGACGATTGATGCGCCCCAGTTCAGTGTCCGCACCAGTGGCCACCACCACGCCATTCCCTTGACCCTGAGTAATCAGGGTGCCGGAATAGGCCATGCAGAAACGATCGCCGAGAGCGGCATCGCTGTTCACAGCCTGTGAGCGCTTCTCCACGGGCACGGATTCGCCGGTGAGTGCCGCTTCCTGAATCTGCAGATTGCGGGCCCGCAGCAGACGCAGATCAGCTGGCACTTTGTCGCCTGCTTCCAGCAACACCAGATCCCCCGGCACCAATTCACCTGCGGGTACTTCCAGCCGCTGACCTGCACGCATCACCACCGCGCGCGCCGACAGCATTCCGCGAATGGCATTGAGCGCGCGCTCGGCACGGCCTTCCTGAATGAACCCGATGAACCCGTTGGCAAACACGACCGCCAGAATCACGCCCATGTCGATCCATTCCTGCAGAAAGCCGGCGAGGACTGCGGCACTCAGCAGCACATAGATCAGCAGATTATTGAACTGGCGCAGAAAACGACGCCACAGAGGAGTGGGTGGTTTGGCGGGCAATTCGTTGCTGCCGAAGCGGGTGAGGCGAGCCTGGGCTTCCTGGGCGCTCAGTCCTTGGGAGGCTTCGGTCTCCAGCGTTTGTACCGTTGCCTGCTCGTCAACACTGTGCCAGTGGTTCTGTTCGGAAAAACGACCCATATCTGTTCCTTTGGTCAATAGTATTTGCAACGGAAGCCGAGTTGGTATTGACCTCGAATATGCCAAACAGTTGCGTTGGCAAGGCGCTGTTATTGCCAACGTGTGCCAGTTACGGCTGTCGGAGTGCCGGTGCGAAATCTGTACCTGCATTTTGCCGATGTCTGCATTGTTCGGATACGCAAATGTGCTGGCCCGTTGACATTCGTCAAACCTGCGAGGCGGGGGTTGCTCATAGACTTCCAAGATAATTACAGCGAAGGTTGGTGATTGCCATGAGCGCTCGCAAGGAACCCATGTCCAGTGTCGACACCACGTGGCTGCGAATGGAGAGTCCCACATCGCTGATGCACATCGGTGCTGTGCTGGTGTTCGACAGGGCAATACAGTTGCCGGCATTGCGCACTGTTTTGCAGGAGCGCCTGCTGAAGTTTGAACGCTTTCGCCAGCGGGTGGTTCGTCACGACATTCGGGCGTGGTGGGAAGAGGATCCTCAGTTTTCGCTGCATCGTCATGTGCTGACGTTGCCGCTGGAGGAGCCTTCCAGTCAGGCCTGTCTGCAGGCGAAGGCGACTGCACTGATGAATAGCACGCTCGATTTCAAGCATCCGCTGTGGACAGTGCATCTGGTGCCGGAATATCAGGAAGGCAGTGCGCTGATCGTCCGCATTCATCACTGCATCGCGGACGGCATGTCGCTGATCCGGGTGCTGTTGTCGCTCACCGATGATTGCGAAGATCCGTCACAGGCCAGTCTATGCATGGAAAAGGCCACGGCCGGAGCGGGCAGTCATCACCATGAAGGAATTTGGGACGTGCTCACCCATCCGGCACATCTGGTGGATTTCGCCCGTCGCAGTGCGGAAGGGTTGGCGGAGCTGGCGAAGGTGACGTTTGCGGTGTCCGATGGTGCATCGCCGCTGAAAGGCCCGCATTCTGGTTTCAAGCAAGTGGCGTGGGCCGAACCGTTTGCGCTGGCCGATGTGAAGCGTATCGGCAAGAAGTGCAACGCTACCGTGAACGATGTGCTGGTGGCAGCGGTGACAGGCGCATTGCGTCAACACATGCTGCGTGAAGCCAGCGACGTGGCGCCGGCCAATATTCACGTGGCAATTCCTTTCAACCTGCGGCCACTGGATGCGCCCATCGAAAAGCTGGGGAACGAATTTGGATTGGTGTTGTTGCCACTGCCGGTGCAGGTGGCCGATCCGCTGGAACGTCTGCGCGAAGCCAAGAAAGCGATGGATCAGCTCAAGCATTCCTACCAGGCGCATGTCTTCTACGGGCTGCTGGATCTGTTCGGCAAGGGGCCCAGTGCGCTGGAACAGACGGCGCTGGATATTCTCAGCCGCAAGGCCAGTGCGGTGATGACCAATGTGCCCGGCCCGAAACATCCCGTGTATCTGGCGGGCGCCAAGCTGAAACAGCCGCTGGTGTGGGTGCCGCAAGCTGGCAACATTGGCGTCGGGCTTGCCATTGTGACGTATGCCGATAGCGTGCAGTTTGGCTTTGTTGCCGATCGGGAACTGATTGCCGACCCCGATGAATTTGCCGAACTTTTTATTGCGCAGTTCCGTATTCTGGAAATGCTGATCGACGGTAAGATGCATGTCGAGCCGGCGCTGCCAGGATGACGCACCAGGCGCCGATTGCGGCCAGCAGGTGCTTGAGCGTGTGGCCGCTCATGAATCCCGTGAAGGCATAGATTCCGGTATCAGACATTTCCGCCAGTTTGGCCAGTGCATAGAGTATCAGCGTCATGGCTAGCGCCGGCTTGCGCAGTTCCCGACAGAGAAACAGCAGCAGAATCAAAATCGCCAGCAGCATCGGCAGAAACTGGAATGCAGTATAGAAACGCAGATCGCCTTCGCCCGCTATTTCGCTGTGATACCAATACAATGTCGCCATTACGCCGCCAATCAGCATCAGTGGCAGTACAGTGGTGGCCAGCCGGATGGACAGATGGCTGGCCAGAATCAGGCAGAAAAACAGACTGAAGGTGACGGTCATCGGAAGACGATCCCACACCAGCGTGTGATTGGATGGCGCCAGGTGATAGTAAATGGAGCCGAGTCCTACCAGCACAAGACTGACGCAATAACTCCGCATCCAGCGTGCGAGCGGTGGTGTCAGATCACCCCGTCGCCGCTGCAAGGCAAACCCGATCACACCCGCCAGAATGAAACCCAGATTGGACATCACATCCAGACAGTTGGGAATGCCGAGCAGCATTCGGCTGTCGGCGAAGTGGTGATAGTGAGGGTCCTGGGAGAAGGGCGGGGTCAACGCAGTGGCAGTGAGTCCGGCGGCCACGATGATCAGCAGGAAAACATGACGAATCTGTAACATGGGGATGATCCTTGTCCTTTCACGGTTCGCATTTGAAAAAGCCGGGGCAGCCTGCGCCGCCCCCGGCTGTCAGGCTGCCCGCTGCTTTCGGAGCCGCTCCAACACTGCATCGGCATCATGCTTGCCAGTTTTGATGCCCGCCTGTTTCAGGCGCTGATCCAGTTGTTCGCCGTTCATTTCCGCGTTGATTTCCTGCAGAGCCTCGTCCATGTCGGCGGCACGGTTCTGGCGTTTCTGGATGCGTTCCAGCGACGTTGCCATTTCCTGCAGCGATGATGTCAGGCCGTTGGAATAACCCTGCAGTTGCCCCAGCGCTTTCTGCGCACTGCGATTGGCTTTCGCCAGCGACAGTTCCCGCTGGTAACGCTGGATCGTTTGCGCGGCTACGCGCAGCTGGCGTTTCAGGCGGATTTCCTGCTGGTCCAGATAGTCCGCCTGTTTACGCTGATCCTGCAGCAGACTTTCGTCTTCGGCGATCAGTGCCGCCACATCCTGCGCCAGCGCTTCATCGTTTTTATCCAGCGCAGCGACGGCCTGCTGTTCCTTGATCGCGATATTTTCCGCCAGCGCCTGATTGTGCCGCAGCAGCTGTTTTTTCTCGGCCATCACCGTGGCCAGTTGATACTTGGCTTGCACGATGGCGGCTTCCGCGTCGCGAATTTCCTGTTCGAAGATGCGAATCGCGTTGGCATCCACCAGATGTTCTACCGGCTCCTGCGCGGTTGCGCGCAGCAGGGTATTCAGTTTGCTCCACAGACTCATGGCAATTACTCCGCAAATTCCTTGATCAGTTGTTTGGTTTTGGCTTCGGAAATCTTGTGAATCAGGCGCTGACTTTCGTGTTCGTCGCGCATGGTTTTCGACAAGGTGATGGTGGTGCTGATGAGGAACAGGGCGCAGATGCCCAGGTAACCTTTCACCAGAAAATCGATGGGCGCGAAGATGATGCCCAGGGTGGTGGCGGCCACCGCGATGCCGAAGGATGTCTTCACGAAGAACAGCCAGCCGCTGGAATTGCTTTGAATGTTGTCGATCATGGGGTTGACTCCGTTGTTGAAAGCAGCGGAGTCAGTGTCGCTCAGGGTATTGGTATGGGCAACCAATGTGTTGAATGTAGCGCGGTATGGTGCTATAGGTATCGTATATCGATACCTATGGGTGGTTTATGGCTCAGACAACTGCGCTGGTAGATGCGCTGAAACAGGTGCTGCGGGAGCAGGGCATTACCTATGCCGACGTGGCGAAGAAGCTGAAACTGTCCCTGCCGAGCGTCAAACGCCTGTTTGCGGACAAGCAGTTTTCCCTGCGCAGGCTGGATCAGGTGTGCGAGATGGCTGGCATCGAGATTTCCGATCTGGCGCGGCGGGTTCAACAGGACAAGGAAATCAGCCAGATTGCCTGGGAGCACGAAGAAGAACTGGTGTCCGATCCCAAGCTGCTGATCGTGGCGGTGTCGGCATTGAACCGCTGGAGTTTCAGCGAAATTTTTGCCACCTACAAACTGACCGAGCCGGAGTTGATTCAGCGCCTGGCCCGTCTGGATCGCATGAAACTCATCGAGCTGATGCCAGGGAATCGCATCCGCCCGCTGGTGTCCACCTCATTTCACTGGCATGCCGGTGGTCCCATCCAGCGCTTTTTCGAGGCGCAGGTGCAGGCGGATTTTTTCAAGTGTGCGTTCAACCAGCCCGGCGAGCTGCGCCTGTTCGTCACGGGCATGCTATCGCGGGATTCCAATGCGCAGATCCAGCAGAAAATGCTGCGCCTGGCACAGGATTTTCGGCATCTGAACGAAGAAGACAAAACCCTGCCGCTGGCGGAGCGTTTTGGCACCAGCCTGGTGTTGGCGCTGCGCCCTTGGGAACTGGCCGTGTTTGCGAAACTGCGGCGCCCAGGCACTGACAAGGATTTCTGACGTCACAAGACGTGTCGCTGTGGCAATTGGACATTTTGACCGCGAATCTGGCGTCCCTTGTCATTCAAATTCCAGCGTGGGCACGCTAGTCTCGTCGGCTATGCTTCAATCTGGCAAATCTGTTCGAAAGGGGATCTGCGTGAACAACGAATGGCTTTATCTGAGTGCGAAACAACTGCTGCAGGGTCTGAAAAAAGGCGACATCAGCAGTCGTGATCTGCTGGAAACCTACATCGCGCGCATTCAGGAAAAAAATCCCGCCATCAACGCGGTTGTGGCGATGGATCTGGAAACCGCGCGCCAGCGTGCTGATGCTGCCGACAGGGCAACCGCGAATGGCGAAAGCTGGGGTCCGCTCCACGGTTTGCCCATGACGATCAAGGATACCTACGAAGTGCCCGGCATGCCTTGCACGGCAGGTGCGCCGTCGTTGCGGGATCATCGGCCGAAAAAGCCGGCAGTCACCATCAGCCATCTGCTCAACGCCGGTGCAATCCTGGTGGGCAAAACCAACGTGCCGCTGTTTGCCTCCGATCTGCAAAGTTACAACAAGGTTTACGGCACTACTCACAATCCCTGGAATCTTTCCTGCACGCCCGGTGGTTCATCCGGTGGCGCGGCGGCGTCGCTGGCAGCGGGGTTTTCAGCACTGGAGCTGGGCAGTGATATCGGTGGTTCCATCCGCATTCCGGCGCACTTTTGCGGCGTGTATGGCCATAAGGTGACGCACGGCATCATTTCCCTGCGCGGCCATGTGCCCGGTCCGCCGGGCGCACTGGGCGAACCGGATCTGGCCGTGTCCGGCCCAATGGCGCGCACGGCGGAAGACCTGCAGCTGCTATTGGATGTGGTGGCGGGGCCGTCACCGCTGCAGCAGCCGGGCTGGCATCTGAAACTGCCAGCAGCCACGCAGAAGAAGATCGAGGATTTTCGGGTGCTGCTGTGGATCGACGATCCGCTGTGCCCCATCGATCACCAGATGTCGAGCCTGTACCTGCAACTGAAATCCGCGCTGGATAGTGCCGGCGTCAGCGTCACGGCTGGAGCGCCACTGGGTATGGGGCTCGATGATTTCTATCCGCTTTATATGAATCTGATGGGCAGCATCATGGGTGCTTCCCAGAAGAAAATGGAGCGTCGGGTGATGGGGCTGGCGGCGCCGCTCTGGCACCGTATCGGGGACTATTTCGATCTACCCAAGCGGTTTGAGTACTTTCTCGAAGGCGCAGCACAAAGTCATGTGGATTGGCTGCGCATGGATGAAAAGCGTCGGCGCATCCGGGAAAAATTCCTCGCCATTTTTAACCAGTACGATGTGATCCTGATGCCGCCGGCCGCCACCACCGCGCTGAAACACCAGCACGAACCGGAAATGCCGTTACGCAAGATTTTCATCAACGGCGAGAAGCGCAACTACGCAGACATGCTGATGTGGATTTCACCGGCCACCCTGATGGGCTTGCCGGCCACCAGCGCGCCGATTGGTAAAACGACGGCGGGCATGCCGGTGAACGTGCAGATTATGGGGGCACCGTTCCAGGATAAATCCACCATCAAATTCGCCGCGTTGCTGGCGAAAGTGATGGGTGGATTTACGGTCCCGCCGGGGTATTAGCCTTTCGGCTTCCACCCCGTGAACATCTTCTTGATCATGAAGGGTGTCAGTTTCGCGGCGCTGGTCACAAATTCCTTGGCGTCGCGCGGATAGGCAAAACGCTGCGCGTTCAGCAGGCCGGTGTAGGTTTCCTCATTGAACGGATACCACCACAGGTTGCGCTTGGACGGCAGCAGATCCCAGTTGATGGCTTTCGCGTGGGTCATTTCCAGCAGACCCTCGTGGCCATGGGTGCGGCCCAGGCCGGAGTGCTTCCAGCCGCCCCAGGGCATTTCTGACAGCCCATGGGTGTACAGGTGATCGTTGATGGTGGTGACGCCGGATTCCAGCAGGCCCGCCACGCGCTTGCCGCGCGCCAGATCCTTGGTCCAGATGGAAGAGGTCAGCGCCAGATGGGAATCGTTGGCCAGCTGGATGGCTTCATCCTCGGTGGAAAACTTCATCACGGGAATCACCGGGCCGAAGGTTTCATCGCGGATCAGCAGCATGTCCTCGGTGGTGTTCACCATCAGCGTGGCAGGATAGAAATGACCTTCCTGCGGGCCTACCGCCTGGGACTGCGCCACGATTCTTGCGCCTTTCGCCAGTGCTTCGTCCACATGCTTGCGCACGGTGTTGAGCTGGCCACGGGTGGTCATCGATCCCATGTCGACGTTGAAACCCTGGCCCACGCCATGACGCAGTGCGCGGGTTTTGCGTGCCATGATTTCCACGAATTCGTCGTAAATGGATTCATGCACGTAGACACGCTCGACGCCGCCGCAGGATTGACCCGCGTTCTGGAAGCCTGCCCACAGGGCGCCGTTGGTGGCGCGTTCCAGATCCGCGTCTTCGAACACGATCATCGGATCGTTGCCGCCCAGTTCCAGCGACAGCGGTGTCAGCGTTTTGGCCGCCTGTTCCATCAACTGCTTGCCCACATCGACAGAGCCGGTGAAGAAAATCTTGTCGATACCATTTTCCAGAAACGCAGTGGACACGGCGCCGCCGGAACCCACCACTTGCTGGAACAGACCTTTCGGCAGATTGCCCGCTTCCACGATGCGATTGATGGCTTCACCTACCAGTGGTGTGGCAGCAGCAACTTTCAGCAGAACCGCGTTGCCGGCCATCAGACCCATCACCACTTCGCCAAAGGGAATCGACAGCGGGTAGTTCCACGGACTGATGATGCCCACCACGCCCAATGGCTTGCGCTGCATCACCGTGCGCTTGTTGAAAAACAGAATGCTGTCGATGGGGAGTTTTTTATCTTTCAGCGCTTTTTCGGCGTGGCGCGCGTACCAGTCACAGGCCAGGGTGCAGGGCAGCACTTCGGTGCCCAGCGCGTCCACGAGGGTTTTGCCATTGCTCTTGCTGACAATTTCAGACAGCTCTTCTGCATTCGCCACAATGTATTCGCGCATGCGGTGCAGGGCGCGGGCGCGCTCCTTGAACGTGCGCTTGGCCCAGATTTTCTGCGCGCTGCGGGCGTGGGCGAACATCTCGCCGACCTTGCTCATGTCCGTGTTGGGGATGTGACCGATCTCTTCACCGGTGGCGGGGTTGTAGGCGATGGTCAGGCCGGGTTCTTGTATGTCTTGTGGCGCGGTCATGCAGTGGACCTCTGAAAGAAATTAAAGCAACTGATTTGTGGTTATGTTTTCGGCCATTCTACGCGCGGCAAGGGGGATGGAGCAATGCCAGTCCTGTATCACTTGTGATGGATTGTTAACTGGTTGAATTAAAATAATTTTCACCTGGACTGACTGGCAGCGAGGCGCGGTGCCGCTGCACACGGTGGTGGCAGCGCGGGGCAATATAAAACATGACTGCCGAGTCGGTGTTCAGCTCTGCGCTGGAATTGCCAAAGCACATGGCAAGGGCGAGGATAACCGCGCGACAAACCCCATTCCTGGATACGGTGGAACGACAAGATGAAAAAAACAGGTGCCTGGCTGGTTCGATACGCGCTGGAACAGATCGGCGTGCGTTTTACCTTTGGTATTCCCGGCGTCCACAACACCGAGCTGTATGACGAGCTCAACAATTCCGACACCATCCAGCCGATTCTGGTGACGCACGAGGCGGGTGGCGCGTTCATGGCGGACGCTATCAGCCGCACTTCATCCAGCATTGGCACCTTGGCGATCGTGCCGGCGGCAGGTGCAGCGTATTCATCCGCTGGCATTGGCGAGGCGTATCTGGATGGCATTCCCATGCTGGTGATTTCCGGCGGCGTGCGCACGGATATTCCATTTACCTATCAGTTGCACCAGATGGATCAGCAGAATTTTCTGAACGAGATCACCAAGCAGACCTGGAAGGTGTCGCGTCATTCCGAAATCATTCCCACCATTTATGAAGCCTATCGTGTGGCGAATGAGGGTGAGCCAGGGCCCGTGTTTGTGGAAGTGCCGGTGAATCTGCAACTGTTTACCGGTGAAGTGGACAGCCTGCCACTGTTCGAACAGCGCGCGCCAGCGCCGCTGCTGGTGGAAAGCTCGCAGATCGACAAGGCGGTGGAGTTGCTGCTGAAGGCAAAAAATCCCGGCATCTTTGTCGGCTGGGGCGCCCGTGACGCCACGCAATGGGTGACCGAGATTGCGGAGTTTCTCAACGCGCCGGTGTCTACCACGCTGCAGGGATTGAGCGTGTTTCCCGCCAACCATCCCTTGCATACCGGCATGAGTTTTGGTGCGTCATCGGTGCCGGCGGCAGAAAATGCATTTCGTCATTGTGACTGTCTGCTGGCCGTGGGTACCCGTTTTGGCGAAATCGCTACCGGCAGCTTTGGTGTGAAAGTGCCTGAAGATCTGATTCACGTGGATATCAATCCGCGCGTGTTTCACGCCAACTATCCCGCCAAAGTTGCGCTGGAAGGCGATGCATCCCGCGTGCTGGAACTGCTGTGGCAGGCGCTGCAGAAAATGCCGCAGCCCACCAATCAGCGCGGCATGATCCGGGAGCAGATCCTGAAGGACAAGGAACAATACGCCCAGGCCTGGCTGCAGCACGACAGTGGTGAGCGGGTGAATCCGCTGCATTTCTTCCGCGCCTTGCGCCGTGCCATGAAGGACGATGATTTTCTGGTGGTGGACGATGGCAATCACACGTTCCTGACGGCGGAACTGATGCCGATCCATCGCTCGAAGCGCATGATTTCACCCACGGATTTTAATTGCATGGGATACGCGGTGCCAGCCGTGATCGGCACTAAGCTGGCCAACCCGGATCAACAGGTGGTGGGCATCATCGGCGATGGCGCCTTCACCATGACCTGCATGGAAATTCTCACCGCTACCCGACTGAAACTGGGTGCGGTATTTTTTGTCTTTCATGATGGTGAGCTGTCGCAGATTTCCCAGGCCCAGGAAATTCCCTACAACCGCAAGACCTGCACAGTGCTGCAGGGGCTGGATGTGGCGGGTGTTGCGAAGGCTACAGGTGCCCGCTTTCTGGCGCTGGAGCGCAATGCGGATTGCAGCGAGGTTGTCGAGAAGGCGCTGAAAATGGCGGCGGATCAGGCGCCCGTGGTGGTGGATGTAAAAATCGACTATTCAAAGCGCACGCGCTTTACCGAAGGGGTCGTGGGCACCAATCTGAAACGCTTCAACATGGGCACCAAGGCGCGCTTCATTGGCCGCGCGCTGCTGCGTCGGGTCACCGGCTGAGCAATCACTCGCCCGGTTTGTTGTCAAAGGTCAACACGGTCGGCCGTTAGGGCATATACTGTTTTCATATAGCCCAAACGGACGCCCACGATATGAAACTCAGTACCCGTTACTGCGGACTCCAGCTCAAGACACCCCTGATCGCATCGGCGTCGCCCCTTACAGCAGAGCTGGCATCGGCACAGCGACTGGAGGCGGCGGGAGTGGGTGCGATCATTCTGCCGTCGCTGTTCGAAGAAGCCGTGCGTGCGGATGTGCGCAATCTGGATCAGTATGTGGATCGCATCAAGCGCTACAAGGACACGCTGGGCATTCCCGTCATCTCCAGCCTCAACGGGATTACCGAGGGTGGCTGGCTGGAACAGGCGGCCCGGCTGGAGCAGTCAGGTTGCGATGCGCTGGAGCTGAATATCTATTACGTCGCGGCGAGCGCGAAAGAAAGCAGCGATCATATCGAGCGTCGCTACATCGACCTGGTGTACAAGCTGCGGGCGCACATCGGCATTCCGGTCAGCGTCAAACTCACCTATCAATTTTCATCCATTGCCCATCTGGTGAAACGGCTGGAAGAGACGGGAATCGATGGCGTGGTGCTGTTCAACCGCTTCTATCTGCCGGACATTGATCTGGAAACCCTTACCATCAATCCCACCCTGCATCTGAGCCACTCCACCGAGGCGTTGATGCGGATTCGCTGGATTGCCATTTTGCGGGATCAGGTAAATCTGTCGTTGGCCGCTACCGGTGGATTTCACACGGTGGACGATATTCTCAAGGCGTTACTGGTAGGAGCGGATGCGGTGCAGCTGTGCAGCGTGCTGTTCCAGCAGGGCGTGGATGAAGTGGAGCGTCTGCTGGCCGGCATGCAGGAATGGATGGCGCGCAAGGGTTATGATTCCGTGCACGCCATGAAGGGCAAGATGAGTTACGGCAATCTGAAAGATCCCAGCGGCTTTGAACGTTCAAATTACCTGAGTGTGCTCGAACACAACAGTTGAGCGAGGGAAGGGCGCTATTTCAACGCGCCTTCCAGCTCTTCGATCAGCAGCGTGCGTGCGATTTTGTCCTGCAGGCTGTGAGCTTCCACCAGCTTGAGGCGCTCAAGATAGGGCAGCAGTTTTTCCGGGACTGGCTGATTGCCGCCGCGCAACGTTTTGAGCAGCGTGCCAGCCACCACCGATTTGCGTTCGGCTTTGGCTTTGATGGCCTTCAGGCTGCGCGCCAGCAGTAGTTCTTCCACCGTGAAATCCATTCCCAGCGGAAATGCCGGCAACAGGCCCTTGCTGCGGAACTGGGCGCCGATCTGTTCCAGCCGTTCCGGCGTATTGTGGCGGAACACCTCGGGAATTTCATAACTGGCCGATAGTTTCCCTGCTTGCTTGGCTTTCTTCAACAGCTCGGGCTGGAAGCGGGAATCTGCGATGTTCAGCATGGCGGCTGCCACTTCGCTGTCACACTTGCCGCGCACATCGGCAATGCCGTATTCCGTCACATAGATGTCGCGCAGATGGCGGGGAACCGTAGTGTGGCCATAATTCCAGACAATGTTTGACTGGGTGTGGTCGTTTTTCTCCCGCGTGCTTTTCAGCATCAGGATGCTGCGGGCACCTTCTAGTTCGTGGGCTTGTGCCACAAAGTTATACTGCCCACCCACGCCGCTGACAACGCGGCCGTTGTCGAGCCCATCCGAGGTAGACGCCCCCAGCATGTGGGCCAGAAAAACGGTGTTGATGAAGCGGCCTTTCACGCGCTGGTGTCGCTTGACCTGCTCGTCGCCGTACAGCTGGTTCACGTAGCTGATCCGGGTCATGTTGATGGCTTCCAGTGTGTCCTCGTCCAGCTGCTTCATGCCTTCATAAAAGGATTTCTGACCCAGGAAAAATCCGCCGTGCATGATGCGGCCGTGCTTGAGCTGCTTGCCCAGACAGGCATCTGCCAGTGCTTTGCGGTTGGCGTCATCGTGGATGTCCCACGAGAAGCTCTGTCCCGATGCAGTTATGACAGTGTGTTTATCCAGCTTCACTGGCGGAGAAAAAATGCCAAAGTAGTTCAGAAACGCGATGTCCTCCCGCCGCAGTCGGGAATGAATCACATGCTCGCTCATCAGAACATCCAGCGTGTCCGCGCGCAGGGTTTCCTGCAGCTTGCCTTCGTTGAGCAGCTTCTGCAGACCTTCGTGTTCGTAAACCTTGCGTTTGAGGATGCCGTCCTTGATCAGGGTGAAGAAGCCATCCACGAACATCTCGCTGTTGCCGTACAGGCCCTGCTCGAAAGTACCCAATCCTCCATCCGTGCGAATCAGATCACCCCATTTCTCTTCCACCTGCAGCGCTTTCATGATGCCCTGGTATTCCGCATTGTGCTGGTGACGCAACTGGCAACCATAGACAATGGCGTCACCCAGGGAACCGATACCGATCTGCAGCGTGCCGCCGTCGGCGATGAGTGCGCTGGCGTGCAGGCCAATCATGTAATCGGTGGTGGTCACCGGCATTTTGGGTGGCGCAAACAGCGTGGTGTAGTACTGCGGGTTGTTGATGATGATGTCGAAGCGGCTTCCCGCGATCTGCGCGTCATTTCCCATGAAGGGAAGATGCTCATTCACCACCCCGATAAACAGGATGGCCTCGCCCGCAGCTTTGCGTTTTTCGATAGCCGGCAGAATGTCGAGTACAGTTTCAGGATTGCAGCTCAGGCTGTATTCGTCGATGTCGTGTCGGCGCCGGTGCGAAATCGTTTGTGCCAGCACGTTCACACCACGGGCGAGAATGTCGCGGGGGGCGTGTGTGTAGTTGGTGCAGATGTAGTTCTGCTGAGCCAGATTGTTGTCCAGCATGGCCCCGGATTTGAAATAGAATTCATGCACCTGGATATTGGCAGGTACGTCTCCCTTGCGCAGATCGCGCATGTAATCCAGGCCGGGATAGCTGCCGAAAACGCGCTGAAAGAACGGCTCCAGCAACTCCTTTTGCAAACCCTCACCGGGGGATGGCATTTCCAGCGACAGTGCGGTGTAGATTTCCAGGCGGATGCGGGGATCGGCCTTGGCACGCTGGTAGAGCGCGTTGACGAATTCCGGTGGCTTGCCCAGTCCCAGCGGCAGGCCCAGTTTGATGTGCTGGCCGACGGTAGCCAGAACCACGTCAACACAGTGCTCCACTGTGTCGATTTTTTGAGTGCTGTTGGTCATTGCGGTCGTTCCTTCACTGACAAAGCCCAGTCTGCCAGCGGTGATGAATACGGGACATGATCCCGATCAGAAAAGGCATTGAAACCGGTGCAATCACTCCGGCATGAGGAGGGGCGCCACGGTGATATTGCGGGCCTCGCTGCTGTTCACCGGTTTCTGGAACAGGTGGCCCTGCATGGTGAAGCAACCCAGGCGGCTCAGGTATTCTTTCTGCGCTACGGTTTCCACGCCTTCGGCCACCAGATTCAGATTCAGGCCGTTGGCCATGGCGGCGATCGCGTTGACGATGCAGGCGTCGCCGCTGTTGCGATCGTCGTTGATATGACGCAGGAAGGAATGATCCAGCTTGATGGTGTGAATCGGCATTTGGTGCAGGCAGCTGAGGGATGAGTAGCCGGTGCCAAAGTTGTCTACCGCGATGGAAAAGCCCAGACGAGTCAGTCGCTTCAGCTTGGCAGCAATGACCGCCTGATCCCGGCTCAGCAGCTGCTCGGTGATTTCGATTTCGATCTGGTTGGGCGACACATTGTGCTTTTGCATCGCGCACATCAGCATGTTTTCGAAATCCGGGTGTTCCACCTGCAGCGGATTGAAGTTAATGGCGATCTTCAGTACCGGATTCTGCCACAGCTCCAGATCCGCGCACACCTGATCCACCACCCACGCGCCCACGTCGATCAGCAGGCCGGTTTCCTCGGCGATCTTGAGAAAATCCTTGGGCAGGATCACGCCGCGCTCGGGATGATTCCAGCGCAGGAATGCTTCCAGTGCATAGACGGTACCCGTCTCCACGTTATAGATCGGCTGATACTGCAGAAACAGTTGCTGCTGCTCCAGACAGCTGCGCAGATCCTTTTCAATGGACAGGCGCTCCGAAAATGCCTGGTTCATCTGGTCGTTGAAGAATTGGGAGCCGTTCTTGCCATGGGACTTGATGTGATACATGGCGATGTCGGCGTTCTGGATCAGCGTGTCGATCTGGTCGCCGTGCTCGGGATATAGCGCAATACCGATCGAGCCGGAGATAAAAATCTCGTGTTGCTCGATGTAAAACACTTCTTTCAGCTCAGCAATGATTTTGCGGGCGATGATGCTGGCATCGTTCTGGCTGTTGATGTTGGGCAGCAACAGTGTGAATTCATCACCACCAAAGCGCGACAGAGTGTCGCCTTCACGCAGGCAGTTGCTGATGCGGCGCGCGATAGCCTGAATCAGCAGATCGCCTACGGAATGTCCCAGCGTATCGTTCACAACCTTGAAGCGATCCACGTCCAGGAACATCACCGCCACCTTGCTGCCGTTGCGCTTGGCGTGGGAAATCGACAGTGACAGACGATCGCGAAACAGGGAGCGGTTGGGCAGGCCGGTCAGCAAATCGTGATAGGCCTGGAAGCGCATGAACGATTCCGCCTGCTTGCGATCGGTAATGTCGCGGGCGATACCGTAGGTGCCGCGGAACTGGCGCTTGCCGCCGGTCTTGTCCACTTCGTAGATGCCCATGGCATTGATCTCGAATGGCACTGATAACGTCGTGGCCTTGCCATCGCCATTGAGAGCCAGCCGGCGCCGCATCTGGATTTCGCGGTTCTGCGCCTTGCGTCCGCTCGCGCGGCGCTCATTGAACGTAAACGGGTGCTGACGGCTTTCGTCGTCGCCGATCAGGCTGGAAAAATGCTGGCCCAGCAATTCATCCTTCGGCACATTCAGCAGTTTTTCCACGCTGTCGTTGATGAAGGTGAAATGGCCACGCTCGTTGAGGATATAGATGATGTCGGGCGAGTTGTTCACCATGAAGCGGTGCATCTTTTCCGACTGCTGGATGCGCTGCTGCATGGTTTTGTATTCGTATTCGAGCCGGCGTTTTTCCAGCGCATTCTGGATGGCGTTGACAAGCTCGTCGGCCACGTAGGGTTTGCGGATGAAATCGAATGCGCCCCGTTTGAGCGCGGTGGAAACGGAAGAAAAGGAATAGTCGCCACTGATCACGATCACCGGAATGTCCGGGCGTTTTTCCTGTACGAAGCGCAATACTTCATGGCCGCTCAATTGCGGCATCAGAATGTCCAGCAGAATCAGATCGAAATTACCCTGCTTTATCGCCTCAATTGCTTTTTCGGTGGAAGTGGCGGTGGATACCCGGAAGCCGTGGATTTCCAGCAACGACTTCAGGCTGTTGAGCAGGTCGACCTTGTCGTCGATCACCAGCAGATGATGAGCAAAGGCACGCTGGCGAGTGGGCGTCGTCATACTGAATCCTTGTTATGGTGAGCGCGTGTCATCTTCTTGCCGTTACCGGTTGGGCTGAACCGGCAGATAAAGTGTAAATAGTGATTGCGTGTCTTCCAGGCGTTGGAACGATATCAGGCCTCCCATTTCTTCCACCAGATCCTTGACGATGGTGAGACCCATTCCACCCTGCTGATTTGGTTTGCGACTGTGGGTATCGACGAACAGAGCATCCAGCATGCCTTCCGGCAACCCTGGCCCATCATCCTGGATCTGGATAACAACGTGACGACGCCCTTGCAGATTGACCTGGCCGCGGGTGATAACGCTGACCGTGTTCCCCTCATCGCAGCATTCCGTTGCATTTTTTATTAGATTGATCAGTACTTGGCGCAGATAGTTTTCATCAATATAGATAGTGGGCAGGCGTTCGTCTAGAGTGCTGACAATATTCGTTTCCAGATCGTCCTGCGTTGAAAAAAGATACAGCACGTCCTGGATCAGCTCGTTGATATTCACTGGCGCCACGGCATCGATGTCGCCATGCATGCGCTCGATGGCAGACTGCAGGATGTGACTGGCGGAGTCGATCTGTTCAACGGCTACGGCGGCGTGTTCCCGTGTGGTGTCGGTCAGCTGGCGTTCGCTCAGCAGGATGCTCAGGTGATTCTGGGCGATGCTGAGCGGGTTATTGATTTCGTGGGCAGTGCGCTTGAAGCGGTGTTCATAGGTTTTGCGCTCAAAGTGGGCCGTTTCCCGCTGCCAGTGCCGGCGGGCGTCGCGCAGAGCCAAGGCCTGATGGGCCTGTTGTGCAAAAAACTGGAGCGCGCCCTGCCACATGTTGTAGCGGTTGAGGATTTCGCTGTCGAAAGCCAGTACCATGCAGCCCCATTTTTGACACTCGTCGCTGACGGGCAGTGCGACCAGAAATTGACGCCGGCAATACTGCATCAGCTCCAGATCGATCACCGACAGGGTGTTGGAAGACCGGTGAAAGCTGGCCACAGCCTTCTGTTCCCGCAGGCAGTCGGTTACCAGTGTTTTGTGTTGCAGGGGTAGGGTAACGGCGGTTTCGAAGGCATCTTCAAGGGCCGGGTTTTCACCGCGCAGGCATTGCTGTTCGTCATCGTAGCGAAACAGGATCAGCTGGCGACTGCCGAACAGCAGGTAGGCGGAACGCTGCAATTGCTGTAACAATCCGTTGCTGTCGGCGTTGGCATCCAGCCACAGGGTGGTACTGAGAATATTCTTGATCTGGATCCGTTCCACCCGCAGTTGTTGCAGGTCGCTGTCGAGGGTAGAGGCAACGTTATCCAGCGGTGGCAGTGGCAGCAGGCGTTGCCGCAGCCATTCCGGCGGACAGCGCACCGCCAGCGATTCCATCACATCGAAACTCTGGTTCAGCGCAGATTCCAGCAACATTTCCCCGTGCTCGTGATCCAGATTGAGCAACGTGCGAAAGGCGCGCTGGGCGTCCTGAAAACGGCGGATATCGCCGCAGACGATGCGATGGGCCACATGAATCAGCCGGGTGACAGGATGGGCCGACTGAATCCGCTCCGCCGGTTGATCGTGAAACAGCGCTGCGTCCATAAACCACTGCGGAAGATTGAGTTGCTGCAGAATGCGCTGGCTCAGCTGGTTGGCATCGATCCGGTAAAGTTCAGTCTCCTGCTGGCGCCGCCGGGTTGGATCCGTGCCCTGCACCAATGCCAGATAGTCCTGCTTTTCCTGTGCCAGTAAAGCCAATTCGCCGACACGATAGAGCAACCCCGCGTAGAACACATCCTCGGCATCCGGCAGTTCCATCACCCGCGCAAAGGCCCGTCCCAGAAACGCACACTGCAGTGATTCAATCCAGTGTTGCACCAGAAAATGTTCGGCCTCCGGCAGTGTCGCGGCCGGGAACAGTTCGTCGAGGCGGGGGGCACAAATCAGGGTTCGACTCAGCAGGTGTTTGTGGCCCCGTTGCAGGCGCTCGGTAATGGTGCCCGTGAGGGGCAGCGCCGCCTGCAAGGTGAATAGATAGCGGCACAGTTGCGCGGGTTCGTATTGCAGCAGGGCGCACAGTTGACTGTGTTCGGTTTGGGGCAAATGGCAGGCGCGAGTGAGCTTCAGCGCCAGTCGCGGCAGCGTGGCCCAGTTGAGCAAGCTCGCGGGTGAAGTCCAACCGGAATCGTCCGCCGATTCAACCACCCTGTCGTCGTTGAATGTATCCATGCCCCAATATGCAGCAGCCTGTTCGGGAACAGGGCCTTCGTTCGTTATTGTCGAAAGTTTTATATGGAACTCAGCAGTCGGCAGTATACGGCTTCGCTCGAAAACTGAACAGCCACAAAAAGCTGGCGCTGCGCAGCGTCAGGGCATTGTCACAGTGTTGTAAGAGGAGCCTGATAAAAGGCGGTGAGAAGGGCACCTTTGCCAAGGAATTCATTAACTTGGCAAAAGAAAATATTTGCGTTCAGCAAATTGTGTGATCTACATTGTTAACATCGATTAAAGCAAACTTTCACTCAGGCGGGAACCCTTGTCCCGCAAAAATCCTCAAGGAGATAAACAGGGGAATTTTTTCACCGGGTTCAATCAGTTGGCATGTTAACTGAAAGGAGGTGATCGCAAGAACGCAACACGGAAATCAGAGTAAGGCTGCTGTGTTTGGGTTTTTTAGTATCTTCTTGAGGATTACTGATGAGCACACGAGTTGAAAGTACAAGAAAAGCCTACGTCATCGACACCAACGTTCTGATCCACGATCCCAACGCCATCCTCAATTTCGACGAACACCAGGTCATCATTCCCATGACCGTTCTGGAAGAGCTGGACAAGCTCAAGAACGGCCACAAGTCCATCGCCGCCGACTGCCGCTCCGCCATCCGCCTGATCGACCGGGTGATCGGTGACAACCCCACGGAAAAGGTGGCGCGAGGGGTGCCCATACCCCGCGATGGCAAGGAGGTTCGAGGTTCGCTATCGATACTGATGAACCGAACCGGTGAACCTCCCGAAGCCTGCCTGCCCAACGAAAACAACGACAACAAGATCATCAACCGCATCGTTCAGATGCAGCTCGAAAACCCCGACATCCGCTACACCCTCGTTACCAAAGATATCAACATGCGCCTCAAGGCCCGCGGCTGCAACCTGCACGCCGAGGACTACCACAACGACCAGCTCATCTCCGACATCCGCCAGCTCACCACCGGTTACCACCAGTTCGGCGGATCGTTCTGGGATGGCGTGAATCACGTGGACACCATCCAGCGCGACAACGGCACTTTTCACTCCCTGGCGCGGGATCTATTCGACTCCCAGTTATATGTGAACCAGTACGTGCTCGACGAGCAGGACTTTCTCGCCCGCATTGAGGAAGTGACCGACGAGCATGTGCTGGTCAGGCACATCAAGCGCGAGTCGATGATGAACCTGAATGCCTGGGGTTTGAAGCCGCGCAACATTTATCAAGCCATGGCCCTGCATGCGCTGATGGACCCGGACATTCATCTGGTGAACCTGACGGGCCCCGCCGGTTCCGGCAAGACGATCCTGGCGCTGGCTGCAGCCATCGAACTCACCGTGGCACGCAAGCTCTACAACAAGATCATCGTGACCCGCTCCACGCCGCCGCTGGCGGAAGAGCAGGGCTTCCTGCCCGGAACCGAGGAAGAGAAAATGGATCCCTGGCTGGGGGCCATCACCGATAACATCGAGGCGCTGCACCTGCAGGATGAAAGTCCGTCGGGCAGCATCGAATACGTTAAGCAGAAAGCCAACATCCAGTTCAAGGCGCTGAACTACATTCGCGGTCGCAGTTTCCAGAAGAGCATGATCCTGATCGACGAATCGCAGAACCTCACGCCGCACCAGATGAAGGCGATCATCACCCGCGCCGGCGAAGGCAGCAAGGTGGTGTGCCTGGGTAACCTGGCTCAGATCGATACACCGTATCTGAGCCCGATCAGCTCCGGCCTCACCTACATGACGGAACGTTTCAAGGGCTTCCGCCATGGCACCAGCCTGCGCCTCAATGGCATCCCCCGGTCATTGCTGGCAGAATACGCCGAAGCCAATCTGTAACACGCACCACCCCGGCACGATCCCCTCGTGCCGGGTTCCTCCCGGAGGCCGTCCTTGTTCCACTTCTATGCCTATGTCGCCAAGCTCAAGTACATCGTGCGCTGGGGCCTGAAACGCAATGTCGAATCGGAAAACGTCAAGGAACACAGCTTCGATGTGGCGGTGATTGCCCATGCGCTGGCGCTGATCCGCAACCGTTATTTCGGCGGCAACGTGGATGCCAACCAGCTGGCGATCGTCGCCCTGTTTCATGATGCGTCGGAAGTGCTGACAGGCGATTTGCCAGGCCCTATCAAGTATTTCAATCCGTCCATTGCACTTGCCTATAAAGAGGTGGAAAAAGCCGCCAAGGCCAAGCTGTTGACCATGCTGCCCGGCGAACTGCAGGAAGATTACCGCCCGCTGATCGACGACAGCTGGATGCAGGGTGACTTGAAAAAGCTGGTGAAGGCGGCGGATGTGCTGGCGGCCTATATCAAGTGCATTCAGGAAGTGGAATCCAACAATCACGAATTCCAGGTGGCCAAGCAGCGGGTGGAAGGGATGCTGCAAGATTACGATCTGCCTGAAGTGCAGTTTTTCCTCGACAAGTTCCTGCCCAGCTATCGCCTGACCCTGGATGAACTGGGTTGAGCGTCACTCCAAAAGCAGCAGATCCGTGATCAAACCGAAAAATCCCGCGCCGCCGTCGCTGCTGTAGTACCAGCCCAGGTGGGTTTCGCACTGGCGGCAATAGGCAAATTGCCAGGCGTGGCCGGGAAACCAGGTAAAAAACTCCGTGGGTTTGCCGCTGACGATGCAGCCTTCCACAAAGCCGTAAGTCTGGATGTCGAAACCCTGGCCCACAGGGTTTTTGAAGAAGTGGTACGTCTCGCCGTTGACGGGAATCAGGTACTGGTTTTCGGTGAGGTAGTTGCGGCAGCGCAGGCAGCGCACGACGGATTTCTTGGGCGCCAGCTCGTCGTCCGCCAGCGTTTGCGGCAGCCAGTCGATCAGCGGCTTGGGCGGGCCGATTTCCAGACAGTGCATGAAGGGAATCCTCCTGATTCCGGGCGCTGCGCAACAGTCTAGTCCAGTTTTTCCCGCTTTTGATACCCCTATTAAAAAGCCCGCGCCGGTGACAGCGCGGGCTTTCCGTTTGAGCTATGCCAAGCTGTTGATTACTGGGCGGATGGCACCGGAACCACCAGGGTGGTGCAATCCTCCTTCAGCAAGGCCGTGCGGGCGCACACCTCGACCTGGTTGTCGCCGGCAGGCAGGTAGGACAGCTGGATCTGGCTGCGGGGCTTCCACACGGTCCAGTGGCCGCCGTTGATGCGGTAGCGGAATTCCAGCGGTGCCTGTTCCGGGTTGAAGCCATCCAGCGCAATGGTGGCGCTGCGGCGCTGCTCCTGGGTGACGGTGGCGAACATCGGATACACCGTTTCAACCGCCTGGGCAGAAATCACTGGCGCTTCCGCCGTCGCCATGGCGGCGGTGGAGACCAGATTGCCCGCCAGACTCAGGAATGCCTGATTCGATGCGCTCGGATTCCAGATGCCCGCCAACTGCAGCGAGAAGCCCTGAATCGAAGGAATCGGCACGCCGCCCAGGGACTCCAGCATGATCGGCAGCAACTGGGGTGCCAGGGAGTTGATCAGATCCTTGATCACGCTGGCGTTGCCGGAACTGATCACCAGCCCGCCGGCCTGGATGCGGAAGCTCTGCACGGTTACTTCCGGCGTGCCTTCGATTCCCACGGTGAGGCGGTTATCTGGCGTGATGCCCAGGTCGAAAGGCGAACGCAGGTCGATGGTGGTGGTCAGCACTTCCTGCAGGCCCCGACCGTCGCCGATGTCCACGTTCACTTTCAGGGTCAGATCCAGCACCTGCAGGCGGATCACGCCATCGGGGCTGGTTTGCGGCAGCACGGTCACCATCGGCGCGGTGGCACCTTTCAGCACAATGCTGATGTCTTCCACGCCGGTCAGGTCCAGCGGGAAATCGGGAATGCTCAGCAGTGATCCGAGGGTGAAGCCATCATCTTCGTCGAGAGTGATATCCAGCAGGCCACCTTCATAGGCTTCGGTGAGGATCTGGTTGAGCAGGTTGGCCGACAGGGTGGCGGTGAGATCCACGTTGCTGCCACCTGGAGCCTGGGTAGGATAGGGCGCGGGCGCGCTGCCGGCCACGAACAGGGAGCCCAGGGTAGGCAGCACGTCCGGATCGCGGGCGTCGATGCCCACGTCGCTCGCCAGCACCAGATCGAAGCCGCCGGCGGAGGTGGCAAAGCCTTGCGGGCTGAAGCCGATGTTCAGCGTGGTATCGCCCACCGGCAGTGCGATGTTGTCCGGCAGCAGCGAGGAGATGAGGCTGTTGATCAGGCTGCTCACCGGCCCGGCGATAAAGCCGTCGGCGATGTTCACGATGATGCTGGACAGCACGCCCACCAGGCCGTTGATGATGCCGTTCACCACGGTATTCATCAGATCACCGATGAAGGGAATGTCCTCCACCGCGCCAAAATCGATGTCCACCTGCAGGCCGTTCAGCGGCAGATCCACATCCAGAGTGCCATTGACGATCTGCACCGACACCTGGCCGTTGTTCACCGACACCACGAATTCCGCGCTGATGTTGGTGTTCTGCACGGTGGTCAGGCCCGAGAACGTCAGCGTGCCGAAGATGTTGCCGTTGCCACCGCAGAGGAAGCTTTTGCAGCGGGCGTAGGTGCGAGCAGTAGTGTCCAGATCCAGCCGGCTCAGGTGCAGGTTCATGCGCAGGCGATTACCGGACAGGGCGGTGATGGCCACGGTGCTGCCGGGCGTGAGTTCAACATTGTTGACGCTGAAGTTGGCGCAGGCATCGGCAATCAGCGCGCCGGAACAGCTTTCAGAAATCGGGTTGGTGATGAACGAGTTGAAATCCAGGGATTCGACGATCTGCAGAATGGCCTCGGGCAATGAATCCGCCAGCCCCTGCTGATTGATGCGCACGGCAAAGGCCGGGTTAAAACGCTGCCCCAGCCGGGTAAAGGATTCCTGGGTGGTGTGGCCGTAGACGTCGGTGGCCAGCAGAGTGTGGGTAGTGGTATTGGGAACACTGGTATTGAAGCGTCCGTTGGCATCCAGCGTGACCGCTGTGCCATTGATGCTGAGGCTGGCAGGGCCGCCCCGATCCGACAGATAGCCGGTCACCTGGCGTGGATCACCTTCCGTCGCGCCCAGCAGATGAATCACCGGCCCCGCCTGATCCAGGTGGAAAACGCTTTTCACGCTGGACGGCGCCGTCAGGGCGAACTCGTTGTCACCGGCCTTGAGCTGGCCCAGTGACACAGGCGCCACTGCGTCATTGCCTTCCACTGTGAAGGCGGCACGGTCGATCACGGTGCCGTTGATGGTGGCGGTGAAGGTTTCGGGCACGCCGTTCTTGAAGCGGATGCGAAATTCGGGCGCGGTATTGGAAACGGAGTTGTTGGCGGGCGAGACGATCTGAACATTCTTGCAGCCAGCCAGAAAGCTCAGTAGCCCTATCATCAATAGGGTTTTTACAACCGTCAGGGTCTGGGTCACGGTTTTTCTCCAATCATTGGTTGTTGTTATGGGTTGGGGCCGTGTCATACACCTTGATTGACGCGCGCATTCAGGCACACTCGTACCAGAATGCCCCATGATTATGGCAAGCTATTTTCGGATGTGAAGGGTGATCCGACCAACGGAAATTGGCGACTATTCAGTCAAAGGGTTGATTTGGAAATAAAAAAGCCTCCACGGGCGTGGAGGCTGAACGCAGGAGAAGTGCGTATAAAGGAAAATTTACGCTGAAATGCGCGCGCGCAGCTCTTTCGCTTTGGCTTGCACGTCTTTCAGTTGTTCGGTCACGGTTGCTTTCACTTCTTCCAGCTTGGGCTTGAGATCCTTGATATAGGTCTTCTCGGCCAGCTGCTTGGTGTAGGCGGACATCATGGTGGAGTCCCAGTGCAGGCGGAAGCGGTTGTCGTAGGTGGCCACGTCCAGCTTGCGGATGAAGTCTTTCACGGTGGGGTTGGCAGCGCGCAGTTCGTTGACCAGTTCGCCGATGGTCAGCTGCTTGAGTTCAGTGGTGACGCCCAGTTCGCCCAGAATGCGCTGGCTTTCCACCTTCGCGCTTTCCAGGCGCTTGTTCAGTTCGGCCTGCAGTTTTTCGCCTTGCTTCTTGATGGTGTCGATTTGGGTTTTCACTTTGTCCTGAATCATGGTGAGTCTCTCGATGAGGTCTGGATTGAAGAAGGGGGACTGCCAATATGACGGGGATGGTATAGCCGGAAATTAGAATGATCTTCCTAAATTAACAAAACGGTCATAAAGGAGGGGGTGTCTAACCGCCGGTCCGCTTGGAATATCTGGTTCTTTCAAAAAGCCCGCCTAACCCTCTATGGTGAACAAAAGGCCAGACCCGTTTGTTTGCCACGGGAGGAAACGTATGGAACCGCGCGAATTTTTCCAGCGTTTGTGGGAACAGTACACGGCAGTGACGCCACAGGCCCTGCGCATCCACGACGCAGTGGCCTCCCTGAATGGTGCGATCCAGAATGATCACGTGGCGTTTCGTACCTTCCGCCATGGGCCGCTGGATATTGCCCATCTGGAACCGCTGCTGCAGGGCATGGGATACCAGGCCTTCGATCGCTATCACTTTACCCAGAAGAAACTTGAAGCCTTCGCCTATCGCCATGTCGATCCAGTGCTGCCGAAGATTTTCCTCAGCGAGTTGCTGATCGATCAATTGTCGGAGCAGGCACAGGCGATCATCTTGCGCTATCTGACGGCATCGCCGCTGCCTGTGCCGCAAGATCCGGCATTTTTCTGGAGCGGTATCCTGTGGCCGGCGGTGACAAGCAAGGACTATTTCACGCTGCTGCAGGAAAGCGAATACGCGGCCTGGCTGCTGGTGATGGGCTATCGGGCGAATCATTTCACCATCAGTGTGAATCATCTGGCGCGCACGCCATCGCTGGATGCGGTAATCGATATGGTGCAGGAAATGGGGTTGCACCTGAATGAAAGCGGTGGACTGATCAAAGGCTCTGCGGCGGTGGGCTTGCAGCAGGCATCCACGCTGGCGGACGAAATCCAGCACACCTTTGCCGATGGGGTCACAGCGGCGGTGAAAACCTGCTACTACGAATTCGCCCTGCGCTATCCTTTAAATAATGGCGAGCTCTATCAAGGGTTTGTCGAGCAGAGTGCCGACCGGATATTTGAATCTACCTTCCATCAACGTACGGGATAATCCTATGGCCATTGCGGGCAGGGTCGTGGTGATTGGCTGTGGCAAGATCGGTTCCGCCATCATCAAGCTGTTGCACGGATGCGGTCGTTATCAGCTCAAGGTTGTCGAGCAGCACAGTCCCCTTCTTGATTCCGTTTCCCATCTGGATGGCATCGTTACCGAATCCTTTGCGGTGCAGGACGAAGCGCATCTGCGGCGGGCAATCACAGGCTGGGATGCGGTGGTATCTGCCTGCTCCTACGATGTGAATCCGCTGATAGCGCGTGTGTGTGGCGAGGCGGGCTGCAGCTATTTCGACTTGACCGAAGATGTGGAAACCACTCGCAGCATTCGCGCGGTGGCCGAGAAAGCGCGGGATGGCCAGATCTTCATGCCGCAGTGCGGATTGGCGCCGGGCTTTATTGGCATTCTGGCCTGGGATCTGACCCGGCATTTCGACAAGCTGGATGCGGTGAAAATGCGGGTGGGCGCACTGCCCAAGTATCCCACCAATCGCATGATGTACAACCTCACCTGGTCGACCGATGGGCTGATCAACGAATACTGCAATCTGTGTGAAGCGATCCAGGATCATCGCCGTATTGATCTGGTGGCGCTGGAAGGGCTGGAGCAGATTTCGCTGGACGGTGTGGTGTACGAGGCGTTCAATACATCGGGTGGGCTGGGTACCTTGTGCGAAACCCTGCGGGGGCTGGTGCGGGAGCTGAATTACAAAACCGTGCGCTATCGCGGTCATCAATATCTGATGCAGTTTCTGATCCGTGAACTGCTGATGGGTGATCAGCACAAGCGGCCGCTGCTGAAATCGATTCTGGAAGAAGCAGTGCCCATGACCCGGCAGGATGTGGTGCTGACATTCGCCTCGGTGTCGGGTTGGCGTGATGGCCAGTTCGAACAACTCACCGACGCCCGCAAGATCTATCATCGCACCATCGACGGTGAAAGCTGGAGTTCGATCCAGCTCACCACCGCGTCGAGTCTGTGCGCGGTGGTGGATCTGCATTTTGCCGGCAAGCTGCCGAAACGTGGTTTTGTGCGACAGGAAGATGTGGAACTGGCGGAATTTCTTGCCACTGAATTTGGTGAGGTTTACAAGACGGCGGAGCCCATCCAGCACGCTTGAAGCGTTCAGGAGGAATAGAACATGGTCTGGAATGCAGCGATTCAGGAACTGGCTGACTTCTGGCATGCCGAGAATTGTTTTCCGGCCTGGGCCTGTGGGTCTCACATGGGGTTTACCGAAAATATCCAGGCGGTGCGTTCACCCATCGACGGCCAGTGTCTGGCGAATATCGGTTTTGCTGCCCCTGATAAAGTTGGCCAGCTGGTGAATGAAGCGCATCAGTGTTTTCTCGACTGGCGGCTGGTGCCCGCACCGCATCGCGGTGAGCTGGTGCGGGTAATGGGTGAGATCGCGCGGGAATGCAAAACCTATCTGGCGCGATTCATTGTGCTCGAAGCGGGCAAAACCCTGCAGGAAGCCCAGGGCGAGGTGCAGGAGCTGATCGATATCTGTGATTTCGCCGTGGGGTTGTCGCGGCAGTTGCACGGGCTCACCATCGCTACCGAACGGCCTCAGCATCGCATGATGGAACAATGGCATCCACTGGGTGTGGTGGGCATCATCACTGCGTTCAATTTCCCGATGGCTGTGTGGGCGTGGAACGCCGCGCTGGCGTTGGTGTGTGGCAATACTCTGGTGTGGAAACCGTCGGAAAAAACGCCTCTGTGCGCGCTGGCTTGTCAGCAGCTATTGCAGGAAGCGCTGAAAACCTGCGGCATGGATCAGTATGAAGCACTTTCCAGCGTGGTGATCGGCGGTCGGGAAGTGGGCGAGGCACTGGCAGCGAATCGGAAGGTGGCGCTGGTATCTGCCACTGGGTCGGTGGCGATGGGCAGGGCAGTGGCGCAGACCGTTGCCGCACGTCTGGGCCGCAGTCTGCTGGAGTTGGGCGGCAACAACGGCATCATCGTTTCGAAAAAAGCCGATCTGGATCTGGCGGTGAAAGGTGTGACGTTTTCGTTCGTGGGAACTTCCGGACAGCGCTGTACCAGTCTGCGCCGACTGTTTATTCATGAGCCCATTGCCAATCTGTTCGAGGAAAAACTGCTTGCTGCTTTGCGCACGCTGAAAATCGGCGATCCCCGCGACGAGCACGTGCTATGCGGCCCGCTGATCGACCAGCACGCCTTTGAGCAATTCCAGTCCGCCATTGCCACCGCGAAAAGCCAGGGGGGGCAACTTCTTTATGGCGGTGAGCGGATTGCGAAAGATGTGCCTGCCGGTGGTTACTACGTGACGCCTGCCGTGATCGCCATCGCGCCGGACGAGCCCATTCTGCAAACAGAAACCTTTGCGCCGATCCTGTATGTGATGCGGTTTCTGGATCTGCGCCAGGCGCTGGAATGGCACAATGATGTTCCCCAGGGATTGTCTTCAGCCATATTTACCAACGACCTGCGCGAGGCGGAATTGTTTCTGTCGGTGGCCGGTTCGGATTGCGGTATTGCCAATGTGAATATCGGAACCTCGGGTGCTGAAATCGGTGGTGCTTTTGGTGGCGAGAAAGATACGGGTGGCGGACGCGAGTCCGGCTCGGATGCGTGGAAGAATTACATGCGACGCGCCACCAACACGATCAACTACGGCAGCACGCTTCCGCTGGCGCAGGGCATTCGCTTTGATGTGTAGTCAGATCTACTAGCCAGGGATGGTATCGGAAACACTTGACTCTGGAGTGGGCTCCAGATGTTCAATAGGGCTGTATCCCATTCGGAGTCTTCAACATGGCCTGCTGCGACGACCATCACTGCCACACCCCACCGCAACACATGAGCCCCGTCTATCGCCGCGTTTTGATTGCCGCGCTGGTGATCAACGCTGGCATGTTCGGAGTGGAAGTAGTGGCGGGATCGCTGGCGGAATCGAAAGCCCTGCTGGCGGACGCGTTGGATTTTTTTGGCGATGCTGCCAACTATGCCATCAGTCTGTATGTGCTGGGCATGAGTTTGATGTGGCGGGCGCGGGCAGCGTTGTTCAAGGGCTTCACGATGCTGCTGTTTGCGTTATGGGTGCTGGGTGAAGCGATTCGTGGATTGCTGGCGGGTACTCCGCCGGAGCCGGTCACCATGGGGGTGGTGGGCATGCTGGCACTGATCGCCAACGTGTCGGTGGCGCTGATGCTGTATCGCTTTCGCGAAGGTGACAGCAACATGCAATCGGTGTGGATCTGCAGCCGCAACGACGCCATTGGCAACGTGGCGGTGATGCTGGCTGCCGGCGGCGTGGCGATCACGCACAATGCCTGGCCCGATGTTCTGGTGGCGGCGGGCATGGCGCTGCTGGCGTTGTCTGGCTCGATCCAGATTTTGCGTCAGGCTCGCAAGGAACTGGCATTGGCGCCGGCTTGAACCGGCGCTTCTTCCGCACAATCACAGGCCGAGTGTTTTCAGCCCCAGCCCCACCAGCGCACAGCCGGCGATGACGTGAATGACGTTGAGTTTGAAGCGGAACAACGCCACCGCTGCAGCAAGCGCAATCAGCGCTGATATCCAGTCGAACGTGCCGTCGAAACCTTCCGGCCACAGCACGTGATAACCAAAGAACAGCGCCAGATTCAGAATCACGCCCACCACCGCTGCGGTGATTGCCGTCAGCGGCGCGGTGAAATGCAGATCGTCGTGGGTGGATTCCACCAGCGGCCCGCCCGCCAGAATGAACAGGAACGATGGCAGAAACGTAAACCAGGTCACCAGCGTTGCCGCCATCGCGCCGGCCAGGAATAGTGCATCAGGGCCGAACAGCGCTTTCACATAACCGCCGACAAATCCCACGAACGCCACCACCATGATGAGCGGGCCCGGCGTGGTTTCCCCCAGGGCCAGGCCATCGATCATTTGTGTGGGTGTCAGCCAGCCGTAGTGGCTCACCGCGCCCTGATACACGTATGGCAGTACCGCATAGGCGCCACCGAAGGTCAGCAGCGCAGCCTTGGTGAAGAACCAGCCCATTTGCGTGAACGTATGATCCCAGCCCAGGGTGACAGTGAGCAGCCCCATGGGCACCAGCCACAATGCAGCGCCGATGACCAGAATCGCCATCAGACGGCTCCAGCGGAAGCGCGCGTGGGGCGGCGTGGGCGTGTTGTCATCGATCACCGCGCCGCCACTGCTGTGGGCTTTGGCACCATGCTGCGGTGCGATGTGAAAATGCTGTGGCGACAGGCGCCCGCCCACCCAGCCGATCAGTGCGGCGCCCGCGACAATGGCAGGGAAGGGCACATTCAGCGCAAAGATCGCCACGAAAGATGCCGCCGCAAGCCCCCACATCCACCGGTTCTTCAGCGCTTTTGAGCCAATGCGGTGCGCCGCCTGCACCACGATGGCCGCTACTGCCGGTTTCACACCGTAAAACAGCCCGGCCACCAGCGGCACGTCACCAAAAGCAATGTAGATCCACGCCAGCGCGATCAGGATGAACAGCGATGGCAGCACGAACAGCGCACCCGCCACGATACCGCCCCAGGTGCGGTGCATCAGCCAGCCGATGTAGGTAGCCAGCTGCTGGGCCTCGGGGCCGGGCAGCATCATGCAGTAGTTCAGCGCGTGCAGAAAACGCTTCTCGCTGATCCAGCGCCGCCGTTCCACCAGCTCGGCGTGCATGATGGCGATCTGTCCGGCTGGCCCGCCAAAACTGATGAACCCCAGCTTGAGCCAGAAGGAAAATGCCTGCCAGAAGCTGACTGTCGGGGCGGGCGTAGAGGGTGGTTCCGGTGGATCGATTGTCATGTTTGATTCCGTGAAGTGTGTTCA
Organism: Pseudomonadales bacterium; assembly: GCA_020062665.1. GTDB lineage: Bacteria > Pseudomonadota > Gammaproteobacteria > Pseudomonadales > Ketobacteraceae > Ch67. The sequence goes on from JAGUVW010000008.1 coordinate 256,495, forward strand.
GGTCGCACTGCAACAGCTTACGTAGCAAAGGTTGCGCCGGAATGAACGCTGCCGGCGCATGATAGCGTCCCGGGCTGATCTGCGACAACCGGAAGTGTGGCTTCCACAGGGTTGAGTGGAGCTTGGAACAGCAGGGCGGGCGAAGTATGCTGTGGGAACGTTTGTATCTGGCAACTACTTTATGCGCCACACCCCACCAAACCCCAATCTGGATCTGCCGCCCGCCGATGTCCTGGCGCACCTTGGCTTTCGCACGGTGGCGCCCCATCCACAATTGCGGGACTGGGTGCAGTGTTTCTGGACTATTCGTCTGACACAATGTCCTGCGCAGGGTTACAGCGAGCGGCTCTATCCCGACGGCGGCACCACGTTGATTTTAAAGTTCGTGGCGAACCAGTTGCCCGAACTGCGTTTCAATGCCCTCCAAGCCGTTTCTGCAATGCACTTTTGCAACGCGGTCGATTTGCTGGGCATTCGTTTTCATCCCGGTGGTGCCCATCACCTGTTCGGGATGGACATGCCGAATCTGGTGGGCGGCCACTATGACATTGCCGAGCTGGACCTGGATCTGAACAACGATCATCTGCGGCAACTGGTTGAGCAATTGGCCAGTGGCGATGGCCTGTTGCAGCGCATTACCCTGCTGGATGATTTTCTGCTGCAACAGGCCGCGCGCCGCGATGTTCAGGCCGGGCTGGTGCAGGCGGTGCTCAGGCGTTTGCCGGAAGCAGTTGCGTCCATCGACACGCTATCGGCAGAAATAGGCATCGGTCGTCGCCAGCTGGAGCGGCGTTTCCGCCAGGAAACCGGCCTGACGATGGTCAACTTCAGACAACTGCAACGTATCAAAAGGGCGCGCCGGCTGATGAGCCTGCGTCCGGATCTGCCGCTGGTGGAGGTGAGTCTGGCGGCGGGATTCTATGATCAGGCGCATTTCACCCGGCAATTCCAGCAGATCACCGGGCAATCGCCTGGCCAGTATCAGAAGAAAAAACGCGCGCAGAAAGAAACACGGGACGCCTCCGTCAGCGCCAGCGCCCGACACGTCGCAAAAATACAATAGTTCTGTCGCGCACGGCGCCATCATGAGGTCATCCAACCTCAATCAGGAGAGCGCCATGAACGCACGAATGACCTACGCCCAGATCCACAAACTGCAGCCTGCCCTGACCAATGCCTTGATTTCCATCGGTGATGCTGCTGCCAGCAAGCTCGAGGCGCCGCTGGTGCATTTGGTGAAACTGCGGGCATCGCAGATTAACGGCTGTGCCTTCTGCCAGCACATGCACGCCAATGAAGCCCGCATGGATGGCGAACGCCAGAGTCGCCTGGATGTGCTGCCAGCGTGGAAGGAAGTACCGGTGTTTTCCGAGCGGGAACGCGCGGCGCTGCAATGGACCGAAACGCTGACCCGGCTGGCCGACCAGCCTGTGGGCGACGATCAGTACACGGGCGTTCAGGCACATTTCAGCACGGAAGAAATAGTCAATCTCACCGCCCTGATCATCAGCATCAACGGATGGAATCGGATCGCGGTTGGCTTTCACTTCCTGCCGGATATCCGTGATGAGGCATAGTCGGGATGACGTTCCGCTTGCCGAACTCAGCGCTAAGCGTGGATGGTGACAGGCTGGCATCCGGTATCGTTAACTGATGCCCCCAGTGTTGCCTGACACGACTTGCGCTATTTCGATTTCAATTCCGCTGGCGATCACTAGGATGCTCCTGAATCACAACAGGAGATCCTCCCCATGAACAAAGCAATCATTCTGGCGGCCTTGCTGCTTTCCGGCTGCGCAACCGTCACCAAGGATCTGGCGCAGACGTTGCGTTATTCCGATGGCAAAGCGGTTGGCGTCAAGAATATCGATTTCAAGGAGCTGCAGTCGCGTCCGCGTGGTGAGGCCTGTACCTGGAATCTGCTGTTCTTCATTCCGATGTATGGTGATGGCTCGATCATCACGGCGGCTGATCAGGGCAATATCAACAATGTCGCGCTGGTGGGGGAAACCGGTGTCTGGTATTTCCCGGTGAATCGTAATTGCACGGTGGTGTTTGGCGATGCGCCGACCGCCTGACGCATGAATCGAAGCGAAGACGGCTTTGATGCTGGCAACGAGCACTGCCAGCATCAACTCATACCTAATTAGTCTTCCGGGTTGGCCAGTTCCGCCCACAAGTCGTGTTCATCGGCCTGGAACACTTTTGCGGTTACCACGTCACCCGGCTCCAGTTCGGTTTCGCCGTTCAGGTACACCAGGCCATCGATCTCCGGTGCGTCAGCATGGCTGCGGCCAATGGCGCCTTCTTCGTCCACTTCGTCGATCACCACTTCGATGGTTCGGCCGATCTTCTTCTGCAAGCGCTCGGCGGAAATCCGTGCCTGCACTTCCATGAAGCGTTCGAAGCGCTCCTGCTTCACTTCTTCCGGCACATGGTTCTCCAGTGCATTGGCGGTGGCGCCATCCACTGCGGAGTATTTGAAACAGCCGGCGCGATCGATCTGGGCTTCTTCCAGAAAATCCAGCAGCTGCTGGAAGTCATCTTCCGTCTCGCCGGGGAAGCCGACGATGAAGGTGCTGCGCAGGGTCAGATCCGGGCAGATGCTGCGCCATTTCTTGATGCGCTCCAGCGTGTTTTCCGCGTGGGCGGGGCGCTTCATCGCTTTCAGAATGCGGGGGCTGCCGTGCTGGAAGGGGATGTCCAGATAAGGCAGGATTTTGCCGTCGGCCATCAGCGGGATGATGTCGTCGACGTGGGGATAGGGATACACATAGTGCAGGCGCACCCACACGCCCAGGTTGCCCAGACCTTCACACAGTTCCTTCATGTTGGTTTTCATCGGGCGGCCCTGCCAGAAGCCGGTGCGGTATTTCAGATCCACGCCATAGGCACTGGTATCCTGCGAAATCACCAGCAGTTCCTGCACGCCGGCCTTCACCAGCTTTTCCGCTTCGTCCATCACGTCGCCGATGGGACGGCTCACCAGATCACCGCGCAGCGACGGAATGATGCAGAAGGTGCAACGGTGATTGCAGCCTTCGGAAATTTTCAGATAGGCATAGTGGCGGGGCGTGAGTTTGATGCCCTGGGGCGGCACCAGATCGATCAGCGGGTTGTGGGGTTTGCTCTGCGGCACGAACTGATGCACCGCGCTGACCACTTCTTCATAAGCATGGGCGCCGGTGACGCTGAGCACGCCTGGGTGAATCGCGCGGATCTTGTCGGCCTCGTTGCCCATGCAGCCGGTCACGATCACCTTGCCGTTTTCCTGCAGGGCTTCGCCGATGGCTTCCAGGGATTCCCGCTTGGCGTCGTCGATAAAGCCGCAGGTGTTGACCACCACGATATCGGCGTCGTCATAGGTGGGCACGATGTCGTAGCCGTCGGTGCGCAGCTGGGTCAGGATGCGTTCTGAATCCACCAGGGCCTTGGGGCATCCCAGGCTGATAAATCCAACTTTCTTTTGACTCATGACTGCAGTACCTCGGGCGTATTGGGGAGCCCCGGCCATTTGGGGCGCGGTATTGTATTACAGCTTGGGCGGGGGATCGAATGGTGCGCCCTGCCAGCCTAAGGGGTTTTGTGAAAAGTCTGGCAATTCGACACTGCTGACTGGTGAGGTTGATCAGCCTGTGACATACTCAAAACAGGCTGTGACCGATAAGTTCCAATAAATACACAGCCTTGAAATGTCTACCTTTTCGACGGGTTTGAGTTCAGGAGGGAAGTATGACCGCGCAACTGGCTGTGGTGAATTCTGTTCTGCGTGCCGTAGTAAAACCGTTTTTGTCCTTTACCAGCTTTCATCCTGACAAGATTCACAAACGCCGGCCGCTGTTGAGTGGCGTGGCGGCGCTGCTGCCGGTGCCGCGCAATGTTCGCATCAGCCGTATCAGCCTGGGCCCGATCTGGGCGGAGTGGGTGGATGCTCTGAAGAATGAGGCGGACGCCAACGACCGGGTGCTGCTGTACCTGCACGGTGGCGGTTACATTGCCTGTTCCCCCGTTACCCACCGCAATATCACCATGCGACTGGCCCGTTACGCCAATTGTCGCGTGCTGGCGATCAACTATCGCAAGGCGCCCCATTATCCTTACCCCTACGCGCTGGAGGATTCCCTGCGGGCCTACGAATGGCTGCTGCAGCAAGGTTACCGCGCGGACAAAATCATGGTGGCCGGGGATTCCGCCGGCGGCCACCTGACCATGGCGACGCTGCTGGCGATCCGCGACAAACGCCTGCCCAGGCCTGCGGGAGCGGTGTGTCTGTCGCCCTGGACCGATCTGAGCTGCCGCGGCGAATCCATGCGTCAGAATGCAGCGCGGGACGCCATGATTCCTGCCCGACGGATTCGGCATGCGGCCAAGCATTTTGCCAACGGCATGCCCCTGGACGATGCGCGCGTGTCGCCCCTTTACGCCGCGCTGCACGACCTGCCGCCACTGATGATTCATGTGGGCGATGGCGAGGTTCTGTTGCACGACTCCACCCGTCTGGCAGAAAAGGCCATGGCACACGGTGTCGATGTCACGTTGCGGGTGTGGGAGAACGCGCCCCACGTGTTCCAGCTGTTTGCTGGCGTGGTGCCCCAGAGCAACTGGTCACTGAAGGAAATTGCCACCTTTATGCGTCAGCGGATGGGGGCCGGCATGATGCCGGAAGTGAATTCGCTGGTCTTGGTTCGTTAGGAGAAAGCATCTCATGCAACCCCAGAAAGTACTCGTCACCGGCGGCGCCGGATTCATTGGCTCCCACGTCGTGCGCGCACTGCTGAAGACCTACAGCGCGCCGGTGCGTGTGCTGCATCTGCCGAAAGAAAACCTGTTGAACCTGGAAGGGCTCGACGTGGAACTGTTCCCCGGTGACATGACCAGGCCGGAGCAGGTGGAAGCGGCACTGGAAGGTTGTGACGTGGTGTTCCATCTGGCGGCGGTGTATGCCCTGTGGCTACCGGACATGTCCCTGATGCAACGGGTGAACGTGGACGGTGCCAACACCCTGTTCCGCCTTTGTCTGGAAAAGGGTGTGAAGCGGGTGGTGTATACCAGTTCCTTCGCCTGTTACGCAGGGCAGGGGCTGGACAAGGCCTGCACCGAGGAATCCCCCTTCAACCTGCCGGAAAGCTACTACTCCCGCACCAAGTACGAGTCCCACAAGCTGGCGGAAGCCTATGCGCGCAAGGGGCTGGACATCGTGATCGTGTGCCCCACCTGCCCGATCGGGCCGGGGGATGTGGCGCCGACCCCCACCGGGCGGGTGCTGGTAGAAGCATTCGATACCCCGGTGCTGATGGGCATCGAGACCGAGAGTAACTATATAGATGTGCGTGATTGCGCGACCGGCCATATTCTGGCGCTGAAAAAGGGGCGCACCGGTGAAAGCTATATTCTGGGCGGCGAAAACTATACCCATCCGGACATCGTGCGCCGCCTGCAGCGGATAGCCGGCCTGCACCGTCGCATGATTGTGCTCAAGCCTGAATGGCTGCGGCCCATGGCGAAGCTGGGTGTATGGCTGGCGGAACATGTCACTGGCAAGGCGCCGTTCACCACCGAGGTGGAACTGGAAATCGCCAAGAAGGGCCTGATCACGGATGCCAGCAAGGCGCGCCATGAGCTGGGGCTGCAGGTACGGCCGGTGGAGGAGTCCATTCACGATGCACTGGCCTGGTTTGTGGAGCACGGCTACATCACCGATCCTGAACTGGTTCAACGGTTTAGCGGCTGGCAGCGGGCGGCGGCCTGATAAAAAAACGGTTGACGAGGGCTAGAGTGGTCTTTATTATTCGCGCCCACAGCAAGCGGGTATAGCTCAGTTGGTAGAGCGCGACCTTGCCAAGGTCGAGGTCACGAGTTCGAGCCTCGTTACCCGCTCCAAATCGATCAAAGGGTCTGGCAGAAATGTCAGGCCCTTTGTGTTTTAAGCGACCTCAGTTGTCCTCGTCCGCAAAATCCGGATAGACCCCTTCCTCGTTCGCCACCAATGTTTGCACGCCCTTGTCCCGCATCAGGTTGCGGAAATGTTCTTCCGGCTCACGATCGGTCACCAGGGTGTGGATGCTGCTGATGTCACCCAGGCGGATCATGGCGTGGCGGCCGAACTTGGTGTGGTCGCAGGCGAGCATGACCTGGCGCGAGTTGCGGATCAGGGCCTGGGCGACGCGCACTTCCTGGTAGTCGAAATCCAGCAGCGAGCCGTCGTCGTCGATGCCGGAAATCCCGATGATGCCGTAGTCCACCCGGAATTGTTGCACGAAGTCGGTGGTGGCCTCGCCGATGATGCCGCCGTCGCGGCTGCGCACCTTGCCGCCGGCGATGATGACGTCGAAGTCTTCCTTGCCACTGACGATGGCCGCCACGTGCAGGTTGTTGGTGATGATCTTCAGGCCGCTATGGCCCAGCAGTTCGCGCGCGATGGCTTCGTTGGTGGTACCGATATTGATGAACAGCGATGCGTGATTCGGAATATGAGCCGCCACGCATTTGGCGATGCGGGCTTTTTCCGGCGACTGCATGTGCTTGCGCTTGGTGTACTCGGTGTTTTGCGTGCTGGGGGCCGCGCTGGCGCCGCCGTGGAAGCGCCGTACCCGGTTCTCGGTGGCCAGGGTGTTGATGTCCCGGCGCATGGTTTGCGGGGTGACGTCGAAATGGGCCGCCAGGTCTTCCACGGATACAAAGCCCTTGGCGTTGACCAGTTCCACGATCTGCTCATGCCGGGCCTGCTGGGAAAGGTTTGCCACGTTGTGCTCTCGCTCTGTCGGTGTAAAGTAGAGGGCCTTCATCATACAACAATTTGGGTGGCTGATTGGTCGCCCGCCGCAGTGGCCCTGTCACCGGGAGCCGGTTAGAGTGCGTGTCCATTTGCCAGAAAGGAATAACAAATGAAGCAATATCTGCTGTCGATCGATCAGGGAACTACCAGTTCGCGGGCCATTGTGTTCGATGCGCGGGGCAGCATCGTGACGTCTGCCCAGCAGGAGTTCACCCAGCATTTTCCTGCCGATGGCTGGGTGGAACATGATCCCGAGGAGATCTGGGCCTCCACCCTGCAGGTGTGTCGCGAGGTGCTGCGAAATGGCAATCTGACGGCGGCGGACATTGCGGGCATCGGCATTACCAACCAGCGCGAAACCACGGTGGTGTGGGAGCGGGGCACGGGCCGGCCGATTCACAAGGCCATCGTGTGGCAGGACCGGCGCACGGCAGAAACCTGTGTAAGCCTGAAATCCCATGGCCATGAAACAACGGTGCAGAACAAGACCGGCCTGCTGATCGATCCGTATTTTTCTGCCACCAAGATTGCCTGGATTCTGGATAACGTGCCGGGAGCGCGGGAGCGGGCGGAGCGGGGCGAGCTGGCGTTCGGCACCATTGATACTTTTCTGCTGTGGCGGTTGACCGGCGGCAAATCCCACAAGACCGATGCCACCAATGCGTCGCGCACGCTGGTGTTCAACATTCATACCCAGCAGTGGGACGACGAGCTGCTGCAGCTGTTCCGCGTGCCGCGCGCGTTGTTGCCACAGGTGGAGGACAGTGCCGCCGACTTTGGCACCACCGATCCCGCGCTGCTGGGCGGAGCGATTCCCGTGGCCGGTATGGCGGGCGACCAGCAGGCGGCGCTGATCGGCCAGGCCTGTTTCAAGCCGGGCATGATCAAGAGCACCTATGGCACTGGCTGCTTCATGATTCTGAATACGGGGAGCGAGGCGCTGGTGTCGCGCAACCGTCTGCTGACGACGGTGGGCTATCGCCTGAACGGCAAGGTGACCTACGGGCTGGAAGGCAGCATTTTTATTGCCGGTGCTGCGATCCAGTGGCTGCGGGACGGCATCGCGCTGATCAGCCATGCGCGGGAAACCGAGGCCATGGCACAGGAGGTGGGGGTAGAGCATGGCGTTTACATGGTGCCGGCCTTTACCGGCCTGGGTGCGCCCTATTGGGACCCGGAGGCGCGCGGTGCGCTATTCGGCCTGACCCGCGATACTGGCATCAAGGACATTGTTACCGCTGGCCTGCAGTCGGTGGCGTATCAGACCAAGGATCTGATTCACGCCATGGAGGGCGATGGCGCGGGCAAGCCCACTACCTTGCGCGTGGATGGCGGCATGGTGGCGAACAACTGGGTGGTGCAGTTCCTCTGTGATGTGCTGAACGTGAATGTGGATCGCCCGGCGGTGATCGAAACCACGGCGCTGGGGGCAGCGTATCTGGCGGGTTTGCAGGTGGGTGTTTACAAGTCGTTGGAGGAAATTGCCGAGCTGTGGCACTGCCAGCGCCATTTCACGCCGCAGATGGATGACACGTTGCGCAACCGTTTGTATGCAGGGTGGCTGGACGCAGTGAAGCGGGTGCGGCGCAGTTGATTCTGCCGCTGTCATATTCACTGATCTGAAAAAGCATCGCAGTTTTTCTTGGTTCGTTTGCCGCCGGACGCTCATTACAGTCACCGGTGACTCAGTGAAGGAGGTGGCAGATGAACAAGACAACCGTGCTGGTGGTGCCGGGGTATCACGGCAGTGGCCCGGATCACTGGCAAAGCTGGCTGGAAACCCGCTTGCCCGAGGCGCAGCGCGTAAGCGGCATCGATTGGGAACAACCGGTGCTGGCGGATTGGGCGCTGGCGATTCGGGATGATATCGACCGTGCCAATGGTGCTGTGTGGATCGTGGCGCACAGTTTCGGTTGCCTGGCGAGTATCGTGGCCATCGCCGATCGTGCTGAGAAAGTGGCGGGGGCTATTCTGGTGGCGCCCGCCGATCCCGATCGCTTTTCGCCGCTGGGTCCCCGTGATGCCAGCAAGTTTGAACGCAAGTCTGCCGCGCTCAGCAGCGTGAAATCCCTGTTGCCAGACCGGCCACTGCCGGTGATGGGGCTGGTGGTGGGCAGCCGCAACGATCCCTGGATGAGCCACGAAGAGGCGCGGGAATGGGCCCGGCGCTGGGGCTTTGCATTTTATGATGCCGGCAATGCAGGGCACATCAATGTGGAATCCGGGCATGGGCCCTGGCCGCATATCGAGAACCTGCTGCAAAGCATGCGGCTGGCGGTGCATGCGTTTCCGGTGCTGGGATCGCTGGAAAGTGCCGAGCGGCGGCGCGGGCGGGGCAGCGTGCTGGCAAATGTGCGCAAACATACGCGGCGCAAGATTCAGTACGTGTGAGCAAGGCGCCGGTTGGCGCCTTTTTTTGGTCTGGCGCATTGTTCAGAAAAACCAAAGAAAAAGGCGGGTTCCACTGGAAGCAGAACCCGCCTTTTTGCGTTTGGATCAGGCTTACTGGTAGATCTTGTCGAAGATCGCGCCATCATTGAAGTGAACAGCCTGGGCCTTGCCCCAGCCACCAAAGTGCTCGATGGTAATCAGCTCCAGCTTTGGCAATACATGAGCGTATTTGGCAGCGACCTCGGCATCGCGCGGACGGTAGTAATGCTTCGCCGCGAGTTCCTGGCCTTCCTTGCTGTACAGATGTTTCAGGTAGGCTTCCGCCACTTCACGTGTGCCATGAGCATCGGCGTACTTGTCCACCACCGCCACCGAGGGTTCTGCCAGAATCGACAGGGATGGCACCACGATTTCCACCTTGTCAGGCCCCAGTTCATTGATGGACAGGAAGGCTTCGTTTTCCCACGCCAGCAGCACGTCACCGATTTCCCGCTGCACGAAGGTGTTGGTGGAACCGCGGGCACCGGAATCCAGCACGGGCACGTTCTTGTACAGCTTGCCGACAAATTCCTGTGCCTTTTCTTCGCTACCGTATTTTTTCTGGGCGTAGGCCCAGGCCGCCAGATAGTTCCAGCGTGCACCGCCGGAGGTTTTCGGGTTCGGTGTGATGACATCGACACCGGCTTTCACCAGATCATCCCAGTCCTTGATGTTTTTGGGGTTGCCCTTGCGCACCAGAAACACGATGGTGGAGGTGTAGGGCGCGCTGTTATCCGGCAGACGGGTGATCCAGTTTTCCGGCAGCAGTTTGCCGTTTTTCACCAGCGGATCGATGTCGCCGGCGAGCGCGAGAGTTACTACATCGGCCTGCAGGCCGTCGATCACCGCGCGGGATTGTGAACCGGAGCCGCCGTGGGACTGGTTGATAACCACGTCGTCACCGGTTTTGGCTTTCCATTGCTTGGCGAAAGAAACGTTGAATTCCTTGTAGAGCTCGCGGGTGGGATCGTAGGAGACATTGAGCAGTTTCACTTCCTTGGCAATGGCCGTGCCCGTGAAGGCCAGCGCGGCTGCCAGGGCAGAGAATTTAAGTGCTTTCTTGATAGTAGAGCGTGACATGATTTTTCCTCTTTACTGAATGCGTAACATTGAATGCGGAATCAGAATTTCAGATCCAGGCCCAGTGCTGCCGTGGTATCAGTGGTGGCCTTGGTGCTGATGTCGCGGTCGCCCTGGGTTTCCAGGCTGGCGTAATAGTCGTACAGCTTGAAGTTGTCGTTGAACTTGTAGTCCACGCCGGCGGCGATGGCGTCGATGTCGACATCATCGAATGCAGTGTTGGTGGGTGTGCTGGTGGAGTGGCCATACTGCACTTTCGCGCTCCAGGGGCCGGCGATTTTCCACAGGGCGTTGATCACATAGCCGTCCTGTTCGTCGTAACGGGCGGTGGGTGTGGCAGTGGTGCCGCTCACGCTGTTGGCTGCGCCGTCCCACTCTGCCAGCGGGTTCAGGCCGGTGGTGGGGCTGCCAACCGTGGTGGGTGCAGCGCCGACGAAATTGGAATAGCCGCCGAGGAAATCTTCTTCCGCATTTTTCTCGGCGGTCTGGTAGATGGCGCCGATACTGACAGGGCCAATCACCGCTTCACCCACTGCGCGGATGGCATCGGTGGTGGCCACGTTCTCGTCCACCGCCAGGCCCACGAACCAGCGGGCCTTGCCGTAGGAAATGGAAGCGGACGCACCGCTGCCAAAGCCGTTGTCATCCTGCTTGTTGGTGTTGCTGACTTCGACGCCGGTTTCTTCCAGCTGGATCGACGCCACGTTCACCACGACACCGCCGAGGAATACGGGCGAGGTGTATTGAATGGTGTTGTCGGCGCGGTTCTCGCCCACCAGATAGGTGCCCAGATCGGCCAGGGGCAAATCGTTGAAACGATCAAGGTCGCCACGAGTGATCTCGTTGGTCTGGATGGTTTTCAGCGGGGTGTCGTTCTTGCCGGCGATGACAGTACCGAATTTTCCTTGCAGGCCACCAAAAATATTGCGCTGGCTGAATTCACGGCCGTTGCTGTTGGTGCCATTGTCCACGTCGGTGCCGTATTCCAGCCGGTAGATGGCATTGATTCCTTCTGCTACGCCGAAGTCACCTCGTACGCCGATACGGGATGAATTGCTTTCCAGGTGGGCGCTGTCCAGTTCCTCTGTTACATCGGTAGCCCCGGTGGCGCTGAAGTTGGGCGAAGTGCCGGCGAAATCGATTTTCTCCAGTTTGTACTGGTTGGCGGATACGTTGATCTTGCCGTAGACAGTGGGAAAACCTGCCAGTGCAGGTGCGGCGCCGATGGCAGCGACGCTTGCAGACAGCGCAAGCAATAAAGGGTGTTTCATTGGGATTGGTCTCCAGGTGCAAGAAAAAGGAATCAGTAACAGGCCATGCCTGTTCTGAGCAGCACTCTACTGAGGCCACTTCTTCGCCAGAACCAAGAAAAACTGCAATGCATATCACGTTACGTGCAATGGAAATGCGTCCGAGGCTATTTCAGGAATTGTCATAAGCTTTCTACTTTTAAATATTTCTGTCGCTAAGAATGGCCCGATAGACTGCGCTCGTCCTTGAATATCCGCCTTATTCCTTTTCGTGGGGTTCTTATGCCGGTGTCCGCAGTCGCCGCCCGCCGCTTCAATGTGTTGCCCGGTTTTGGTTTGTCGCTGGGGTACACCCTGGTTTACCTGTCGATCATCGTGCTGATTCCATTGGGTGCCGTTTTTCTGAGAACGATGGATCTGACCTGGGCAGAGTTCTGGCAGGTGGTGACGGCGCCCAGGGTAGTGGCGTCGTACAAGCTGTCATTCGGCGCCTCGCTGGCGGCGGCAGCAATCAATGCGGTATTCGGCCTGATGCTGGCCTGGGCGCTGGTGCGCTATTCCTTTCCCGGCAAGAAGATTGTGGATGCACTGGTGGATCTGCCGTTTGCGCTGCCCACGGCAGTGGCCGGTATAGCGCTTACCGCGTTGTATGCGCCCAACGGTTGGCTGGGCCAGTTCATTCAGGGGGAACTGGGCATCAAGGTGGCCTTTGGCCCGCTCGGTGTTTTGGTGGCGCTGGTGTTCATCGGCCTGCCGTTTGTGGTGCGCACGGTGCAGCCCATTCTGGAAGATCTGGAAACCGAGTTGGAAGAAGCCGCCGCCAGTTTGGGGGCGCGGCGCTGGCAGACTTTCCGCTATGTCGTGCTGCCGATTCTGCTGCCGGCGCTGCTGACCGGGTTTGCGTTGGCGTTCGCGCGCGCGGTGGGTGAATACGGTTCGGTGATATTCATCGCGGGCAATATCCCGATGGTGTCGGAAATCACGCCGCTCATGATCATCACCAAACTGGAACAGTACGACTATACCGGTGCGACGGCGATTGCGGTGGTGATGCTGGTGTTCTCATTCTTTCTGCTGCTGATCATTAATGGATTGCAGCATTGGGCCAATCGTCGAACCGGGCGTGAACGCTGAAGGCGGATTTCCGGGAATGAGCCTGAAAACTGAATTGTATCGTGTGTTGCTAGGGGATTTCTGATGTCAACGGCTACATGGGTGACAGAGTCCACCCGTTTTGAACGCAATATCGCAACCAGCGAATCGGCATGGGTGAAGTGGTCGATCATCGGAATTGCTGTGAGCTTTTTCACGCTGTTCCTGCTGATGCCGCTGCTGGCGGTGTTTGTGGAGGCGTTGCGCAAGGGCGTCGGCGTGTATTTTGCTTCGCTGGTCGATGCCGACGCGCTACATTCCATCCAGCTGACACTGATCGCTGCGGCAATTGCCGTGCCGCTCAATCTGGTGTTCGGCGTGGCGGCGGCCTGGGCCATTGCCAAGTTTGATTTTCGCGGCAAGCAACTGTTGATCACATTGATCGACCTGCCGTTCTCTGTGTCGCCGGTGATTGTAGGCTTGTGCTATGTGCTGGTGTTCGGTGCCAACGGCTGGTTTGGTGCCTGGTTGATCGAACATGATCTGAAAGTGATTTTCGCGCTTCCGGGTATCGTGCTGGCAAGTATTTTTGTGACGTTTCCTTTCGTTGCCCGTGAACTGATTCCGCTGATGCAGGCGCAAGGGCGTGAGGAGGAGGAAGCCGCCATCGTGCTCGGCGCCAATGGCTGGCAGACTTTCTGGCATGTGACCCTGCCCAATATCAAGTGGGGTCTGCTGTACGGCGTGATTCTGTGTAACGCGCGCGCGATGGGTGAATTTGGCGCGGTGTCGGTGGTGTCCGGCAAGATTCGTGGCCAGACCAACACCATGCCACTGCATGTGGAAATTCTTTACAACGAATATCAGTTTGCTGCTGCCTTTGCGGTGGCCTCGCTGCTGGCGCTGTTGGCGCTGGTGACCCTGGTGATCAAGACCTGGGTGGAGCATCGGGTGGAGCAGGCAATGAAACAAAGTACTGAGGGGGCCTCGTCATGAGCATTCAGGTTCAGAACATCCAGAAACGCTTCGGTAGTTTCGTAGCGCTCGATAACGTGTCGCTGGATTTTCCCAGCGGCGAACTGGTGGCTTTGCTGGGGCCGTCGGGTTGTGGCAAAACCACGCTGCTGCGTATTATCGCGGGCCTGGAGCAGGCGGATGCGGGCACTGTGCTGCTGGATGGTGAAGATGCGTCTTCCACCCATGTGCGCGAGCGTCAGGTAGGATTCGTGTTCCAGCATTACGCGCTGTTCAAGCACATGACGGTGTTCGACAATGTGGCGTTTGGTATGCGCATGAAGCCGCGCAACGTGCGGCCCAACGAAACGCAGATCAAAAAGAAAGTGCACGATCTGTTGAACCTGGTGCAGCTGGACTGGCTGGCAGATCGCTTTCCGGCGCAGCTTTCTGGTGGGCAGCGTCAGCGGATCGCGCTCGCCCGTGCGTTGGCGGTGGAACCCCGCGTGCTGCTGCTGGATGAGCCGTTCGGCGCGCTCGACGCGAAAGTGCGCAAGGAATTGCGGCGCTGGCTGCGCAAGCTGCACGATGAGCTGCACATCACGTCGATCTTTGTCACTCATGATCAGGAAGAAGCGCTGGAAGTGGCCGATCGCATCGTGTTGATGGATCACGGCAAGGTAGAGCAGGTAGGCACGCCGGAAGAAGTGTACGGTCATCCCGCCACGCCGTTCGTGTATGGTTTTTTAGGATCGGTGAATCTGTTTCATGGCCGTGTCGAGGATAGCGCGGTGTGGGTGGGCGAAGATGCCGTTCCCCACCACAACACGGCCATTGCCCAGGGTTCTGAAGTGTACGCCTTTGCCCGGCCTCACGAGCTGGAAATCGTCACCGATCCGAACCGCACGGATGGCATCAAGGCCCGAGTCAATCGTGTGCTCACTTTTGGCGTGAGTTCGCGGGTGGAGCTGGACGGCGTCAACGGCGCTACTGGCCAGCATTTTGAAGTGGAACTGTCGCAACCGCAGGTACAGGCGCTGGCATTGGTGGCAGGGCAGATCGTGCGCCTGCTGCCGTCTCGGTTGAAACTGTTCGAACGCTCTGAAGCGGGATTGGGTGTTAAACGATGAATTTCCAGCAGTTGCGGATTGTCCGCGAAACCGTGCGGCGCAATTTCAATCTTACCGAGGTTGCGAACACGCTTTACACCTCACAGTCCGGTGTGTCGAAGCACATCAAGGATCTGGAGGATGAATTGGGTGTTGAGTTGTTCGTGCGCAAAGGTAAGCGATTGCTGGGCCTTACCGAGCCCGGCAAGGAAATGGTGAAAATCGTTGAGCGCATGCTGCTGGATGCGCGCAATATCAAGAATCTGGCGGAGCAGTACAGTCAGCAGGACAGCGGCCGCCTCACCATCGCCACCACGCACACCCAGGCGCGTTATGCACTGCCGAAGGTGGTGACGGAATTCAAGAAACTGTATCCGAAAGTACATCTGAAACTGCATCAGGGCAGCCCGGCAGAAATCGCCCAGCTTTTGCTGGATGGTGAAGCGGATATCGGTGTTGCGACCGAAACCCTGGGTGAAGTTCCCGAGCTGGCCAGCTTTCCGTATTACAGTTGGCATCACGCGGTGATCGTACCGCAGGATCATCCCCTGGTGCAGCCACCGCTGCTCACGCTGGAGGATATTGCCGCGCACCCCATCATCACCTACCACGAAGGTTTCACCGGCCGGGCGTTGCTGGAAAAAACGTTTCAGGATGCGGGTCTGCTGCCAGACATCGTGCTGTCGGCGCTGGATGCGGACGTGATCAAGTCCTACGTGGAATTGGGACTGGGCGTTGGCATCGTCGCCTCGGTGGCGTTCAACCCAAAGCGGGATGCGGGGTTGAGAATGCTGGATTGCTCGCATCTGTTCGACGAAGTGTTCACCCGCATTGCGGTGCGACGTGGCCATCTGCTGCGACGCTACGCCTATCATTTCATGGAGCTGTGTTCGCCGGAACTGGTCGAGGCGCGGGTGATGACGGAAATGCTGGATGGCGGCGTCAGCAACTGAACGGAACGGTGGTGAAATGCGCTGTGCGTATTCACCGCGACCAGATACGTTCCAGCTGCGCCACCTGTTGTGACAGCTCTGCCAGAGCGGCTTCCGACTGGCGTCCTTTTTCCTGCGGCAGGGATTCCCGCATGCGCTTGCTGATGTGGCGGATATCGTCGCTCACGGCGCTGGCATTTTCGCGCTGACTGGCGGCGTTGTCGGCGATGGTGGCGGTGAGATCATCGATGCCGCTGATGGATTGCGAGATGGTGTCGAAGGCATCGAAGGCGGCGCGGGCTTCTTCCACGCTGCGGCCCACCATGTCCTTGCTTTGCTCCATCATGCCAACGCTGCCTTTCGCGGCTTTCTGGATGTCTTCGATCTGGCGTTTGATGTCCACGGCGGCGGCGGTGGTCTTGGTGGCGAGTGAGCGCACTTCATCGGCCACCACCGCAAAACCACGGCCGTGCTCGCCCGCGCGGGCGGCCTCGATGGCGGCGTTCAGTGCCAGCAGATTGGTCTGCTCGGTGATGCTGGTGATCATGTCCACCACCTTGCCGATGGACTGGCTGTTGTTCGCCAGTTCATTGATCTGCTGCGCGGCTTTGCCGATCTGTCCGGTGAGTTGTTCGATCTGGTGCGCCAGGCCTTCCACGGCCTGTTGACCGCTTTGCGCGTTGCGTTTCGCCTGATCCGCCGCCTGCCGTGCCTGGCCACTGGAATGACTGATGTTCGCAAACGCCTGCGCGATCTGTTCGCCGCCCTGCGCCAGTTGATCGAGCGCACGCAATTCCTGTTCGAGTTTGCGCCGCATGTCCTGCAGCATTGGATTGTCGCTGCTGCCCAGCTGTTTCAGCCGATCCTGCAGCGCGGCAATGGCCTCGCAGGTGGCCTGGCGTTGTTCGCTGACACGACTCAACAACGTATTGATGTCATCCTGCGGGCGCACAGTGCCGCCACTCAAACGGGCCGCTTGCGAGAACAGCACATTCTGGCTGCGTTCAACTTCCTGGCGGAAACTCGTAAACAGAAAATAAACGCCCAGTGCAATCAGGATCAGCGTCAGCACGAACATCACTTCCAGCGAACTGCCATCATCACCGGTGTTGCTTTTGCCCACCTGGGTGAGGAAGGTGGCGCTGAGCGGCACAATCTTTTGGAAGCGGGAGTCGATGGCGCCCAGCAGCGCGTCCCGTTTCAGGCTGTGTTCCGCCAGTTGCTCGAACTGCTGCTGAAACAGTTCGATCTGCTGCTGCGCTTCTGCGTAATCTTCTTCCGGCAGATCGGATTCGGGAATTTCCTTGATGAATTCGCGCACTTTCTCGCTGAAGGTGGCGCGATGCTGGGGATCACGATCGATCTGGAAATCCAGGCGCTCGGTCTGCATGTCGGTGAACAGGCTGTAAAGATAAACGGCGTTCTGATCCTTCAGATAGATTTCCAGGCGGCGGGCGGTTTCGTCCAGTTCGGTGCGCAGTGGTTGCAGGGCGTCCTGAATGCCGATCAGTTCGTTGAGCTGTAATTGATATTGCGCCAACTCTGCCAGCAGCACGGACACGGTGTTTTCCAGCAGGGGATTAGCGCTTTTGAAACTGAGGGTGGCGACGTCGGCCAGCGCTTTGTTGTTGTCCTGCAACTGGCCCAGGATGCGCTTGTTGGTATTGGCGTCGGTGCTGGCGCGCAATTGCTGTACCTGAATCACCAGGCCCTGTAACTGATTGGCGGTGGTCAGAAACTGCAGGACTTTCTGCTGCCCCTGCAGGCGCTCGCGGGCCTGACTCTGGTGCTGCAGAAACAGCGCGCAGAGCAGGGCGATGGCACCCAGCAGAACGACAGTGGTGACTTTGACGCGGACAGACAGATGGGCTTTCGACATCGGCGTTGGCGCTCAGGCTTGGAACAGGACAATTCCTGCCGCCGGATCTTCCCAGCAGCCTTTTAAGCATAGCAGCCAGTTTAAAAATCAGCCGTTGCTGAGGGGGAAGGCCACCAGGTGGCGCATGTCCAGGCGCACGCCCACGATGTCGCCGGGCTGTTCCTCGGCATTGCTGGGGAAGAGGGCGTCGATGATGGCGCCAGAGGGCAGTTTCAGCTGCACCAGCGAGGTGGCGCCAGTGAAGGTCTTGTTGAGGATCAGCGCCCGCAGGGGGCCGCTGGGGTCGGGCTGGACATCGTCGGGCCGCAGCAGTACTTCCACCGGGGTGCCCGGCTCCCAGGGATAGGCCCGGTTGCCCCGCAGCAGGCCCAGCTCGGTGGCCACCTGGTCGGGCGCCACTATCCGGCCCGGCAGAAAGCGCCCCTGGCCGATAAAGCCCGCCACAAAGCGGTTGGCGGGTTCGTGATAGAGGGTGAAGGGTGCGTCCCACTGCTGCAGCAGGCCGCTCTGCATCACACCCACCTTGTCCGCCATGGCGAAGGCTTCTTCCTGGTCGTGAGTCACCATCAGGGCGGTGATGCGCTGCTGCTTGAGGATATCGCGCACTTCCAGCGCCAGGCGGCGGCGCAGATCCACGTCCAGGTTCGAAAAGGGTTCGTCCAGCAGGATCAGGGCCGGTTCCGGCGCCAGCGCACGGGCCAGGGCCACCCGCTGTTGCTGCCCGCCCGAGATTTCATGGGGATAGCGGTGGCTGATCTGTTCCAGCCCCACCAGTTCCAGCACGCGCTGGGCCACTTTCTGCTTTTCGCCCCGGGTGAGTTTGCGCAGGCCGAAGCACACGTTCTCCCACAGGGTCAGATGGGGGAAGAGTGCGTAATCCTGGAACACCATGCCCAGGTGGCGTTGTTCCGGCGGCAGGCGATGCTGGGGTGTGGAAACGGGCTGGTTGCGCAGCGAGATGTTACCGGCGGTGATCGGCTCGAAACCGGCGATGGCGCGCAGGGTGGTGGTTTTGCCGCAGCCGCTGGGGCCGAGCAGGCAGGCAATATCGCCTTCGTTGATGTGAAAGCTCAGCTCGTTGACCACCACTTCGTTGTCGAAGCTGCAACGTACTGACTCGAGCTTCAGCAGGGTGTCCATCACGCGCTCAGGGTTTCCAGCAGCCCAGCAGATATTCCATCAGGGCTTTTTGCGCGTGCAGGCGGTTTTCTGCCTCGTCCCACACCACGGAGCGGGGATCGTCCAGCATGTCCTCGCTGACTTCCTCGCCGCGATGGGCGGGCAGGCAGTGCAGGAACAGGGCGTCCTTGTCTGCCAGATCCATCAGCGCCGGCGACACCTGGTACTGGGCGAACGCCTTGGCGCGGTGAGCCTGTTCGTCCTCCTGGCCCATGCTGGCCCACACATCGGTGGTGACCAGATGCGCATGTTCCACCGCCGCACGGGGATCACGCAGGATGGTGACGCGGTCGCTGTTGGCGGCCACCAGATTGGCATCGGGCTCGAAACCGGCGGGGCAGGCGATGCGCAGCTGGAAACCAAACTGGCGCGACGCATTGATGTAGGAATTGCACATGTTGTTGCCGTCGCCCACCCAAGCCACGATCTTGCCGCGAATGGAGCCACGGTGTTCGATGTAAGTCTGGATGTCCGCCAGCAGCTGGCAGGGATGAAAACTGTCGGTGAGGGCGTTGATTACCGGCACGCTGGAATAGCGGGCAAAGGTTTCGACCTTTTCGTGCTCGAAGGTGCGGATCATGATGATGTCGCACATGCGCGACAGCACGCGGGCGGTGTCTGCCACCGGTTCGCCCCGGCCCAGCTGGGAATCACGGGGCGAAAGGAAGATGGCACCACCGCCACACTGGATCATGGCACTTTCAAATGATACGCGGGTGCGGGTGGAGGATTTCTCGAAAATCATCCCCAGCACCTTGTTCTTGAACGGTTCGTGCGGCACGCCTGCGCGCAGCATCTGTTTCAGCTCGATTGCCCGCAGCAGCAGTTTTTCCAGTGTGGCCGGATCGATGTCCAGCAGAGTCAGAAAATGCCGAGTTGCCATGGCCGTGTCCCACGAATGCAAAAAAGGTCTTCAAATTAAGGGTTATTTGCGCGGTTTGCTGCGCTCGTCCGCTGCCCATACTTTGATGAGCTTGCTCAGTTGATCTACCAGCTGATCGGCTTCGCCGTCGGTCATGGTCAGGGCCGGCAGCAGGCGGATCACGTTGTCGGAGGTCACGTTGATCAGCAGACCCTGGGCGCGGGCCAGCATCACCAGTTCGGCGCAGGGTTCCTTCAGCTCAATGCCGATCATCAGGCCCTTGCCGCGAATCTCGGTAACGTAGTCGGCGCCTTCCAGCCGCTCACGGAAGCCTTGCACCATGCGTTCACCCAGCGCCTTGGCGCGGGCGGGCAGGTTTTCTTCCACCAGCGTGTTCACCACTTCCAGCGCCACGCCACAGCACAGCGGATTGCCGCCGTAGGTGGAACCATGGTTGCCCGGCTTGAAGGTTTGCGCCGCTACACCACGGGCGATGCACGCACCGATGGGCAGGCCGTTGCCCAGGCCCTTGGCGGTGGTCACCACGTCGGGCAGAAAGCCCATCTGCTGGTAAGCGAAATAAGTGCCGGTGCGGCCGTTGCCAGTCTGGATTTCGTCGAGCATCAGCAGCCAGCCGCGCTCGTCGCAGATGGCGCGCAGGCCCTTCATATATTCATCGGATGCAATGTGGATGCCGCCTTCGCCTTGCACCGGCTCCACCAGAATCGCCACCACGTTCGGATTGTTCTGGGCGATGGTTTTGACCGCGTCCAGATCGTTGTAGGGCGCGCGGACAAAACCGGTCACCAGCGGTTCGAAACCGGCCTGCACCTTGCGGCTGCCGGTGGCAGACAGGGTGGCCAGTGTGCGACCGTGGAAGGAATGATCCATCACGATGATGGCGGGTTTTTCGATCTCTTTGCCGTGGCCGTACAGGCGCGCAATCTTGATCGCGCACTCGTTGGCTTCGGCGCCGGAATTGCCGAAGAAGCAGGCGTCCATGCCGGACACCTCGCACAGGCGCTTGCCCAGCAATTCCTGGTTGGTGATGCGGTAGAGGTTGGAGGTGTGCACCAGTCGCGCGGCCTGATCCTGAATGGCGCGCGTGATTCGAGGGTGGCAGTGGCCCAGTCCACAGACTGCGATTCCGCTGATGGCGTCCAGATACTTCTTGCCTTCCGTATCGTACAACCAGACGCCTTCGCCCTTCGCAAAAGCCACATCCTGCTGCCGATAGGTGGACATCAAACCCGTGCCTGACATAGTGCTGTTCCTGATCCTTACTCCGTCCCACAAAATAAAAAAGGCAGCCATTGCTGCCGTCCGAAAGTCAATCATAGTCCCATTCGCCGGTGGGTGCAATCGGGTGGGATTGGCGCCGGGCCGGTGTCGGGAACCTGTCACATTTCGCCGTTGACCCTGATGCGGGGCGGGGCCACCATCATGGGCAATTCGCTGTTCTCATCCTGACAAAAGGACATTGCCATCCTGTGAATCCCGTTGAATTAGGCCTGTTTTCCAGCCGTATCGAATCCATCTGCGATGAGATGGGCGCGGCGCTGCGGCGTGCCGCGTTTTCCCCCAATATCAGGGATCGGCTGGATTTTTCCTGCGCGATTTTCGACAGCGCGGGAGAACTGACGGCTCAGGCCGCGCATATCCCGGTGCACCTGGGCAGCATGGCGTATGCGATGGGGTCGATCATCGGCGCTGTGACGTGGGCGCCGGGTGACATGGTGGTGGTGAATGATCCCTATAAAGGTGGCACCCATCTGCCGGACGTGACGGTGATTGCGCCGGTGTTCGTGGCGGGGGGGTTGGTGGCGTTCGTTGCCAATCGTGCCCATCACGCCAACATCGGCGCGACGGCGCCGGGATCGATGCCGGTGTCCCGTTCCCTGCACGAGGAAGGCGTAGTGATCGAGCCGACCCATCTGCTGCGCGCCGGGCAGTGGCAGTATGGGGTGCTGGAGCGGTTGGCGGGATTTCCTGCCGGCACCGGCGCTCAGAATCCGCAACTGTTGCTGGCCGGCCCCGCTGCCGGGGATTTCGCTGCGCAGGTGAGCGCGAACCGGGTGGGTGTGGAACGGCTGCGGGATCGGATCAGCCAGTATGGCATTGCCCAATACCGCGCTCTGGTGGCCAATCTGAATGACTATGCCTGCCGTCTGGCGCGAGCAAGCTTGCAGGAGATTCCGGCGGGCGAATATGGTTTCACCGATTTTCTGGATGACGACGGCGCCGGCACTGGCCCGATTGCGATTACTGCACAGGTAATTGTCGATGCCGAAGGGATTCTGGTGGACTTTACCGGCACGGCAGATCAGGTGCCGGGCAACGTGAACTGTCCGTTGTCGGTGGCGGCGGCTGCAGTGTTTTATGTGTTCCGTTGCTTGATGCCAGAGCAGACACCTGCCTGTGCCGGTGCGTTTCGGCCGATTCGCTTGCAGGCACCGGAAGGCAGTTTGCTCAATGCGCGCTTTCCGGCGGCGGTGGCTGCTGGCAATGTGGAAACCAGCACCCGGGTGGTAGACGTGTTGCTGGGAGCACTGGCGCGGGCGATGCCGGATCGTATTCCCGCCGCGAGCCACGGTTCCATGAACAATCTGGCGATGGGTGCCCTGCATGCGGATGGACGGCGCTGGGATTATTACGAAACCATCGGTGGCGGCATGGGCGCTTCGGCGCGGGGCGATGGCCTGAGCGCAGTGCAAACGCACATGACCAATACGCTGAACACGCCGGTGGAAAGCCTGGAATCGCACTATCCACTGCGCGTGCGGCGCTATCAGATCCGGCGTGGTTCCGGTGGAAATGGCAAGCATCGTGGCGGCGACGGTATCGTGCGCGAGATCGAATTTCTGGAACCTGCGACGGTATCGCTGCTGACAGACCGGCGAACGTTGCAGCCCTGGGGATTGCAGGGTGGTGGTAGCGGCGCGTCGGGCCGGAATCGGCTGAATGATGTGCTGTTGCCGGGAAAAATTACGTTTGAAGTGAAGCCCCAGGATCTGCTGACGGTGGAAACGCCGGGTGGTGGCGGGTGGGGAAAATAAAAATTGGGCAATTTTCAAGAGAGAGAACCGCACCATGACCACGCAAACTCACTACCGTGCCTGCCATCTGTGCGAAGCCATCTGCGGCCTCGAAATCAAAACCGAAGGCGACCGCATTGTCTCCATCAAGGGCGACGATAACGATCCCCTCAGCCGCGGCTACATCTGTCCCAAGGCTACCGCGCTGGAAGACATCCACACCGATCCCGATCGCCTGCGCCAGCCCATGCAGCGCATCGGTGACCAGTGGCAACCGCTGGACTGGAACACGGCGCTGGATCTGGTTGCGGATAAACTGGTCGAAATCCAGCAAAAATACGGCCAGAACGCGTTGGGCGTGTACGCAGGCAATCCCAGCGTGCACAACTGGGGCATGATGACCCACGCAGGCAATCTGTTTAAGTTCCTCAAAACCCGCAACCGCTTTTCTGCCACCTCGGTGGATCAGTTACCGCATCAGTTGATGTGTTACTGGATGTATGGTCACCAACTGCTGGTGCCGGTGCCGGATATCGATCGCACGGATCTGCTGATCATTGTCGGCGGCAATCCCATGGCGTCGAACGGCAGTCTGTGGACAGTGCCCGGTTTCCGCCATCGGGCGAAAGCATTGCAGCAGCGTGGCGGCAAGTTGGTGGTGATCGATCCGCGCCGCAGCGAAACTGCCGAGATCGCCGACCAGCATCATTTCATCCGCCCTGGCACCGATGCGTTCCTGCTGCTGGCGATGGTGCGCGAAATCCTGGTGAACGGCTGGATCAACACCGGCCATCTGCACGATCACATCGAAGGTTTCGAGCAGATCGAAACCGCCGTGATGCCCTTCACCATTGAACTGGCAGCGCAGCAGACCGGCATTCCCGCCGACGCCATCCGTGCACTCACCCATCAGTTTGCACAGACAAAAAATGCGGTGATCTATGGCCGTATGGGCATTTCCGTGCAGCGCTTCGGTGCGCTCTGCCAGTGGGCCATTCAGGTGCTGAACATTCTCACCGGCCATCTGGATGTGCCGGGCGGTTCCACCTTTCCGCTGCCGGCGGTTGATCCCGTGCACGGGCCGGCCAGCAAACCCGGCCATTTCAATGCGTGGCAGAGTCGGGTGCGTGGTCTGCCGGAATTTTCCGGTGAATTGCCCGTGTCCGCACTGGCAGAAGAAATTCTCACGCCCGGCGACGGCCAGATCAAAGGGCTGTTCACCGGTGCCGGCAATCCGGTGCTGTCCACGCCCAATGGCACGCAACTGGAACAGGCGCTGGCGAGCCTGGAGTTCATGGTGTCCCTCGATCCCTACCTCAACGAGACCACGCGCTTCGCTCATGTGATCCTGCCGCCCACCAGTCCGCTGGAGCACGATCATTTTGATCTGGCATTCCATCCTTTCGCCGTGCGCAACACGGCCAAATACAATCCGCCGATTTTCCCCAAGCCGCAGGGCGCGCTGCACGACTGGGAAATTTTTTCGGCGCTCGGTGAGCGGGTGGCCAAGCGGCTGGAGCAGAAACCCATGCCCGCGTTCCCGCCGGAAATGATCCTGGACATGGGATTGAAAGCCGGGCCTTACGGCAAGCAACTGTCACTGCAGGTGTTGAAGGAAAATCCTCACGGCGTCGATCTGGGTGAGCATCACACCCAGTTTCCGCAGCGTATTTTTCACGGCGACAAAAAGATCCGCCTGCTGCCGGCGGAAGTGCAGGCCGATCTGCCACGGCTGTTGGCGGAAGGCAGCGTGCCCGCCGGCGGCTTCCGTCTGATTGGCCGCCGTCATGTACGCAGCAACAATTCCTGGATGCACAATTACCAGCGCCTGGTGAAAGGCAAGGATCGCAGCCTGTTGCTGATGCATCCGCAGGACGTGGCGCACCTGGGTGTGCAGGATGGGCAGACGGTGAAAGTGTCCTCCCGCGTGGGAACCGTGGTGGTGGCGGTGGAAGCCAGCGACGAGATGATGCCCGGCGTGGTGAGTCTGCCTCATGGCTGGGGTCATCACCGCAAGGGTACCCAGGCGCAGGTGGCCCAGGCCCATGCCGGCGTCAGCGTGAACGATCTGACGGATGATCGCTATCTGGATGATTTGTCGGGCAATGCGGCGCTCAATGGCGTGCCGGTGACCATCACTGCGGCCTGAGGGGATTACCCCTTTGGGGCATACGGTGTTTGCGTCGGGGTCTGTCTGTTACAATGCGCCATCGTGGCCGACCCCGAATTTCCACTAGCAGGTATGTTATGAGCACTCTGGACGTCATCAAAGATCAGATCAGCAGCAACAACGTCATTCTGTACATGAAAGGTTCCCCCCAGTTTCCCCAGTGCGGTTTTTCTGCCCGTGCGGTGGAAGCCCTGATGTCCGTGGGCAAGCCCTTCGCCTACGTCAACATTCTGGAACACCCGGATATCCGCGCCGAACTGCCGAAGTTCGCCAACTGGCCCACTTTCCCGCAGCTGTGGGTGAAGGGCGAGCTGGTCGGTGGCAGCGACATCATTCTGGAAATGGCCCAGAAAGGTGAACTGAAGCCGCTGATCGAGGAAGCTGCGGGCGCCTGATTACGCTTTCGCGAGTTGAATGGAAAAGGGAGCTTCGGCTCCCTTTTTTCATATCCGCTCCAACTGAATCGGCAAATTATCCTTCGGCTTGGCAATCGGCACCAGCTGATAGGGCACCACATAATCCCACGGCACACTCCAGCGGAACTTCAGCACCAGCTGATGCACGATGGCCTTCACCTGCAGTTCGGCAAAATGTTGGCCGATGCACATGTGAGCGCCGCCGCCAAATGGCACCCAGGCAAATGGATGTCGCTTGTGTTCTTCCCGTGGCGGCGCGAAACGTAGCGGATCGAAGGTGTCGGGGTCGGTCCAGATTTCCTTCATGTAATGAGTGTGTACCGGCGACACCGAAATCAGTGTGTTGGCGGGAATGCGATATCCCTCGAACTCCACCTCGCGGGTCGTCATGCGCGGCATGGTGGGCAGCGGCGGGTACATGCGCAGGGATTCCTTCATGCACAGTTCCGTCATGGTGGCCTGCGCCAGATCATCGAACTGCAGCATGGGTTTGTTAAACGCGCGGGCTTCGGCGCGGATCTTTTCCTGCCACTGCGGATTTTTTGCCAGCGCATACACCAGTGTCGACAGCGTGCTCGTCGTGGTGTCGTGCGCCGCCATCATCAGGAACGCCATGTGATCAATGATTTCCTGATCGCTGAAGCGCTCGCCGGACTCTGTCACCGAATGGCAGAACTGGCTGAAAAAATCCGCCGTATCCTCGCGCCGCTTCTGTTCCAGCATCGATGCGAACAGATTCACCAGTGTCTTGCGCCCGCGCACGCCGCGCCAGTAGGACGTAAACGGAATCGCCTTGCGGATCGGTGCGATGGAACCTTCCACTGCGTCCATGAACGCGCGATTGACTTTGCGTTTGTGCTTGCCCAGATCGGCACCCATGAACACCGACGTGCCCAGATCCAGCGTCAGCTGCTTGATGTGGGGATAGAACAGAAAATGATGATGGGGTTTCCAGCGCGCCAGTCCTTGCGCGATGTGCGGATTCATGTGATCCAGATAGCGCACCAGATTCGGTTTTTTGAATGCCAGATTCATGATGCGGCGCTGGAAGCGGTGTTCGTCGCCATCCATCGCCATCACCGATCCTGGGAACACATGATCGATGACCCACGACCAGCCCAGGCGGCTGGAAAAAACCTGATCCTTGTTCTGATAGACCAGCTGGTTGGCGTCGGGCCCAAACAGTTGCGTGGAGGCAAAGGGTTCAAATCCAATGCGCACCACCGGGCCGTTACGTTGATACAGGCGATCCAGCGTGCCTTTCACATCCCGATAAAAACCAATCGTGTAATCCAGCGGATGGCGGCCGCGATCGAACGGCACCGGTTTGAGGGTTGCAGTGGTGGTGGCCATGCAGGTGACCCCGCTTTCATGCTTCGTGGAGGATGACTGCTTTCAATGACTATATAGTCGAAGTCCGCCGGGGGAAAGGGAGGAATGAAGGGATATCACGCGAAATGGTGCGCGGGCGACAATGATTGTGCAGAAGCGTCAAAACCTAACTGGCGATGGCGCGTCCATCGTTGCTGGCCTGCTGGAAGAACGCCATGGCCGTGTCGGCAGCGCTGGGTTTGGCAAAATAGAAACCCTGCACCGTCTCGCATCCCAGTGTGCGCAGGATATTCAGCTGTTGCTCGGTTTCGATACCTTCCGCCACCAGCCCAAGTTTCAGGTTCTGCGCCAGACGGATGATGGATTCCAGCATCAGCACCGATTCCTCGTCCTGCTCCAGATCGCGAATGAAACTGCGGTCGATTTTCAGCGTGTCGATGGGGAAGCGGCGCAGATACGCCAACGAGGAATAACCGGTACCGAAATCGTCCAGCGCAATACGCACGCCGCGTTCCTTGAACTGGTGCAGCAGTTCAATCGCATTGCTTTCATCCTGCATCAAACCGGATTCGGTGATTTCCAGTTCCAGCTGTTCAGGCCGGATATCCATGCGCTGCAGACAGCGGTCGATGGTGAGCAGCGGATTGCTGTAATTCAGCTGCACCGGCGACAGGTTCACCGACACTGCCAGATTGCGCACGCCCATCTGGTTCCAGCGCTCGATCTGCTGGCAGGCGGACTCCAGCGCCCAGTCACCCAGTTGTTTGATGTAGCCGGTTTCTTCGGCCACCGGAATGAACACGCCGGGACTGATCATGCCTTTTTCCGGATGTTGCCAGCGCATCAGTGCTTCGAACTCGATGCGTTGCTGGCCTTGTACCGGCACTTTCGGCTGGTAGTGCAGAAGAAATTCACGGTTTTCCAGTCCGCTGCGCATGGCGGATTCCAGTGCCAGCCGTTCTGTCATGGGTTTTTCCATGCCGGCATCGAAAAACTGGAAATTATTTTTGCCTTTGCCCTTGGCGACGTACATCGCCATGTCAGCGTTTTTCAGCAGCTGCTCCGGCGTCTGGCCATCCTTGGGAAAAATGCTGATGCCGATGCTGGCGCCGATGCAGACCTCGTGATCCTGCAAGTGAAAGGGCAGAGCGAGTTTGCCGAGTATGCGCGTGGCCACTTTTGCGGCCTGATCCGGTGAATGCAGGTTCGATAACACCAGCGTGAATTCGTCGCCACCCAGACGCGCCAGCAGCTGTGAATCATCTGTCGCACCCGGCTGCGGATGTCGCTGCAGAATATCGTGGCTGCGGATGCATTCCTTCAGCCGTCCGCCGACCTGCATCAGCAGATGATCGCCCAGTTGATGTCCCAGGCCGTCGTTGATGTGTTTGAAGTTGTCCAGGTCGAGTAACAGGATGGCCAGCTGCGTACCGGTGATCTTGCTCTGGGAAATCATGAGCTGCATGGCTTCGATGGAATTGACCTTGTTGGGCAGTCCAGTGAGCGTGTCGAAGTAGGCGAGTTCCTCGATCTGGCGCGTGGTGCGCTGCAGATGTTCGCGCATGGTGTTGAAGGACTGCGCCAGTTCGGAAAATTCGTCCTGGTTTTTCAGTTCCAGCGTCTGGTTCAGTTCACCGTGGGTGATGGCGGTGGTCATGCGCTGGACTTCCGTCAACGGGCGGGCGATCCAGCGTTGCAGCGCGCGCTGCAGGATGAGCAGGGCGAGCAGGGTGGCCACCACGGCCAGGGCAGCCAGCGACGATTCCAGCTGTTCCAGATGACGCTGGACACCGGTGGCAGGCACCAGGCCAACCAGTGTCAGGTGGGGTGCCAGGGTTTCCTGCAGGATCAGAAAATCGGTTCCATCCAGCGTGATGTGGGTGGCATCGGCTTTTTGCTGCAGCCTGTCCGCCAGCCCGGGCGGCACGGCGTTGAGCCAGCGTGCATTGGCATCCTGCAGATACAGCAACACCTGGCTGTGGCGGCGGGAACTGTCGAAGAAATCCTGCAGCGTCAGCAGCGGAAGCGTCAATGTGATGACCGGGGCTGATGAGGCGTTGTTGTTGCTGAACACCGAGCGCAGCAGGGGGGCACCCTTGGGCGAGGGCTCGATGGTTGCCCGGTTACCGTCGGGCGTTTTCGTCATCGGCAGCGGCGATGGCAGATGACTGCTGAGCCCCAGTCGTTCACCCTGGGCCGACGTCAGTTCCACCTGCACGACGTTAGCGTTCTGCCGGTGCCATTGCTGCAGTGTGTCGTTCAGCGCAGTCGGTGGCGTGTCACGTAGGGTGGCATCGAGGTGCCGGGCCAATTGTCTGGCATCCTCCTGGCTGATGGCCAGGTATTGGCGCGCGGGTTCAGCCAGCAGTTTGAGCTTCTGTCGGGTGGCATCCTGCAGATAGGCAGCGTAATGGTAGTGCATCAGCCAACCAGCCAGCAGCAAGGGGCCGAGAA
Source organism: Pseudomonadales bacterium (assembly GCA_020062665.1). Taxonomy (GTDB): domain Bacteria; phylum Pseudomonadota; class Gammaproteobacteria; order Pseudomonadales; family Ketobacteraceae; genus Ch67. The sequence continues at coordinate 285,444 of JAGUVW010000008.1, forward strand.
TCAGCGGTATCACCACAGACGCGAATTTGGGCTGTAACTTCATGCCGAAAACTGCTCAATAACGGTATAAGTGCAGTATAGGTAAGCAAATTAGCTTCGCCGGCCTGATCGTGACTCCCTAGCCATAGAAACAACCCGTCTTTTCACCTAATTGCTTATGCGAAAAGGATTTTTAGCGCTTTGATCAATATTTGGTAGTGTGATGGAGTTCACATTGCGAGGGTCGATCTCATGGTCAATGTTCCTTTCCTGCACGATATTCGGGTGTTTGATGCCGTTGGCCGCCATGTCGTGGGACATGTGGTGGCGATGGAGGAGGACGGCCTGCGCATGGTGGCGGATCAGGCGTTCGACAGCGAGCATGAACATGTGCTGATGCTGGACGATCTGACCTCGTTCGAGCCCGGTAAGAAAGCCTTGTTTTCAGCTACTTGCGATCTGTGTGACCCGGATGACCAGGTGCTGGACCTCTATCATGTGCGGCTGCGCTTCACCCATCTGTCACCCCAGGCAGAGGAAATAGCCCAGCTGTTATCGTAGTCCTGCGGGTGGAGCGGCTGTTCCAGTGCGGTTGACCTGAACGGGTGGCCTTGGCATGATGGCGTCCACAAAATTGGGTTATCCAATTTTGTGACCAGCACAGGAGGCCACCCATCATGCAGCAGACGCTTTCCCCCAAACGCCGTATCGCCATGATCCGCACGGTAATCACGCGCATCATGGAGCGCACCCCGCCTGCCCAGGTCAGCACTTTTGATCCCGCTCATATCAGCCAGCGTGCAGGGCGCATCGAGTTCGTGCGCGATGCCAACGGCGTGGCGCATATCTACGCCGAGGTGGAGGCAGACCTGTACCGGGCCGTGGGCTATCTGCAGGGGCGCGAACGGCTGATCACCATCGAGGCACTGCGCCATCTGGGGTCGGGGCGGCTGTCCGAGTTTCTGGTGAACGTGCGCATTCCCCGCGGTGTGGATCACTTCGGCGGGCTCAAGGTGGGCGAGATCGACGCTTTTCTGCGGCCGCTGGGGTTCGAGCGCGAGGCGCAACGGGATTTTCCCCTGCTGAGTGAACCGGCGCGGCGCTGCCTGCAGGCCTTTTCCGACGGCATGAACGACGCCCTGCGCGCCTACGAAGGCAATTATCCGGCGGAATTCCTGGTGGCCGGTACCATTCGCCCGTGGACACCGCAGGACTGCCTGCTGTTGGCGCGGGCCAGTGCATTGGTGGTGAGCCTGATGCCGCTGGAGAACGAACTCACCTTCGACAACATCCGCAATCAGGAAGGCGATGCGGTGGCACGGCAACTCTATCCAGATGCACCCTGGCAGCAGGCGCCGGACGTGGCTCCCGGTGGTGGCAGCGGCATTCCCGACGGCCCCCTCGATCCCCCTAACATGGGCAGCAACAACTGGGCGGTGGCGGGCAGTCGCACGGCCAGTGGCAAGCCCCTGTACTGCAATGATCCTCACGTGCCGCTGATTCCCGCACCCACGTACTGGCATCACGTGCATCTGGAGTGCCCGGAGTACCGTGTGCAGGGTGGCCTGTATCCGGGTTATCCCGGCATGGGCTGGGGCCACAATGGCGCCATCGCCTGGGGCGTCACCACCGCTTTCCGCGACGCCTGGGATCTGTTCCGCATCGAGCGTCTGCCCAACGACAGCCAGCGTTATCGCACGCCAACCGGCAGCGCCCCGATCAGCCGCCATCGCGAAGTGCACCGCTCCCGTTTTGGGAAAGAAGAGGTGCTGGAATGGGAAAGCTGCGACCACGGCATCCTCTACCCCGATTGGCGTCATCATGATGGCAGCGATCTGGCGCTGAAATTTGCCGACGCCGATCTGGCGGCGCATTTCGAAGGCCATCGTGCGCTGTATGCAGCGCAGACGGTGGAGCAGACGCAGCGCGCACTGGCGCAACTCAATCGCGGCCCGTTCGACTTCAACATGGTGTATGCCCACAAGGACGGCCATATCGCCTGGGAACCGATCGGCCAGTTGCCGCGCCGCAAGCAGGACGGTCTGTTCATCCGCAACGCCAGCGATCCCAATGCCGGCTGGGAAGGCTATCTGGACTTCAGCGAGAATCCGAAAATCATCAATCCGGAAAACGGCATTGTGGTGAGCGCGAACAGCGACACCGACCCGGATCAGTATCCACTGATCGGCACCCGCGTGCACTGCGAACCGCGCTATCGCCAGGAGCGCATTACAGACTGGTTGCTGCGGAGCGAGCGTCACGATGTCGCATCCATGCAAGCGCTGCAGAAGGATGTCTACAGCGGCTACGGTGCTGCATTGCTGAAACCACTGTGCACGCCGCTGCGGCTGGCGAATCTGGATGCGGGGGAACGCACCGCACTGGATTACCTGCAGCAGTGGGACGGCCATTTCAGCGTGGATTCCGTGGGCGCCTGCGTGTTCTTCGTCCTGCGCAAAAAGCTGGCGGAGCAGGTGTTCATGAATCTGCTGGGCGGCCCCTCGGCCAAACGCTTCACCCACGGCCAGCGTGCCATCCCCCGTCTCGACAAACTGCTGATGGATGAACAGGATTCCCTGCGCGACCTGATCCAGCAGACCACCGGGCGCAACCTGGATGAGTGGATCGTGCAGGCATTTGGCAAAACCGTCATCAAACTCCGGCGTGCGTTGGGGGATGATCCCGCCGACTGGCAATGGGGCAACTATCATCGAGTCCGTATCGGCACTGTGCTGGGCGACATCCCCGGCCTGCGCAAAGGCTGGCTGGCGCTCGAAGGCCCGATGCCCGGCGAGAACAACACAGTGAGTCCGTCGGTCTCGATTCCCGACGGCAAAAAACTCCGTGCCTTCGTGGGGGCCAGCACCCGTTTCATCTGCGATCTGGCGCATCCGGAGGAAGCCTGGTTTTCTCACTGCGCCGGCCCTTCCGCCGATCCTGCGACGCCGTACTTTCAATCGCTGAGCGAGCAGTGGCTGGCATTCGGCTATTTCAAATCCGCACTGTGGAAGGCGGAGGACGTTCCCGGCGTGATCGAGCGGTATGTGCTGGATGCGCCGTTGAATTGATCGTTCTGGACGTGGTTGCAGTGAGCGATTATGTTTGATGTCAGACAGTTAGTGACATCAACAAAAGGAAACTCTATGCAATGGCCTCTCCGCATCGCGGATCTTCTGGCAGGCAAGGCAGCGGTTGACAGCACCGTCACCGTGAAAGGCTGGGTGCGCACCCGGCGCGATTCCAAAGCAGGATTCTCGTTTATCAACATCCACGACGGCTCCTGCTTTGACGGCATCCAGATCATCGCCGAGCAGACGCTGGCGAATTATCAGGAGGAAATCCTCAAACTGGGCGCCGGCTGCAGCGTCAGCGTGACCGGCACCCTGGTGGCATCGCAAGGCAAGGAACAGGCGGTGGAAGTGAAAGCGGAACAGCTCACCGTGCTGGGCTGGGTGGACGACCCCGAAACCTATCCCGTCGCCAAGAAACGCCACACCTTCGAATACCTGCGCAGCGTGGCCCATCTGCGGCCCCGCACCAACACGTTCGGTGCCATGGCGCGCATCCGCAACACGGCGTCGCAGGCCATTCACCGCTACTTTCACGAGCGTGGTTTCTACTGGGTGAACACGCCGATCATCACCGCCAGTGATTGCGAAGGGGCGGGGGAGCTGTTTCGCGTCAGCACGCTCGATCTGCTCAACCTGCCGCGCACGGACAAAGGCGCCATCGATTTCAGCAAGGATTTTTTCGGCTCGGAATCCTATCTCACCGTGTCCGGCCAGCTGAACGGCGAAGCCTACTGCACCGCCCTGTCGCGCATCTACACCTTCGGCCCCACCTTTCGCGCCGAGAACTCCAACACCAGCCGTCACCTGGCGGAATTCTGGATGGTGGAGCCGGAAGTCGCCTTCGCCGATCTGAAGCAGAATGCCGACATGGCAGAGGAATTCCTGCAGTACGTGTTCACCGCCGTGCTGAACGAGCGCCAGGACGACATGGCATTCTTCGACCAGCACATCAGCAAGGGCGTCATCGAGCGGCTCGAAGGCGTGGTGAAATCCCAGTTCGCGCGCATGGATTACAGCGATGCCATCACCGTGCTGCAGAAATCCGGCAAGCCGTTTGAATTCCCGGTGCAGTGGGGCCTCGACCTGCAGTCGGAGCACGAGCGCTATCTGGCGGAAGAATATGTGGGCCGCCCGGTGATCCTGATGAACTATCCGCAGGCCATCAAGGCGTTCTACATGCGCGCCAACGACGACGGCAAAACCTGCGCGGCGATGGACGTGCTGGCCCCTGGCATAGGCGAGATCATTGGCGGCAGCCAGCGGGAAGAACGTCTGGATCTGCTGGATGCGAAGATGCAGGCGATGGGGCTGCAGGAAGGGCTCTGGTGGTACCGCGACCTGCGCCGCTATGGCACCGTGCCGCACGCCGGTTTTGGCCTGGGCTTCGAGCGCCTGCTCACCTACATCACCGGCATGGAAAACATCCGCGACGCCATTCCCTTCCCCCGCGTGCCGGGCAGTGCCCAGTTCTAAATCTGATCATTAACGGTTATAGTCAGGGGCGAGTCCTAAGCCCCTGATTCTTCACTGATAACAATATCAAACAAAAAGCGTACGGTTAAAAATGCACCAGGCTGGCACCATTCGCCAGTTATGTTCGGCATCCCGTTGTATCCAGTCGCGTAAGCGCAGGTTATAGAAGTCGTGTTTGAAAGCCCGGAACTCAAGAATTTATCCCGCTATGTCCGCTCTTATCTGGGCGGCCTGAAAACCCTGTGTGTCGAAGTGGACAAGCAGGAATGGAAATACCTCGAAGGTGGCAAAGGGGAGACGGTGGTTTTCCTGCACGGTGGCCTCGGGTCGAAGACGCAGTGGCGCAGCGTCATGCAGGATTACCTGCCGGAATACCGGGTGATTGCCATCGACGTTCCGGGACTGTACGTCAATCAAAGTTTCCGTTTCCGCAAGCATTCTTATCGCCAGTTCGGCGTGTGGTTGACGACGGTTTTCGAATCATTGCGGCTGGGGCCGGTGCATTTGGTGGGGATGTCACTCGGCAGCTCCATAGCCGCATATTATGCGGCCCAGAACCCGCAGCAGGTGAAGTCTCTGGTGTTGCTGTCCTTTCCTACAGTGGTATTCGGTACCGACCAGGATGCCGCAGCAGCAGTGAGCGAAATGTTTGATGCAGCCAATCTGCGGACAGTCGAGGCTCTTCAGCTCGCCTACAGTCGGCTTTACTACAAGGCGCCGGTGGTTCCGCGGATTGTGTTGCGCTACAACTTGCGGGAGTTTCGCAAATATCAGGATACGTTGCCGATGGTTCTGCAGGAGATGCTTGAATCCCGGCCTGTCCTGGTGGCTGGGATGCGGCAGATCAAGGCACCGACCCTCGTGCTGCACGGCATGGAAGATCACATTGCTCCCCCCATGGACTTGAGTGAATGGCAACGCCGTATTCCTCACGTCCAGTACCACGAAATCCCCGAATGCGGCCACATGATCCACATCGAAAAGCCCGATGAGGTTGCCCGCCTGCACAAGGCACTGCTGCGCAATGCCCCGCAACTGGCCCGTCAGGTCAGGGAACAGGAAGACGAAACCGGCCGTTTTGTCACTCATGACTGAAACGAACCGGGTTGGGGTGGTGAAGTTCTGATCTCTCCACTATAGTTCTGGAGTCGAATCAAGCCATTACCTCATCATGACAAAAACCAGAGGTGTTGCGTTGAAGGCAACCGCGCGGCCACTCATCCTGCTGCCCCTGTTGAGTACGCCTGTCGTGCAGATCAGCCTGCAATGGTGTCTGCAGCAATTCACATCACTGTCTGCGCCGTCCCAGTGGTGGCTGGCGGGTGCCGGTGCCCTCGTGGTGGGGCTGCTGCTGTTCGCCGTGGTGGAGCGCGTCCGCCAGCGACGGGGCATGAAACCGTTGCGCCAGTTGGCCAGCGCCATTCGCCAGCGCACGGTGAACCAGCAATTCCACAAGCCGCTGGAACTCGCACCGGGAACTTTCACGGCCGAACTGGTGGATGAGCTCAACCGCTTGCTGCGCCTGGTGGATCGGCACCGGCAACAGCAACAGGAACTGATCGCGGAGCTGCAGCAACAGGTCGTAACCCGATCCGACGCACTGCAAGATGAAATCAACGCCCGCAAATCCGCCCAGGAAAAGCTGCAAACCCTGGCGCGGGAACTGGACAACCGCAACCGGCAGCTGGAAACCAGCCTGCGTGCCAGCCAGTCCGCCGACAAAGCCAAGGCAGAATTCCTTGCCAACATGAGCCACGAAATCCGCACGCCGCTCAATGCGGTGCTGGGTGTTGCCAGCCTGCTGGATCGTTCGCCACTGAATGATCGCCAGCGCCAGCAACTGGGCATGATTTTCGAATCCGGCAAAGCGCTGCTGGGCATTCTCAGCGACATCATGGATTACGTGCGCATCGAGGCCGGTGAAATCGCCCTGGATGCCTTTCCGTTCAATCTCGATGATCTCATCCAGACCATCATGAACCGTCATCGCGAAGAAGCGCTCGCCCGGGGCCTGCATTATGAATACAGCTATGCGCCGGGATTGCCGAAACTTTTTCTGGGTGACGGCGCGCGCCTGCAGCAGCTGGTGAACAACATCATCGACAACGCCATCAAATTTACCCACGAAGGCTTTGTCGAAGTGCAGGTGTCTGGTGTGGCGCTGCAGAACAGAACTTATCTGATCTGCATCGACGTGCAGGACACCGGCATCGGCATCGCCGACGAGTTGCGGGAAAATCTGTTCAAGGTATTTTCGCAGGGTGATGGGTCCTCCACGCGCGCCTATGGTGGCAGTGGTTTGGGCCTAGCCATCAGTTCGCGTCTGTTGCGTTTGATGCAGGGTTCGCTCAGTTTGCAGACGGAAGTGGGCGCCGGTTCGTTGTTCCGCATCGAGCTGCCGCTTACCCTGTATCAGGAAGTAGCCATCACCGAAGCCGCGTTGTCATCGCCCCACGATTGATTGACGTCTCGCCTTTAGTTTCATTCTGCGCTGAATGCCAACGTTCTGATTTGGCTCGCGACGCTGGAAATGTGCTCAGCCGATCCTTCCAATTTTAAAAAACGATTTCTTCTAAAAACCTAACGGCTTTATGCAGCCTGTTTATGTGTGCGGTAGCGTGACAGTGCTGCTGCAATAGCGCATTACTATGAACGGAATTTACAGATTCAATTTTATTATTCCCGCCCAAGTGACTAAGATGCAGCGTGAGAGGGTTTCCTGTTTTGCAGTCTGGAAAAGTAACCACGACAACAAGGAGAGGAAACATGGCACTCAAAGGCTCGAAAACCGAACAGAATCTCAAGGACGCATTTGCAGGCGAATCCCAGGCCAATCGTCGCTATCTCTATTTTGCAGCCAAGGCCGACGTGGAAGGTTACAACGATGTGGCTGCAGTGTTCCGTTCCACCGCTGAAGGCGAAACCGGTCATGCCCACGGCCATCTGGAATATCTGGAAGAAGTGGGCGATCCCGCTACCGGTTTGCCCATCGGCCCCACCGCATCCAACCTGAAAGCTGCCATCGCCGGCGAAACCCACGAATACACCGATATGTATCCCGGCATGGCCAAAACGGCTCGCGGCGAAGGTTTCGACGAAGTGGCCGACTGGTTTGAAACGCTGGCGAAAGCCGAGCGCAGTCACGCCAACCGCTTCCAGAAAGCATTGGACACCCTGAACGCCTGACACCTTGGCCCACCTGCCGTGCCCGTCGCGGCAGGCGGGCTAGATGTTTCTGGCAACCAACGCGGAGCACTGTCATGTCGAGTGAAAAACTCAGCATGCGGGAAGGCGCGCCCAGGGAAGGCAGTCTGGAAGCACCCACCCGTCATCCCATTGACTGGCAATCGCCGGATTTTTACGACGCTCACAAGCTGGAGCAGGAGCTTGAGCGCGTGTTCGACATCTGTCACGGCTGCCGGCGCTGTGTGAACCTGTGCAACGCGTTTCCCACGCTGTTTGATCTGGTGGATGAATCACCCACGCTGGAACTGGATGGCGTCGACAAAACGCATTTCATCAAGGTGGTGGATGAGTGCTACCTGTGTGATATGTGTTACATGAGCAAATGTCCCTATGTGCCGCCCCACGAGTGGAATGTGGATTTTCCCCACCTGATGCTGCGCGCCAAGGCCGTGAAATTCAAAAAAGGGGAAACGCTGTTTCGCGATCGCTTTCTGACGAGCACAGATGCCGTGGCGAAGATGATCACTACCATTCCGATGGTGGATGCAGTGGTCAACCATTTCAACGCGCAACCGCCCGTGCGCAACGTGCTGGAAAAAACGCTGGGTGTGCATCACGATGCTGTGCTGCCCACCTATCACCACAACACCTTGCGCAAGCGCGTGGCAGGGCAGGTTAAGTCGCTGACGCCTGTCCCGACAGAACAGACCAGCGGCAAGGTTGCCCTGTTCGCCACCTGCTACGGTAATTACAACAGCCCGCATTTGGGTGATGACTTTTTCAAGGTGTTCCAGCACAACGGCATTCACATCGAACTGGTGCCGCAGGAGCAGTGCTGTGGCATGCCCAAGCTGGAGCTGGGGGATCTGGAAGCGGTGGCGCGCGCCAGAGACGCCAACATTCCCGTGCTGGCTGAGATGATCGATGCGGGCTACGACATCATCGCGCCAGTGCCATCCTGCGTGCTGATGTTCAAGCAGGAACTGCCGCTGATGTTTCCCCAGGATGCGCAGGTGCAGAAAGTGAAAAGCCGCATGTTCGATCCGTTTGAATATCTGATGCTGCGGCACAAGGCGGGTCTGCTGAAAACGGAATTCGCGCAGCCGCTGGGCGATGTCAGCTATCACGTTGCCTGTCACTTGCGGGTGCAGAACATCGGGCTCAAGACGCGGGATATTCTGCAGCTGGTGCCGGGCACCCAGGTGCAGGCCATCGAGCGCTGTTCCGGCCACGACGGCACTTATGCTGTGAAAACCGAATTCTATGAAGCTGCCATCAAGATCGGGCGTCCGGTGGCCAAAAAAGTCGATGATAATGCCAACAGCCGTTTCGCCAGCGATTGCCCGATGGCGGCGACGCAGGTGGCGCATCTGGCGAAGCGCGACGTTGCAGCGGAACACCCGATGACGTTGCTGCGCATCGCCTACGGACTGTAGAGGATTCCATCATGAAAAAACTCACGCGACAGGATCTGTATTCGCTGGAACAGTATGCTGAACGCCGCAATGACATCCGCAAGGAAGTGATGGCGCACAAGCAGAACCGGCGCATTTCCCTGGGCGATCATGTGCGCCTGCTGTTCGAGGATCGCATCACCATTCACTACCAGATCCAGGAAATGCTGCGGGCCGAACGCATTTTTGAAGCAGCGGGCATTCAGGAGGAACTGGATGCCTACAATCCGCTGATTCCCGATGGCGACAACCTGAAAGCGACTTTGCTGATCGAATATGAGGACGTGGCGGAACGCCAGGCGGCGCTGGCGACGCTAAAAGGCATCGAAAACCGCGTGTGGGTGCAGATCGGTAATCAGAAAGCGTTTGCCATTGCCGACGAAGATCTGGAACGCGAAAACGCCGAAAAGACATCGAGCGTGCATTTCCTCCGCTTCCAGTTTGATCGCAAGGCAGGGGAGCGCATTCGCAGTGGCGCAGACGTGCGTTTCGGGGTGGATCATCCCGGCTACCAGGCAACCACCAATGCCACAGCGGAGCAGAAGTATTCACTGGCGCAGGATTTTGTCGACTGACACCACAAAAAAGCCGCTGACCCAAACCGGGTAGCGGCTTTTCGATGGTTCAGCGGTGGATCAATGCACGTGGCCGTGATCGAGCTCTTCCGGGCTGGCAGCGCGTACGTCCGCGATTTGCACGGCAAAGTTCAAACGCACACCGGCCAGTTCGTGGTTACCATCCAGGGTAACGGTTTCTTCGTCCACCGCGATCACGGTGACGGGAATCGGACCTTGTGCGGTCTGGGCCTGGAACTGCATGCCGACTTCGATGGTATCGACACCGTCAAAGGCCTCACGTGGCACGGCCTGAATCAGGCTGTCCTGCACCGGGCCATACGCGTCTTCTGCTTCCACTGTTACCTTGAGGCTGTCACCGGCCACCAGGCCCAGCAGCGCCTGCTCCAGGCCGGGGATGATATTGCCATGGCCCTGCAGGTAACGCAGTGGATCGCGGCCTTCCGAGGTGTCGATCACGTCGCCTTCATCGTTGGTCAGTGTGTAGTGGATGGATACGACGCAGTTGTCTTGGATTTTCATTCAATGTCCTCTTGCCGCCGCAAAATGAAGGGGATGGCGGGTGGGGCAAGGGTAACGCGGGGCAGACTGGATTGACAGTGAAAATTTGATGCGGCCGGCCCGTCAGACCGGCCACAGCGTCACGCCTGAATAAAAGCTGCGGTCTTACAAATGCTTATTGAATGAAGATACCGCGCAGGGTGAAAAACAGCAGGGCGCCCAGGCCGGCAGACACGGGAACGGTGATGATCCAGGCGGCAGCAATCTTGAAGAATTGATGACGCTTTACCATCTCGTGCTTGTAGATTTTCTTCAGCCGTTTGCGCTCGGCCTTGGTCAGCGGCACTTCCGACTTTTTCATCTTGGCTTCCAGCAACAACGACTTCATGTCTTCCAGATCGGAACCCTTGAAATCATCCAGGAATGCCTGGATGCGGGCGCGGTCTTCGCCGCGATGGTTGTCGATGATCATGTGCAGTTGGCTGGCGTAACTGGTTTTCAGGTATTCCCGCAGAAAGCCCACGCCGAACACGCCGCCCAGGGCAATGTGGGTGGAACTGACCGGCAGGCCCATCTGCGAGGCGATGATCACGGTGATGGCGGCAGACATGGCGATGCAGAAGGCGCGGCTCTTATCGAGTTCGGTGATCTCGCTGCCCACAGTGCGGATCAGGCGGGGGCCGTAAAGTACGAGGCCGATGGAAAGTCCCACCGCGCCCACCAGCATCACCCACAGTGGAATGCGGGCTTCGGTGATACCCGCGCCGCCTTCCATGATGGCTGCGTTTACCGCTGCCAGGGGGCCCACCGCGTTGGCGACGTCGTTGGCGCCGTGGGCAAAGCTGAGCAGGGCGGCCGAGAAAATCAGCGGCCAGGTGAACAGGTCGTTCACAGCCTCGCGGGTGTTGGCCATCGAGGCCGACCGCCGTGCAATGCCGGTGCGGGTCATCAGGTATGCAACCGCTGCTGCGGCCAGGCCGATCAGGCTGGCCGAGACGAAGCTCAGTTTCACCAGCTTGGTGACACCCTTCAGCATCAGGTAGGTGACGAAAGACCACACCATCAGCGCAATGATCCAGGGCACCGCCTTACGGGCGGCAGCCACCATGTTTTCGGGGTACATCACATAGTGCTTGATCAGATACAGGAAGAAGGCGGCGATGACGCCCCCCATCACCGGTGAAATCACCCAGCTGGCGGCGATGGCCCCCATGGCGCTCCAGTCCGCCACGTCCCAGCCCCCGGCGGCGATGCCGGCGCCCAGCACGCCTCCGACGATGGAGTGGGTGGTGGACACCGGTGCTCCCATCCAGGTGGCCACGTTCAGCCACAGGGCGGCGGACAGCAGGGCGGCCATCATCAGCCAGATGAAAACCTGGGTATTGGTGAGGCTGGAAGGATCGATGATGCCTTTCTGAATGGTACTCACCACATCACCGCCGGCAATGAGCGCACCTGCGGCTTCGAAGATGGCTGCCAGGCACACGGCCGCCGCCAGGGAAATGGCGCCGGAACCCACAGCGGGCCCCACATTGTTGGCCACGTCGTTGGCCCCGATATTCATGGCCATGTAGGCGCCCGCCAGGGCCGCCAGGATCAGAAAGGTGCTGCCGGTCTGGCCCACGCCCAGGTTATGGGTGTAGTACCAGACGATGACCAAGAAACCGAGGGCAATGGCGCCCCGGATGGTGAACTGGCTGGCGCTGAAGGGGGGTTGACCGTCGTCGAGGATGAGATTGTCTGAAGGCGTTTGCATGGCAATACGTCGGTTGCGGGATTTTGTTGTCGGTATCAGGTGGGCGCCACTATAGGGGGGTTGTCATAAAAATGAAATAGTTCTGTCGAGGTGACGGGTATCTAACCCGCCGGGGTGGCTTTCTTCCCAACATACAGGATCAGCGGCCAGTAGATCTCTTTCGCGCTGTCCGGATCGCCCCAGGCCGCCAGCAGCGTGTCCAGGTGTTTCTCCACCGGGTTATGGCCCTGCGCTTTCTCATACTGCTTCACCGCCGACCAGGTGTTCAGATAACCCAGCAAATGGCGGAAGGACCAGCGCGCACCCATCCGGAAGGCCGGCGCAGGCAGCCGTGGCCAGGGAAAGGCAATCCTGGAATAGCCGTTGTCCAGCAGGGCGCGCTCCGGTGGCCAGTACGGGCCGACCACCTGGCTGTGAAAGTGCTCGATCACCGCGTCCAGATCCGTGTCGGTATAGAGCAGCTGGTATCCCCACACCGCCAGCACGCCGCCGGGCTTCAGCACCCGATCCACTTCGGCAAAAAAACGCGGATGGTCGAACCAGTGGATGGCCTGGGCCACCGCGATGAGGTCGATGCTGCTGTCGGCGGCGGGAATCGATTCGGCGGGGGAGGTTTGATACTGCACGCCGGCGGCGGCCTGGGCCTGTTCAATCTGGGCCGCACTGGCGTCGGTGGCGATCACCTCATCGAAGTGCACAGCGAGCGCCACCGAGGCCTGACCGTTCCCGCACCCCACATCCACAGCCCGCTGTTGGGCGGGCGCCTGCTGGGAAAGCCACTGGAACAGCTCAGGCGGATATTCCGGGCGAAAACGCCGGTAGTCGTTGGACGCGGTGGAAAAATAATCCTTGAAGCGGGACATGGCGATCCTCCCGGGGGAATGTCGTGAGGATAGCGCTGTGGCAGGGGAATGGAAGTCAGCGCCCTGAATGTCCGCTATTGATTGCCGTGATGGAGCGGACTATTCGTCTTCGTCCAGCACGGGGCCGCCGGGCCAGCCGCCCAGCATCTTCCACTTGTTCACCACCCAGCAGAAGAATTCGGCGGTTTTCTCGGCGTCATAAATGGCGGAATGGGCTTCCTTGTTATCGAAGCTGATGTGAGCCGCCTTGCAGGCCCTGGCCAGCACAGTCTGGCCCACCGCCACGCCGCCGATGGTAGCGGTATCAAAGCACGAGAACGGGTGAAACGGATTGCGCTTGATGTCGTTGCGCTCTACCACCGCGTTGACGAAATCCCGGTCGAAGAAGGCATTGTGCCCCACCAGAATGGCGCGGCTGCAGTTTTCCTCACGCACGGTCTTGCGGATGGCGCTGAAGATATCCTTCACCGCATCCAGCTCGGACACTGCGCCCCGGAACGGGTGATAGGGATCGATGCCAGTGAAATCCAGAGCCGCCTGCTCGATGTTGGCGCCTTCGAACGGCACCACATGATGGTGAATCTTTTCGCCGGGGATCAGCAGGCCGTTCTCGTCCATTTGCAGGATCACAGCGGCGATTTCCAGCAGGGCGTCGGTGCGGGGATTGAAGCCGCCGGTTTCCACATCCACCACCACCGGCAGATAGCCGCGGAAGCGCTGGGCGATGCGGTTGGGGGGGTGACTCATGAAAACTCGCTTAGGACTGGCCGGCTGGGAAACAGCGGTGATGCTAGCGTACCCGGCGCAGGGGTACAAATTTTTCGGCCGTCCGCTCAAGGCCTTGCCGGCATGACCGATACAGTTAAAGGACTGTAGTGGAAAGGTCGTCGGGGGCCGGTGCACCATGTGGCGCAAGCTGTTGATTCTACTGATGCTGACACAGGCGAGTGGGGCGTATGCCCATAGCTACCAGGCGCGGGTGGACGTGGCGGAATGGCATCTGGAGCCAGGCCCGCTGCAATGCCGGCTGTGGCAGTCGGTGCCCAATTATGGCGATGCTGTGTTCGAGATGAAGGCCGGCGAACCCCAGATTTTTTACGTCGATGCCTACCGTCCGGTGTTGAAGAAGGGCACGGCCCAGCTGTCCATCATCGCGCCCGAATGGCGCACCGACATCGACCCCCGCTATATCGGTGAAACCCCCGTGGTGCCCGGCAAACGCCCCATCCTGCTGGATGAAGACCGCTCCAATCTGCTGCTGGCGGAACTCGAAGTGGGCATGTTCCCGTCCTTCAAGCATCACAGCTGGCATGAAAAGCACAATGTGGTGGCCGATGTGTCGGCAGTGAACTTTCAGAGTGCCTACAGTGGTTACGTCACCTGCATCGCCGACCTGTTCCCCGCCAACTTCGACCAGCTACGCAATTCCACCCTGCACTTTGAATTCGACAAATGGTTCCTCACCGGTGCGGTCAAGGAGCGGCTGGATCTAATTGCCGGCCTGGTGCAGCTGGATTCGTCGATTCGCAGGCTGGTGGTAGATGGCCACACTGACAGTGACGGGCGCCGGGGCTACAACTGGGAACTGTCACGCCGGCGGGCGGACTCAGTGAAGCGCTATCTGGAATCCAAAGGTGTGGCGCCGGAGATCATCCAGATGCGCTACTTCGGCGAGGGCAAGCCCGCGAGGGCCAATACCAATGCCTCCAACAAGGCCACCAACCGCCGGGTCTACGTGCAATTGGAGCGGGGCTGAGGCTATTCCGCCGTCGCTTCGATGGCCTCCAGCTGATAATTTTCCCCCACCGAACAGGAACAGATCCGGCTCAGTTGGGAATAGGGCAGGCCGGTTTCCTCGTGCCAGGTGTTGAAGGTGTCCTGGATCAGCCTGAGTTCCCGCTTCGACGAGCCCTTGTCCACGTCCAGACCGACGCCTTTCAGGCAGACCAGCACATCCTGACTCAGCACGAACGTGTCCTTGCCCAGATTGCGCAGCACTCGCATGCCGGTGACACCACCCAGGCGATCCCCGCGTTGTTTCAGCAGCGCGAACAGCCCGATCAGATCCTGCTGCGGCCAGTTCGCCACCAGCTTGGCAAAGCTGCCGTGTTCTTCAGCCATTTCCAGCACAAACTGCGCGTTGCGGGCCACGCTCATGATCTTCTGCATGTTGCGCACCACCTGGGGATCGCGGCCGATGGCCTCCCACTGTTCCGGCGACATCAGCACCAGTTTTTCGGGCACAAAGCCGAAGAAGGCTTTCTCGAATCCCGGCCACTTCTGGTCGATCACCCGCCAGACAAACCCGGCCTGAAACACGCAGCGGGCCATTTCCGCCAGCCAGCGATGATCGGGAACACGGTTCAGCTGGGCCTTGGTCTTGGGGGTGGGCAGCCATTCGGCCAATCCCTTCGGGCCACCCTTGCGTTCCAGGGCGCGGGCATGGATTTTCTTGAAGGATGACATGGGGTTCTCCTTGATACTGTTTTTCTGGGGGAAGGCTGCCGTTGGTTCCGCCGCATGATGACAGACTACTGCTGAGCCGGCACCAGTCCCAATCCCGCTTCGCATCAGTTAGAATACGGCCCCTTCGCAACCCTCCCATTCCCGTAGCTTCAAAGGAAGTCCCCATGGCGGATATCAAAAAGGTGGTGCTGGCCTATTCAGGCGGCCTGGATACATCGGTCATCGTCAAATGGCTGCAACAAAACTATCACTGTGAAGTGGTGACCTTCACCGCCGACCTGGGGCAGGGGGAAGAAGTGGAACCGGTCCGCGCCAAGGCTCAGGCCATGGGCGTCGAGCAGATCTATATCGAAGACGTGCGCGAGGAATTCGTGCGCGATTTCGTGTTCCCCATGTTCCGCGCCAACACCATTTATGAAGGCGAATACCTTCTGGGCACCTCCATCGCCCGCCCGCTGATCGCCAAGCGTCTGGTGGAAATCGCCGAGGAAACCGGCGCCGACGCCATCTCCCACGGCGCCACCGGCAAGGGCAACGACCAGGTGCGCTTTGAACTGGGCGCCTACGCGCTGAAACCCGGCATCAAGGTAATCGCCCCCTGGCGCGAGTGGAACCTGACCAGCCGCGAAACCCTGATGAACTACGCCGCGCAGCACCAAATCCCGGTGGACTTCGCCAAGGCCGGCAAGAAATCCCCGTACTCCATGGACGCCAACCTGCTGCACATCTCCTATGAAGGCGGCGTGCTGGAAGACCCCTGGACCGAAGCGGAAGAAGACATGTGGCGCTGGTCGGTGAGCCCCGAGAAAGCCCCCGATGTACCGACCTACATCGAACTGACCTACGAAAAAGGCGACATCGTGGCCATCGATGGCGTGCGCATGAAAGCCCATGAAATCCTGGCCAAGCTGAACAAACTGGGTGGCGACAACGGCGTAGGCCGTCTGGACATCGTGGAAAACCGCTACGTGGGCATGAAGTCCCGCGGCGCCTACGAAACCCCCGGCGGCACCATCATGCTGCGTGCTCACCGCGCCATCGAATCCATCTGTCTGGACCGCGAAGTGGCCCACCTGAAAGACAGCCTGATGCCCAAGTACGCCGAGCTGATCTACAACGGCTACTGGTGGAGTCCGGAGCGCAAGATGCTGCAGACCATGATCGACGACTCCCAGCAGTTCGTGAACGGCGTGGTGCGGGTGAAGCTGTACAAGGGCAACGTCACCGTCGTGGGCCGTCAGTCAGTGGATTCCCTGTTTGACACCCGCATTTCCACCTTCGAGGACGACGGCGGCGCTTACAACCAGAAAGACGCCGAAGGCTTCATCAAGCTGAACGCCCTGCGCATGCGGATTGCCGCGAGCAAGGGCCGCAAGCTGAAGTAAGCCTCGCGCGCGGAAATGATCCGCCGCTGTTGTGCATGCCCCGACGGTGCAAGGCATCAGGAGTGAAGATGATCGGCAATCCCATACCCTGGGGAACCTGTGGCTGGGTGATCCTGGAGGAGGGTAAACTGAACCCCGTGACGCTGCAGCTGGACGTGACGCACTACCTGGTAGTGCAGCCGTCCGGGGACGCGGTGTCAGGGATCTTCACATTGGCGGAGGCGAAAAATTACATTTCAGCGCTGGAAACAAAAGACTCGAAAAAAGAATGACTTACCGCATGTTGAGCGAAAATGGGGCGTGCAAACGAAGTATTCACTAACGCCCCTGAAATATTTCAGTAATTTCATATTTAACGTTTGACAGGCAGGGCAAAATTCGTAAAATGGCGCCCACTCCACGGGTGGTTAGCTCAGCTGGGAGAGCATCGCCCTTACAAGGCGAGGGTCACAGGTTCGAACCCTGTACCACCCACCAAAATTCGGAGCGGTAGTTCAGTTGGTTAGAATACCGGCCTGTCACGCCGGGGGTCGCGGGTTCGAGCCCCGTCCGCTCCGCCACTATAGTGGGCAAAAAGCCTGTAAGTTCAAAGACTTACAGGCTTTTTTGCTTTCTGAGGGGCGCGCACAGGGGCACACTGCGCGCCCTTAGCGCTATCTGATTACACTTTTTTCTTGCTGTCTGCCTCTGCTTTCACATGCTGGGCCATTTCTTGTTGGGGGCACATTTGTGCCCCTAGACTTGACACCCATCACACCCTGAAAATTTCCTACAGCGCGTTCCCGTCACCATCTGTCCAGTTCTCTTTGCATCCTTCCACTTCCATCCTGATCCATCCCCATGTGTACCCATCTCGACGGTTTGCGCCTGCCGTGGTCGCTGCGCAGAATCCAGCACTCACCCACCATTAGGATGATTCCAATGTCAGAACCGCTTACAGATCGGGAAATGATTGAACAGTATCAGGCCGCGACGGACTGCTTCCCCGAATCGCTGTTAATCAGGATGCACACCATCATGGCGGGCAAGGGTCGGGCCGATACGCTTGCTAACAGGGTGGAACTGCTGGTGTGTGCGGTGGAGCGGGTGAGGGAATTTGTGGAAATGGCGGGCCTTACTGAATAGACAGTGGCCACGCAAACAAACGGCTTTTTTCCGGACATCTCCTGTCGCCAGGCTCGCCCTCCTTCCCCGTTCCGCACTGGCCTGAATCTGCTGGCGTACCTGTTCCAGCTTGGCTATCTCGCCTTGCAACTGTTCCTTGTGGTTTTTAAGTCTGACGGTGGGTGCTTGCAGCATCTGCTATCACGTCGGAACAGGTCAAGCATCCAGCGCCCAAGCAACCAATCCGAAGCTGAGAGTTGACATAACATGCCACCGTATGCCAGATACTGACATTGGCAATGTAACCAAACATGAGTATAACGAGCTGGCCTGCTGACAGCGCCAAAAACCTTTGAGATGCTATTCTACGAATACAGGTCTTAAATCACTTAATCGCATATAGGGATAAAACGAATGGCCCTGGAGGTACTTTTAGACCAACCAAGCATCGTGTTTGTCGGGTCGTTCAACCCGGCCATCTTCCACCCGCGCTGGTTGATCGACAATGGGTTGGTGCCATCCTATCAATACGAATTATTAAACGGCGAACAGTTGGTGCTGACTGGCGACCATTTGTATTTGGAGTTACCAAACGAAATCAAGATGCAGGTGCAGCGCAATCGCATGGCGCTAACAACCGAGAATCCAGCCAGTTTCATTACGCTTTTGGATTTGGCAAAGGGAATCCTAGTGAAACTGCCAGAAATGCCAATCAAGCAGATGGGTTTGAATGTGCTGTCAGATGTCGATGGATTTGATGTCGATGAATGGATAGCGCTAGGCGATAAAATGTCGCCCCATGATTTTTGGAAAAAAATATTTGGCGCCAAATGGGAAGAAAACGACGCATACGGGATACAAGCAGTCAGGATTCGCGCGCCCTGGGTTGAGTCTGAAATAGGTCATACCAATTTCAAAGTCGGCATTTCACCGCGTCACAAGCACCCAGCGCGGGTGATCGAAATCGAGGCCAACAATCATTGTGAATTGAATGGTGCTGCTCAAGCACTTGATCATCTGGAAAAAAATCCAGACTTTTACAAACACTCTAAAGAAGTCTTTAACAAGTTTTTCTCGCAAGCCATAGGAAAAACGATATGAGCAGCTCAGCTCAGGCATATTCTGATGACCAGATAGAATCTAGTGGCTCAACAACCTTTAGGAAAAGCATGAGCGTTCCTGCTAACGCCACAAACGTTGAACAACCAAAATTGCCAACCAGCAACCGGCTGGCAAGTGCGTTTCTTTCTGACAGCGTTTCACCGCCATCGAAAAAGCACAACTGCCTGAAGATACTGCAGCAATTCGATGGAGTGGTAATCAAGGTCGATGGCGCTGCACGGGAATTTGAGGCTGAATTGACCGACATTACTCACCCTGGTAATCCGCAGGAAATCATCGTTGTTTCGATTGATGATATTTCCCCGCTTGATCAGGAGCTGGTGAGAGAGGGAGCGTTGTTTCAATGGACAATCGGACGCAAGACCATTGTCAATGGCATGCCTTCCAGGGAAGGTTACGACCGATTCACCTTCAGACGAATTCCAAACTGGTCAAAGGCCAAAATTGAGGATGCAAGAAAGCAAGCGCAAAGTTTGCTTGATTCCCTATGCCAGTAATCAATACAACTGCTCCCGCATCAGACGAAATCGAAGTATCCATCTTTGGGCCTGGGGTTGGTGAATGCATTGTCTTTCACGCTGGTCTGGACGAATGGTACATAGTTGATAGCTGCCTCAATCCCGACACCAAGCAGCCAATTGCATTAGAGTATTTGCAGCAACTGGGCGTTGATTACAAAACGCAGGTAAAAGGCATATTCATTACCCATTTTCATTCGGATCATGTCATGGGTATTGCCAAGCTGATCGAAGAGTGCGTGAGCTCAGAATTGTTTTTCTCACATGCTTTGGCTGAACTGCCTGCTTTTATGCTCGCCTGTATGCACCTTGAGAGTACATCAGCTATATCGACACCACTGAGTAAGACCTTTGCCGAATTTGCGAAGTGCATCGCAACGTTGAAAGCACACAATAGACCGTTTTCGCGTGTTAATGCAGGACGCACCATATTCAACAAGACAAACCCGCTAGTAAGAAAACTCATCTGTTTGTCGCCAAGCAATGTCAGTGTTGAAATGGCCAATGCCAAGCTGGCGTCACTCAACGATCCCGCATCGAAACTGATGCCGGGTATATCGCAATGCACCACTGAAAACCTGAACGCCATTGCGATTCACTTGTCGTTGGGAGACGTGAGCGTGTTGTTAGGCTCTGATCTGGAAGAGCATCACGGCAATGCAGAGGTGGGTTGGAGTGCTGTTATATCGGGCGGATATTACGAGAGCAACGAAATTCCAAAGTCACACGTATTCAAAGTGCCGCATCATGGATCGATCACCGGCCATCACGATCAGGTGTGGTCTGATTTGCTGGAATCAAAGCCAGTTTCAGTCCTGACGACCTATAGCTGTCAACACCGACTGAAAACTGACCCACTTACCCCTGAATTGCCGAATTAAAAATGACCCACCTGGATCAGTCGGGTTTACGGTTTTGGCGAATGA
>JAGUVW010000068.1 GCA_020062665.1 Pseudomonadales bacterium
CCGACCGACGCCGCCCCCCAAGATCGGCCTCACCAGCCGGAACCTGCCCGAGGATCTGGATCGCAACAGCATCCTCAACGCACCCTTGCCCGGCGCACCGGCGGCAGCGCCGGCCCGCTTCCCCGGCTTCAGATCCCTGCAGAAGAAGCAGGAATTCGAACAGTTCCTGCAGCGCCTGCTCACCGAACCGGATTGCTACGACACCGAATTCGCCGTGGTGCGGGCGGTGGTGGAACACCTGCACGACTGCACCGAACTCACCCGCGTGCTGGCCTCCCTCTACAACCCCAAGCTGGATCAACTGGAAGCCTATTTCGCCCTGGGCTGCGAACAGTATCCCGGCCTCAAGCGCTTCCGGGTGCGGCTGCAGCCGGTCAACCTGTTCACGCACTTGCTCAAGCAACCCGCCGGCCTCTGGCTCAGCCCCGATCGCCCCAACAAGGCCACCGGCCTCATCCCCGGCAGCTTCAAACAAGCCAGTCAGAGCGACACCTGCTTCCTGATGTCCGTATTCGATCACAAAGGCCCCCACGCCCTGTTCTACGCGGATCGCGGCCTGGGCGATCGCCTGGGATTGTCGGAACACGAATACAGCATCTTCAAGTCCGCCTGCACCGCCTGCAGCAAGCATCTGATCACCAAAGGCAAACGCGCAGCTGTCAAGAAGACGGATCCATAAATGCTTTGAGCGCCGCCCACGGCTTCAGTAGAATCGAGCGCTTGTCGTAGTCACAAAGGAAAGCGAATGGCCATCCCGCCGGTGAACCTGCCCCTGCTGATCGAACCCGCGCAACTGGAGCCCCTGCTGGGCACCCCCAACCTGTTGATCGTCGATCTGTGCCGGCCGGAACAGTACGCCACCGCCCACCTGCCGGGCGCCGTATTCCTGCCCTACACCCAACTGAGTCGTGGCGTGCCGCCGGGACCGGGCAAACTGCCCGCCGAAAACCTCATGTCCCGGGTCATGTCCTCCATCGGCCTCACCCCGGATACCCACGTGGTGGCCTACGACGACGAAGGTGGCGGCTGGGCCGGCCGTTTCATCTGGACGCTCGACGTGATCGGCCACAAACACTATTCCTACCTGAACGGCGGCCTGCACGCCTGGGTGGCGGAAAAACGCCCGATGGAAACCGGCATCGAAATGCCCACCCCCAGCCAGTACCAGGCCAAATATTACAGCGACGCCATCATGACCAAGGACGACATCCTGGCCCGCCTCGGCGACCCCACCCTGGCCATCTGGGATGCCCGCTCCATGGACGAATACTTTGGCCGCCGGGTGAGCGCGCAGAAGAACGGCCATATCCCCGGCGCCGTCCACTATGAATGGACCCGCGCCATGGATCCCCACAATCACCTGCGCCTGCGCGATCTCGACACCCTGCGCGGCGAACTGAAAAAACTCGGCATCACCGCCGACAAAACCATCGTCACCCACTGCCAGACCCACCACCGCTCCGGCTTCACCTACCTGGTGGGCAAGATCCTCGGCTTCCCGCAGATGAAAGCCTATCCGGGTTCCTGGTCCGAATGGGGCAACGATCCCACCACGCCGGTGGAAACCCACTGATCCCGCCACAGTCCAACCGGCACCATCACTCTATTTCCCCGCAGGAGACACCATGTCTGATTCCGTTCTGGATCGCCTGAAAATTGCCGCCCAATACCTGGCCCCCCAGCACCTGCTGTCGCGCTGCGTGGGCCTGCTGGCGGAATCCCGCTGGCCGCTGATCAAAAACACCTTCATCGACTTCTTCATCAAGCAGTTCAAGATCGACATGAGCATCGCGGCGGAAGAAGACCCCCACGCCTACGCGACCTTCAACGATTTCTTCACCCGCGCCTTGAAGGACGGCGTGCGGCCGATCACCGAATATGGCGTGGCCTGCCCGGCCGACGGAGCGGTCAGCCAGCTGGGCAAAATCGAGGACGAACGGATTTTCCAGGCCAAGGGCCACCACTACACGCTCACCCAGTTGCTGGGCGGCGATCCGGCTCGGGCCGAACCCTTCCGCAACGGCGACTTCATCACCGTCTACCTGTCACCCCGCGACTACCACCGCGTCCACATGCCCTACAACGGCGTGCTGCGCGAGATGATTTATGTACCTGGCGACCTGTTCTCGGTGAACACGCTGACGGCGCGCAACGTGCCGCACCTGTTCGCGCGCAACGAGCGGGTGGTGGCGCTGTTCGATACGGATATCGGGCCGATGGCGGTGGTACTGGTGGGCGCGATGATCGTGGCCAGCATCGAAACCGTGTGGGCCGGCCTGGTGACGCCGCCGAAACGGCAGCTGCGCATCACCAACTACCAGCCCCACAGCAATGTCATCGAACTGGCGCGGGGCGATGAAATGGGCCGCTTCAAACTTGGCTCCACTGCCATCGTGCTGTTCGGCCCCAACGTGGTGAAGTGGAACGACACCCTGTTCGAAGGCACCCACACCCGCATGGGCGAGCAGATTGGCGAGCTGATCAACTGACAACGTAAACCGCAGCTGAAACGGCTTCCTGAATGGCCGCTTAAGTAGACACTCAAAAGACAACGGGCCTCGCGGCCCGTTTTTCATTCCTCGATGGGCTCGACGAACGGCTCTTCCGTCAGCGTCAGCAGGATTTCCTTCTTGTAGGTGGTGATGACGATGCGGCGGGTATCCATGCGCTCGATGCTCACCACGTCATCCACCGACTCGTCGTCGGGCGCTTCCAGCAGATTGGTCTCGGCATAGGACAGCACGCCGGGGAACACGATGCGCGCCACCGGGTTCTGGCTCTCGGGATCATCGAAGCACTCGATGAACAGCATGCGCACATCAATGTCGTAAACCAGATTGGCGATATAGGGTGAGCTGTTGCTGAGCAGCTGTTCGGTAAGTTCCATGACACATCCGGAAGGCAGAAGAAAGAAGCGCCATTGTAGTCGCTGGCGGGCTGACGACAAACAGCCACGCCAGAATTGACCGGGCTGGCGCTATCGCCGCGAAGATCGCAGGTCGCCAGCGCACATCATGACTCGCCGGCGGCCTGCGTTGTCAGGCGACCTCGTCAGGCAGCGTGAGTGGACTGGCGGGTCTCGACGATAATGGTGTCCAGCTGGCCGAACAGGCGCACCAACAACTTGCTGACATTACCCAGGCGCACGCTCTGGGCCGCCATGGTGCTTTCCAGGCCATTCAGCTCGTGGGTGCTCAGGCTGCGAGTGCGCAGGGATTCCGCCATGTCGTGCAGCGGCTCCACCACCGGCTCGATGTAATGTTCCATCTGCTGCGACAGGCGCATTTCCAGTTGCAGCAGGCTGTCGGTGGGCATGTGCACGGTCGCCAGCGCGTCTTCGACATGCTCCACCAGCGAGCGGCTGAGAGGATCGTGGGTTTTCTGCACCTGGGTCAGTACGCCACCCAACTGCTTCAATGCCGCAATGGCCGGCACCAGATCCTGCACCGACCCATCCAGCGCGGCGCCCATCCGCACCAGCACTTCCAGCTTGGCGCTCAATTCCTGCAGCCGGTTCATCTTGCCCATCAGCAGGCCGGTCTGGGCAGCGATGTCAGCGGTCTCCTGCTCGATCACTGCAAACTGCGGCGTCAGCACTGCCATCTGTTTTTCCGCCGTCGCCGGCAGGCCGGAGGTGAGTTCCTGATCCACCAGGCGCGACACGGATTTCTTGAACAGTTGAATCTTGTCATCCACCACGCTGATATCCCGCGCCATCGCCTCGACCATGGGCACCATCGCCGCCATGAACACGAACACCGGATTCAGGTACCCCTCGATGCGCAGCACACTGTTGTAGGCGCGGTCGGCGCGGGGTTTCAGGTTGCGCGCCAGATCATTCAGCTGCGCCGCCGGCCGCAGCAGCGGAATCCGGGTACGCTCCGCCAGCGACGCCGCCACCAGACTTTCCTGCAGCGCGATGTCGGTGGTTTCCTTCATCGCCCGCGTGGCGCGGTTGAGCGTCTTCACACTGCTGCGCAAACTCTGCAATCCCACCGGCGCCGCCACCGCAAAACGCTGGGGCTCTGCCTGCAGAATATTATTGATGTTGTGAATGAACGTGCGCAGGTTGCGCACATCGCGGGACAGCGGATACAGAATGGATTTGAGTTTACGTGCTTCGTCCATGATCGGCGCTCCTCCGAATCTTCAGATGAACGCACGCAGGCGACTACGTTACGGACACTGCGGCATTCACTTGCCTGGTTAAGGTGCGAACAGCCCCCGATGGGCAGATACTGTCCACTGCTTTGGAGTATAGCGGATGGAAAAAATTCGCGCCGTGAAATGACTGGCATCCTTATAAAGGAAAAATCCCGCACGGCGCGATCGAATTTTGATCAATCGGTGATCGACAGATACCCAGGCTGCTGCTGCACCCGCGCAAGCCACGCCTGCAGATGGGGAAAACGCTCCAGCTCGAACCCGCCTTCGTCCGCCACGTGGGTATAGGCATAGAGCGCGATGTCGGCAATGCTGTAGGTGTTGTTCACAAAATAATCACAATGACGCAGATGATCTTCCATCACCGCCAGCGCGGCGTAACCCAGCGGCCTGCGGCGCTGGATCTCGGCGGCATTTTTTTCCGCCGAACGCTGGAACGCCACCCAGAAACGGATGGTGGCAATGAACGGTTCATGGCTGTATTGCTCGAAAAACATCCAGCGCAACACTTGAGCCTGGCCCATGCGATCCGCCGGCAGGAACGGCGTGCCACTGGCCAGATAAAACAGTGCGGCGTTGGATTCCGGCAGGTACTGGCCATCCACTTCCAGCACCGGAATACGGCCGTTACTGTTGATGGCCAGGAATTCTGGCGTGCGGGATTCCCCTTTCAGGATATCCACGTCCACCCGCTCACAGGCAAGCCCCAGCTGGTTCAGCAGCAGGCGGATTTTGTAGCAGTTACCGGACGGATGGTATTGGTAAAGACGCACGCGGGGTCTCTCCTGCAGATGAGTTCAGACGTGGAATTCCACCACACGGCGTTCGCTGCGCAAAGGGCCGACAATGGGTTTGACCTGTTCATGTACGGGATGTGTCTCGTACACCGCCAGCGCCTGCTCGTCTTCGAAATCCACGATCATCACCACGTCAGACGCATCCCCGCCGCTGATTTCACTCACGCCCACCTGCAGATTGAGCAGGCCGGGGATTTTGCCGCGCATGGATTCCAGCGCCCGCTTGATGGTGCCGGCATCCAGTGCCTTCTGTTGTTCTTCCTGCGCCTTCAGGCGCCACACCACGACCCTTCGCAACATGTTTGAGACTTCCGTTGTGGACAATTGAATTGATCAGCGTTGACTGGCCCGCTCGCCGCACTGACGGGCGACTATTGATCCAGCATGAACGCCAGCATTTGCTCCAGCTGGGTTTCCAGCATCCATTTACCACCATGAATGTGACAGCCTTTTTGCTGGGCGCAATCCAGCAGCGGCGTCATTTCCTGGCTCACCACCACGTCTGCCACCCACATGTGGGGCTGGAGGAATTTTTCTGCCAGCGGCAGGGGATCGTCTTCGTACATCCCCAGGCGGGTGGCATTGATCACCAGGTCGAAATCCTTGTCCTGATACGGCCCGCTTTGCAGATTCACGGAGGGAAAGCGCAACTTGAGCTTCTTCACCAGCAGCTCGGCCTTGGAGGCGGTGCGGTTGCGGATGTGCAGCGACTGCACGCCGTATTTGGCCAGGGCGAAGGCGATACCCGAGGCAGCTCCGCCGGCGCCCAGCAGCAACACCCGCTTGTCGCGCACGTCGAAGGTGCGCTCTGCCAGCCCGGCGACAAAGCCCTCGCCATCGAGCAGGGTGCCCGCCAGGCTGCCATCCCGGTTACGCCGGATCACATTGCAGGCACCAGTCCAGTGCACCTCTGCCGTCATCACGTCGAGCATGGATACCACGGCGGTCTTGAAGGGCATGCTCACCACCGCGCCGCAAAAATTCTGGATCGTTTTCAGCGCCTGGACGGTGATCTTCAGGTCGGCCGGTTTGACCTGCAGGGGAATGAGAACACAGTCGAGGCCTTTCTTTTCTATCAGCTCGTTCATCCAGGCCGGGGTTTTTGCCTGCTCAACCGGATCGGCAATGATGGCCATCCAGCGGGTGGTACCGGAAATTGCGGTCATGCGGGCCTCTGTTGCTGCGTACTGACGCAAGAGCCTCGCAAGAATTGCGCAGCATGGCAAGCCGACGACGTGTTTATAGGCAACACAGCGAGCACGCCGGCTAAGAAGATTCGCGGGGCACGGTTGGCGGCGGCGTTCGGGTCAACATTAAATTTCACGCTCACGCCTGAATAAAATTCCCAGGTTGATCCGCTTGCATTAGAATCCAGCGGCGCGAGTGTATGGGGCGATTGCGCAAATAACAGGCTATTGCTTGGCCCATCATCAAAAATACACACTTGTGGGCTGCAATAACTCCGAAAATTTGTGATCACTTTCACCGTTGCCCAGTGCTTTATCTGCGAGCATTGCGGCAAGAATGGAAGCTGCGCCTTGCTGACACTGTCAACTGCCTTCGAGCCTTGCTCATGACCAATAGAAGCATTGTACAAATACTGACCATTATTATGGCCCTGGGTTTGCTGTCTGCCTGTAAGCAGACCGACCAGAGCTCACATAATTCCAGTGGCAATGACATCGTCACCGAAACGCCGACAGATCCAGTCGATCCGCCTGCCAATCCGTTTGAGCCGATCCAGATCAATGCTGCCCCCCAGAACCAGTCGGGCTTTCCCGGACAGACTGTTTCATTCAGCGTCAGCGCTTCCAGCAACATCGCCCTGAGCTATCAGTGGTATCACAACGAAGTGCCGATCGACGGCGCCACCGCAGCCACTCTGACCATGGTGGTTGAGTCAGCCGCGTATGCCGGCACCTACCGGGTTGAGGTAAGCAATGCCTCCACCTCGGAATCCGCGTCCGCCGAGTTGAGCGTGGGCGAGATGCCCACCATCACCGCACAACCCGCGTCTGTGGCTGTTTACCCCGGCGACAACGCTTCCCTGACGGTGTCCGCATCCGGTTCCGATATCCGCTATCAATGGCAGCGGCGCGCCAGCGGAGCCTGGGCCAATGTGGCCGGCGCCACCGGCAGAACCCTGTTGATCACCAATGCGGATGCCAGCAAAGCTACCCAGTACCGGGTAAACGTCAGCAATAGCGGCGGCAGTGTCGACTCCAGCGCCGCAACCCTGACACTGAAGAATCCGGTGGTCATTACCGGTCAGCCTGCCGCGCGGCAGGTGGCAGCCGGTCAGAACGCCAGCTTTACCGCCAGCGCCACTGGCCACGGCACCCTGCGCTACCGCTGGTACAAGGGCAACTACGCCATCTATGACAACAGCAAATTCAGCGGCACCGACACCGCCACCCTTACCCTCAAGTCTGTCAGCGCCAGTGATGCCAGCCTGTACAAGGTGAAGGCCTTCAACGAGGACAACAAATTCGCATTCTCCAACGGCGCAGCGCTGTCCGTGGCCGGCCCCGCCAAGATCAGCGTGCAGCCGGTGGACACCACCCTGTACTCCGGCAAATCCGGCTCGCTGATCATCGCTGCCAGTGGCGATCAGCCCATGAACATCCAGTGGCAGAAGTGGAACGGTAGCGCATGGGCCAATGTGAGCGGCGCCACGGCGGCCTCACTGAACTTCAGCAGCGCCACCAGCAACAACGCCGGCCGCTATCGCTGCGTGGTATCGAATGCGGTCGCGCAGGATGTCAGTGCCGAAGCCACCGTCACCGTTCTGCAATCCGTTGCCATCACGACGTCGCCTGCCAGCAGAACCGTGACCAGCGGCGACAGCGTGCAGTTCACTGTGCAGGCCAGCGGCGACAATCTGCAGTACGCCTGGACGAAAAACGGCGCGGCACTTTCCAACACCAGCAGCACCTTGAGCTTTGCATCAGCCAAGGAAGTGGATGAAGCCACCTACGGCTGCCGCGTCTATAACGGCGGCGGCAGCGTCAACTGCAGCAACTTTACGCTGACCGTGAACAGCCCCCTGGCCATCACCCAGCAGCCGGTCAGCCAGAATACCTATGAAGGCGGCAGTGCCATCTTTACCGTGCAGGCCAGTGGCGACCCCGCTCCCACCGTGCAGTGGTACTTCGGCGCCAACGTAGTGGGCACCGGCAACACCTTGTCGCTGAGCAACGTCCGCAGCGCCCAGGCCGGTCAGTACAGCTGCGTGGTCAGCAACAGCAGCGGCAGCCTGAACTGCGACCCGGTGACCCTCAGCGTCAGCCAGTCGGTCAAGATCCTCGGCCAGCCGGGCACCACTACCGTGAATGAAGGTGCGGCCGTTTCCCTCACCATGTCTGCTTCCGGCGATGGCCTGAGTTACGACTGGAGCCGGAACGGCACCAGCCTCGGGGTAAACAGCCCTACCCTCAGCTTCAGCAGCATCAAGGCCAGCGACGAAGGCACCTATTCCTGCCGGATCTGGAACAGCAACAGCAGCGCCAACTGCAACGCCTTCAGCGTGACAGTGAATCAGGGCGTGCGCATCACCACCCAGCCAGTCGCCGCCAGCGCTTTTGAGGATACATCGGTTACCCTGAGCGTGGCGGCCACCGGCAAGCCCACACCGACCGTGGACTGGTATTTCAACAACACCCTGTATCGCAGCAATGCCACCAGCCTGACCCTCAGCAGCCTGAAGATGTCCGACGCCGGCAACTACAAGTGTGTGGTCAGAAACAGCGTGAATTCGCTGGACTGCAATTCCGTTGCCGTCACCGTGCGCGAGAAAGTGCGCATCACCAAGCAGCTGTCCAACCAGGCGCTGAACGCAGGCGACACGCTGCGTCTGGATCTGGCTGCCACTGGCGAAGCACCGCTGAACTTCCGCTGCTTCCGCAACGGCGCCTCGGTGGTATCGGGCACCAGCGCCAGCAACCTGACAGTTCCCAACGTGCAGGCCAGCGATGCCGGCAACTATCACTGCACGGTCAGCAATGCGGGCTCCAGCGCAACTTCGAACACCGTTGCCGTGTCCGTGGTCACACCGGTCATCACCCGCTCGGTGCAGCTGTCCTGGACAGCGCCCACCACCCGCGCCAACGGAACCGCGCTGGCGAGCGGCGAAATTGCCGGCTACGAGATCTATATGGCTACCAGCGCCAGCGGCCCGTTCAACACGGTTGTGACTACCGATGGCAACGTAACCCAGGCATTGATCAGAGATCTTGCACCCGGCACCTACTACTTCGGCATCACTACCCTGGATACCAATGGACTTGAGAGTGTCATGTCCCAGGTGCGGTCGCTCACCATTCAGTAATCCCGCTCCGCATGCCCCCTGGCGATGCAACATCCCGGGGGACATGCTTCGCCAGGACTCCCCATGCGCATCCTTGGCAACAGCCTGATCCTGATCGCCACCGCGCTGCTGGTACTGCAGCTCGGCGCACGCTGGCCTGCGTACAACTGGGACATGATCGGCTACGTGGCAGCGGCCTACCACAAGGATGGTTTACGGGGCGAAGCACTGTTGCAGCAGACCTACGCCGATGTGCGCCAGCAGGTGGATGACGCCACTTACGCTGAATTGCTGGCGGGTCGGTATCCGGAATATCGCGCCACTGTCGCCCGCGACCCCGTTGCGCTCGAACAGCAGGTTCCGCTCTATTCCATCCGCGTCGCCTACATCGAATCCATGCGCCTGCTGAAGCGGGCCGGGATGACCTATGCGGCGGCGTCCCATGTAATCAGCGTGACCTTTACGCTGCTGGGGATTGGCGCGCTGGCGTTACTGTGCCTGCAAAGGGGGTTACCGCTGCTGGCGGTGCCCATCATCGTGTTGGGGGCCAGCCATGTTGTACTGGCCGGCCTGTCGACACCGGATTCCATGGCCTGCTTTTTCGCGTTGCTCGCCACCTGGCTGCTGCTGAAAGGACATCACGCAGGCCTGGTGGTAGCCGTGCTGCTGCCCCTGTTCCGCACCGATTACGCCATCCTGTCCTGCCTGTTGTTGCTGTACCGGCTGTTTACGGGGCCACGCGGACTGGCCGCCGCGGGACTGCTGACCACGCTACTGCTGTACGGCGTGCTGAACGCCACCCACGACCACTATGGCTGGCTCACGGTATTCAATTTCACGTTCTTTCAGTACGTTCCCTTTCCGGCAGATCTGACCCCGAGCAGCCAGTGGCAGGATTATGCCGGCGTATACAGCAACGCAGCGCAGAACCTGCTGACCCATCGCCATGCCATCTTCTATTTCCTGGCGTTCCTCCTGCTGCGACGCCTGCGCCCTGCCCGCGACGATGCCTTCATGTTGCTGCTGGTGATTCCCGTGCTGTTCCTCGGCGCGCGGCTGGCCCTGTTTCCCTTGCTGCAGGATCGCTTCTTCGTTTATTCCTCGTCGCTGGTGCTGTTGTGGCTGATGGGCCAGCTGAGCCGACCCCAGCCCCCGGCCCGTCCGCTTGGCGGTTGAGACAGCCCGCGCTTCAACGTATAGTGGCGCGAATTCTGTTTGAAAGTTCATCACACTCCCCATGACGACACTGCGCAAACTGACCCGACGCGCTTTCCTGGCATCCGTGGGTCTTACCGGTATCGCCGCCGGTGGACTGATTCTGACCGGCAAGCACACCGGATTGCAGAACCGGCTCCACCAGCAATTTCACAAACCACCGGAAAAACTTTACCTGTTCATCCAGATCGGCACCGACAACCGGGTGACGCTGGTCTGCCACCGGGTGGAGATGGGCCAGGGTGTGCGCACCAGTCTGCCGATGATTCTGGCGGACGAGCTGGAGGCGGACTGGTCGCTGGTGGATGTGGTGCAGGCGCCGGGCGATGCCGCTTACGGCAATCAGTACACGGCCGGTTCGCGCAGTGTCTTCATGGGCTATGAACTGCTGCGGCAGTTGGGCGCCACCGCCCGCACCATGCTGGAACAGGCGGCGGCATCGGTGTGGAGCGTGAGCGCAGACGAATGCGTGGCGCGCGGACACCGGGTCGAACATGCGGCCAGTGGTCAATCACTCTCCTATGGCGAGCTGGCTGAACTTGCCGCCAAACTGCCAATCCCACCCGTCAGCCAGGTGCGGCTGAAGAATCCGGCCGAGTTCCGCTATATCGGCAAGGCGATTCCCTCGGTGGACAGCACCGACATCGTGCAAGGCCAGGCGCAATACACCTCCGACATCACGCTGCCCGACATGCTGTATGCGGTGGTGGAGCATGCGCCCGTCATCGGCGCCCGCCTGCAGAGTCTCGACGACAGCGCCGCGCGCAAGGTACCCGGTGTGGTCGATGTGCTGGTGCTGCCGGTGCAGGACTTTCCCATGGCGTTCAAGCCGCTGCACGGCGTTGCGGTGGTGGCCACCAGCAGCTGGGCGGCGCTGCAGGGCCGCAAGCAACTGCGCTGCACCTGGTCCGACAGTCAATACAGCAACCGTGGTTCCGATCAACTGCAGGCGGATCTGGTGGAGCGCATCAAAACCCCCGGCGATGTCCTGCGCCGCCAGGGTGATCCCGACGCGGCGCTGGCCAGCGCCGCCCAGGTGATCGACGCCACCTATCTGCAACCCTATCTGGCCCACGCGCCCATGGAGCCGCCGGTGGCGGTGGCCGACGTGCGCTGGAACAGCTGTCGCCTGTGGGTCAGCTCGCAGGATCCGCAGAATGTACGGCACGAAATCGCATCGCTGCTGAACATTCCCCTGCACAACGTGGAAATCAATGTGCCGCTGCTGGGCGGTGGATTCGGCCGCAAGGCCAAAGGCGATTTCTGCGCCCAGGCCGCGCTGATCGCTGCCCACATGGGCGTACCGGTGAAGCTGTTCTGGAGCCGCGAGGATGACATCCGCTTTGGCTACTACCACGCCATGAGCGTGATGCACCTGCGGGCGGGACTCGATGCCGACAAACGTATTACCAGCTGGATCTTGCGGGCCGCCTATCCCAGCATCCAGTCCCTCTACACTCTCGGTGCGAACAAGCCCAGCCGTGGCGAAATCGATCTGGGCGCCAACGGCTGCCTCTTTACCATTCCCAACACCCAAGCCGAGGTCCACAGCGCCGATGAAGCCGCCCGCATCGGCTGGTTCCGCTCAGTCGCATCGATCCAGTACGGCTTCGCTCACAACTGCTTTGCCGACGAGATCGCCTCGGCGCGCGGACTTGATCCTTTCGCCAACCTGCTATCCTTGATTGGAGACGACCGCATCATCGATCCGGCCGAGCTGCAGATGGATTATCCACACCAGCAGCAACATCCCATCGACACGGCCCGCTTCAAGCGGGTGCTGCGCCGGGTGGTTGAGGGTAGCGGCTATCATGCGCGGGAAGCGAATGCCGGCTGGGGCCTGGCGGTGCATTTCACCTTTCCGACGTCGACTGCCGCAGCCACCAAGGTGCGGATCGACGGCAAACGACTGATCGTGGAGGAAGTACATGTGGCCATCGACTGCGGCCAGGTGGTCAACATGGACAGCGTGAAGGCGCAGCTGGAAGGCTCGGTGATTTTCGCCCTGGCGTTTGCCCTGAGCGGGCGCATCGACATCCTGCAGGGGCAGGTGCAGCAAACCAATTTCCATGATTACCCGCTGCTGCGCATCAATCAGTGCCCAAAGATTTTCACCTACGTGGAAGAAAGCCATCTGCCACCTTCCGGCGTGGGCGAACCGGCTGTGCCCGTGATCGCACCCAGTCTGGCAAATGCAATCCACGCCGCCACCGGCAAGCGTTTCCGCCAGCTGCCACTCAATGCGTATTTTGAAGTCTGATATCGCTGAATGACTGCCACTGTTACCGTCATCATTCCCACTACCTGTGAGCTGCGTCGCAAGGAGCAGCTGGCACAGGCCATCGCCAGCATCCAGCAACAGAAGAACGTGAACGCGCAGATTCTGCTGGTGGTGAACGGCCAGCGCTTCGATCCGGAAATGCTGGCCGAACTGCGCGGGCGCACCGATCTGAAAGTGGAATATCGCGAGGAAGGCAATCTGCCCAAGGCGCTGGTCCACGGCCGGCGTCAGGTGACAACCGACTACTTCTGCTTTCTGGATGACGATGACTGGCTGCTGGAACATTCCCTGGACATGCGCGTGCAGGCACTGGAGCGGGATGCGTCGCTGGATGTGGCGGTGACCAACGGCTACAACGTGTTCGAGCAGCGCCGGGAAATCCGCGTGCGCCACACCACCGACATCAACACCCAGCCACTGCTGGCGCTGATTGCAGGAAACTGGCTGGCCTCCTGCGGCGGACTGTTTCGTACCAGCACCATCGGCGCGGAATACTTCGAAGGGTTAATCAAGTTCTACGAGTGGACGCTGCTGGCTTTTCGCCTGTGCCAGGAGCGCAAGATTCTGTTCATCAACGAGCCCACGTTCGCCATTCGCGATACGCCGGGGTCGCTGTCGAAATCATCGGACTTTGTGCTGTCGGATGAAGCGCTGTTGCGCCTGATGCTGGCGGGCAATATTCCGGACGAAGCCCGCCAGGCACTGCGTCGCAAGCTGACGGGAACCCTGCACACCATTTCGGAACATCTGCTCGACCAGGGTCACTACTGGCGCGCCTGGGAATATCATCTGAAAAGTCTGTTTTATCCGGGTGGACTGGTGTTTCTGCCTTATACCCGGCGGCTGCTGTGGCCGGTAAAGCGATAGATCCGCCGCAGATTCTGACGCTGGCACGGCCTACTCTGCCACCACGATATCAGCGCCCACCACCCGGTTGCGGCCACTGCGCTTGGCCTCGTACAGCGCCCCATCCGCCGCTGCAATCAGTCTGTCGCAGACATAATCCCGCGTCGGCACTGTTGTGGCACAACCGACACTGACGGTCACCGGAATGCTATGGCCGTCGTATTCAAATGTCAGCGCCGCCACCGCCGCCCGAATCCGTTCTGCCATCTGCAGGCCGCCAGCGTAATCCGTGTGGGGCAGCAGTGCAGCAAACTCCTCGCCGCCATAACGGGCCAGCTCATCTGATGGACGCTGCAGACACCGGTAGACCGCCGTGGCCACCGCGCGCAGACACGCGTCACCCGCCAGATGGCCATAGCGGTCGTTGACCTGTTTGAAGTGATCGATATCGATCAGCAACAACGTCAACGCCAGCTGGGCCCGCGATGATCGCTTGATTTCGATGGTCAGCTGCTCATCGAAGAAGCGCCGGTTTTTCACACCGGTCAAACCGTCCGAGCGATTCTTTTCCTGCAGCGCCAAATTGGCGGCCGACAGTTGCTGCAGGGCAGCATCGAGTTCCTGGGTACGTTGCGCCACCCGCTGTTCCAGCTGGTAGTTGGCTTCCTGCTGAATGCGTTCGTTCTCTTCTTTGAGAATCGCCATCCGATGGGCCAGTGCGAATGACAGCAATACCGCTTCCAGGGCGGATCCGATCTGCATGGCATATTCCGTCAGCAGATTGCTGGGTACCAGACCAAAGGTTTTCAGGGCGTAGAGCGAAATGCCGAGTAACAGCACGGTCCACGCCAGCATGAAATAACGCGCCTGCCGGGCGCCGCTGGCCAGCGAAATGCCGCCACAGGTAAACACAATCAACGCAGACGCCAACGCTCCCGCTACCGCCAGTTTGAGCGACAAGGCATAAGGCAGGACGAATGGCGCCACCGTAAGCGCTAGCATCAGGTACGCCGTCAGACGCACCAAACGTGCAGCACGGGGCATCAGCTTATTCATGCTGAGAAAGCTGCGACTGAAATTGAGCATGCCCACCAGCGTAAAACTGATCAGCACGGGTTGCGCGGTCATGGCCCAGCGTGTTGATTCCGGCCACAGGTACTCGAACCCATAGCCACCGAGTGACAGCAGAAACAGAATCGAGCTGCCGATAAAGTGGACATAATTCAGGTAGGTGATCTCGCGGATCGAAAGAAAGATCAGAAAGTTGTACACCAGCATCGAGAACAGGATGCCATAGTAGATGCCCTGTATGACCTGCTCATCATGATCCTTGACAACAAACGCCTGCGGCGTCCACACCCGCAGCGGCAGCTGCAGGGAGCTGCTGGTCTGAACACGGATATACACCTCGCTATCCTGACCTGGCATCAAGGCGAGCGGATAAACCACATTCCGGTTCTTGATGGCGCGCTGATGAAATGGAAACGCACGGCCCGCCTCCGTGGTATCAACCAGCTGGCCGTTCTCAAGTACATGAAAGGTGTAATGATCGATCAGGGGATAAGCCGCTTCCAGCAGCCAGTCGCGCTGCGTCGAGTGATGATTGTCCAGGCGCAGATGAAACCAGTAAGTCGAAGCAGTAAAACTGAAGTTGGGGGCAGCGCTGGTGCTCTGCACAAAGCGTGTCGGCATGGCCTGAACCTGCTCCAGGGTCAACGTGCCTGCCGGATCTTCCAGATAGCGCAGATGCTTGCCCACCAGCGTGCCGACAACCCGTTCATCCAGCTGCAGAACCGGGCCAACCTGTGTGTCTGCCGCAGGCACTGCACCCAGGGCATTGGACATCATCATCGCACAGCCCAACATGGCCAGCAGATACCCTGCAGCCACCTGCAACCAGATTCTTGCCGAGCTAAGACGAGTCATCATTGCGGTATAGCTGTCTTTGCCGACATCCACCACTGCGGCAGCGACTATTTCCAAATGCATTGACGGGGCACAACTTCCCAGCAGGGCCACAGCGGCCAATCCTGTCAATGGGAGAACCGGAATCGTTAACGCCGTACCGTGCTAGCTGACAGTGCCGGTCAGCACACCGCGCAATTTATTCGCCGCCGGCACCGGCTGATTGAACACCGCGCCGCCGAGCAGCAGATACTCGAACTGATCCACATCGCAGCCCTGCAGAATACTGACGCGGGGCAGATCGCCCGCATCCGCATCTCGATTCACCGACCCGTTGTCCGCCGTCAGAATCACCTGATAGCCCGCTTGCCGCGCCATGCTGGCATGAGACTCGTTGAAATCCTTGTCGCGGCGACCGTGGGGATAGGCAAACAGCGTGCACTCGCCCACCTGCTCGCGGATCATTTGGCGCGAGGTCTCGATCTCCCGCTGTGCGTCTTCCGGGGAAAGATAAATCAGGCGCCGGTGATTGACAGTGTGCGATCCGAAGTTGATG
This sequence comes from Pseudomonadales bacterium, assembly GCA_020062665.1. Taxonomy (GTDB): domain Bacteria; phylum Pseudomonadota; class Gammaproteobacteria; order Pseudomonadales; family Ketobacteraceae; genus Ch67. Next base: position 16,071 of record JAGUVW010000068.1, read on the forward strand.
AGGCCGGAACGGGCCAGCTCTGCCACCTGCGACCAATCCATGAAACGCAGCGCCTGATACAGTTCGCTGGCGTAAAGTTCGTCGAGCGTCAGCCCGGCCTGTTGCAGCAGATCGGCCAACACTGTTTCGATTTCATCCGGGCCGATGGTGCCGAAGTGTCGCCCGATGGCAGTATACGCCGCCATCCTGTCGTCCTGACTCTGCACATTGAACACAGCGCCATTCACCGTCAGGGTCGGCCTGCGATTGAGCATCAGCAACAGCGCCACGCGCTCGGGCCAGGCCAGTTTGCTGCCGCCGATAAAACCGGTGGCGAGGAAAATCGTGGCGGGGATGTTGTAGCGCTGCAGAATCGGAAACGCCACCGAGTAGTTGTTGTAAAAACCATCGTCGAACGTCAGCACCACCGTGCGCGGCGGAATGCGCTTGTCGGCGATGTAGCGGGCCAGCTGTTCCAGCGATACGCAGTTGAAACCTTCTTCCGCCAGATAACGCATCTGCCCCTCGAACAGCGCGCCATCCAGATGATGCGCGATAGGGAACAGTGCTGTACCCGCCGGCAGAATGCTGTGATAGGTCAGGATCAGCGCCTCATGGCGGCACAGAAAGCCCTTCATGCGGCGCTTGAGTGCAGTCAGGCCGGTGCTAGTGGACATCGGTATCACCCAGATTGAAATCCCAGCGCGCCGGATCGTTGAGCCGGTCTTTCAATTCCTTGTTGCGGGAATAGAACATGAAACGGTGATTGCTGGACTCGGCGCTGAAGCCCAGCAACCCGAAGGCTTTATCGAGCACGGCACTGAGCACCGTGGTACCCATGGTGCGATAACCCTGGCGGCGAAAATGCGCGACGGCCTGCTGCACCGCGCCGGCGATTTCCAGCGGATCATCCGTGGCGCGCACCACATCCAGAATGGTTGCAACTTTGTCGGCCGGCTGATCGTGCACCACCACCAGACAGTTCGGCACACCATTTTTAGTCTGGCAAAAGAACCGACACTGCACGGCTGGGCTCTGCTGGTAACGCCAGCGCAGAAACGCCAGATCCTTCACCAGGCCGATACGGCCCGGCCGGCACTGGGTCTCCAGCGCTGGCACCATGTCCGGTTGCAGCGTGGTATCCGTCCGATACTCAAAGTGTTGCCCGGACCGACGCAGCTGCAGCTGGCAGCGCACTGCAAACCAGCGCCGCGCGGCATACACCGCCAGCGAACGGGCCTGCTGCTTGTTCAGCGGCAGCCAGCGATCGGGGCGCAGCGCGTAGAAATACTTGCGCACATGCTCGTTCAGCTGCAAAAAACCCGCCGCCTTGAACAGCTTTTCAGCATCGTCGGACACGTAGGATGCATAATGCACCGGGCGCAATTCCATGATCTTGCGGAACAGGCGCAACGCCGCGAAACCCTTGCAGTCATCTTCGACAAAAAAATCCACCGGGTGACAGGCGTCCAGACACTCGCCGTCCACCTGCAGGCGGCTGAGCACACCGCCCACACCGCCGCGCACCGTCTGCTCGCCGCGAATCACGAAGAAGGGTACTTCCGCCGCGAACGGATTGGCCTTGAATTCCCACTGCCACAGCGGATGGTTGTTGAGCTTGGCCTTGTGCGGAAAGTGCGCGCGATAGAACTGCACCAGCAGCGGCTCGTCGGCGGGTTCGATGCGGCCGATTTCGAATGCCTGTTCGGTGGTGGTCATGATCGCTTACAGCTCGACTTTCTCGATCAGGATGGCAGGCCAGTGCAGCGGCGCAGTGGTCTTGCGCTTGCTTTCGATATCCTTGTACACCCAGCTGGCCTGATCCACGCTGATCTCCAGAATCTTCGCCAGTTCTGCCGCCGGCATCTTGCGGTTGTAGCACCACAGGGCGATGTCCATTTCCTGATAAGGCAGCGCGTAATAGAACTCGTCCTGGCCCTGCGGCATGCTGTAGGTATCAGTAGTCGGTACGGTATTGCAGATCACATCCGGCAGCCCGAGATGACGCGCCAGCGCATACACCTGCGTCTTGTACAGATGCGCGATGGGTTTCAGATCCGCCGAGCCGTCGCCGTTTTTCACGAAGAAGCCCTGATCGTACTCCACCCGGTTCGGCGTACCCACCACCGCGTAATTCAGGCGATCGGCGTGGAAGAATTCCACCGTCTTGCGGATGCGCTGCTTGTAGTTGGTGGCCGCCACGATCTGCAGATATTCCTTCAGACCCAGACGTTTCTCGGAAATCTCGCCCGCAGGTGACTGCACCACCAGCTGGAAGTGGTTGATCTTGCCTTCGTTGCCACCGGCGATCACGATCTTGTTTTTCCAGCCGGGGCCATACTCGGGGAAGGTGGCCTTGATGGCTTCATCGCGCCATTTGTAGCAGCCGATGGCTTCCAGTGTCGGCGCGATGTTGTGCACCAGATATTCGATGCCCAGATGCTCCGCCAGAACGCGACCTTTCTGTTCGCTCTCCGAGGAAGAATCCTGCTCGGGCAGCAGCAGGCCGAACACCTTGCCCGGCCCCACCGCCTTCACGCTCAGCGCCGACGACACCGAGCTGTCGATGCCACCGGACATGGCCACCACCAGGCCACGGCGGTGTACCTTTTTGCTGAGAATCTCGCGGATACCGGCGGTGATCTTCGCCACCTCGGCATCCATGTCAAAGCTCAGGATCTGTTGCGCGATTTCCGTTTTCAGACTCATGGTTTTTCCTCGATGGATTCAGCAAGCACGTGCTTTTTGATTTTGCCGGACGCGGTTTTCGGCAGCGCGTCCACTTGAAGGATCTGTTTGGGAATCTTGTACGACGCCAGATTGTCCAGACAGTGTTTTTTGATCTGTTTGATATCCAGGGTAGCGCCCGGTTTCAGCACCACAAATGCCACGATGGTCTGGCCCAGCAATTCATCCGCCACACCCAGCACGGCTACTTCCTCGATGGCCGGCACTTCCAGAATGACTTCCTCGATTTCCAGCGGACTGATGCGATGGGCGCCGGACTTGATCATGTCGGAACGACGGCCCTGCAGATAGATGAAACCGTCCGCATCCGCGTGCCCCAGATCGCCGGTCTTCAGCCAGCCATCGACAAAGGTTTCTGCCGTGGCAGCTTCATTGCGCCAGTATCCCAGCGCCACATTGCCGCCCCGCGCGTACAGTTCACCGGCTTCACCAGGAGCACAACGACTGCCATCGGGGCGGCGGATTTCGATTTCGACATGCGCGATGGGCAACCCCACCGAACCGAGTTTTTCCTGCAGGCGCGCCGGCGGCAGGCAGGTCAGACGCGCAGTGGCTTCGGTCTGGCCGAACATCACATACAGGTGATTCGACATCAGCGTCATCACATCGCGGGTCAGCGACACCGCCATCGCACCACCGGCCTGCAGCACATAGCGCAGCGCAGACAGATCATGCTCCGCCACCTTGCCCCGGCTCAGCAGCAGCGCAAAGGTGGACGGCACCCCGGCGAATCCCGTCACCCTCTCGTTCTGCATCCGCGCCACCACTGCGTGCGGATACATCAGACTGTTTTCCAGCAGCAATGTCGCGCCCTGTACCACATGGGTGTGCAGCACAGAGTTGCCGTAGGAATAATAAAACGGCAGCACATTGAGGAAACGATCGCCCGGCTGAATCGGCAACGCCGCCAGAATCGACGCCACGTTCGCCGCCAGATTGCCATGACTGATCATCACACCCTTGGGATTGCCGGTGGTGCCCGAGGTGTAAATGATGCAGGCCAGCTGATGCTTGTCCGCTGTCAGCCCTGGCTGATCCACATCGGGCGCAACGGCGTCGATATCGGACCAATCCGCTTCGATGCCGTGCAGCAGCGATTCCGGCACCATGGCCGCCGCATTGTGATTCACCGCCACCAGCGTCGCCGGCAGCGACACCTGCAGCAGCTTGTGCATTTCCCGCGGCGCAAAATCCACAAACGCAAAACGCGCCTGCGCATGTTGAATCCAGTTTTCGAAATCCCGCGCCTTGGCGTTGGTGTTCATCGGCACCACGGCACCACCGGCCAGCAGCACGCCATAAAACACCGCCATGTACTGGGGGGAATTCTCGGCAATCAACGCCACCCGTTCACCGGTCTGCAGGCCATTGGTGCGCAGAAACGCCGCCACCCGCCCGGCCTGATCCCACAGGCGGGCGAACGTCCAGGTTTCAGCACCGGCCACCACACAGGGCTGATCCGCCGACTGCTGCACCCGCTCTCTGATCTGCGCCAACAACGACGTCACCGGCAACCCGCCTCAGCCTTTCTTGCGCTCGACAAACGCCACCAGGTTGTTCACGGAGTCCAGATTCTCGGGAATCATTTCCTCGTCAGCCACCTTCAGGCCGAATTCCTCTTCCAGAAAGAAAATCACTTCCAGAATACCGGTGGAATCGATGATGCCCTGCTGCAGAAAGGAATCACCGTCGTTCAATGCATTCTGGTCATCGGTGAACAGATAGTTTTCCAGAATGTAATTCTTGATCTTTGCTCTCGCGGACATTGCCACTCCTTACCTTGATGTACGTTATAGAGAAGTCATTGCATGAATTGATGGTGCCAGACCTGGGTGGACAGAATTCCCACCAACGCCATGTTGTCCTTGGCCCCGATGGCGCGGCCGGCACGGATTTTTTTCACCAGCATCTGCACGCGCTTGGGATCGAACAGGCCGGCGCGGCGCAGCGCATCTTCGCCCAGCAGCGTTTCGACATACTCCGGGGTTTTGTCCGAGAAGAACGCCGGAATATCCGGCGCCCGATAGGGCTGCTTGTGGCGGTTCACGATCTCGGGCGGCAGGAATTCACCCATCGCCTTCTTCAGCAGATACTTTTCGTTGAGGCCTTTCATTTTCAGTTTGGGCGGCAGGCGATTGGCGAACTCGATGACCCGGTGATCCAGAAACGGAAAGCGCCCTTCCACCGAATTGGCCATCAACATGCGATCACCCTGGGAACTCAGCAGGTAGCCGCCCATCAGGGTTTTCGCCTCGATGTACTGCGCGCGATTGAAGGCATGCCAGCCGCTGGCGTCCGCCGGCAGGGAATTCGCCAGCAACTCGATGGCGTTGTCCTGCAGGTGCGTTTTCACTTCGTCGGCAAAAAAATCCTTGATGCGGGCGGTAGTGCTCCAGCGCGGCGTGTGGGAAAAATACAGCAGCTCCGGTTCATCCAGATTGGCGCCGAAAAATTCCCGCAGATAGGACTGGGCGCGTCCCGGTGACACATCCAAATAGGGATAGAGTTTTTTCAGCAATGCCGGCCGAAAGCTGGAATCCCGGTTCACCGCCCAGAACTGGCGGATCTTGGTTTCCTTGAAAATGTCGTAGCCGCCCAGCACCTCGTCGGAACCTTCGCCGGTCAGCACCACCTTGTAATCCTGACTGCGCACCAGCCCCGACAGCAGCCGCATCGGCACCGGCGCCGTGCGCAACACCGGGTTTTCCGTGTGCCAGATGGTTTGGTAGAAATGCTCGGCCACATCCGCTTCGCTGCACTGGATGCGACTGTGATGGGCACCCACCTGACGGATCATCATCTGCTGGAAATCCGACTCGTCCAGCGATGCCTCGTCGAAACCGATGGAAAACGTACGCAGGCGGGCATCGCTGAAATGGTGGATCATCGCCACCAGCACCGACGAATCCAATCCACCCGACAGATACGCGCCCACCGGCACATCCGAGCGCAGACGGATGCGGGTGGCATCCACCAGCAGTTCCCGCAGCTGTTGCGCCAAGGTGTCGGCATCGCGCCCGTCGTAATCATTCCGCGTCAGGGGGAATTGCCAGTCCCAGTAACGGGATACCCGCAGGCCGCCGGCATCGAACACCGCCATGCAGCCGGGCGACAGCTCGAACACATTCTCGAACAGAGTATTGGGACTGAGCGGCGCCCAGAACGTCATCAGCTGATCCAGCGCCTGCAGATTGACACGCGGTTTCGCCGCCAGCGCCGGCAGAATGGCTTTCACCTCCGACGCGAACACCAACCGATCCCCATCCAGGGTATAGAACAGCGGTGCAATCCCCACCCGATCCCGGTACAGCAGCAGTTTCCGGCGCGGCGCATCCCACAGCGCGATGGCGAACTGGCCGTTCAAACGATTGACGAAGCCTTCGCCGTGCTGTTCATACAGATGCACGATCACTTCGGTGTCGCTATGGGTATAGAAACGGTGGCCCTGCGCGATCAACTCCTCGCGCAGTTCCACGTAATTGAAGATTTCACCGTTGAAGATGACCTGAAGGGTCTGGTCTTCGTTATGGATGGGCTGGGCACCCCCGGCCAGGTCGATGATGCTGAGACGGGCATGGGCCAGGCCGACAACGGCGTCGCTGTAAAACCCGGCACCATCAGGGCCGCGGTGATGTAACTGGCCGATCATGGCACGCAGCTGATCCGGCGTTTGATCGGACACGCCGCTGAAGCGCGCAAAACCCGCTATTCCACACATGGAGAGAATCTCAAGCACAATCCTGCAAAAGGTAGCGCACACCTGCGCAAGCGAAAGGACGTTCCGTTGCCCGGAAAACAAGCGCGCATTGTATCAGCAAGGCTCAATCCAGTCCTGTAATGAAATACCTAAAACCCTGTGGTTTCATTACCTTCCGCACGCACCGCGTCCGGCGACATTCAGCTGCTATAATGCCGGCCTGCCATCCGGAAGACCCCAGCGAAAGGCCGGTCGCCTGAAACTAACACGCTGATCCATCTTGCATTATAGACACCCACCCAGGGAATGAGCCCGTGAGCAAAGAAACACAATGGCGACTGCCGCTGACCCAGGAAGAATTGCCCGCCGAACTGTCACCCTCCGTGCGCGCGGCTCTGGCAACCCTGAGCGAAGAGTTCCTTCACAACAAGGCCACCCTGAAAACGCTGGAACAGGACAAGGGCATCCTGTCGCGCCAGATCGGCCAGGCCAAAAAGCAGGGGCAACCAATCGACGCACTGCTGGCAGGCGTTCAACAATGTTCGTCCCGCATCGATGATCTCAGACAACAGCAGCAGCAACTGCAGGAACAGGCCAGCGCACTGCTGACCCCGCCGGCACCGAAGGCGCCCACCCTGCCCGGCCACTTTCTGCCACGCCAGCCCCTGAGCGACGCCACCGCCGCCAGCATCGGGCTGATCGAGAACACACAACTGGCAGCCTGGGATGCCTACGTAGATCAGCATCCCCACGCCTGCGTGTACCATCGCGCCGCCTTCAAGACCATCATCGAGCAGGCTTTTGGTCACACCACTCACTACTTGGCCGCTCGTGACGCAGCAGGCAACATCTGCGGCATTCTGCCGGCCATTCACCTGCGCAGCGCCCTGTTCGGCAGCTATTTTGTCTCGGTGCCTTTCTTCAACTACGGCGGCGCCCTGGGCGACAACCCCGCAATCGAAACCGCCCTGCTGGTTCAGCTGCAACAGCGCGCCACCGACGCCGGCGCCCGTCACGTGGAATACCGCGACACCCAGCCACGGCAAGGTCTGCCGCAAAAAACCGAGAAAAACGCCCTGCTGCTGAACCTGCCCGACAGCGCCAGCCAGCTGTGGGAAGACATCGGCTCCAAGGTGCGCGCGCAAATCAAAAAGGCGGAATCGTTCGGCCTCAGCTTCCGCGCCGGCGGCATCGAGCTGCTGGATGATTTCTACCAGGTTTTTGCCACCAACATGCGCGATCTCGGCACGCCGGTTTACGGCAAGGATTTTTTTCGCCACATCCTGCGCCAGGGCGATCTGGCAAGCATCCTGTGCGTGGCTTACGAAGCGGGTCGCCCGGTCTCATGCGCCTTTCTGCTGGGCTATCGCAACGCGCTGGAAATTCCGTGGGCGTCCACCGTGCGCGAAGCCAACCGCAGCAACGCCAACATGTTCCTTTACTGGAACGTGCTGTCGCTGGCCATCACTCGCGGCTACCGCTTTTTTGATTTTGGCCGCTCGTCGAAAGATGCCGGTACGTTCAAGTTCAAACTGCAGTGGGGTGCGCAGCCACAACAACTCTACTGGCACTACTGGCTGCGGGATGGAGGTGATCTTCCTGCACTGAATCCAAACAATCCCAAGTACCGGCTGGTCATTGGTGTATGGCAACGGCTACCGGTGTGGCTGACCGTCTTATTAGGCCCGCATATTGTTAAAAACTTGCCTTAACAGACTGGCCGGCTGTGGTTTATAGTCGCCGAACCCTGAGATTTCCATTCCCAAACATAATCATAATTGAATGGAGCGCATTATGATTTGCTCTAACGATCAAGCCGTTGCCACACCAACACCACCCAGGCGCCAGCCGCATTTGCCTGCCCGCCTCGCGAAGCGCATTCGAACGCGGCTCAGCGCCAGAGTCTCGCTGATGTTCGCCACGCTGCTCACCGCCATGCTGACACCTGCCCACGCAGCGCTCATCTCCATGGACTCCCTCTACGGTACTAACAGCATCACCCGCGACACTGCAACCGGGCTCGAATGGCTGGATCCGTTTCTGGGCGCCAGCCACGGTGCCGGTGGCACCCAGTTCTGGACTTATGACCAGGTCAGAAACGAGTTCGGTACCGGCGGCCTGTTCGAAGGCTTCCGCTTTGCAAACCGCAACGATCTGGACACCCTGTTTCATACCTCTGCCGGTATCGACCCTGCCGGCGGCTCCCACACCGCCATCGGGGATCTGATCGGCATGCTGGGCGACACCTTTTCGATGGGGCTTGGCTGGGCCAACTTCTTCGCCACCACTGCCTATTTTGATGATGGCCATGCCGTTGATGCAGGCCTGGCCTCGCTGACCGTCTATCAGGACGTCAGTGGCTTCTTCAACGGCAAAGCCGCCATCTTCGATTCTGCGTACTCCGCCCTGTCCAACCCCAACCCCTATGGCATGTGGCTGGTGCGGGATTACTTGCAGGTGACGCCGGCTGTGGATGTAGCGGAACCCCCGATTCTGGCCCTGCTGGGCATCGCGTTCGCGCTGGTTGTCCTGCGCCGCCGCTTCAGCTAATCAGGATTGATGGCTGGCGGCATCCGGTGCCGCCAGTTCACGACACACAGAGCCGCGTCAGCCGGTGTTCTGCGTGAATCAGGATCGGGAGGATTGATTGAGGGACTTGGGCGCACGGGCAAAACCCTTGACGCCCAGACTGGAAAGCAGGAATTTCACCGCAGTCTTGGCAGCCAACTCCCATCTCAGCCATTGCGACGGCTGATGGCGAAGCGCCTGCATGGCGCAGTGCAATGCGTAGGAATAGTCACCTTCTTCTTCTGCAATCTGTGCACAGATGCTATAGGACTTGGCCTTGGCTCTGGGCATCAAATGCCGCAATGAGGCGCCCACACTGCCAGGCGCAAACATTTTATCGATAACTTTCAGATGATTGGGAAGCGTGTTGCGGGTGCCGCGGGAAGTGGAGGCGGAATGAACGCGATAGCGCATCATGGGCTCATCCAGGTATCCCACCTCACAGCGCCCTGCCAGACGAACCCATAATTCCCAGTCCTGAATCGACCGCAGGGATTCATCGAATCCACCAGCATCCAGCAACGCCTGTCGCAGCACCATCACGGTGGAAGTACTGATGAAATTGCTGCAGATCAGCTTTTCGACCACCATGCCCTGGAATTTCGGCGTGAACTCGCTATCCCGCCGGCCATCGTTCACGCCTCCCATGAACACGGAGTCGGTATAGGACCAGCTGAAACCACCACACTGCGCCAGCTGACGCTGGATCTTCTCCGGCTCCCAGATGTCATCCGCGTCCAGGAATGCAATCCATTTACCTTTGGCCTTTTGCACACCCAGATTGCGCGCGGCCGCCGGGCCACGATTCTGCTGGCGCACCACCACCACGCGATCGCCCAAAGCGTCGAGAATTTCCAGCGACCTGTCGGTGGAACCATCATCGACGACAATCAGCTCAATCTCGGGATAGGTTTGCGCGAAAACGCTGGCCAATGTCGCTTCGAGATACCGTTCTCCATTGAACACAGGCATCACTACACTTACCAGTTCCACACTGTGGCCCCCGTCGAGAATTCTGTCGAATTATATGCATCGAATGCGGCGATTATACGCCGGCCCCGGGCACTCGCCCGGTTCCAATAAAAAAATTGTAGCTGCAAATGCCCGAGCACCTGCAGCACCCTCGCCCGTATCTGTCGGGCGCGCCATCGCGCAACCCTGGCCAAAGCCCGAAATAACGAATCAAAACAGCCTCATACTTCTGGCCGGCTGGGTTAACAGGCATTCTGGATGCGCAGTATATTACGGTTCCCATAACCGCATCCGGGAATGCGCAAGGATATAGAAAAGGATCACATATTTGTGGCGGCACCCAGGCTGAACGGCCCTGTCACTCCCCCGATCCGGCCGCTCCAGCCACCCCAGCGAACAAATGAGGAACCCGTTCCAGGCGAAATGCGCGGCATCGCACAAGTGGCCCCATCGTGCCGGCAACAGCACAAATATGAAGTGAAAACCAAATCACATCCCTTGCACATCGGGCTGAAATAATGCGGATTATGGAGTAGCCTTGAATTGCATGTTTCTTGCCCCAGGCAATCTTACGGTGAATCAAAATGCCCGCTAGTCTCTCTCTTTCCAGCATATTCAAAGGCATGGCTGCACTGGCTGTCGCCATCGCTGCCAGCCAGTCCGCTTTTGCCCAGGCTCCGTGCCAACCCAAGGCCAGCCTGCCGGCCGTTTCCGGTACGGTCATCAATGTTTCTACCGAAGCCCAGCTGCAGTCTGCCATCCAGAATGCTCAGGCGAACACGACGGTGCTGCTGGCCGCCGGTACTTACAATCTGTCATCCACCCTTTATATCCGTCGCGGCAATATCACACTGCGCGGTGACGGTGATACCTGTGACAAGGTAGCGCTGGTGGGCAAAGGCATGGATAACGCCAGCTACGGCAATGTACCCTACGGTGTATGGAGCGACGCCACCGGCCTTACGCTCACGAACCTCACCATCCGCGACGTGTACTACCACGGCGTGATCCTGAACTCCGGTGCCCAGTCCCCCGTCTTCAGCAGCATCCAGATTCTGAACACCGGGCAGCAGCACCTGAAATCAAACCCCACCGCCTACGGCGTGGGCGTCAACAACGGCATCGTGAAGAACTCCCGCTTCGCCTACACCAATGGCGCCCCCACCACTGATCATGGCTCGGGTGTTGGCTATACCAACGGTGTGGACGTCCACGGCGGCGCCAACTGGGTGATCAGTGGCAACCGCTTTGAAAACTTCCATACGCCGGATTCATCCGCCTGGTGGTGGAACCCGGCCATCCTGATGTGGAACGGCGCCAGCGGCACCATCGCCGAGAACAACGTGTTCGTGAATGTAGATCGCGCCATTGCTTTCGGCCTCATCGAGCGCGGCGGCAACTATGATCACAGTGGCGGCGTGATCCGCAACAACATGGTCTACGTCGCACCCAACCTGATGTCCGCCAACCGCAAGGCTGATTCCGACGCGGCGATTCTGGTGTGGAATTCACCCTCCACGGTCGTTGCCCACAACACCGTGAACACCAACGGCAACCTGAACAAGTCCATCGAGTTCCGCTTTGTGACCACTGGCGCATCCGCCATCAACAATCTGGTGGATGCACCGATTGGCTCGCGCAACTCCGGCACCTACAGCCAGTCAGGCAATTTGGCCACTGCCACCAGTGCGATGTTCAAGAACCCGGCCAGCGGTGATCTGCGCCTGGTGTCCACTGCCAGCGCGGCCATCAACAAGGTCAACAGCACATCCCATGCGCCCACCGATGTGGACGGTAACACGCGCGGTGCCGCTGGCACGGTGGACATCGGCGCCCATGAGTTCGGCGTCGCCAGTCCGCCGAGCCCGCCCACCAACATCATCGGCACGCCGATCTGAAAACACCGAAGGGGTGATTTCGCAGGAAATCACCCCTTCTTCATTCCAGGCACCGACTCAATCCAGATTGCGCAGAAACGCCAGCACCTCGTCGGTCATTTTCCGCATCAGCGCCGCATCTCCCCGCGTTTCCACATTCAGCCGCACCACCGGTTCGGTATTGGAGCTGCGCAGGTTCAAACGCCAATGCTCGAAAGACATCGACAGACCGTCGGTGCGATCGATCTCCACCGCCTGAGCGGCGTAACGTTGCTCCAGCGCGGCAATCGCCTGCGGGGCATTCGCCAGCTGCAGATTGATTTCGCCGGATGACGGATAGGCATCGATGCGCGCCTGCAGCAGCGCCGACAACGGCAGGTGGCGGCGGCACAGCAACTCCATCACCAGCAGCCACGGAATCATGCCGCTGTCGCAATAATGAAAATCGCGGAAATAGTGGTGCGCGCTCATCTCGCCGCCGTAAATGGCGTTTTCCTTGCGCATGCGCTCCTTGATGAATGCGTGGCCGGTCTTGCTCATCACCGCGATGCCACCGCTGCGCTGGACGATGTCCTGCGTGTTCCACACCAGGCGGGGATCGTGAATGATTTTTTCGCCCTGGTGCTTGAGCAGGAAGGCTTCCGCCAGCAGGCCGACGATGTAGTAGCCTTCGACAAATTCGCCGCGCTCATCGAACAGAAAGCAGCGGTCGAAATCACCGTCCCAGGCGATGCCCATGTTGGCGCCGGCGGCGATCACCGCATCCGTGGTGACCTGACGTTTTTCCGGCAGCAGCGGATTGGGAATGCCGTTGGGAAAGGTGCCATCCGGTTCGTGGTGCACCTTGATGAATTCCACCGGAATCTTCAGCATGCGGAATTGCTGTTCCAGCGCGTCCACCACATGGCCGGCGGCGCCGTTGCCTGCATTCACCACCAGCTTCAGCGGCGTGATGGCGGCAGGCTCGATGTAGGTGAGCAGGTGCGCCACGTAGGCGTCGAGAATGTTCTGTTGTGTCAGCTGGCCGCGGCGGGCGACTGGGGCAAAATCCTGTGATTCTGCCAGCCGTTTGATATCGTGCAGGCCGGAATCGCCGCTGATGGGCTGGGAACCGGCCTTCACCAGCTTCATGCCGTTGTAGTCGATGGGATTGTGGCTGGCAGTGACGCAGATGCCGCCGTCCGCCTGCAGGTGTGGCACGGCAAAATACACTTCCTCGGTGCCGCACAGGCCGATGTCGATGACGTCGACGCCAGCATCCATCAGGCCGTCTGCCAGCGCCAGCTTGAGTTCCTCGCTGGTGAGGCGCACATCACCGCCCACCACCATGGTGCGGGCACCCAGCAACTGGCCGCAGGCGCGGCCGATGCGGTAGGCGATGTCGGTGTTGAGTTCGCTGCCCAGCTTGCCGCGAATGTCATAGGCCTTGAAACAGGTGAGTGATGCCATGAACAGGTTCCTTGCGGCCGCGGCTCAGGCGCGGCCGTACTTGTCTTCGAAACGGACGATGTCGTCCTCGCCCAGATAGGCGCCGGACTGCACTTCAATCATTTCCAGGGGGATCTTGCCGGGATTTTCCAGGGCATGCACCACGCCCAGGGGAATGTAGGTGGACTGGTTTTCACCCACCAGATAGTGCTCGTCGCCACGGGTGACCTTGGCGGTGCCGGAAACCACGATCCAGTGCTCGGCGCGATGGTGATGCATCTGCACCGACAGCTTGGCGCCGGGATTCACGGTGATGCGTTTCACCTGGAAGCGCTCGCCCATGTCGATGGAATCGTACTTGCCCCAAGGGCGGTAGACTTCGCGGTGAATGCGGTATTCGTCGCGGCCCTGCTGCTTGAGCTGGTCGACGATTTTCTTCACGTCCTGGATCTGATCCTTGTTGGCCACCAGCACCGCGTCCGGCGTGTCCACCACCACCAGATTGTCCACGCCCAGGGTGGCCAGCAGCTTGTGAGTCGACTGCAGATAGCAGTTGGAAGTGGCACGGCTGATCACGTCGCCGATCACCACATTGCCATCGGCATCCTGCTGATCCAGCTCCCACAGGGCCGACCAGGAACCCACGTCACTCCAGCCCGCATTCATGGGCACCATCACCGCCTGGGTGGTTTTTTCCATCACGGCATAGTCGATGGAGTCGTCGGGGCAGGTGCTGAAGGTGTCGCGGTCGATGCGGATGAAATCCAGATCCTGCTTGCCGGCGGCCAGGGCGGCGCGGCAGGCTTCCAGGATGTCCTTGTTGTGGGTGCCCAGTTCCGCCAGGTAGCGCGAGGGCTTGAACACGAACATGCCGCTGTTCCAGAAGTACTCGCCGGATTCCACATAGCGGGTGGCGGTGGCCAGGTCGGGCTTTTCCACAAAACGGTTGATCTTGCGACCCTCACCTTGAGCAGATGCTGGCTGGCTGGCATTGATGTAGCCGTAGCCGGTTTCTGGCCGGGTGGGCTGGATGCCGAAGGTCACCAGAAAATCCTGTTCAGCGTAACGGCCGGCTTCTGCAACCGACTGGCGGAAGGCAGCGCCATCCCGGATGGCATGATCCGCCGGCAGGATCAGCATGGGCAGGTCGGCCATGTGCTGCAGAATGTGGGCGGCGGCCAGGGCAATGGCAGGTGCAGTGTTGCGGCCGAAGGGTTCCAGCAGGATGGCGGCCGGCTTGATGCCGATCTGGCGCAGCTGCTCGGCCACCAGGAAACGGTGATCTTCATTGCAGACGATGACGGGGTTCTGCAGATCCAGACCCTGCAGGCGTTGCAGGGTCTGTTGCAGCATGGTGGTGGAACCCAGCAGCGGCAGGAACTGTTTGGGGTAGAGCGCCCGCGACTGGGGCCACAGCCGGGAACCCGATCCACCGGCCAGAATGACTGGAATCATGATCTATCCTTTCTGAATGAATGTGTCCGCCTGACAAACAGCGCCCTGCACCATTGCCCTGCTCACAGAACGGGCCGATTTTAAAAGAGCCAGGGGACAAAATAACAGGACTTATTAACGAAGCGCTGAAAATCCCCGTCGCCATGGGTTTGCCCGATTTGAACCGCCTTGCTGCCCGTGTTTTAATCCGCGGGCATTTGCCACACCTCACTATCTGGCCGGGACGCTCCCTTGACAGCAAGTCCAACTGACTACCACATCGCGCTGGCGCCCTGCGATTCCCAGTGGCTGCTGGCTGAATGGCGGGAACTCGAAGCACGGGCCGATTCCACCTTTTTCACGTCCGCCTGCTGGGTCGCAACCTGGCTGGAATCCCTGCGCCCTGATACGCAGGTCGCTGTCATCCGCCACCAGCAGCACATCGTGGGCCTGGGCCTGCTGTGCTGGCGCCAGGAGCGGCGTCACCGGGTGCTGACATCCACCGTGCTGCGCCTGGCCCGCACCGGCGATCCGCTGGATGACCAGATCTGGATCGAATACAACGGCCTGCTGCTGGATGCGCAACACCAACACACTGCGCCCTCTGCCTTTGCGGCCTGGCTGCTGGAACAGCAGGATTGGGACGAGTTCGAACTGGGCGCCACGGATTCGCGCCAGATGCGCCTTTACCATCCCCCCGGCTGCACCGCCGTGGAGCGCTGGTCGGCACCCGCCTACGGGGTGGATCTGGTGGCCCTGCGGCAGCAGCAGATCACCTACCTCGACAGCCTGTCCCGCAACACCCGCTATCAGATCAACCGCTGCCGCAAGCGCTATGAGTCCGGCGGCCAGCTGACCTTCACCGTTGTTTCATCCGCCGCTGCCATGCTGGCGATCTGGCCGGCGCTGGGGCAGTTGCACCTGGCGCGCTGGGGCCACGACGAACAGGGCAGCGGCTTCGCCAATCCCCGCTTTGTGCAGTTTCATGAAAACCTGATCCGGCACGGCGCGCCCCAGGGCCAGGTGGAGTTCTGCACCCTGTCCCTGGATGACCGGCTGATCGGCGTGCTCTACAACTTCATCTACAGGAACTGGGTGTATTTCTATCTCAGCGGCCTGAGCGACGAGGCGGACAACCAGCTCAAGCCCGGCCTGCTGCTGCACAGTCTGGCCATTCAGCACTATCTGGAACGCGGTCTGGACTACTATGACTTCATGGGGGGCGAATCCCGCTACAAGCAATCCCTGGGAAGCAGGCACGGCGATCTGCAGCTGGTGAGTTTCCAGCGGCCACGCCTGGCCTTGAAACTGGAACAACTGGGGCGTCGTCTGAAACACGGCATCCGGCAGGAACGGTAATCATCCATGAGCAGTACAACAACGCTGGAACAGCCACTGACACCCGACACCGCCAGCCGCTGGCGCAATGCCTTACTGCTGTGGCTGCTGGCCTGGGCACTGGTGTTCTGGCAACCCTTGCTGGGGGCCGCCAGCGTCTGGATCGTCAACGATACCTTCAACCACTGTTTTCTGGTGCTGCCGGCGGCGCTGTACGCCATCTGGCAACAACGCGGCGCAGTGCTGGCTCAGCCACCGCGCCTTTCCCTGCTGGGTGGGCTGGCCACTCTGGGCGCGCTGGGGGTGATGGCGCTGGGTCAGGCTGCCTATATCGACGTGTTGCAGCACATGGCCATGTTCGGCCTGCTGCCGGCCCTGGCGCTGATGCTGTTCGGCTGGCGGGTGATCCGGCAGATCTGGTTTCCGCTGCTGTTCATCCTGTTCAGCGTGCCGGTGGGCGAGGAATTCATGCCCCAGTTCCAGGCCATCACCGCCGACATTGCCATTGCCATCCTGCAACTGATTGGCGTGCCGGTGTACCGGGACGGGCTGTACATCACCGTGCCCAATGGCCATTTCGTGGTGGCGGAAGCCTGTTCCGGCGTACGCTTCTTTATCGCCTGCGTGGTACTTGGCACAGCCTATGCCTATCTGAACTTTGTATCGCGCTGGCGTGCGCTGGCCTTTGCGCTGTTTTCGGTGGTGCTGCCCATTGTGGCCAACGGCATTCGGGCCTTCGGCATCATTTATGTGGGTCATATCAGCAACATGAAGCACGCCGCCGGGGCGGATCACCTGATTTATGGCTGGTTCTTCTTCGCCCTGGTGGTGGCGCTGCTGCTGGTGGCGGGGCATTTCTTTTCGGACGGTCATCGGCCCTGGCAGAACCGGACTACCCAGGTGGATGCCGGCTGGCAGAGCCACTGGCGTCCAGCCACCCTGCTGCTGGCCGCAGCGCCGCTCTTGCTGGCAGTGGCACTGAGTCTGGCCCTGTCCGGCTATGGCGAAGCAGCCTTCCGCCTGACTCCTGCCGGGCTGACCCCGATCAGCGAGGAACAGGCGGGCCAGCTGGACTGGACACCCCGTCTGCACGGCGCCGACGAATACCGCACCGGGCAGGACAACAGCAGTGGCGCCCGCTTTTTCCAGGGCATTTATCACTTCAATAGCCAGGGAAAAGAAATGGTGAGCGGGGCCAACCGCGTCTATGATATCGAGCTGTGGTCAATAAAAGGCCAGTTCCAGCTGGACAGCCCTGGCCTTGGCACCATTACCGTGCTGGATCTGACCTCCCTGCGCAACCGCCAGCGGCTGGTGGCCTACTGGTATGCGGTGCCCGGCCAGGTATCCAGCAGCGCGGTGCGCACCAAGCTGCGCCAGGCGGTGAACACCCTGCTGCTGCAACCGTCGGGCGGGGCTCTGGTCAGCGCCAGCCTCGACTACCGGGGCGACCAGCAGCAGGCCCTGGCCAGACTGCAGCGAATACTCGATCAACACGCGTTGAAACTGACGGAAACGCCCCCGGCAACCGGAGACTGAACTGCCATGCAACATGCCATGACCATCGATGTGGAAGATTACTTTCAGGTCGGCGCATTCGAAAACCTGATCACGCCGGCAGACTGGGACAAGATGACCCCACGGGTGGAAGCCAACACCGACAAGCTGCTGCAGCTGTTTGCCGATCACAACACCACGGCCACCTTCTTCACCCTGGGCTGGATCGCGGAGCGTTTCCCGCAACTTATCCGCCGCATCGTCGAGCAGGGTCACGAACTGGCCAGCCACGGCACCATGCACCAGCGCGCCAGCCACCAGACACCCGCCGAATTCAAGGCCGACGTGGGTGACGCCAAGCGCCTGCTGGAAGACCTGTCCGGCAAGCCCATCGTGGGCTACCGGGCGCCGAGCTTTTCCTTCACCAAGCAGAATCAGTGGGCCTACGACATCCTGGCAGAAGAAGGCTACCGCTACAGTTCCAGCGTCTATCCCATCGTGCACGATCACTACGGCATTCCGGACGCACCGCGCTTCCGCTACTCCACCACCTCCGGCATCGACGAGATCCCTCTGAGCACACTGCCCATGCTGGGGAAAAACCTGCCCATCTCCGGCGGCGGCTATTTCCGCCTGTATCCGTACGCCGTTACCCGCTGGGCCGTGAACCGCTTCGCCCACAAGGAAACCCAGCCCTACATCTTCTATATGCATCCGTGGGAAGTGGATCCGGATCAACCGCGCGTGGAAGGCGCCTCGGCCAGGAGCAAGTTCCGCCACTACCTGAACCTGAAAAAAGTGGAATCCCGCCTGGATCAGCTGCTGCGGGATTTCGAGTGGTCGTCGATGCGCAACCTGTTCGGCTACTGATTCAAATACGGCTGCAGGGATGGCAATCCGCGAGTCATCATATAAAATCCCGACGCACCTCAACCCCGCCCATGGCAGCCGACTATGAAGCCTGTCCGGATCGACCTGCGAGAACATCACGGCATCCCGCGCACTGCTGAACCGGTGCGCATCGGCGTGCCGCTCGCAGCTGGCGTCGTGCACGATCCCGCGCATTTGCAGCTGCGCGACAGCGATGGCAAGCAGCTCCCGTTCGATATTCGCGTCACCGCGCGCTGGCCCGATGGCAGCATCCGCTGGTGCCTGCTGGATGTCGCCGTGTCCGTCGCTGCCCAAGGTGAACAGGCGCTGCTGCTGGAACAGACGCCTGCACCCACGGCGATTGCATCAGCGGCTGCAATGCGCCTGATCCGCTCCGGTGAAAGCCTTGCCGTGGATACCGGCGCAACGCAGTTCGACCTGCCCGCCGACAGCGCCCTGTTCCATCACGCCGCGCTGGCCCCTGCGCAGCTGGAACTGGCAACGCCCGCTGGCAACACCCGCGTGGTCGTCAGCGACACCACCACCGAGCGCGACCAGGCCAACGCCCGCCTCGACTGCACCCGCACCGGCTGGTTCGTCGGCCCCGATGACACCCACCTGTGTCGCTTCGAATCACGGCTGGCGTTCTTTGCCGGCAGCAGCACCGTGCGCTGGGATTTCACGATCCACAACCCCAACGCGGCACAACATCCCGGCGGACTCTGGGATCTGGGTGATCCCGGCTCGCTGTTCTTCCGCCAGCTGAACCTGACGCTAACCAGCGCGCAGGATTCACCCGTTCACTACCAGCTCGACGCCGGCGCACCCTGGCTGACCGCCGACACCGATGCATCCCTGCAGCAATATTCCAGCGGTGGCGCAGAGTGGAACAGCCGCAATCACATCGATCACACCGGCGTGGTGCCGCTGCACATCAAGGGCTACCAGTTCCGCAGTGGCCAGCAACAGCAGGATGGTCTGCGCGCCAGCCCGCTGCTGCATTGCGACAACGCTTTCAGCGTCGGCATCGATCGCTTCTGGCAGAATTTTCCCAAAGCCATCACCCGCAGCGGCAACCGCATCACACTGCACCTGTTTCCCGCGCAGGACAACGCACTGCACGAACTGCAGGGTGGCGAGAGCAAAACCCACACGCTGTTTTTCGATTTCAGCGGCCACCGCGACGCCCTGGCCTGGATCCGCACACCGCTGGCGCCCGCGCTCGCAGCGGAACAGGTGGCCACCAGCAACAGCCTGCTGCACTTTTCTGCCCGCTCTGATGCAAGCGATGCCACTGATGACCTGATCCAGCTCGGCCTGGATGCGCAGGTGGGCTTTCAAGCCAAGCGGGAAATCATCGACGAATACGGCTGGCGTCATTTCGGCGACATCTTTGCCGATCACGAAAGCCTGTACCTGCCGCCGGGGGAACTTTACATCTCCCACTACAACAACCAGTACGATCCGCTGTACGGATTTCTGCGCCAGTATCTGCTCAGCGGCAACAGCGCCTGGTGGACACTGGCGCACGAACTGGCGCGCCACGTCACCGACATCGACATCTACAACACCCAGGCGGATCGGGCGGAATACAACGGCGGCCTGTTCTGGCACACCGATCATTACGTGGATGCCTTCACCGCATCCCACCGCACCTATTCGCGCCAGCAGAAACCCAACGGCAAGGACGTCACCCAGGGCGGCGGCCCCGGTGCCGAGCACTGCTACACCCAGGGCCTGCTGCTGCACTATTACCTGACCGGATCAGAACGCTCGCGCCAGGCGGTGCTCACGCTCACCCAGTGGATCACCCATTTCTACGAAGGTACCGGCACCCTGGTGGAACAGCTGGCACACATCAAAAGCAAGGTGCTGCCCAAACTGCGCAATGGCGGCACCAGCCTCAGCCACACCTACCCGCTCAACCGTGGCGTCGGCAACTACATCAACGCCCTGCTCGACAGCTTTGCCATCACCGACAACCGCGACTACCTGCGTCAGGTGGAACACGTGATCCGCCACACCGTGCACCCGCGCGACCGCATCGAAGACCGCCACTTCGACGATATCGAAAGCCACTGGTTCTACACCATCTTCCTGCAGGCCATGATCCGCTATCTGGAGATCAAACGCCAACGGGGCGAGGACGACGAAGCCAGCCGCTACGCGCTGGATTCCGTGCTGCACTATGCGAACTGGATGGCGCGGCACGAACAACCGTACCTGCACACCCCCGAGCGCCTGGAATTTCCCAACGACACCTGGGCCGCGCAGGACATTCGCAAAGCCAACATCCTGTTCTTCGCCAGCCAGTACGGCGACGCGGAACAGCGGACACGGCTGCGCAGCCGCGCGGAATTTTTCAGTGACTACGTGCGCCAGCACCTAACTGCCAGCGACACCCGGCACTTCTCGCGCATACTGGCGATCCTGATGCAGAACCACGGCGCCAGCGCCTATTTCAGCAACGCCCCGGCCATCGCCCACACACCGGGCACCTACGCCACGGAACCCTATGTCACCCGTGGCCAGCTGCTGGGCAAAACCCTGATCAACGCCCTGCGCACCCTGGTCCGTTTTTCACTGCGCCGGGAACTGCAGTGGCTCAAGTTCCGCCACCCCTTGTTTCTCAAGGCATACCATCGCCTGTACTCCCAGTAACGGAATCCATCTATGTGCGGCATTGCAGGATTTACCCGCTTCCACCAGACCACCGGCGACATCGACACGCTCAAGGCCATGGGCAACGCCATCTTTCACCGCGGCCCCGATGCCGGCGGCGAGTTTCTGGATGACGGTGTCGGCCTCAGCCATCGCCGCCTGGCCATCATCGATCTGTCGCCAGCGGGCGTCCAACCCATGTATTCCGCCGACAACAATCTGGTGATCGTATTCAACGGGGAAATCTACGACTTTCAGGCCCTGCGGGATGAACTGGCTGCGCAAGGCTATCCGTTCAAATCCCGCTCTGACACCGAAGTGCTGCTGGCCCTGTACCAACGCGACGGCGAAAAAATGATGGACCGGATCAACGGCATGTTCGCCTTCGCCATCTGGGACAAAACCAAACAGACCCTGTTTCTGGCCCGCGATCGCCTGGGCAAAAAGCCGCTGTATTATTACCAGCACGATGGCTATTTCGTTTTCGCGTCGGAAATCAAAGCCATCCTGCAACTGCCTGCCGTGCAGCGCCAATTGCGGCCCGACGCCATCTACGATTTCTTCACCTACCAGTACATTCCCGATCCCAAAACCATCTTCCAGCACATCCACAAACTGGAGCCGGGTCACACCCTGTTCATCGATCGCCAGCAGATCCGCAAACAGCGCTACTGGGATGTGTCGTTCCGCAACGTGCAGAACAAACCGGCAGAAACCACCGCCGACGAACTGCTGAACATCATCGAGCACTGCGTGAAAAGCCGCATGGTGAGCGATGTGCCACTGGGTGCCTTTCTCAGCGGCGGCGTGGATTCCAGCGGCGTGGTGGGACTGATGGCGCGCAACTCCAGCCAGCCGGTCACCACCTGCTCCATCGGTTTCGACTCGGAACAATTCGACGAAGTGCACTACGCCGCGAAAATCGCGCGCCAGTTCAACACCGATCACCACGAATTCACCGTCAAGGAAAACGTCGAAGACAACCTGGAACAGATCGCCGCCTATTTTGACGAACCCTTTGCCGATCCCTCGCTGGTGCCCACCTACTTCGTGTCGAAACTGGCACGGCAGCAGGTCACCGTGGCGCTGGCCGGCGACGGCGGCGACGAAAGCTTTGCCGGCTACAGCAAATACGCGGTCGATCAGGTGGAAAACAACATCCGCCGCTGGATTCCCACGCCTGTGCGCAAGCATCTGCTGCCACGGCTGGCCAGCCTGTTCGCCCTGAGCCACCACACCATCGCCCGCAAGGCCAACACCCTGCTCAAGGCCCTGAGTCACGATCCGGCCTACGGCTTCTTCCTCACCAACTCATTCTTCAGCGAAGAACTCTGGCAGCGCCTGGTGCGCGACGACTTCAAACAAACACTCGCGGGCTATCACCCGGCCAGCGTCACCCTGGAGCACTACCACAAGGCCGACGGCCCGGATCACCTGGCGCGGATTCTTTACACCGATTTCAAAACCTACCTGCCCGGCGACATCCTGGTGAAAGTGGATCGCATGAGCATGGCCAATTCGCTGGAAGTCAGAGCCCCGCTGCTGGACTACACTGTAGTGGAGTACGCAGCCTCTATCCGCTCCGACCTCAAACTGCACAACAGCGACAAGAAACACATCCTGAAAAAAGCCTTCAGCCGGCTGCTGGATCACGACACACTCTATCGCAAGAAAATGGGCTTCGCGGTGCCACTGGCCGAATGGCTGCGCGTGCAGATCAAGGACAAGGCGGAACACCTGCTGTTCCATTCATCCACCGGGCTTTGCAATTACTTCAAAATGGATCAGGTGAAAATGATCTGGGACGACCACCAGCGCGGCACACGGGATTATTCCAGCGAACTCTGGAGCATGCTGATGTTCCAGCTGTGGCACAACCGCTACGCCCACAGCGCAGCCTGACAGGATGCACACGATGCCGGTCAAGCACATCCTGCACGTCACCTACGACATGAACATCGGCGGCACCGAACAGGTGATCCGCAACCTGGTGGAAGGACTCGATCCGACGCGCTACACCTCGTCGATCCTGTGCATCGACGGCACCATTGGCCCCTGGGGCCAGGAACTGCAGAAAAAAGGCGTTCCCCACTACTGCCTGACACGCAAACCCGGATTTGACCTGCCACTGATCCGCGCCATCCACGCCCTGATCCGCCAGCACCGCTTCGACATCATCCACTGCCACCAGTACACGCCCTACACCTACGGCTGGTTTGGCGCGCTGTTCACCGGCAAACCCGTCATCTTCACCGAACACGGCCGCTTCTATCCCGACGTCAGCAGCCGCAAGCGCCAGCTCATCAACCCACTGCTGCAACTGGGCACCGCCGCCATCACTGCGATCTCGGCCGCCACCCGCCAGGCACTGGTGGAATTCGAAAACCTGTCCGCATCCCGCATCGACGTCATCTACAACGGCATCGCCGACAGCCGCACAGCAGCACCCGCCGCACTGCGCACCGAACTCGGCCTGCGCGACGACGACATCGTACTGGGCACCATCTCGCGCCTCGATCCAATCAAAAATCAAACCATGATGCTCCGCTCATTCCAGCAGGCGCGAGCACGCAACCCCAAACTGAAACTGCTGATTGTGGGCGACGGCCCCCAACGCGCCGAACTGCACGCATTGGCGGACACACTGGGATTGAAAGACAGCGTGATCTTCACCGGATTCCAGCCCAAACCGCAGGCCTACCTGGCACTGATGGATGTGTTTCTGCTGCCATCGCTGAGCGAAGGCACCTCGATGACCCTGCTGGAAGCCATGTGCTTCGCCAAGCCCTCCATCGCCACCGCAGTGGGTGGCACACCGGAAATACTGGAAGACGGCACCACCGGCATCCTCATCGCCAACCAGGACGAAGCGGCACTGACCCACGCCATGGTGACACTGGCTGAATCACAGGCACTGCGCCAGCGCCTGGGTGACAACGCCCGTAACCGCTACGAAACGCGATTCACCCTGCAGGCGATGACGCGGGAATATGAAGCACTTTATGCGAAGGTGAGTGGGTGAGACTGGCATGCTGAATTTTCTGCTGTTCATCACGTGCTACCTGGGCGGATTCATCCTGGCTTTTATGAGCAACCCGGCATGGTCATTCGTGCTGTACCAGCTGGTTTATTTCATGAACCCGCTCGAACGCTGGTGGAGCTACATGATCCCCAGCCTGAGTTACTCCTTCTTTACGGTAATCCTGATGTTTGCCGTTTTCATGAAGGACTTCAAAGCACACCAGCAGAACCGCCTATTGGCCGCGCCCCAGTTCAAATGGATCTACTTGATTGCAATGGGGTACATCCTGTCGTCGTTCTACGCAGTTCTGCCATTAGAAAACGAATTCGCTACCGTCAATTTTATTAAGCTCGTGGTCATCATGTCGGTGGCCTACAAACTGATAGACACCGACCAAAAGCTGACTTGGACACTCTGGGGATTCATGTGCGGGGCAGCCTACATTGGGTTCATCTGCTTTCAGGTTGGTCGTGACCCCACTGGCAGGATTGAAGGTATCGGCACCGTAGACTCACCAGATTCCAATGGCACTGCTGCTGCTATCGTTCCCGCCCTTGTTCTGTCACTGTATTTTTTTTGGGTATCCAAAAGCCCCTGGAAGAAGCTGGCTGCAGCCGTCACCGGAGCATTCATTGCCAATGGAATCGTGTTGATTAACAGCCGGGGCTCGTTCCTCGCCGCAATCGCCAGCCTGGGTTATTTTTCGATGTTCCTGCTTTTTTCCAAACACCAGAGGAAGCACCAGAAAGCCTCCGCCATAGGTCTCATGTTCCTGGGATTGATTGCTGCGGCAGTGATCATTGATGAAACTGCAATTGAGCGATTTCTATCTATCAAGACCGAGGAAAGAACCGAAGATCAGGAAACCTCCAAGACGCGCACTTTTTTCTGGCTTGCCGCCCTCGAAATGGCAAAGGATCACCCGTTTGGTGCCGGAGCCAAGGCATTCGAAGCTTTTGCACCGGAATACCTGCCGGACTACCTGGCCACTGGGGCAAGCCGCAATCGCAGCGTGCACTCGAGCTGGTTCGAAGCACTCACGGATCTGGGCTATCCGGGCCTGCTCTTCCTGATCATGATGATTCGTGCGAGCTTTTTCGCAACCCGTCAGGCCAAAAACGCCCTGATCAACAAGAACGATATCGACAACTACTACAAATTGCTTGCCATCGAGGCTGCCCTTGTGGCGTACATTGTGGCAATGTCATTCATGAACCGTTACCGGGCTGAAATACTTTACTGGTGCGTCCTGTTCACCGCTTGCGCGTATAACATCTATGTACTTAAACATGTGCCGCTAACTCGCGACAAAGCTCCACGGAACTCCCTCACCCGAACAGCCAGGTTATGAGGACAGACCGAAACCAAGACGCGCTAGGGACTGTCCTTGTTAAGGCCATGTATCCATTGACGCATGTCCAAGCATAGTGCAGCCTGCATCACAGTTCTGGTGAGAAGCCTGTTATGCCCGACTACCCCTAGAAGCCCCCTTGTACAATTTTTTTGACATATAGGGCCTGCTGACGAGGAATTTGCACAAACATCACTAATAATAGTGCGAGGCTTAATACCTCGAATGCTGCCTAGTTTGTCTGTGACCGTGCTCTCTAAAGCGACTTTTTCAGTTAATACGCGGTTGGAACAGCAGTAGGGGTTGTCTATTATCAGTCCTAGCTACAAAACAATGTATTCGGAGTCAAGGTTATGCCCAGCCCATCATCCCAGCGCCCATCAACTTCGCCAGTCAGGATGAATATTGGCCGCAAGCTCAAAATGTTGTCTTTCTTGGTTGCCACAGCGACCGGGGCACCCGCTGTCGCGGCTGACCTTGCTACCATGCAAAAACTGCCGCTGTTCTCAATCCAGAATTTTGAGTACGCCGGTGGTTTCAAATTTGAACTTGGTATAAACGGTGAATCAGAAGTTGCCTATGCCCAAGGCCCTATTGCTATAGGCAAAGATGGCAAATCCGTCTATTTCGCAGGCCATGCCCATCACCAGGCCATTGCAGAGTTCAACCTGCCAGCACTAGTGAAGACAAACGATTCAGGCAAGTTCAATCGAGCAACTTTCAAGCAGGGATTCCGCAGGGTTCTTGACAGAGCCCCATCTGGTAATCCACAAGGCATTGATAGAATCGGGGGAATGGCCTACATAAACGGTCAATTAGTAGTCAATTCTTACGTATACTATGACGCGGGTGGCGGCACATCCCACACCACGCTGGTCGTAAAGGACGCAGCCAATCTTTCTTCATCCTCCCTGGCCGGTTATCACAGCTATTCTGCCCGTGCCCATGCCGCTGGGTGGCTTACCCCTGTTCCCGCTGATTGGCAACCACACCTCGGCGGAACCTACATAGTTGGTGACGGTGGACACAAACCCATCGTAACCCGTTTGAGCATGGGGCCGTCCGCATTTGCGTTTGATCCGACAAATCCATTGCTTGGCAACTTGGCGCCTTCCGCCATCAAACTAACCACACTGCTGGATTTCGACTTTGATCACACGCTGGGCACTAGCACCATCCCGAATGTGAACATCGACAACTACCTGTACAACACCTCCGGGACAAACAAATTGTGGACACACTTGTCCGGCGCCTTGCTCGGTTTTGTAGTGCCAGGTACTCGAACCTATCTGACCATTGGTAACACTGGCGGTATCGATAGTGGCCTCGGGTACAAGATCACACAGGACACTGGCTTTGTCTGTTTTGGTCACTGCCCGTACAAGGCGTCAGACATGCACAACTATTATTGGGCATGGGATCTGAACGACCTCATCAAAGTCAAGAACGGCCAAATGCAGCCTTATGATGTACGTCCGTATGCCTATGGCAAGATAACCCTTCCCATGGGATACCGGCCGATAATAGGTGGCACCTTCGATCCTGCTAGCGGTCTTGCCTATCTTTCTCTAGATAACGGCGAATGGAACGAATTTGGCGGACTCCCTGCCGTCGTGGCTTACAAGGTTCCCGTTGTGGATGGCGGAACCACCGTGCAGCCACCGCAACCACCGTCAAACATCAACGTGCAGCCGATCAGCCAATAAGCCAGAACAGGCCTTCAGAGCAAGAAATACAACACAATGAGCCAGACACCATAAAAATGGGTCTGGCTCATTGTGTTTTGCGCCCCTGCAAACTGATTGGCACCTACAGTCATCAATAGTAAGATCCTTCGTTGCCACGCCTGCTTAAAGGAATTTATACAGTCATGGGCGGGGAACATGACGATAATCGGTCGACGCTCATCAAACACGGCGACCACCCAACGTGCTTTAGGATCAAGGAAAACAACGTGAGCGATCAAATATCCCGAACAGCATCTGCGGGAGAGCAGCATTCGCAGCTCAAAATTGCCGCTCTCATGCTCCTGGCCTATTCGCTCTCCCGCTTAATTGTCTTTGTAGCTACCGACATCCGTTTCGATATCACAGGGCTGAATCACTTTTGGCAGTTGCTAGATTTAGAGCTATTGAAATCCGATCTAATTGCGTCACTCATCCATCAACACAGTCAGCCACCCGCTTTCAATTTTCTCGTTGGCATCGTACTGAAACTATTCCCTGACAGCTACACAACTGTGTTCAGCATTCTGTTTCACCTGTGCAGCGTAACGGGCTACTGGTTTCTATACAGAACACTGAATCTCAGAGGCTTAACTACCGCCAGCGCCTTCCTGCTGGCCAGTCTGTTCATCCTTCTGCCGTCCTCGATCCTGTATGAAAACTGGTTCTCTTATACGTGGCCAATTGCCTGCCTAATGTGTGTCGCTGCCTACTGCGCTGTGCAGTACCATCTGACATCTAGACTACTGTACATATTGATTTTCTTTGCCATTCTATCGCTTATATGCCTGACTCGCTCGATGTTCCACTTAATCTATATTCTCTTCATAGCCTGCATGACTTGGTTACTGGTCGCGAGACAACACCGCAAGGTAATGCTTGCAATTGGATTGGCGGCAACCGCACTGGTCGGATCTCTTTACGCAAAAAACTACGTGATGTTCGGCTTTTTCGGTGGAAGCAGCTGGGCAGGAATGAGCACGTGGAAGATGGCAAAATGCGAGACCAACAATTTGCCGCCGGACATACTGCAACTAATACGAATCGAAGAATTTGCCCCGGTTGGCTTTTACCCATCACAATACCGGGAACTCGCAGAGAGCGCCCCCCAACATCCCACGTTGACGAACAGCAATAAGGTCAACGGCCAGATGAACCTTAATCACCTGGCATACGTCAACATATCGAAAGCATACGGTGCAGCCGCATCCAGATGCATCAAGGAGAATCCGGTAAAATATGGAATTAAGGTTGTCCAGGCGTGGGGCGTCTTCTCAAAGCCATCGTGGGAATATTTCTTTCTGGAACAAAACCGAAAAAAAATGATGGTCTATATTGAAGCCCTATCGCTCAACCATCTGAGATTCTTTCTGGAAAATAATCTGTTAAAACTCCCTAAGCTCTACGAGTTTCCTTTATCTAGTCTGTTGCTGATTCCATTCAGCCTCCTACTGATCTCAGTGGAATATAGTCTGAAAGTCTATGAAACGTTCAGAGACTCAAGATCAAGAGAACGCCTGCTGCCTGACACTTTCATGGTCGCCACCATCTGGTACGTAGGCATGGTGGGAAATCTCATGGAATATGGAGAGAATCACCGATTCAGGGTTGAAGTTGGATTTCTGATTTTTATTGCTGCTTGCGTAGCCGGCAAAGAACTTCTAGCCCGACTCAGGAAAAACGCCCCACAAAGGAAGACATAGACATTCAATATAATTCGGCACATCGGCATGCATTGATACCCAACTGCGGGTTCAGACTAATTGCGAAGCACGCTATCCCATCGCTTCCTCATAAATAGTTTTCATCTTCTCATTCCGAGCCGCAAACGAAAACTTGGTTCGGGTGATTTCCACCCCTGCCCTCCCCATGCGCCGGCGTAATTCCGCTGATTCAACCAGTTCGCACAACCTCTGGGTGAGGACTTGCGTCACGAGGATTTTGAAGTCATCGGGAATGTGGTTGATCACGTATCCCCGGAACATCTGTTCAGTATCGTATTTGAGAGTATCGATCATAAAACCGCTCTCACCCTCGGCAATCATTTCTGGAATTGCCATATGATTGGTCGATATAACAGGAATCCCGAACGCCATCGCCTCGAGCACAGCAAACCCAAAAGTCTCCGCATAGGTAGGCAGCAGATAAATATCCGTATCGGGCAGAATCTCATTGATCATTTTTCCGCGCGGCACCCGACCAAAAGTAATTGCAGGATTCTGACGAATCTTGTCCAGATAATGCTGCTTCATCCGCAGATTGGATGTATTGAAATCAATTTTTTCATCGCAACACACACGCAAACTTATGTGGGGAAAACGCTTTTGCGCCTCCTCGAATGCGTCAATAACGTTGGCGCCCCCCTTGCGAAAGAAATCGCCACTAAAAAGGATATTGACCTTGTCGTCGTTGAATCTAATCAAAGCGGGATCAACAGAACGAATCCCCGGATACACCGCAACAGACTTTTCCCAGATTGTCTGATTGCTGATGTCAGCATAGGTTTTCAATGTTTGCTTGCCAGCCTCACTCCAGAAAACCAGCTTCTTACAATTCTCGCGACACAACAGGTTCTGCATGAAAAGGTTACGCAAGATTCGTGGCGTACGCACACCGAAATAGTCAAACGCCAGAGCCTCCTGATAACAGGCAAGTGAGTACACCCATGGCTTCTCGGTTATCACGGGACTGATGACAGATTCAACAACGTCGCAACCAGATAGATCAAACTTACTCAGGTAACCCTTAATAGGGCTGGTAAAGATTCGCGAACCGGCTCGCACTACCGCCGGAAATGAGTACTCGACCCCTTCGGGCGGAAACTGAGCCTGCTCTGCGGCCATTCCGTGCTTTTCTGTAAGTCCTACACGAATCATCTAACTTTCCTGTGTTCAAATCCAACTCTTCTGATTCAGCACAATGCCAGCCTGGCAATTCAGGCAGCACCACCCTGACCAAACCTGAATTTCAAAACTTTCATCATCGCGCCCTGCACAAAGGGCCAGGCACGATTATTGGTCAACCACAACGAAACGAGCCACACCGGCACCATTAGGCAAGCAATGATCAGCAGCGCCAACCAGGAATTCATAGTTTCGAACTGCAAGTAGATGCTAGCCACCTTCAACACGATCCAACAGTTTGCGGCCACAATAATATTGGGAACGAAAGAGCGGATCACATCCGTAACGGCCAACCCGAGGGTCTGCCTCAACAAGTAGCCAACCACCAGCATGTCGACGGCACCCGATACGATGAAACCGTACGCAACTAATTCAAGACCGTAGGGCACTGCCAGTATGATCGCCGCTATCTTGACTGTGAATGACACCGCCTCCTGAACCAGCACATATTTTTCCTTTCCAATGGCGACAAAAGCCGACCCAGCGAATGAATAGACTGATTGCAGAATTGCCCAGATGGCGAGCGTCGACGCCAATGACACTGATACCTGCCACTGATCGCCAAACATAGCGGTTATAAGTGAATGAGAGGACAGATTCACTGCAGCAAAGAGCGGCAAGGCAAATGCCCCCATGAGAGTGATGGATTCCAGGTAAGCATCACGAACAGAGCCACCATCTCGTTTCACTTGGGACAAGTGAGGAAGCGTCACTGGCCCCACTGCTTTTGCCAGCAGCCCGTTCAGAAACATGATCAATCCCAGCCCACGGGAGAACAGTCCCACATCACTCATTGTCGCCATTCTGCCCAACACCAGATCAGTGCTATTTTGCGACGTCATGTAAAACAGGCGACTAACGCTGATCGGAATTCCCAGCTTTACCACATCACCCATCTGTCTAAACGAAGGTGTCCAAACCATGGTAGCGGGGCGGTAGTACAGCGTGGCAAGAAACTCCGCAACAATGCCAGCCAGTGTGCCGTAGGCAAGGCCGTAATAGCCATAGTCAAGCAACGCCAGCCCAATGGATACGCCATTCCTGGTGAGGTTACCGGCGAGGTCGATTCGCAGGATGGCGTCGAATTTCATTTCTCGAGCCAACAAGGCAAACGGTACGCTTGAAAAAGGTGCGATGAAAAACGGAAGAGTGATGATCCACAGAATATTCCTTATATCGGGAACCTGATAGAAATCCGCGATCCAGGCAGCCGCAATGATCAATATGAACGCCAACCCCCATGACATGATGATCATCAGGCCAACGACAGATCGGACTTTCTGTTGATCTATGGTTTTTTCCCGTACCAGATACTCACTCACGCCCAGCGATCGCAGGGATGTGGCCAGAAATGCAATCGATGAGGCCACGGCAAAAATGCCGATTTCTTCAGGCGTCAGCAACCGAGCCAGAATGGCTACCGATACAAAGCTGATTATCTGGAATGCATACTGGTTGATAGCGGAATATAGTAGGGCTTTTCTGACTTGGCTCATCGCGTTCAACAAACAATAACAATGTTCTGGTAAAGGAAGATCCCGCGCCCCCAACCGCCAGCAATATACCGGCAACCTACCGCTGCGTCCGGCAAGCTATATGGGAATTCAGGGGTTCATCAAATCTGGCTAGGAGGGGTATCCGGAAAACGCCGGAGACTGGTTGCCTGGATAGTCAACATTGCCCTTCAGGTTATTATGATAGCACCCAAAAGCACCTGAGCGCAGTTTGACTCAAAGACGCACAACTCACACAAAAAGCGCTTTGTGCATTAATCACGATTCCGATAGATTTTCGCTGCCGGGCGGCATGTAGCCGACCCGATCAGTCGGATTACAAGGAGCACTGCATTGAACACCGTTACGCAAGGGAAAGCCGTCGAATGGCTGATTGTGACCCTGCTGCTTTGTGCCACCCTGTTCCTGATCGGTCACCAAGGGCTGCTGAATCCTCAACTGGGTGGACTTGATGAAGCTCATAACGTCATGGATGGTGTTTTTTTCCGGGATTTCTACGCAACCCTTCCCCTTTCAGAACTGAAATCCTTTCCCCTGGAGTACTACAAGCAGTATCCCGCCTTGGGGTTCATTTTCTGGCCACCATTCTTTCCCGCGATCGAAGGCCTGCTGTTTCTGATTGGCGGCATCACGCTGCTGACCGCTCAGCTCAGCATCATGCTGTTTGGTCTGGCGCTGGCCCTCAGCGTCTACGGCCTGCTGCGGAAGGATCTACCTGCAGTGCCAGCCCTGCTTGGCTCCATGGCGCTGATCGCAAGTCCGGGGCTGCATCCATTCTTTAACTCGATCATGCGGGAAGTACCCACGCTGGCCATGATGGCCCTAACTTTGCTGCTGTATCGGCAGGCAACGGCCACGGCAGCCCTGTGGCGCTGGTTGCTGCTGGGGCTAGTGGCGTCCCTGTCGCTCTACACCAAGCAAACAGCCTTTGTGCTGCTGATTGCCATTGCAGTAGATCTTATTGTGAATCAAAGACACCAGCTGAAACAAAAAGGCCCCTGGTTGGGATTAGCTCTGGCTACCGTACTGACGATTCCTCTTATTCTGTTCACATGGAAGTTCGGCAAGGCGAATCTAGCCCAGTCGATTGGCGAAGGCACTCAAATGATCATGAGCGACTATGCGGGCCCCTCGCGCTGGTCGCTACAAAGTTGGACCTTCTATGCGACCTCCCTGGCGGCATTCTTCAACCCGATCTTGTTGCTGGGTCTGCTGGCGTCACCGCTATTCAGTTTCCGCATGCTTGGATGGTGGCGAACCAACACGCTGAATCTTGCCTGGATTGCACTTTTCTATCTGATCTTTTCCTACTTTGATAACAAATCCGAACGGTTCGTCAGCCTGATCGCAATTCCCGCCACCCTGCTGGCAACCCAGTTTATCTGGAGCGGCATTCAACCCTTTTTCAGGCAAGCAAAAACGGTGAGCGCATGGTTGCTGGGCATTGCAGTGTGCTGGTCGGCCTGGAGCACCCATGATGACGATCTCGTCACAATGAAAGGCATTGATGACATCATGACCCGCTTCGATATCGCAAGCTCCGACGGCAACTTTGCCTATTTTGGCGACTACAGACAGGTGTTTGTGTATTACATCAGGCTCGGGGATGTGAACCGCTCGCACTATGTGCTACAGGGCGACGATCTGCTGATGGCGGCATCCGACCTGGATAGCCGCCTGCACGACTACCAGATTCGCTATATTTTTGTCGAGCCTGACAACCTCAACACGGCGGACAAGGCCGCATTGGAGCAGCTGCAGTCTCTTGAGCAGGTGTCAGTGGCCTATTCCGGTGAATTTTACCGGGGCAAAGACCGACACCGCTTTATCGCATTGCGCAACAACGGGGAACTGGCTGCCTCCATGCGGCCATTCGATCTTTCCAGCAATCTGGTGGACTAGGCGCTGCATTTGCAGCGCTTTCATTCCCCAATCATTCTTGCCACACTTAAGCCAACTCCACGCCACCGGCACAACCATGAACATCGTCTATCTCGCGCAACGGGTTCCCTTCCCGCCCAACAAGGGGGAGAAGATTCGCACCTTCCACCAGATTCAGTATCTGGCGCAGCGGGGTCATCACCTTCACGTGTTTGCGCCGGTGAGCGGTGACGAGGATATCCGTCTGCTGCAGGAGCTGGGGCGACGCCACTGCCAGCACACGGGCCATGCGCCCAACCCCGGCCGCATTTCCTATCTGTGGGGGCTGCTGACCGGACAGGCGATCAGCGTGGTGAATTTTTACAGCCGGTCGCTGCAGCAGCAGTTCGATGCGCTGCTGGCGCGCCAGCCGGTGGACGCGATTGTCTGCACCAGTTCCAGCATGGCGGAGTATGTGTTTCGCTCCCGCACGCTGAGGAATGCGCAAGGTGCGCGCCCGGTGCTGGTGATGGATTTCATGGATCTGGATTCCGACAAGTGGCGCCAGTACGAAGAGCTGAAAGGCTTTCCGCTCAGCCTGGTGTACCGGCGCGAGGCCCGCCTGATTGCGCGCTACGAACAGCGCATTCACGAAACCTTCGACGCCGCCATGTTCATTTCCCAGGCCGAGGTGGATCTGTTCCTGCGCCACAACCCCGATCTGGGCAAGCTGCATGTGGTGGGCAACGGCCTGGATACGGACACGTTCCGCCCCGCCACTGCGCCCAAGCCGGCAAAAGGCCCGGTGATGCTGTTCACCGGCGTGATGGACTATCTGCCCAACGAAGACGCGGTGGTGTGGTTTGTGGAGGGCATCTGGCAGCAGATTCGCGCCCGCTATCCCGACGCCACGTTCTATATCGCCGGCATGAATCCGTCGGGCAAGGTGCAGGCGCTGCAGAAGTATCCCGGCGTGATCGTGACCGGTTTTGTCGATGACATCATGGAGTATTTCGACAAGGCCCATCTGTTTGTGGCGCCGTTCCGCATTGCCCGTGGCGTGCAGAACAAGGTGCTGCAGGCGTTTGCCTGTGGCCTGCCCACAATCACAACTTCAATGGGGTGCGAAGGCATTCCGTGCCGCGATCAGGAGCATGTGCTGGTGGCGAACACGCTGGAGCAGACGCTGGAGAAAATCGACTGGGCCATGACGCATCCCGACGCCGCCAATCGCATCGGGCAAAATGCTGCGGAACTGGTGTTGCGGGATTTCTCGTGGGACGGCAAGCTGGCAGCGCTGGAAACCATTCTGGGCCGGCGCTGAACGCGCGGCTCACACCCGCTTTTTGATGACCTTGGCGGGGTTGCCGGCCACGATCGAATAGTCTTCGATATCCTGGGTGACGACGGAGCCGGCGCCGATGATGCATTTCTTGCCGATGTTGGCCATGATCAGCGCGCCGTTGCCGATCCAGGTATCTTCCCCGATCACCACTTTTTCGAACTGCCCGCCCTGCTCGCGGATCGGCGTGTCCAGATCGGTAAAGTCATGCTGCTTTTTGCCGCTCATGATGTGCACGGCGCTGCCCAGCAGGCAGTTTTTTTCGATGCGGCATTTGCCGATGTTGCACTGCGGCCCGATGTAGACGCCGGCTTGGATCTCGGTGTCCTGTTGCGACAGCAGCACGCCGAACGAGATCTGGCTGTCCTTGTCGCAGCGCGTGATCATGAAACGCAGCGCGGCCTTGCGCAGAAAATTCCCCGGCAATCCGGGAATCAAACTGAGCAGCTGGGAATGCCCCGCCACCAGTTTGTCCCGGGGTGCACCCGCCAGTGCCAGCAGATGAAATGACAGCACCACCGGACTCGCCAGCAGGCAGAAGAACCAATACACCCCATTTTTGATGGCACTACGCATGGCTGTGGCTCCCTTTCATGGCTGCACCATTTTCCGGAACAGCTGGGTGTATTCCTGCGCCATGCGGTGGCCGGAAAAGTGCTGCCACACGTAGTCCCGTGCCTGCTGCGAAATGCGGGCGGCAACACGGTCGTCGAACAGCAGCCGCTCCCACTGCTGCGCCAGGGCCTGTTTGTCGCCCAGGGTGGCCAGCACGCCGGTCTGATCCTGATGCACCAGCTGATCGATGCCGGGAATGCGATAGGCCGCCACCGGCACGCCCATGGCCATGGTTTCCATCAGGCAGCGGGGAATGCCTTCGAGGGTGGATGTCATGGCGAACAGGTCGAAACTCTGCAGCCATTCCAGCCGATCGTTGCGGAATCCGAGGAATTCAATGGCCGGCGCCGATGGCAATTTGCGGGCGTACTCTTCCAGCTCTTTGCGCTGGTCACCGTCGCCCAGCAGCTTGAGTTCCAGATTGCCGTGTTTCTGCTGCAGGGCATCGAAAATATCCAGCAGGTCAAACACGTTCTTGCGGCTGATCAGCTGGCCGATGAAGCCCACCCGCTTGGCCTTTTTGTTTTTCAGGATGCTGTTGTGTTCGCGGTTGTTGCGCTGGGCATCGACTTCGTCCAGATCCACGCCGTTCTGCACGTACACGACCTTGGACGCTTTGACACCGATTTCTGCCACATCGGCACACAGCTGTTCCGACAGCGGCGCCACCACATCGAACCCTTTCAGAAAACGGTTGCCCAGGCCGATATAGGCGCGCAGCTTCCAGTCGTCGGCGTTTTCAAAACCGTGGGGCGTGGCCACTGCTTTTACGCCGGCCAGCCGCGCTGCTATCAGGCCGATAATGTCGGACTTGTAGCCATGGGTGTGGATGATGTCGTACTGCCCGTTGATGAGCAGCGCACGCAGACGCAGGAACACCGACAGATCGAAACGCCCTGCCATGGGAATCCGGTGCACGGTGCGCCCCGTTGCTTCGTACTGGCGCGCCACTTCGAGATCGTCGAAGCCCGGTTCCAGTGTCACGGCCAGATCACATTCCACGTCGGCAGGATTCAGATTGCGGGCCAGGGTCAGTATCCAGCGTTCCGCCCCGTAAAAACCGGTGGGACAAATGAACTGAAGCACCTTGAGCGGTTTGGCCATGGATGATGTTCCTGCGGCTTAGGATTGAATGGGGCGGAACAGGCCCGTCAGCGTTCCGATGATGCGGGCCGGAAAATACAACAGATAAAACCGCAGTATGTCCGCAAAGTTCACAGCACCACGGGCAAGGCGATGCAGACGCCAGGCATAGAGCAGCACGGGCAGCAGGGTCAGGCCTGCCAGCAACAGCATTGCCTTGAAATGCAGGGTGAGCAGCGCCAGCACGGTCAGCAGCGCAAAGCCCAGTATCCACAGCGGCACCAGAAAGCTCGGCAATTCGCTGAGCGGTATGCGGCGCCCCTGGATGGACTGCAGGTTGGATTGGCCACGCCAGATTTCTTTCTTGTACATGGCGTCGTATTCCTTGTCTTCCCCCAGGTGCACATACGAGGAAGCCGACGAATAGAACAGCTCGCCCAGGTCGTGAACGCGATCGGTGAAGTAGTAATCCTCGCAGGTGATCAGGTGTTCGGGAAATCCACCCACCGCCTGAAAGGTTTCGCGCCGCAGCAGCAGATTGCGCCCCGGCAGAAAGCGCACGGCGGCATCGGTGACGGCATTGCTAAGCACGGTGCGGATTTTCTCCAGCGGTGGCGCGTCATCGGCGCAGCGCTGTACCGCACTCACCAGCACGCGGCCGGGTTTGCCTTCCAGCGCCGTCAGCATGGCGCTGATCCAGTTGTGCGCGAGCTCCACATCCGCATCCAGAAACGCGATGTATTCACCCGAACCGTGTTGCACACCCACGTTGCGCAGCTGGGAGATCGTTTCGCTGGCAGGGCGATGCAGCACGATCACCTTGGGCACCGGCGATGGCGGCAGCGTATCCGGTGACAGCGCGTCATTCTGCGTTACCAGCACAACCTCGATCTGATGCAGATCGAAGTCCTGCGCCGCGATGGACTGCAGTGTCTGCTGCAGCATTTCCTCGCGACCTTTGTGCGGGATGATGAAGGAAATTTTGATGGGTTGGCCTGTCATGCTGTTTGCGTTCCGCAGGAAAATTTCACCGTTCTGCAACAAATCGACGCGCTGGGCTGAATATCCAAGGCGGCTAGCTTACTGGTATTCAACGGGAGCGAATAGGCGAATTTTTTACAGTTCAGATGTGTTGTCAGATGTGGGCACTGGCAAAACCAAGGCTCGCTTCCAGTCGCTCCACTTTCTGCAACGCCATCAACAACCGATCTACGCCCAGCGCCACACCCGCTGATGCAGGCAGCCCGGCTTCCAGCGCCTGCAGTAATGCGTCCGGCACCGGCAGTGCTTCAAGCCCATGTTGTTGCCGGTAGGCCAGATCCGCGTCGAACCGGGCCCGCTGCTCCGTCGCATCCACCAGTTCCTGGTAGCCGTTGGCGATTTCCATGCCGCCCAGATAAAGCTCGGCGCGCTCGGCCACCCAGGCTCCGGATTTCGTCTGCTTTTTCTGTGCCAATGCTGCCTGCGACGCCGGGAATTCCAGCACGAAGGCACCACTGCCGGGCAGGTTCGGTTCCACCAGATGGCTCATCAGCAGGTCGAGCAGGCCGTTGCGATCCAGACCGGCAAAATCGCCGTTGATATGGCGGTTGGCACAGGCCAGCAGCGCGGAATCCGCTACCGTGTGGGGATCGATGCCCAGTGTTTTTTCAAATACCTGCTGGTAAGTGAAGCGGGGAAACGGCGCCATGTCCACGCCAAAGGCGGCCGCTGCGTGCAGTACCAGCGCCTCCACCTCGTCCACCAGCTGATCCAGCGTCCAGCCGGGACGATACCATTCCAGCAGCGTGAACTCAGGGTTGTGCAGGCGACCGCTTTCCTCGAATCGAAAGGCTTTGCAGAGCTGGTAGATGGGGCCGCTGCCCGCCGCCAGCAGGCGCTTCATGCAGAATTCGGGCGAGGTCTGCAGATAGAGGGTTTCACGCCCCGCCGGCACGGCAAAGCTGCGCAGATGGGGGTCGGTGGCAGTGGAGCGGCACAGCAGGGGGGTTTCCACTTCCAGCACGTCGCGCTGGGCGAAAAAATCACGGATCAGCCGGTTGAGGCGGGCGCGGGCTTTCAGTGCATCCATCGAGGCGCTGGGTTGCCAGGTCATGCGACGTCCTGTTCCAAATAAAAAAACCGGCAATCGGGGGCGACTGCCGGTTCTGGGGATTGCACGATCCGGTTCAGGCGCGGGAAACGTAATCGCCGGTGCGGGTGTCCACCCGAACCTTGTCGCCCTGGTTCACAAACAGCGGAACCTTCACCACGGCGCCGGTGGTCAGGGTGGCGGGCTTGGTGCCGCCGGTGGCGGTGTCGCCGCGCAGGCCGGGGTCGGTTTCGACGATTTCCAGTTCCACGAAGTTGGGGGGTGTGACATACAGGGGCGCACCGTTCCACAGGGTCAGCATGCAGACGTCTTCTTCTTTCAGCCACTTGTAGGCGTCACCCACGGCGGTGTCGTCCGCCCCCATCTGTTCGAAGGTCTTGGGATCCATGAAGTGGTAGAACTCGCCGTCGTGGTAGAGGTACTGCATGTCGCGGTCTTCGATGTCGGCGCCTTCGAGGGACTCACCGGACTTGAAGGTTTTTTCCCAGATCTTGCCGGTTTTCAGGTTGCGCAGGCGCACACGGTTGAAGGCCTGGCCCTTGCCCGGCTTCACCATCTCGTTTTCGACGATGGAGCAGGGGTCACCGTCCAGGATGACTTTAAGACCGGGACGGAATTCATTGGTAGAATATTGCGCCATTGAGCATTACCTGTTCAGAGATTGATCAAGAATGGGTTGCAAATCAGACCCCACGCGGGAAGGCGCACATGATAACTCGAACTGCCACTGGTTGGCATACAGAAGACTGGCAAATTGAGCTGTCTGGCGTCGTGCGCACGGTAGAGGATCTGTGGCAGGCGCTGGAGTTGCCGCTGGAACAGCTGCCCGCCGCCCTGGCCGCCCACAAGGATTTTCCGGTGCGGGTGCCGCGTCCCTTCCTCGCCCGCATCGAAAAAGGCAACCCCCATGACCCGCTGCTGCGGCAGATTCTGCCGGTGGCCGCCGAGACCCTGCCCGCCGCCGGATTCGTCGCCGACCCCCTGGGGGAAGCCCAGGCCCGCCGCACTGCCGGCCTGCTGCACAAGTATCAAAGCCGGGTGCTGCTGGTGCTGAGCGGTACCTGCGCCATCAACTGCCGCTACTGCTTTCGCCGCCATTTTCCCTATGAAGACAATCGGTTGGGATCGGATGAGCTGAACCAGATCGCCGCGTATCTGGCATCCCACCCTGAAGTGAACGAGGTGATCCTGAGCGGCGGCGACCCGCTGGTGACGAGCAACCTGCGTCTGGCCCAGCTGGTGCGGGTGATCGAGTCGGTGCCTACGGTGACCCGGCTGCGGATTCATACCCGGTTGCCGGTGGTGATCCCCCGGCGGGTCGATCAGGGGTTGCTGCACTGCCTGGCCGACACCCGCCTGCAGACCGTGCTGGTGACCCACAGCAATCATGCTCAAGAACTGGGGGATGAGTTCGACCTGGCCATGAATCTGCTGAAAAGTCAGGGGGTTACCTTGCTGAATCAGGCGGTGTTGCTGCGCGGGGTGAATGAT
Organism: Pseudomonadales bacterium; assembly: GCA_020062665.1. GTDB lineage: Bacteria > Pseudomonadota > Gammaproteobacteria > Pseudomonadales > Ketobacteraceae > Ch67. Next base: position 56,137 of record JAGUVW010000068.1, read on the forward strand.
GACGCCGCAACCCTGGTGGCCCTGAGCGAGCGTCTGTTCAGCGCCGGCGTGCTGCCTTACTACCTGCACCTGCTCGACCCGGTGGCCGGTGCCCATCACTTCGACGTGCCGGAAGCCGAGGCCCGCACCCTGATGCAGGCCGTGCACACCGCGCTGCCGGGATTCCTGGTGCCGCGCCTAGTGCGGGAAGTCGCCGGTCAGCCGGGCAAAAGCCTGATCGACCTGCAATTAGCGTGATTTATCAGCCACATCGTTTGATTGCACATCCTTTCTGATCGTTGCCTATACTGTCTAGTAAGGGCTAATGCCCCCGCAGAATTCGGGCCTGTCGCGCCATGCGACCGGCCCCGCTTCCGCCACACGCCGCCAGCAGTTCACACAGGAATCCGGAATGTCGAATCAGGCCGACTACCTCAGCTTGAAACTCCCTCCCCATGATCTGGAGGTGTTGTCATTCAGCGCGCCCAATCCGAAGAAGGTCAAGGAATGGGTGGACGGACTGCCGCAGATGAATGTGGGGGAAACCGCCAAGCGCCTGTACGCCGCGATCCAGGAACTCAACCGCCTGAAAACCGACTCGGAAACCCGCTTCCAGCTGATGGAAATCATGCGCGGGCCCGTGCGCTATATCTGCAAGAGCCTGGAGAAGCACTTCCTCAACAAGTCCGTGGTACTCCCCGCCAAAGAAGCCAAGATCGCCAGCCTGGCGCAAGCCCTGCAGAATCACCTGGCCACCGGCTACAAGGCCGTGTGCATGCAGTTGCTGCCCAAGGTGAAAAACATGGACAAGGATGCCAAGCGCCTGTGTCAGCGCGCGATCCACCGCGCCATGTGCGAGGAAAGCCTGGTGCTGCTGCGCAGTTTCCAGCTGTATTTTCCCGCGCCCCCGAACTTCTGGCGCGAGATGCATTTGCTCTACCTGATCGCCCAGCGCTTTGGCATGCTGGAACAGACCTGCGATGACGTCGAGGACAACAATTGGGAAAGCAGCATTTACGAGGTGTATGAGCGCGCGCTGCTGCTGGCCACCGCAAAACCCAACCAGTTGCGCCAGCAGCAGATCGAGCAGGTGTTCGAGGCCGCGCGCCAGTGGGCGAAATTCGCCGTGGTGATCGACGCCACCGGCAGCAACGGCCTGTTCGCCATCGACGTGACCTCGGATTCGCCGCCCGTCTACCAGGCGCTGATGAAACGCAACACGATGCCGCACAACCTGCGCTACTTCGATGCGTCCGCCATTTCCGATCACCTGCGCGTGCTGTTGCAGTTGCCGGCGGGCCAGCCTCATCCGGTAGCAACGTTTCATGTGCCAGACAAATTTCCCAACGATCTGGTACGCATCCTGATCCAGGCCTGGGGCGTGCTGACCGAGCGCGCCTTCACCCGCATCGACGAACAGGGCCAGCTCACCCTCTGCCTGGGGTTGAGCGCCACCCACTATTTCGTGTCCGGGCGGCAGGATTTCAACCGCATGATCCAGGGCGGCACCCATGTGCTGGAAGCGGATTCCCACAACCCCTTCATCCAACGCGGCCCCACCAACCGGCGCGACGTGTACGAAGCCCATGACGTATGGGGACTGCAAACCCATCGCCGGGATGTGATGGTGGGTGACGTGGATATCGTCGGCAGTAATATCGAAAAATACGCCGCCGAAAAATCCACCGAGGATCGGGACAAGTATCCCCAGTACCAGTGCGACGTGGTGAACACCAGCCCCGGCGGTTTCTGCCTGTCGTGGAAGCAGGATGTGCCGCCGCAGGTGAAGACCGGCGAGATCGTCGGCATCATGGAAAACGACAAGACCCACTGGAGCATCGGCGTCATCCGCTGGGTGAAACAGTTTCGTAATGAAGGCGCCCGCATGGGCATCGAACTGATCGCACCCAAGGCGGAAGCCTGCGGCACACAGGTGGTGCACAAGAAGGGCGGCATCACCGAATTCATGCGCACCTTGCTGCTGCCGGAACTGAAGGCCATCGGCCAGCCCGCAACCCTGATCACGCCCAATATTGCTTTCCACGTGGGCTATAAGGTGAATATTGCGGAAAACGGTGGCGTGTCGAAGGCGCAACTGATAAAACAGGTGACGTCAACGGCCAGTTTCAGTCAGTTTCAGTTTAAAATGCTGGTGGCTGCGACCCAGCCGGCCGACACTTCACCAGCTGTACCTGCACCTGTGGCACCTGCACCACCCAAACCTGATCCGGAAGACGATTTCGATTCCATTTGGTCGAGCCTGTGATGGTGATGACCCGGTTTTGCGTGGCGCGTTTTGGTTTTTTCTTTCCCAGTTTCTGATGTTGAATTTTGAGTGGCATGTCTAAAAAAGCTGAGACCATCAAATTACTGATCCTGCACGAATCGCGCGACGACGCGGAACAGCTCATGAACCTGATCCGCAATTCCGGCCGCGCCACGCGGGGACAATTGATCGACAGCGCAGACACCTTGCTGAGCGCGCTCAACAGCGGCCAGTGGGATCTGATGCTGTTGCGCCCCGAAGCCGAAGGCATGACCGCCCATGAATGCCTGCAGCAGGTGAAGAAGCTCGACAAGGATATTCCCGCGCTGCTGCTGATCGACGGCAACGAAGCCGAGCAGATCACCGAAGGCCTGATGAATGGTTTCGAGGATGTGGTGCCGGCGGACGACGAAGAACGCCTGATGCTGGTGATCCAGCGCGAACTGCGCAACCTGGGCGAACGCCGCGGCCGGCGTCTGGCGGAATTCAATCTGCGTGAGGCGGAAAAGCGCTGCAACGTGTTGCTGGACAGTTCCCGCGATGCCATCACCTACGTGACCGACGGCATGCACACCTACGCCAACCAGGCTTACCTGGAACTGTTCGGTTACGACGACGCCGAGGATCTGGAAGGCATGCCGATCATGGACATGGTGTCGCCCAAGGATCACGAGAATTTCAAAAACTTTCTGCGCGCCTACAGCGCGGGTGAAAGTGACTCCAATGAATTTGTCTGCCACGGCATCTGCACTGACGGCACCGAAATTCAGGCACGGATGATTTTTTCCAACGCCACCTACGACGGTGAACCCTGCACCCAGATCCTGATCCGCACCAACCAGGCCGACGCCCAGCTGCAGGAACGCCTGAAGGAAATCAGCAGCCAGGATCTGCTGACCGGCCTGTTCAACCGCCAGCACTTCACCCAGGAACTGGACAAGACGCTGCAGTGGGCCACCACCAACAGCAAGACGGCGGTGATTTTCTATATCCAGCTCGATAATTTTGCTGCAATCCAGTCCGATATCGGCATGGCGGCGGCGGACATGGTGATCAGCGACATTGCGATGCTGCTGAAGGAAGCCGTGCCCCAGGGCGCCGTGCTGGCCCGTTTCGGTGATGAAATCTTTACCGTGATCATCAAGGAAAAGACGCTGGATCAGGGCGCCGCACTGGCGGAAAAAATCCGCGCCGGCATCGAGGATCATATGTCCGAGGTGCAGGAGCGCACGGTGCAGGTGACCGCCAGCATCGGCGTCACCCTGATCAGCGAGAACAGCGAGAACAGCGAAGCTGTCATCACCCGCGTGCACCAGACCAGCGAGGGCGTACGCGAAGGCAAGCCGCTGGGCAATGGAGTGAATGTCTTCGACCCGGCCTCGGTGAAAAAAATCGATGCCAACGACACGGCTGCCGTGGTGCAGGACGCCATCGATCGCGGCCTGTTCAAGCTGCTGTTCCAGCCGGTGATCGATCTGCGCGGCGGCGGTGGCGAGCTGTACGAAGCCTTCCTGCGCATGGTGGATGACAACGGCAAGGAAGTCTCGCCGGCGGATTTTCTGGGCGCCGCATCGCAACAAGAGTTGAGTGAAAAAATCGATCGCTGGGTGATCCTGCAGTCCATCAAGCTGCTGGCGGATCATCGCGCCAGCGGCCACGACACCCGCCTGATCATCAACATCACCGGTGAATCGCTGCGCGACCAAACGCTGCTGCCCTGGCTGAGTGTGGCACTGAAAGCCGCCCGCATGCCCAGCGACGCGATCATCTTCCAGTTCAATGAGAGTGACGCCACGACGTATCTGAAGCAGGCGAAGGATTTCACCCGCGGCCTGCGCGAGCTGCACTGCAAGGTGTCGTTGTCACGTTTCGGCTGCTCGCTGAATCCGTTCAACAACCTGAAGCATCTGGAAGTGGATTATCTGAAGATCGATGGCTCCTTCACCAAGGATCTGGGTTCGAAGGAAAGTCAGGATGCGCTGAAGGAGATGGTGGCGTCGGCGCACTCCCAGGGCAAGCTGACGATTGCGCCGTTTGTGGAAAGCGCGGCGATGCTGTCGACCTTGTGGCAGATCGGGGTGAACTATATTCAGGGCTACTATTTGCAGGCGCCGACGGAGAAGATGAATTATGACTTCTCCAGTGATGAGTGAGGCGCTGCGGAGGAACGCTGCGCGAGGTTGAAGCAGAGGGAATGGGATTGAATTCTTGGACCATCAGCGGCCATGGATGGCCGCTGTTGAGCGCCCCAGGGATGGGCTCGAAGCGTGTCCAAGAATTCAATCCCACTCCCTCTGTCGCACCAAGATCGCAAAGACACTTACCTCGGCAACGTCACATGTTCCTTGCGCACCGTCAGCGCCTCCGGAATCTCCGCCACATCCATATAAAACTGGCTATACCACTTGCGCACCATATTCACCGGGCCATCGCCATCGCACAGCAGCGGATTATCGACGCGGATCTTGGTGTTCCAGATTTCCACATCCTGGATAAATGAATCGATGCACATCTGCGTGTAGGCATCCACTGCCGCCTTGTTTTCCTCCGCCGACAGCGCCGGATTTCTCTTCATCATCACACCGAAACGAATGTCGAACTGCTCCGTGTTCACCGGCACGTGGGTCACCAGCAGATGCGTCACCACCTCTTGCCCATCCATCGAGCCGGTCATGGTCGTCGTCATATAGGCGGGGCCTTCGTAGGTTGCCACGGACGTGAACACCTGCCCTTCTTCCGCCAGAATTTCATGGCCGCCACTCATGAACTGCACGAAGCGATGACCATCCTGAATATTCCTGAACGTGTGCACCTTGGAATAATGCACCGGGCCGAAGTGCGCCATGTCCGCCATGTTGTCCACCAGCTCGCGGCAGTTGGAGTGGATGGTGAGCTTGGCCATGTTCCAGTCGGTCCACTCGCCGGAATAGTAATCCTCGCTACGCTTCGGTAATTGTTCAGGAATCGGCGGATTGCCTTCGGGATCGTTCCACACGAACAGCAGACCGTTCTGCACCACCGTGGGCCAGGATTTGATGCGCGCCTTGGGTGGCACCCGTTTGGCGTAGGGAATGTCCTTGCAGAAGCCATCCTCCCCCCACACCCAGGCGTGGAACGGACACACCAGATGATTGCCGCACACTTTGCCTTTCGACAGATCGGCGCCCATATGCGGACAATAAGCGTCGAGAATATGAATCGTGTCGTCAGCGGCGCCGCGATAGGCCACCAGCTTTTTGCCGAAATAGTTCAGCTGCACCGGCTGCGTGCCGTATTCGCTGGCCAGGCCCAGACAGTGCCAGCCCCGCGCATAACGCTCCGGCACCGGATCAGACTTGATGATGTAAACCGGGGTTTCGCCTTTCATTGCTGCTGTCATGTGATCCTCTCCTATCGTCGCAATGGTCAGGCGGTTTGCGCCAGTTGCACCAGGCCATAGGAAACCGGCCGCACTTCCTTCACCGTCAGCCACACGCCTTTTTCCGGCTCGGTCTGGCCGCCGATCATGCGCGAGCGCGGCAGTTTTTTGGTGTTCTGGAATTCCGAGGTGAATTCCACCCGTCGCGCCAGCTCGGCAAAAATGATGCGCAACTGTTGACGGCCCTGATTCATGCCGACACAGGCACGCCGGCCACCACCGAACGGCAGAAATTCCGACGGGCCAAACCGGCGGCCAGCCTCCAGCCAGCGCTCGGGACGATAGTCGTTAGCGTCAGGGCCGAATATTTCGGGATCACGCTGGGTCAGATAAATGTTGGGCAGAATCGCGGTGCCCGCCGGCAGAAACAGATGGCCAAGCTGAGTGTCTTCCCGCAGCCAGCGAATGAAACCCACCGCAGACGGCGTCACCCGCTGCGACTCATTCAGGCATGCCGTCAGATAGGGCAATTCAGAAATTTTCACCGCGTCGAGCTTGCCTTCGTGCTGAATCGAATCCAGCACTTCCTCGCGAATCTTTTTGTAGACCTGCGGTTTCTGCTGCATCCACACCATAAACCAGGCAGCCGTTGCGGCACTGGTTTCGTGGCCGGCGATGAGCAAGCCCACCGCTTCGGAAATCACCCGTTCTTCCGGCATCAGCTCGCCGTTTTCATAACGGGCGCGCGCGATCAGCGACAGCACATGGCCTTCGCTCTCGTCGTTGCGGGCGCGGATGGCACGAATATCTTCCCGCAGCAGATTCGCCAGCTGCACTTTCAGATCCACCGCACGCTTCCAAGGCAGCAAACCTTTCTTGCCATTGCCCATTTTTCCGCGCGCGGTCTGCTTCAGATACAGGCGATGCAGGAACATGCGGTAACGGCGCGCGCCCATGGCGGAACCGAGAGTGAAATTGGTATCGCTGGTGGCTTCCAGCAGCCACGCCAGCATCACCTGCTTGTAGCGCTCCTTGCGCTCGCCGAAACGCAGGCCCAGCAGCGTGTAGCAGATGATGTCCAGCGTCACGTCACCCACCCAGCGCGGGAAGTTGATTTTGTCGCCCACCTTCATCTTGTTGATGGCCTCGGTGACGATCTCCTGCATCACCCCGGCACGGCCTTTCAGCAGATTGGTGGTGAAAGACGGGATCAGCAGCTTGCGCGAATCCTGGTGCTCCTTGTCGTTGAGGAACACGGTGTTGTTCTCGCCCACGTCCACCGGCAGCTGCACCAATGACGCATCGTACTGATCCTCCCGCAGCTTGAGCACGTCACGGATCACATCCTGATGGGCCGTCCACACCATGGGGCCCTGCCCCGGCAGCTTGAGGGTGAAGGTTTTGCCCAGCTCGCGCTGGTTCTTTTCCATGTAATCCCAGATGCCGATACCCAGGCCAAGGGCCTGCTTGAACTGGCTGTCGTTGGGCATGGGGGGAAGTTGGGGCTTCTGATTCACAGCGAGGCTCCTGTTGTTTTTGTGATTATCGAGGGGTGAATGATGGGTCGAAGTATACGGCGTATACCTAAATTTCCATTGAGCTGGGTCAGGGTTTTGCCGGAAAGGCCCCAGGTGAAGCAGGGAGTTGAGTGCTGCAAGAATGCACCCCGGATCTGGCCGACAGGCGGGCACAAAAAAGGCGGGGAAGCCCGCCTTCGTTGATCTATTTAAAGTGCCGATTCAGCCGCTTACTGCCGCTCGGCGTACCAGGCCAGCAGTTCATCCGCGTCCCGATCCCGCACCCCCAGCAGATAGAGGATGCCGTCCAGGCCCAGGGTCGAAATGGAATGCTCGGCGTTCTCCTTCACCAGTGGCTTGGCGCGAAAGGCAATCCCCAACCCCGCCAGACTGAGCATCGGCAGGTCGTTGGCGCCGTCCCCCACCGCAATCACCTGCTGCAGGTTGAGGCCCTCGCGCTCTGCCAGTTCCTTCAGCAGTTCTGCCTTGCGCTTGCCGTCCACCACCTGGCCCACCACCTCGCCGGTGACCTTACCGTTGTCCACCATCAGTTCATTGGCGTAAACATAGTCGATGCCCAGCTTCTGCTGCAGGAAACGGCCGAAATAGTTGAAGCCGCCGGACAGAATGGCGGTTTTGTAGCCCAGGGCCTTCAACGCCCGGATCAGCTTTTCCGCGCCCTCGGTGATGGGCAGGTTGTGGGCGATGCCTTCCAGCACGGATTCATCCAGCCCTTTCAGGAACGCCACCCGGCGCTTGAAACTCTGGGTGAAATCCAGCTCGCCGCGCATGGCCTGCTCGGTGATGGCCGCCACCTGCTCGCCCACACCGGCGGCCTTGGCCAGCTCGTCGATGACCTCGGCCTCGATCAGGGTGGAATCCATGTCGAAGCACACCAGCCGGCGGTTGCGGCGATAGGCATTGTCGGCCTGGAAGGCGATGTCCACCCCCAGCTCACCGGCCACGTTCAGGAACTGCGCCCGCATCCGCTGCAGGTCCCGCGGTGCACCGCGTACCGACAGCTCCACGCAGGCTTTCTGGTCATCGGCATCCGATTGCAGGGAAATGCGTCCGGACAGGCGATTGATGTGGTCGATATTGAGGCCATTGTCGGCAATGATGCGGCTGACGGCGGCGATCTGGCGGGCGGTGATCTTGCGGGCCAGCAGGGTGACGATGTAGCGATCCTTGCCCTGGCCGGTGACCCAGTCTTCGTATTCCTGTTCACTGATGGGGATAAAGCGTACGGACATGCCCAGGCCATGGCAGGCGAACAGGACATCCTTGAGCAGCGGCGAGGATTCCGACTCCAACGGCACTTCCACCACCATGCCCAGGGTCAGGGTGTCGTGGATCACCGCCTGGCCAACGTCCAGCACATTGACGTTATAGCGGGCCAGCAGATCGGTCACCGTGGAGGTCACACCCGGCTTGTCCGGGCCTGAGACATTGATCAGCAGTATTTCGCGCACGCCCGATCCTTATGATGGAGTTAACAAAACCGGCGTATTCTACACGCAACCCCTCCTTTCGACCAAAGTCACCACATTGCAAAAAACAAGCAACCATGGCGTAATGCGGGCCGGTTCAAAACCTGGAGGCGTGCATGCCACGACACTTCCCGCTGCTGGTGCTGCTGACGGTGGTATCCCCGTTCATCACGCTCCATACGGTGCTGTTGCCGCGCTGGAATGTGCCCATTCCCCAGGAAACACCCACAGCGCCCGCCGAAACCGCCACCGAAGAAGTCGAGGTGCCGGACTTTGCCAGCATCGAGTCCGTCCGCGAACGCAAGTCCCAATTCTTTGATTTCATTACCCAATATGTCGAGCAGCGCAACCAGGACCTGTTGGCCCTGCGCAAGCGCATCTATAACCGGGAGCTCGACGACCAGGCCCTGGAAGAAGTCGGTCACCGCTACCGGGTGAAGTGGACCCACCCGGAGGAAGTGCGCGCCAAGCTGCTGAAAAAGGTGGACGCAGTGCCGCCGTCGCTGGTGTTGGCCCAGGCTGCCCTGGAAAGTGCCTGGGGCACGTCCCGCTTTGCGGCCAAGGGCAACAACTTCTTTGGCCAGTGGTGCCACACCCCCGGCTGCGGCATGGTGCCCAACCGCCGCCACGAGGGCGCGAACCACGAAGTCCAGATCTTCGAAACCCCGTTCGATTCCGTGGCTGCCTACATGCGCAACCTGAACAGCCATCCGGCCTACAGGGGCTTCCGCGAGAAACGGGCGGAACTGCGGGCCCAGCGCCAGGCCCTGAGCGGCTGCTATGTGGCCCAGGGCCTGACTCACTATTCCGAGATGGGCGACACCTACGTGGAGAACGTCAAGCTGCTGATCCGCAGCAACCGGCTGGAACGGGATCCCCAGGGTTATTGCGCTCCCATCGAGATCGCCCAGGAGCCCGCGGAAACGGCGGTGGAAACCGCGCCCGAACCCCAGACCCTGGCCATCGATCAGGCGCCGCAGAACCCGCCCCCCACACCGGCACCGGAATCCCCGCCAGCCGGCTGATCCGCGCATTGGGGCGCCCCCGGCGAACGTGATACCATGCGCCCCCGAGATTGGCCGGAATTGTGTAGAGAGCAGTCATGTCAACCAAAGATAAAGAAAAGGTCATCGGCGAAGACCTGGACAGCACCAAAGTCGCCCGCTTTCTGGAAATGCAGCCTTACGGCGATGAGAACGTGGATTTCCACGTGCTGGTGAAAGCTTACCGGGGCCTGCCCGCCGAGGCCTTCGAGCGTTTCCTGCAGCTGTTCAAGGACAGCGGCCGCGACATCAACGCCAAGGATTCCAAGGGCCGTACCCTGCTGCAACTGGTGCAGGAAAATGTCCGCCATCCCGAGTACGTAAACATCCTGAAACAGTTCGGCGCTGAATAAGCGCCCGCTGTCATCTGATTCACCTGTAACCGTCACCCGCTGTTCATCTTGCCCCACCACACTGCCGGCATGATCAAATTCTGGCAACAAGGTGGATTCCATGAAACTGGTCATCGTGACGGATGCGTGGCACCCGCAGATCAACGGCGTGGTCACCACCATGAGCCGGGTGGTGGATCGGGCAAAGGAGCGGGGCTTTACGGTTGAGGTGATCGACCCCGCGCAGTTCAGCACGGTGCCCTGCCCGCGCTATGAAAAGGAAATCCGCCTGGTCACCAATCCCTGGCGGGTGGTGACGCTGCTGAAGCGGGCGCAACCGGACTTCGTGCACATCGTGACGGAAGGCCCCCTGGGGCTGGCCGCGCGCCTGTGGCTCAGCAGCCAACGCATTCCCTACACCTCGGCCTATCACACCCGCTTTCCTGAATACATTCACCAACTGTGGCCATTCCTGAGCGTCGAGCTGGGCTACTCGGTGCTGCGGCGCTTTCATGCTGGCAGCCGCGCGGTGTTCGTCTCCACCGATAGCATGCGGCAGGAACTGACCCAGCATGGCTTCGACCATCTGCAGCTGTGGTCGCGGGGTGTGGACGCGCAACTGTTTCACCCGGACAAACGCCTGCAGGGGCAATTGCAGTTTGCCCATCTGCCCCGCCCCTGGTTCACCTACGTGGGCAGGGTGGCGCCGGAAAAAAATCTGGATGCGTTTTTGCTGCTGGATCTGCCCGGTTCGAAAATCGTGGTGGGTGACGGCCCGGCGCGGGCGCAGCTGCAGGCGCGCTATCCCGATGTGCACTTTGCCGGCTTTCACAGCGGTGAATCCCTGGCGCAATGTTTTGCAGCGGCGGATGTGTTTGTGTTTCCGTCGCGCACGGACACCTTCGGCGTGGTGTTGCTGGAAGCCATGGCCTGCGGCACGCCGGTGGCGGCATTTCCGGTGACCGGGCCGAAAGATGTGGTGGTGCCGGGTGTCACCGGTTTTCTGTCAGATGATTTGCGCAGTGCGGCGCTACAGGCGCTGGAGCTGGATCGCAACGCCTGCCGCCGCCACGCCACCGGATTCACCTGGGCGCGGGCGGCGGACATCCTGCTCGACAATCTGGCGCCGATCAATCCACCACTTCGATCGCATCCACCTTCTGGAAGCCACGAGGCAACATGCTGCCCCGACGCCCGCGTTCACCCATATAGTGTTCCAGGTCGCTGAACTTCAGGCCGATGTGACGCTTGCCGGCGATGATTTTCAGTTGCTGGTTGCGGTTGATCACCACCACGTCCACCACGAATTCCTCGCGGGCTTCGACACGCTCCGACGGAATGCCGATAATCTTGTTGCCCTTGCCTTTCGCCAGCTCTGGCAATTCCTTCAGCGGGAACATCAGCATGCGGCCTTCGTTGCTCACAGCCACCACGAATTCGTTGTCGGCATCGTGCACCAGTTTCGGTTGCAGCACGCGGGACTTCGACGGCAACGACAGCAGCGCCTTGCCGGCCTTGTTGCGGGATTGTGCGTCCGCCAGCTTCAGAATGAAGCCATAACCGGCATCGCTCGCCATCAGACACAGCTGGTGATCGTAACCCATCAACACGCCGTCAAACGTGGCGCCTGACGGTGGCTCCAGCCGCGCCGACAGCGGTTCGCCCTGACCCCGCGCCGACGGCAAGGTGTGTGCTGGCAGCGTGTAACTGCGGCCGGTGGAATCGAAGAAGATGGCATTCTGATTGGATTTGCCTTTGGCCATGGCCTGGAATTCGTCGCCGGCCTTGTAGCTCAGGCTCACCGGATCAACATCGTGACCCTTGGCGGCACGCACCCAGCCTTTCTTCGACAGCACCACGGTCACCGCTTCTGCGGCCACCAGCTCGGTTTCATCGAGCGCCTTGGCTTCTTCCCGGGCGACAATCGGCGAGCGGCGCTCGTCGCCATACTTGTCCATGTCCGCCTGGATTTCCGACACGATGAGTTTTTTCAGCAGCGGATGGGAGCCCAGTATTTCTTCCAGCTTCTTGCGCTCGGCTTCGAGCTTGTCCTGCTCGGCGCGGATCTCGAATTCTTCCAGCTTGGCCAGATTGCGCAGGCGCAGGTTGAGGATCGCTTCCGCCTGAATGTCGGAAATGTCGAAGCGTTCCATCATCACCTGCTTGGGCTCGTCCTCGGTGCGGATGATGCGGATCACTTCGTCGATGTTCAGGTAGGCGATCAGCAAGCCTTCCAGGATATGCAGGCGCTCCATCACCTTGTCGAGGCGATACTGCAAGCGACGGCGCACGGTGGTGACGCGGAATTCCAGCCACTCATTCAGAATGTCGTACAGCCCTTTCACCCGTGGCCGGCCGTCGATGCCGATCATGTTCAGGTTGACGCGGTAGCTGCGCTCCAGATCGGTGGTAGCGAACAGGTGGCCCATCAGCTGTTCCACGTCGATGCGGTTGGAGCGCGGCACGATCACCAGGCGGGTGGGATTTTCGTGATCGGATTCATCGCGCAGATCACTTACCATCGGCAGTTTTTTCTTGTTCATCTGCTCGGCGATCTGTTCGAGGATTTTCGCGCCGGAGGTCTGGTGCGGCAGCGCATTGATGATGATGTCGCCGTCTTCCATCACGTAGGTGGCGCGCATGCGGAACGAGCCCTTGCCAGTGATGTACATCTTGATGAGTTCGTGACGCGGCGTAATGATTTCCGCCGTCGTGGGCAGGTCGGGGCCGAGAATGTCCTCGCACAGATCATCGATGGAACAGCCCGGATCCTGCAGCAGACGGATACAGGCCTTGCCCACTTCGCGCAGATTGTGGGCGGGAATGTCGGTGGCCATGCCCACGGCAATCCCGGTGGAACCGTTCAGCAGCACGTTGGGCAGGCGCGCCGGCAACAGCGTGGGTTCCAGCTGGCGGCCGTCGTAGTTCGGCACCCAGTCCACCGTGCCCTGCTCGATTTCCCCCAGCAGCACCTCGGCATAGGGCGCCAGGCGCGATTCGGTGTAACGCATGGCGGCGAAGGATTTCGGATCGTCCGGCGCACCCCAGTTGCCCTGGCCATCCACCAGCGGATAGCGGTAACTGAACGGCTGCGCCATCAACACCATGGCCTCGTAACAGGCGCTGTCGCCGTGGGGATGGTATTTACCCAGCACGTCACCCACGGTGCGCGCCGACTTCATGTGCTTGGCGGTGGAACGCAGGCCCAGTTCGGACATGGCGTAAACGATGCGACGCTGCACCGGCTTGAGGCCGTCGCCAATGTGCGGCAACGCGCGATCGAGAATGACGTACATGGAATAGTCGAGGTAGGCACGCTCGGTATATTCCTTGAGGGGCAGGCGTTCGACGCCTTCAAAGTCCATGGATTGGGTCATGATGTGTATACTTGTAGTGAGGGAAGCGACAGTAACGAAAAGGAAGCTGCATTCATTCTACTGGATGCAGCCGAAATTGCATTAAACAGGGGCAGCTCCATTTCGCAGCGCTGTTCGTTGACTTACTTGATCAAGCCCGGAGACTGACAGTACCCGATGCGGGAACCCAACTCACCGATCCGGCTGGACGCCAGCCAGCCGCTTCAATTACTCGTCGTTGTCGATGCCGAGGCCGAATTCGACTGGGATAGCGGGCCGTTGCGCAGCGCCACGGCCGTGTCCTCCATGCGCCAGATTCATCAGGTACAGGCGATCTTCGACGCCTACGCCATCACGCCCTGCTATGCGATCGACTATCCGGTTGCCGATCAGCTGGAAGGCCGCGAACAGCTGGTGGACTTTTTCCGTGCCGGCCGCTGCGAGATCGGCGCCCATGCGCACCCCTGGGTCAATCCGCCGCACCTGGAAGACATCAACAGCTACAACTCGTTCATCGGCAACCTGCCCCGCGATCTGGAATATCGCAAAGTCGCCGCGCTGCGGGATCTGATTACCACGCATTTTGGTGTCGCGCCCACGATCTACAAGGCCGGCCGCTATGGCATCGGCGCCAACACGCCGGGGATTTTGCATGAGCTGGGTTTCGACACCGATCTGTCGCTATGTCCGGCGTTCGACTACCGGCAGGACGGCGGCCCGGATTTCAGCGCCTGTCATTCCCAGCCGTTCTGGTTCGGCCCTCAGAACAGTCTGCTGGAAATTCCGGTGACGGGTGCCTTCGTCGGCTGGGCCGGTGCGTGGAGTCCGTCGATCTACCGTCAAGCGGAAAAACTCGATGCACTGAAAGCCCGCGCCATCCTGGCACGCCTGGGTGCCATCGACCGCCTGATGCTGTCGCCGGAAGGCTACCGTTTCGACGAGCACGTTAAACTCACCCGCCATCTGCTGCAGCAGGGTGTGCGAACCTTCACCTGGAATTTTCACAGCCCCAGTCTGGTGCCCGGCTTCACGCCCTACGTGAACAGCCAGCGTGAACTGGGGGAATTTCTCGATGCGTTCAAACGCTACTTTGATTTTTTCTTCGGGGAGTTGGGCGGTGTTGCCACGTCGCCGCTGCGCCTGCGTCAGCAGCTGGCCGGTTTGCGTTGACGCTATGAATGTTGATTCGTTCGGGAGGGGAAAGCGGGTTCGCCGAATGACAAACCCGCCTGACACGTTCAAGCGACCGGTTCAGATCACTTGAAGTCGTAACGTCCGCTGAAGTACAGACCATCCAGCTCCTGGTCGGACGCAAGGCCGATGGCCAGCGACAGTTGGCGATCCACGAAGAAGCGCACGCCGGCCTTGATGCCCAGCTCATCGTCTTCCCAGAAATCGTTGGTGATGTAGGAAAGGTCACCTTCCAGCTGCAGGTTCTGCTGGATGGCAAAGCGGATGCCGCCACGCAGCAGCAGGCCGGTGTCATCCTCGCTGCAGTCTGCCCAGCTGGGGCAGTTATCCCATTCCACATCGGCATTGATCAGCTGCACGCTGGCAACAAAATCCGCCTGGTTGTTGATGGGCGTGTGGAACTGGGCACCGACGGTGAAGATATGGCCGTCGGCATCGTCATCGAAATCCACCGCGTAGTAGGAACCGACAATACCAAAGCCCTGCTGCAGATCCACGGCACCGCCGAAGAACAGCGCATCGCCGTCATCATCCAGTTCGCCATAGCCCACTTCGCCGTAGGTGTATTTGAAGTCTGCCGCGGTGGCCACGGCGCTGGCCAGCATCAGGGCGCTGGCTAACAAGGTTTTTTTCATGTGTGTGTCTCCAGTTGGTCTTCCACGGCGCAGTGTAAACGCTGCGCACGCGGGCACAAGGGGGATCGTCACATTTCCGGGCAAATCCTGCGCCGCTCAGCGTAAATTTCAACGGAAGGGCGATGAGGTGAAGACGCCCAGCCCGGCACGAGGTTCCAGCCGCAAGCGGTACGACTGCCCGGCACGCGCCACCGGCGGGTTGTGCCAGCGCACCTTGTAGCGGGCCATGCCGGCGTCGCTGTCGGTGTCGTGGATGATCTGCAGATCGTAGCCCTGATCGTTCACCGGCACATCCTGGCTATTTCGCAACGGTGAAAAATGCGTGCTGTCATCACTGGTCTCCACCGCCAGCAACGGCTCGTGCAGATTCAGCTGGCCGGGCGCCACCTCGAGCACCTGCCATTCCCAGTAGGGTTCCTGATTGGCCTGCGCATCCACGAACACTGGTGCCTGCAGCTCCACCCGCTTGCCCTTCACGTCTTGCAGCGGCGGGAAATAATGCCGGCTCGCCAGGGTGAAGGTCGTGCGCGCCGGCAGATCGGCGTAACCGGGTTGTGCCAGCATGGCTTCCACCAGCTTGGCAGATTCCCGGCTCAGGAACGGCGTGGTGTTGGGGCCGTAAATGGTGTGGCCACCTTCGTACCACTGGGCGCCGTATTCCTCCGGTGTGGTGCTGTAGCCGAAGAAGCCGTTGGTATGACTGCTCACCACCGCTTGACGAATGGACTGCCCCTGCTGCTGGTAAACATCAGTCACGGCAGCGGCGATGCGATTGCCGGCTTCAAAGGTGATTTCAAACGGCAACCCCACCAGCACCAGTTCACCCACCTGAATGGCACTGAGATTCACCCGATGGGGATAGCGGGTCGGCGCCAGCCCGATGGCCTGCAACGAACCCAGCATCCAGCGCTTGGCGCCGTGGCAGTCGTCATCACCGCTGTCGGGCCAGCCCCGCTGGAACGGCGGCAGGTAGCTGATGGGGAACACCTCGTCGCCCTGGGCTGCGCCCACTACTGCGGTGCCGGCAATCGCGCGTTCGCACACCAGCTTTTCATCCTGTGGCCGCAGGGCCAGCAGATCGATTTCGCGCATGGCGGCGTTGAGCGGGATGTCTGCCGTCAGCTGGTCATCCAGTTGCCGGAACAGCGTCCAGGCCCGCTCCGCCAGAGCCAGACCGATGCGCCGGGTTTCGATATCACCGCGCAGGCCATGGCGATAGTTGGGATTGTTGTCCGCGTGATTGGCTTCGAACGGGCCGTGAATGGGTTTCCACGGCGTCTGGTAATGCCGCTCGATCTGCCATTCCAGTTCCCGTTCGAAGAACGTCCACACATCGCCGTGATAGGGATGGGTGAACGGCGGAATGCCGGTGCCGTGCACCGCAAAGGTGGAAAAGGCGCCGAGGGGTTTGAAATCGCCGGTGTCAGTCCGGCCATCGATGCGCACCAGGGTGATCAGGGGATTCACTGCGCGCAGGGCGGCTGCATCATCCTGCCGCTTGTCGCTCACCGTCTCGTTGCGGATATAGGCCGCCATCGCCCGATTCTTGGTGGCGCCATAGATCTCGATGCTGCCCACCGCCAACTTCGCCGGGCGCCGCTGGGTGTACGCCTCGATCACCGCGTCGGCGATCTGCGTCACCAGGAATTCAAACAGCTGCGGATCGAACCCCGGCACGTTGGAACCAAAGGCATTGTAGAAGTCGCTGTCCATGAACTGGCCCGGCCCGCTGTGAGTATGGGTGACATGGATGGACAGACTGTGCGCGGGAATATCGGTGTGGGCGGCCACCCGCTGGGCCACCACCCGCTGCAGCACCAGGGAACTGGCCGGCAGATCCGCCTGGATCACCATCAGCGGCGGACTGGCGGGATTCTTGAGATAGAAGGCACGGGCCTTGAGCCGGTTGCGAAAACCATCGGCCGGGCGCGCCCAGGCGGAGTAACCCATCTTGGGAATGCCCACCGGGGGCGTGATGTCCCGCTCTGCCACGCCGGCCAGCAGGGTGTCCTGGGGAGTGGAGACCAGCGGCGCAACCTGCTCCACCTCGATGACCGTCTTCGGATACATCACAAAGGGCCACATCACGAAGCCACCAGCGCCCGCCGCCACCAAAGCCAGCACCACCAGCAGCCCGATAGTTCTTCTTATGATTTTCTTCACGCCGACAACCATCCCCGCAACATTGGATTATCCAATCTGTACGATGGTACCAAATCGTTCGGCGGCCGCCAACCGGGTGTCAGCGCACACTGTCAGCCACGGCCACGGTGTCCGCATGGGGTTCGCGATTGCTCTGGAGGGAAAAGCCCACCACCACGGCCACCCCCACCACGACTGCCACGCGCAGCAGCGGCGGAATGGAAAAGGTAGGGCGGGTCGGGCGGCGGCGACGGGCTGTGGCCGGTTTGCCGCTGCGCATCGCCATGGCATGTCGGGGCACCCGCTGCAGACGGGGCGCATGACCCACGCGACGATGCGGATCGATACCCTGCAGGGAAATGCGGTTGCCGGTGTCACCCAGATGGGAGCGAGGGGCCGGCGCAATGCTGCAGTCCACGCCCATCTGCTGCAGCTCATTGCGCAGTGTCCAGGCAGCCTGATGCTCCATAAGCCCCACCAGCGGCCCGGCCTTGTTGGCCAGCAGCTGCTCCACCTGCGACGGCGACAGCCCAAACTTTTTACCCAGCGCCAGGTACACGCGGTCGGCACGCATGCCAGCCGCGATCCCCTGGATGGTGATCCGGAACTTAGGTGACGTTGACATGATTTCCCCCGAACCCCGACTCCCGGCAGGGTTCCCCTTTTCACAGTGCCGCTGCTTCCGTGCCGCCTGCGCCTGCTTGAATACAGTTGATACCGCTTGCGGTTTGTCTGCCTGCTGCTGGTCGAACAGTAGGCAATGGGCGCCATCATAATGGGAATCAAAAGGGGAAAATGTGCAGCATGTCGAAATATTCAGAACCGCACCGACGCCCCCATGAGCGATCCGGGCAGTGACAAACAGCCAACGCCAACGCGTCTGAATCGACGCCATTTGCGCAAATGAGTAAGCATTGTTTTCAAATGACCGCGAGTCTGGTGAAAACACGCTGTTTTTCCCGGCACTTTCGTTCCAAACGAAAGATTTTGAAACAGTCCTTATTTGTCGCTCAGCCGTTACCCCACTACCATCAATCCGGTTGCCTTATCGGCAATGTCCCGTTATCGCCTGCATCTCATTCATTGCACGTGTCGCCGTCCAAGACAGAGCGAGGATGCTCCCATGTCAAAGAAAGCTTTTTTTTCCCGTCTGGATCTGGAGCGCTTCATGCTCGAACACGAGCAGTCGGGCCCGCAGCTGCCGCAAGGCCAGTTGCGCATGCTGGATCGGGTGGTGGAACTGACGGAGCACGACGGCCGTTATCGCAAGGGGTCGCTGGTGGCGGAATTCGATCTGAGTCCGCAGCACTGGTTTTTCAGCTGTCATTTTCCCGGTGATCCGGTGATGCCGGGTTGTCTGGCACTGGATGGGCTGTGGCAAAGTCTCGGCTTCTATCTGGCGTGGCGCGGCCATCACGGCAAGGCACGGGCCATCGGTGTCGATACCGTGCGTTTCTTCGATGAAATCTCGCCGCAGGCCGGCACCGTGCAATATCGCATTCACGTGCGCCGCATCATGCAACGCGACATCACGCTCGGCATCGGCGACGGCGAAGTGTGGGTGAACGGCCGCGAAGTGTATCGGGCGGAAAATCTGCGGGTGGCGTTGTTCAAAACCGAGGCGGCCAGTGTCTTTGTGCCCGCCCAGGTAGAATGCGCCTGATCTGCGGGTTCAGGTTTGCGCCGGTGCCGGCGGCTGCACCCAGGTCGTGAAAAAGATATCCGCCGGCATCGGCTTGGCAAAGTAATATCCCTGATACTGCAGACAGCCTTTCTCCTGCAGGAAGCGGAACTGTGCTTCCTCTTCCACACCTTCTGCAATCACTTCCAGTTCCATGTGATGGGCCATCGCGATGATGGTTTCGACGATCGTGCGATCATTCCGGTCATTCTGGATGTCGCGCACGAATGCCTGATCGATCTTCAACTTGTGCAGCGGCAGTGAGCGCAGGTAGGACAGCGACGAATAGCCGGTGCCGAAATCGTCCAGCGCAATATAGAAACCCATGGTGTGGAGTTCGCGGAATTTTTCCACCACCTGCTCCAGCCGGTTGAGCAGCAGGCTTTCGGTGATCTCCAGTTCGATGCTGTGGGTTTCCACACCTGCCTGCCGGGTAATGGCCTGCACCTGGTGGGCGAAATCATCCAGCGCAAACTGCCGCGCGCTGATATTGATGGCCAGCCGCTCGAAGGTGGCCGGCAATCCCAGCGCCTGCCACTGCTTCAGCTGCCAGCAGGCACGCCGCAACACCCAATCCCCCAGCGGAATGATGAAACCGGATTCCTCCGCCGCGCGAATAAACTGATCCGGCCGCACGAAACCCAGGGTTGGCTCGCGCCAGCGCAGCAGCACTTCCGCACCGATCAGCTCACGCCGGTGATTGAATTGCGGCTGGTAATACAGTTCGAACTGCTCGTCCTCCAGCGCGCCCGGCAGCAGCATCTGCAGACGCAGGTTACGCTCGATCTGCTCGTGCATTTCCTTGCTGAAGATGCACACCGCGTTACGGCCTTCCTCCTTGGCGCGGTACATGGCGGAGTCCGCCTGCTTGAGGATGTCGTGAATCGTATCCTGTTCCTGCGGATACAGGGCGATGCCGATACTGCAGCCGATGGTGAGCTTGTGGCCGGACACGTCGAAGGTTTCCGTGAGCGCCGCCTGCATCTTCAGCGCAACCTGGCGCGCCTGGCTGGCCGCTTCGGTGGGCACGTGGCTCAGCTCCGGCAGCAACACCACAAACTCGTCGCCGCCCAGGCGCGCCAGCGTGTCTTCTTCCCGCACCACCTTGCGCAGACGCTCGGCAATCGCCACCAGCAACGCATCACCGATCGGATGCCCCAGGGAATCATTGACGTTCTTGAAGTGATCCAGATCGATGAACAGCAGCGCGCCCACATGATCATGACGCAGCGCGCGGGCGTGTTCCTGCGCCAGCTTTTCGTTGAGCATGCGCCGATTGGGCAGGCGGGTGAGATCGTCGAACAGCACCTGTTGGCGAATGCGCTCCTCGGCCCGTCGCCGCTCGGTAATATCCATGACACCGGCTATCGCGCCGGCATACACGCCGTTGTCATCGAAAATCGGCGCAGTCTGCATGGTGGTGTACACCTTGCGGCCGGTTTTGGACAGCAGCTCGAAATCGTGCTGTTCCTCGATACCATGGGCACGGCGCTTCATATTTTCTTCGGCGACGGCACGGGCGGATGCATCCATGAAGTCGAACAGATGCTTGCTCAGCATTTCTTCCTTCTTGTAGCCGAGCATGCTGGCCATCGCGGCATTGACGATCGTGGTATTGCCCTGGGCATCGATGACCCAGATGCCTTCCTGCGCCAGATCGAACAGCTTGCGGTATTTTTCCTCGCTGCTGCGCAGGGCGTTCTCCATCTTGCGGCGGGCCGTGACGTCCGACTGCGTGGCAATCAATCGTGCCGGGTTGCCGTCCGCCAGCCATTCCACCACCTTGCCGCGCATCAGGATGTAACGATGCTGACCGCTGCTGTCGCCCACCCGGTATTCCACATTGCACAGATCCGACAGCCGCTGCATGTGACGCTGCAGGCGCCGTTCCACATAGGGCCAGTCCTCCGGATGGATTTTCTGCTGCCAGAGCGCAAAGCTGACCGGCGCCTCCGGCGCGATGTCCAACAGCCGGCGCAACTGGGCGGAAAAATACGTGCTGCCGTTGCGGAAATCATGATCCAGCACGCCATCGCCAGCACCTTCCAGCGCGAACAGCCAGCGTTCTTCGCTGCGCTTGATCTCCTGGATGTTGGCGCACAATTTCAGATTCATGCGATTGATGGCCACCGACAGATCGCGGATCTCGGCCACGCCTTCGATGTGGAAGGAATTGACCTCGCGCCCGTCTGCCGCGTTGGCCGCTTTCAGTTTCAGGCGTCGCACCGGCTGCAGCACGATACGATGCAGCACCAGCAACAACACTCCCAGCACCAGCACGATCAGACCGCACATCTGCACCATTTCCTGCTGCAGGTTTTGCCGGATGGACTGGTATTGGCGATTCATGCTCCAGTGCACGAACAATGCTCCCACCCGATCCGGTCGCACGCTGTTGCCGGAATTGCTGATCACCAAGGGATAGTAGGCATAGATATTTTCCCGCGCCGTATCGGTGACGATGACTGGGCGGTAATCCCGTCGCGCCTGGTCGAATCGCTCGCTGTCGAACTGGGGCAGCTGACTGGCGGCAGGCTGATCCAGGATCAGGAAATTCGAACTCGACACCACTACACCCAGTTCGTTGACGACGGCACTGAGCAGCAGATCGTCCAGCAGTTTGAGCGCCATGACGTCGCGCTCCATGCCAACCCGATCACCGGTCGCCAACTCCTTTTCCACCCGCGATTGCGAGATCATCATCATGGTGCGCAGGTTGACCATGCTGTCGTCGAAGGCCTGACGCTTGAGGGAGTAATACTGACCGACAGCAAAAATCACCGTGAGCAGCAGGAAGCTGACGCCCACGATCAGCGTGACCAG
Organism: Pseudomonadales bacterium; assembly: GCA_020062665.1. GTDB lineage: Bacteria > Pseudomonadota > Gammaproteobacteria > Pseudomonadales > Ketobacteraceae > Ch67. The sequence continues at coordinate 77,950 of JAGUVW010000068.1, forward strand.
CAGATAGAGCGACTGTGGTCGCAGCTTCATGGCACCACCTGCTGCAGCCAGCCGGCTCGCGCCTGCAGTTGCCCATCCGGATTGTGATCCAGCAGATCGCGCTCGCGCATCAGCTGTTGCAGACGATCTCGGGCGCTGTCAAACGCGCTGGGCGATCCCGCCAGCCAGCGCACGTTGTCCTGCAACGATGGCAGGCGCAGGCCGTTGTAGGCTTTCTGCAGCTCCTGCGGATTCAGCTGCAGGCGGCGGCCGATGAAGGCACCGGCTTCTGCCGGGTTCGACTGCATGAATGCCCGCGCCTTGTAGTAGCCCCGCACCAGATCCCGCAGCGACCGGTCGCGCCGCTCGAACACATGCCGGCGACACACCAGTACATCCACAATCAGATCCGGTACTGCACTACTGTCGAACAGCAGATTCGCCCCCGCCTTGCGCAGCTGGGTGGCACTGGGCTCGAATGTCACCACCACATCCACCACACCATCCTGGTACGCCTGCAGATGCTGATCCACCGACAGATTCACCAGCGCCACATCCGTTACGCGCAGGTCGGCATGCTGCAGGGCCGCCGACAACATCAAAGCCCCCAGCCCGGTGTTTTCCACACCGATACGGTGCCCCTTGATTGACTGCAGAGAGCTGATCGGCGGACGCCCCAACACCACATCGGCTCCGCTGGAAAAGTTGACTGCCATCAACAGCACCAGATCCTCGCCCTGGGACTTCAGCAGCAGCGCTTCGTCGAGGGTGGCGGTCACCACATCCACGCTGCCATTGCGCAACGCCCGCAACACCTCGGTGGAGGACGGCAGCTGCACGATATCGATATTCTGTTCATAGCCGCCGATGTAATGGGCAAGGTAGAGTGGCTCATAACCCAGCCAGAGGTTGGTGGCGACCTTGAGGGCACGCTCCGGCGCCTGGGCACAGCCCAGCAGCAGCATCAGCAGCAGCCCTGTCATCCACCTGATCATCCGCAAGCAAGATCCCTTCTTCCGCACCCTCGTTGACAGCCGCTGAAAAGCCGCCGCCAGCGCAGGCGCGGTTGCGTTTATCAACAGCCACTTAACTATAGCAACGCTGGCGGGTTTGGCGCGGCAATGCCGTCAGGATTCAATGGGATGGGGCTTTTCGATGCCGTAGCCCTGGCCAAAATCCACGCCGATGGCGCGCAGGCGGGCTTCGATTTCCTTGTTTTCGACAAATTCGGCCACGGTGATCAGGCCGGCGGAATGGGCGATCTTGTTGCAGGCTTCGACAATGGCCTGATCCATCGGGTCATTGAGCATGTTGCGCACGAAGCCACCGTCGATCTTCAGCACGTCCACCGGAATCGCCTTGAGGTAGGCAAACGAACTCATGCCCACGCCGAAATCATCCAGGGCAAACAGAAAACCCAGCTCGCGGATTTCGCCGATGAACACCGACGCCGCCTCCAGGTTGGAGATGGCGGTGGTTTCCGTGATTTCGAAACAGATCTTGTGGCGCGGCAGCGCGAACTCATCCAGGCAGGCGCGGATATGGTTGAAAAACGATTCATCACTCAGGGATGAACCGGACAGGTTGATAAAGAACAGATCGCCTTCCTGGGTCTTGCCCCGTTCCAGGCAGCTCTTGACGTGGGCAAAGGCATGACGGATCACCCAGCGATCGATCAGCGGCATCAGATTGAACCGCTCCGCCGCCGGCATGAACAGACCCGGCGCAATGATGCTGTCCTGATCGCGCAAACGCACCAGGAATTCCTGATGGCGTTGCGGCTTGGTCAGCCCCACGATGGCCTGGGTGTAGAGCACGAAGGAATCTTCATCCAGCGCCCGGCGGATGCGCGAGGCCCAGTGCATCTGGTCACGCCGATGGGTGAGTTCGCGGTCGTTGGCGTCGAATACCTGAATGTAGTTACGGCCCTTGTCCTTGGCGGCATAGCAAGCCATGTCCGCACTGGCCAGCACTTCTTCCAGATCAGTGGAAGCGCTGTTGATCTGCACCACGCCGATGCTGGACGACACCACGAACGGCTGCTCATTCCACACAAAACGATAGCCCTTGATGGCATCGTGCAGGCCGCGGGCGATATCCAGCGCCTGCTCCTGATTGCACTGCCACAGCAGAATGCCGAACTCGTCACCGCCCAGGCGGGAGATGCGATCGGGCTCGCGCAGTCGGGACTTGATGAGTTTGCCGATCTGCTTGAGCAGCTCATCGCCAGCCACATGGCCACAGGTATCGTTGATGATCTTGAACTGATCCAGATCCAGGTACAGCAGGGCGTGCTCGTGACCGTGGACGCGGGCGGTTTCGAGGAATTGATCCAGCTGCTTTTTGAATTGATCGCGGTTCATCAGATCGGTAAGCGCATCGTGATACACCAGATACGCCACCTGTTCTTCCGCTTCCTTGCGTGCGCTGCGGTGTTCGGCTTCGCGCAGTTCGCGCTCCACCGCCGGCACCAGACGCGCAAGATTATCCTTCATGATGTAATCCTGGGCGCCGGCTTTCATGGAATTCACCGCCACGTCGTCGGTGATGGCGCCGGACACCACGATCACCGGCGTGTCGGGCTGGATCGCTTTCACCAGCTGCAGTGCTTCGCTGGAGCTGAACGCCGGCATGTTGTGATCGGTCACCACCAGATCCCAATGCTGACGCAGCAGGGAACCGCGCATTTCCTCTGCGGTTTCGACTCGCTCGTACTTGCAGGTAAGGCCGCCTTTTTTCAACTGCCTGACCAGCAACAGCGCGTCATCTTCCGAATCATCGGCGATGAGCACTTTCAGCAGTCTGTCCACAGATTTCTCCCTGATCTTCGGTTTCAGATCAGTATAGAGCGGGAACCCGGTTAACACCTAACCAGTACTGGCCGAGCAACTTCACCTGCTCGACGAATTCGTTGAAGTCCACCGGTTTGTTGATGTAGCTGTTGGCGCCGTTGTCGTACCCGTCCAGCAAGTCCTGCACTTCGTCGGACGAGGTCAGCAGCACCACCGGCACCCGGCTGGTACGCTCGTCGTTGCGAATACTGCGCAGCACTTCGATGCCATTGAGCTTGGGGAGTTTGAGATCGAGGAAAATCACCTTGGGTTGCTGTTTGACATCGCGACCGGCATAGCGGCCATTGCCAAACACATACTCCAGGGCTTCTTCACCGTCGCGAGCAACCACGACGGTATTGGGAACAGCGGTTTTTTTCAGGGCTCGCAGCGCCAACAGCTCGTCGTCGGCATTATCTTCGACTAATAAAATGGTCATATTTTCCATTCTTCTATATTCCGCGGGGATATATTCAGTCTTAACAGCGAGCTAGACCACGTTAAATCCGCAGTCAGTAAAGGTCAACCAATACGAAATGGTATTTTGCACACTTTATGATCAACCGAAGCGCGACTATGCCAGGGTGAAAAAGAAGGTCGCACCCGCTCCCAGTTCGCTCTCGGCCCAGATTTCACCACCGTGGCGATGGATGACTCGTGCCACTGTGGCCAGGCCCACACCGGTGCCTTCGAATTCTTCCTTGCTGTGCAGCCGCTGGAATGCACCGAACAGTTTGTCGGCGTAACGCATGTCGAAACCGGCGCCGTTATCCTGCACGAAGAAAATCCCGTCGCGACAGCCGATCCGGATCATCGCCATCGCCTGCTTGGAGCTGTACTTCCACGCGTTTTCGATCAGGTTGGTCAGCGCGATGCGGATCAGTTTGGCATCGCACTGAGCCACCATGTTGTCCTGGATGGTGATGTCCACGTTACGCTGGGGATCGCCATCACGCAGTTCGCGCACGATCTCCTGCGCCATGGCGGATATGTCGGTTTGCTCCGGCTGCAACTCCTGACGCGTCACCCGCGACAGCCGCAACAGATTGTCGATCAGCACGCCCATGCGCTGGCTGGCCGCCCGCACCCGATCCAGATAACCACGCCCCACATCATCCAGTTGATCGCTGTACTCCTCCAGCAGCGCCTGACTGAAACCGTCGATAGCCCGCAACGGCGAACGCAGATCGTGGGAGACGGAATAACTGAACGCCTCCAGCTCCCGGTTGGCAGCGCGCAATTCCGCTGTGCGCTCGCCGACGATGATTTCCAGCTGGGTTTTATTGCGCTTGAGTTCGTTGTCGCGCTGCTCAATCACATGCAGCATCTGGTTGAAGGCATCCACCGTCTGGCCGATTTCATCGTCTCCGAGTTTCTCGGCCCGCAGGGAATAGTCTTTCTGCCGGGCAATGCGGCTGGCCGTTTCCGCCAGGTGCGTGATGGAACGGGTGATCACCTGCTGCAGCCACAACGCCACCAGCAACGACACCACGGAAATCACCGCCAGCGCTGTCAGCATCATGTAGATGTAGCGCCGCATGTGCTGATCGACATAATCCAGGTTGGCGCGAATGTACAGGGTGCCCAGCGTCTGCTCATCCGTGTTCAGCGTGCGCTTGAAGTGGTAGAAGGAATTTTCGAAACCAGCTTCTGCCACGCCTGCCGCAGCCGGACAGCTGTAGTGACGCTGCTCACCGGGATAGGACTGCACCCGCAACGCGCCATCGGCGCCAAAAATGCAGACGATCTGGATCGTGCTGTCGAAGCGCAGACTGTTGGCAATTTCCTGCTGGGTCACCGGATCATCGAACAGCAGCGCGGTGGTCAGTTGCGACGCCGCCACCTTCGCCACCATCTGCACTTCGCGCTCCAGCTGTTCACGCATGTGCACCCGTTCATAGGTCACGAAGAACAGCCCGATCAGCACCACGCCGCTGGCGATGGTGAGCAGCATCATCAACATGAGTTTGCGTTTGAAGGACAGGCGCGACCAGAACATCACATCACCTGCCTGGCCAGATGCAACAGCTTGGAACTGATGTCGAGCCCGCTGCCTTTGATGCGCTGCAGGTTGACATCGAAGCGGATGCGATTGTTTTCGGACAGCAACTGGATGCCGCCCCCGTCGGTGGCAAAGCCGTCTTCATCAGCGATGGTCAGCACCGGTTTATCCGCGATGCCCGCCAGCAACTGCGAAGTCGTCTCGTCGGGCACCAGATACAGGATGTGACAGCGACCCAGCTCGGCGGAAGACTTGGGCTGCACCACCCGCAGATAGAAGTTGCGCACTTTGCGCCCTTCCAGCTGGAACACATAGTCGCCAAAGGGATTGCCGTTGAACAGGCACAGACGCAGATCGCCGCCCTCCTGCTCCATGGCCGCCGGCCAGGTGATGAACTTGGTGAAGTTGAAGATGAAGGCCGCCTTGATCTGGTAGGCATCCTCACCACGGGCCAGCGCCACCGGCAAGGCCAGCAACAGGCACAGCACCGCCAGACGCCATCCCCCGGCGCGCCCCGCTCCCTGTGCTGACTGAACCCCTGTCCGATCCACCCTAAGAAAATTCCTTTATGCCGATGAAATCACTATAGCCCAAATACCTGTGCGCAACTGCGCGGCACCGCACCGGATTAGGTTGCGGCCTCTAACGAATCCCACTAATGTCCCCGCCCGGAACTCCCCCGCTGAAAACCTCAGGTGCCCCATGAAGAATGTAGAACGCTATGCGGAACTGGCTCTGCGCCAACTGGATAATGCCGGATATTACTTAAGCCGTTACGGCATCAGTGACAAGGTCAACCGTCACAACCTGATCGCGCTGGCGATGACAAGTCGGGAACGCATCAAAGGTGAATTGTCACGCCTGGAACTCCGGCTCGCCCTGCAGCGCAAGCAACTGCAGCAACAGGTGGACCGCCTGAGCGAAACGGCCGATCACCTGATCGAGCAGGCCCCTGCACCGGTCGCCGCCCGCCTGCTGAAAGCCAAGGCCCGCATTATCTGATCCGTCAGGGACGCTTGCCGTCGGCCGCCAGCAGCTGGAACGCGATGTTGGCATGTTCGCAGAAATGGCGGAAGCTGAGGAATTCCGGCTCCGCCAGCGGCGCGCTGCCGGCAACCCGATCTGCATAGATCACACCGCGGACCTGTCCCTGCACCCGCACCGGCGCCAGCATGCACTCGTTGCCGCCCAGCACCGCCTGGATTTCGGGCCCCAGTAACGGGCCCAGATGCAGGCGCATGCGCCGGTCCACCCACAGCGGCTCATTCAGCGCCATCACGTGGGTGAAGATGTTTTCCTGTCCGCCCAGCATGAACTGGAATTTCTGCTGCCACTGATCCCGCTCCTTGCCAAGCACAAACCGCGCCGCCAGCCGGGACTGCTTGGCATCCGCCATGACCAGCACCACGTGATCCATCTTCAGGCCGCGATAAACACCTTCCAATACGGCGCCCAGCACCAGATTCAAGTCCGCGCGCTCTGCCAGCAACGTGGTGAGTTCCCGCAGAATGCTCAACTGCAGTTGCAGCTGCTGATCGACCGGGGCAGCGGCCACCGGCTGGGCGGCGGTCTCGCCGGGCGCCGGCGGAATGAAACGACTGGTGTTGGTGATGCCGAATTCTTCCATCACCCGGGCCGCCTTCTGCGCGTTCTGGAACACCAGCCGCGTCACCCACTCCTGGGGCTTTTCCACCATCTGGGCAATGCCGTGCAACACCTTGCCGGTGTCGGGATGATCCCAGCCCCGACTCACCGCGTCCGCCAGGCGATAGGCATACTCCACGTCGCGCAGGCTGCGATCCCGGTTGTTGCGGGCGGTGAGCGCGGTGGCCAGCAAGGTGCTCAGTTGCCAGTCCCGCGTCAGCGCCACCGTCAGATCGCGCAAGGTAAACCCCAGCACCCGCCGCTCGGCCTCGTCCCGATCACTGCAGTTGTGGTATTGCCAGTCCAGCGCGTCGTCCTTGCCGTAGGGGAAACACCAGAACGCCACCGCGCCGATGCGATACAGCAGCGCAGCGATGAACAGCTCCTCGGTATTGCCCAGCTTCATTTCGTCGGCGATTTCCTTGGCCTGCACGGCGGCGTGAAATGAGCGCACCAGTTCCGCCAGCGCATTGTCGTGGCGGGAGCCGGACAGCATGGTTTCCACCAGACTGATGGACAGGGCAAGGTTGCGCACCGTGTTGAAACCCAGGATCACAATGGCCCGGCTGACCGTGCTGATGCGCACACCGCCGGGGTTGTAGTACACGCTGTTGGCCATCCGCAGCAGACGGGCCGTCATGGCGTTGTCGCGCAGGATCACCTGCGCCAGCTCGTTGGCCGGGGTGTTGTCGCTGGCGGAAATGGAGGCAATGGTGCGGGCGGTATGGGCGAACAGGGGAAACTCTTCCTCCCCAAGGCGCCGAACCCAGGCTTCCAGTGTGGCGGGCGCGCTGACATGGGGCATAGTGGACGTTCCTCCCGGCTTTCAGACAGTCTAGTCCATTCTCCTAGGAACGAACCGATCTAAAGAACCGACCAGTCAGACTGTGTGGTTACATGGGGTGATTTAGCCCCATCACTCGATTAACCTCGATAAACGTCGGGCATTGACCCCGATCAATACATCACTAACAACACGTCAAAAAAGATGCGAGGGAACACCATGTACATCGATGAAACCGTGATCGCCGGCCTGCTGGCGGTATTGGGTACGCTGGGTGTAGGCGGCTACGTGCTGTACTACATGCTGCATGACATGAAGATGAAAACCAAAGGCAAGGCCCACTGATTCACTCCTGGCAGTGCACCCGCTGCACTGCCTTTTAACCCTCCCCCGCCGGCCACTCACCCGGCAAAGCCGATATCGTCCAGAAACTGCCGCACGTCCTTCAGATAGCGCCCCTGATCCAGATGCAGGATGTGATTGCCGGGAAACCAGTGAATCGACGGCCGTTCCCAGTGATCCCACAGCAAGCGCGCATGCTTGGGCGGCGCAAAACGATCGCCGGCGCCCCCGATGATCATCAGACGCTGGCGGGGAATTTTTACCTTGTAGGTGAGCGGACAGTGCACCGCCATGATGTGGCGCGCCTCCTTGATGGAGATGCCGCTCAGACGCAACGCCGTCTTGATCACCGCGCTGGCGGGGAACCATTGCAGGATCAGATCGAACAGACTCACCACCGGCACATTGGGAATGCTGAAATGCAGCCGCTCATCCACCGCTGCCAGCAACGCACTGGTATAGCCGCCCAAACTGATGCCGGTCACGCCGACACGGGGCACACCGCGCTGCTCGAGATAATTGAGAAAAAGGCGGAAGTCATACACCGAGTGCGCCACGGTTTCGCTGATATGGGAAATGCCGTTGGCGAAATAGCCGTGACCACTGAACGGCGACAGCGGGCCCTGCCGCGCACCATGGAACGGCAGGGTGTAGAGCAGAATGTCGTAGCCCATCTTGTAGAACCACGGCAGCCCCAAAAACAGGCTGTTCACCCAATAGGGATCGGCCATGAAACCATGCACCACGCAAATGGTGGGGCGCGGGCCGTTGTCGTGGGTCCAGTACTGGGCCACGGCGCGACGATTGGCACGGTTCTTCAGATAGCGGTCATGCAGACGCGGATTCACCGGCTGGAAAGGGCTGTCGAAACTGAGCATCCGGCACTGGCCGTCGGCAGGGCGAAAGTGCACCAGACCCGGCCGGCCTTCCTTCATTTCGACCTTCACATTGGGAAAGCGGAAAAAACGCGCACTGTCATGACTGCTGGCCAGCTCCCGATAAAGCGCGCCGTCTTCCAGATCCTGCTTCAGCCGCAACGGATTGGCCGACAGCGGCAGCGCCAGTACCGACACCAGCGTCGCCACCGCCGTGCGACTCACCAGATCGACCGCGGCCGTTCCATCCACCAGCAGCTGGGTGAACAGATCCAGTTCGAAATCATCGGGAAATTTATGAAAGCTGGATTCGAGATTTTCCCACCAGGGCTGCTCGGGCATGATGCGGCGGGAATGGCCATAGGTTTCGTTGGCGACCCGGGACACGGTGGAATAGGCAGATTCCATGACGAACCTTCTTGGGTAGGTCTTTGGAATCAGTATAGACAAGGCTGAACAGGCGGGCGTCGCAGCTGTTCAGCCGAGGTCAGTGGCCGCGGTTATTTCTTGCCGGCAATGGCCGCTTCGATATTCTTGACGCGCTTGGGATTGGAGGGATGCGAACTGAGGAAGCCACCGCCGCTGCCGTACTTGGCCTGCAGGGTTTCGATGGCCCGTTTCATGGCGTAGGGATCCTGGCCCACCTTGCGCAGCATTTTCACCGCGTATTCATCCGACTCCAGCTCATCCTTCTGCGAAAACTGGGCCGAGACCGCCGCCTGCCCCAGCTGCCCCAGCTGGCCCGCTGTCAGCTCACCAATGATGCCGCCGGTGGAAACGACGCCGGCAAACACCGAATCCGTCAACAGCTTGGACTGCATCTGGCGATAGCTGTGCTTGAGTTTGACATGGCCAATCTCGTGACCGATGACCGCCAGCACCTGGTCGTCGGGCATGGCATCCATCAGGCCGGAAAACACCCGCACCGTGCCGTCTGCCATCGCGAACGCATTCACCTCGTTCTCCAGATAGACTTTGAAATTCAGTTTCAGGCCGTCGTAACCCTGCACGCCACTCACCAGATTGGCCAGGCGGCGGCTGTAAGGATTGCTGGCATCAGCCACGCGGTACTTGCTGTCCAGTTCCACCGCAGCCAGTGACGCGGTCTGCTTCACGCTGTTTTCATCCAGGGTGACCGCCTGCACCACGCCCGCACCCACCACCATGGCCTTGGACGCATCGAAACTGCCATCGGCGGCACAGCCCCCCAGCATCACACTGCCCAGCAGTACCATCAGTGACGAAACACGCTTCATATTAATGACTCCTTTTGCATTATCTTGATCCCGGCTCAGTGACCCCAGCCCAGCACTTCGAACTGCAGATACCAGACCCCCAGTGAACCGAGGAAGTTCACCAGAATCGCCGGCATGAATTTCATATGGACGCCGAAAGTGTACGTGCGATCCAGCGACATGGCCATGACGCCCGCAGCCGATCCCACCACAGTGAGGGAACCGCCGATACCCACCATCAGGGCATTCAGCGCCCACTGGCTGTTGCTGAGCGGCGGATTCGACATCAGCGCCGCCGCTTCCACCGGCACGTTATCCATCACGCCCGAGATGACGCCGAGGAATACGTTGACGCTGGTGGGCGACATGACGTCGAACATGCGGGAAATATAAGTCAGCCAGCCGACATGGTTCAAACAGGACACCGCCGTGATGATGCCGATGAAGAACAACAGCGCGTTCCACTCCACCTTCTGCAGCTGATCCTGCCAGGGCAGGTGAATGCCGCGATAGCGCAGGGCCCACGCCCAGATCACCACGAATCCCAGCGCCACCCCGATCGCAAATTCGATACCCACCTTGAGGAAGATATTGGCCAGCACCGCCATGACGATGGACAGAAACGCCACCGCCGTCAGGCTGGCGCCACCGGGTTTGAGATGCATGCGGGCGCCGCCGGTGTCCTTGAGCTTGTCCTGGCCGTTCAGCGGGCGCAGATACAGAAAATGCAGGGTGAAGGCAAACAGCAGCCAGCCGATCAGCGCCGACGGCACCAGCAGCAACAGGCCGAGCACACTGATCTTGCCCGCCAGCACCACCATCAGCGAGGTGGACGTTCCCAGAAACCACACGCCGGAATTGGACGCCACCACGATATTGCACAGGGCGATGTGGGTGTAGCGTTCGTTGGCAGAGATGCTCTTGATCGACTTGCCGAAGATCATCGCCGTGGTGATGTTGTTGAGGAACGGCGACAGCAGCGCCGACAGCGCACCGGTGGCGTAGAACATGCCCCGTGCACCCAGCCCCTTGCTGAGCATCACCCCGTTCAGCGCCGTGAATACGTTCCGCTCGTTGAGCAGCTCCACGATCATCCACATGAACGCCATGAAGGCAATCAGCCCGAACAGTTCTTCCTTTATATGGTTCTGCGCTTCAAGGAAATGGTCGAAACCCTTCGGGTCGGTAACGGCATAGTGCACCCCGATTACCAGCAGGCCAGACATCATGAACATGGCCGGCTTGAACTTGTCCATGTGCAACTGGGCTTCAAACACAATCAGCGTCATGCCGAACAGAAAAATCACCAGCACCAGGATACCAGTGACGGATAGCGGCTCGATCAACATGGGGGGAACTGCCTTGGATGAATATCCGGACGGATGGGAGGGAATCAGCGGGGCGGCATTCTAGCAAATCGCCCGTTTCCCTGGATACCGGATGTTTGTATTCGCTGTGTTATCAGGCTGGATAGGCCAGCTGGCGTTCCTGCAGGCGGGTGATCAGGGCGCCCACATTGCCCTGTACGCTGCCGCACAGGTGCGCCATGTCGGTGAGGGTGATGGACGCCAATATCTGGGAAATCAATTCGTTGAGGGTGGGCATCTGGGATTCCACGTCGCAGTCGCCCTGCAGTTCGCAGCCGCCGTCGTCGTCGCAGCACTCGGTGATGGCGAGGGGGCCCTCCACCGCCGCCACGATGTGGGCGATGCTGATCAACTCGGGGAAACGGGCCAGTTGGTAGCCACCCTTGGCGCCCCGCTCCGACCGCACCAGCCCGGAATTCACCAGTTGCCGCATCAGCTTGCGCACCGTGGCCAGGGGCAGCTGGGTGGCCTGGGCGATTTCCTCCATCCGCAGCAGGGCCGACGGTGATTTGGCCATGCGGTGCATGATCACGAGTGCGTAATCTGTCATTTTGCCGATGCGTAACATAGAATGCGCGCCTTGCCGAGGGTGACAAAAGAATACCATATTGGTATTGATTTCCAAACCTGAGTCTTTTACTCTGATTTACGTAGAGAGACACCCCAAACCGGCACAGGTTCTGCACCAACCTGACTGGTTTCATTTCACCCTGCCACCGGCATGGGCATTGAACGCACGCGATGCGCCGCGACACGCGGACACTGAGCAGACACTGAAGAGTACAGCGCCATGAGCAAAGGCAACGAAATCGACGACCTGATCAGTCGCGAATACGAAGCCGGATTCGTCACGCAGGTGGAATCGGACACCCTTCCCCCTGGCCTGAACGAAGACGTCATCCGCATCATTTCCGGCAAGAAGAACGAGCCGGAGTGGATGCTGGAATGGCGCCTGCAAGCCTATCGCCAGTGGCAGCAGATGGAGATCCCCCAGTGGGCGCACATGAAGCACCCCGAGGTGGATTTCAACTCGATCAGCTATTACTCCTCCCCCAAGAAGAACGGCCCCAAGAGCCTGGACGAAGTGGATCCGGAAATCCTCGCCACCTTCGAAAAGCTGGGCATCCCCCTGCACGAACGCGGCAAACTGGCCGGTGTAGCCGTGGACGCGGTGTTCGACAGTGTGTCGATCGCCACCACCTATAAAGAAGAGCTGGCCAAGGCTGGTGTGATCTTCTGCCCGATTTCCGAAGCCATCCAGAATCACCCGGAGCTGATCCAGAAATACCTGGGCAGCGTGGTGCCGCAGAAAGACAACTTCTATGCGGCGTTGAACAGCGCCGTGTTCAGCGACGGTTCCTTTGTGTACATCCCGAAGAACACCCGCTGCCCGATGGAGCTGTCCACCTATTTCCGCATCAATGAACTCAACACCGGGCAGTTCGAGCGCACCCTGATCGTGGCGGACGAAGGCAGCTACGTGTCGTATCTGGAAGGCTGCACCGCGCCCATGCGCGATGAAAACCAGCTGCACGCCGCCGTGGTGGAACTGGTGGCACTCGGCGACGCGCAGATCAAGTATTCCACCGTGCAGAACTGGTATCCCGGTGATGCCGAAGGTAAAGGTGGCATCTACAACTTCGTCACCAAGCGCGGCCTGTGTGCTGGCGCCAATTCGAAAATTTCCTGGACCCAGGTGGAAACCGGTTCCGCCATCACCTGGAAATATCCCAGCGTGGTGCTGCGCGGCGACAACAGCGTGGGCGAGTTCTACTCCGTGGCACTCACCAACAATTTCCAGAAAGCCGACACCGGCACCAAGATGATTCACCTGGGCAAGAACACCAGGAGCACCATCGTGTCGAAAGGCATTTCCGCCGGCCGCAGCGAGAACGTCTATCGCGGCCTGGTGCGCATCTCGCCCCGCGCCGACGGCGCCCGCAATTACACTCAATGCGACTCGCTGCTGATCGGCGACAAGTGCGGCGCCCACACGTTTCCTTATATTGAAAACCGCAACTCCGACAGCATTCTGGAACACGAGGCCACCACCTCCAAAGTCAGCGACGATCAGCTGTTCCTGTGCCGCCAGCGCGGCATCGACGAGGAAAAAGCGGTGTCGATGATTGTGAACGGCTTCTGCAAGGAAGTGTTCAAGGAGCTGCCGATGGAATTCGCGGTGGAAGCCGGCAAGTTGCTGGAAGTGAGTCTGGAAGGGGCGGTTGGTTAATTTTATGAGCGCAGCACCGATGTTGATTGTTAAAGACCTGGTAGCAGAAGTGGACGGCAAAACCATCCTCAACGGAATTTCCCTCACCGTGAATCCCGGCGAAGTCCACGCCATCATGGGCCCCAACGGCTCCGGCAAGAGCACCCTTGCCAACGTGCTGGCCGGCCGCGACGGCTACGAAGTAAAAAGCGGCTCCGTGCTCTACAAAGGCCACGACCTGCTGGAACTGGAACCGGAAGAACGCGCCCGCGAAGGTGTGTTCCTGGCCTTTCAGTATCCGGTGGAAATTCCCGGCGTCAGCAACATGCAGTTCCTCAAAGCATCCGTGGATGCCGTGCGCAAGCATCGCAATCAGCCGGAACTCGACTCCCCCGCCTTCATGAAGCTGGCGCGGGAAAAATGCAAAAGCCTGAGCCTGAATCCTGATTTCCTCAAGCGTGGCGTCAATGAAGGTTTCTCCGGCGGCGAAAAGAAGCGCAATGAAATTCTGCAAATGGCGCTACTGGAACCCAGCCTGTGCCTGCTGGACGAAACCGACTCCGGCCTCGACATCGATGCACTGCAGGTGGCGGCGGAAGGTGTGAACGCCCTGCGCGACGGCCAGCGCAGCTTCATTCTGGTAACCCATTACCAGCGCCTGCTCAACTACATCGTGCCGGACTACGTGCACGTGCTGTCGGCGGGCAAGATCGTCAAGTCCGGTGGCCGTGAGCTTGCACTGGAACTGGAAGCCAAAGGCTACAGCTGGATTCAATAACGGCGGGTTGTCATGATTTCTCCCAACGACTGGAAACAACAGGCACTGAATCAGCAGCACACGCGGCTGCCCTGGCTGCATAATGCCGCCAGTCAGAGCGCCTTTGCCGCCGCCGAACTGCCCACGCGCAAAACCGAACGGTGGAAATATTCCCCCATCACCGCGCTGCTGCAGCAGGATTATCTGGCACGCAGCGCCAGCGCCACAGCGGACGAAACCTGTGCCCGCGCGCGTCTGGCGGATCTGTCAAACGCAAGCCGTATCGTGCTGGTAAATGGCGTCCTGAATCGCGCGCTGTCGGATTTCAGCGATCTGGAAAACCAGGGCGTAATCACTCTGTTCAGCATGAGCAATCCGGAACAGCGGGAACTGGTGAACCAGCATCTCGGCACGGCCTGCAACCACTCGCAGCATCTGTTTGCCGCCTTCAACGACAGCATGCTGAATGAAGGTCTGCTGATTCACGCCCCCGCCATGCAGAAGCTGGCCCAACCGGTTTATCTGGTGTACCTGGGCGCACCGCAGGCAGAGCCGGCACTGGCGCAATCCCGCGTGCTGCTGGTGGCCGAGCCCGGCGCCGAACTGCAACTGGTCGAGCACTTCGACAGCTGCGGCAGCCAGGCCAATCTGTTCCACAATCATGTCACCGAAATCGTGCTGCAACCCAACGCGCGCCTGCGGCATATCCGCGTGCAGGTGGAAGACGAAGCGCTGGTGCATATCAACGGCCTGCATATTCAGCAAGCCCGCGACACGCATTACGAACAGCACGGCATTGCCTTTGGCAGCCAGCTCAAGCGCAACGATGTGAATGTGACGTTCACTGGCGAAAACGCCCATTGCGAAATCAACGGTGTGTTCCTCAGCAAGCACCGCCAGCACATCGACAATCACCTGAATCTGGAGCATGCCAAACCGCACTGCACCAGCAACACGAGTTTCAAGGGCTTTGTCACCGACGAAAGCCGCGCGGTGTTCAACGGCCGCATCCACATTCACAAGGATGCACAGAAAACCGAAGCCCACCTGAACAACAAGAACCTGCTGTTGTCGAAGAAGGCAGAGCTGAACACCAAGCCGGAACTGGAAATCTACGCCGACGACGTGAAATGCTCCCACGGCGCCAGCATCGGCCAGCTGGATGAAAAATCCCTGTTCTATTTCCAGTCCCGCGGCATCGACAAGGCCAGCGCCGAAGCCATGCTGTGCCTGGGTTTCGTCAACGAGAAAGTCGAACAGATTCCCAGCCCGGCAATCCAGCAGCTGGTGGCGGATCGTCTGGCCGCGTTCTTCAACGATGTGGACAAACTCAAGTCCCTGTGGGGAATGTGAAATGAACCAGCGCCCCTTCGATCTGAACGCCATTCGCGCCGACTTCCCCATCCTGCAGCAGCAGGTGAAGGGCAAGCCGCTGGTGTATCTGGACAACGCCGCCACCTCGCAGAAACCGCAGGCGGTGATCGACGCGCTCAGCCGCTACTACAGCACGGTCAACTCCAACGTGCATCGCGGCGCTCACACGCTGGCGGACCTGGCGACACGGGAATTTGAAGGCGCCCGCGAGACTGTGCAGCGTTTTCTCAACGCGCAACACAGTCACGAGATCATCTGGACCAAGGGCACCACCGAAAGCATCAACCTGGTGGCCCACAGTTACGCCCGCGCTTTTTTGCGTGCAGGCGACGAGATCCTGATCAGCGCCATGGAGCACCACTCCAACATCGTGCCCTGGCAACTGGTGGCGCAGCAAACCTGCGCAAAACTGAAAGTGATTCCGGTGACGGAAAATGCCGAGCTGGATCTGGATGCCTTCGACAAGCTGCTCACCGACAAGACCCGCATCGTGTCACTGGTGCATGTATCCAACGCGCTGGGCACGATCAATCCGGTGAAGGACATCATCGACAAGGCCCACGCCAAAGGCGCCGTGGTGATGCTGGATGGCGCCCAGTCCACACCCCACTGGCCGGTGGATGTGCAGGCGCTGGATTGCGATTTTTATGCGTTTTCCGGCCACAAGGTGTTTGGCCCCACCGGCACCGGCGTGCTGTACGGCAAGACCCGCTATCTGCAGGCCATGCAACCCTACCAGGCCGGCGGCGAAATGATTGAAAAGGTCACGTTCGAGAAGACCACCTTCAACGAACTGCCCTACAAGTTCGAGGCGGGCACGCCCAATATCGCCGGCGCCATCGGCCTGGCCGCCGCCATCGATTATCTGAACCAGTTCGACCGCAAGCAGCTGGCGCAGCACGAACACAACCTGCTGCAAGCCTGCCTGGATCGCGCTGCCGACATGAAAGACATCCAGCTGATCGGCCGCGCAAAAAATAAGGCCGGGGTGTTTTCGTTTCTGCTGAAAGGCGCCCACCCCCACGATGTGGGCACGCTGCTGGATCAACAGGGCGTCGCCGTGCGCACCGGCCACCACTGTGCCATGCCGATCATGGATCAGTTCGGCATTCCTGGCACCGTGCGCGCGTCGTTCGCGTTTTACAACACGCTGGAGGAAGTGGATCACTTCTTCGCAGCGCTGGAAAAAGCCAAAACCTTTTTACTGTAGCGGGAGTGAATTCATGACCGTGCAAACCTTTATACCGGGAAAATCCTTGACGCTCACCGCAGCGGCGATCCGTCACATGGAAAAGAAAGTGCAGGAAAAGCCGGGCACCGCCGGCATTCACATCGGCGTCAAGCCCAGTGGCTGTTCCGGCTACATGTATGTGATGGATCTGGTGGAATCCGCACCGGCAGATGAAGTGGAAATGAAGGTGTCCGACGCGCTGACGATCTTCATCGACCAGGACAGCCTGCCGGTTCTGCAAGGTACCGAGCTGGACTACGTGAAGCAGGGCCTGAACGCCACGCTGCAATTCCGCAATCCCAACGCCACCTCGGAATGTGGCTGCGGCGAAAGTTTTTCGGTCACCAAATAATGAACGCGGCAGTGGAACAGCGGATGGTGGCAGTGGAGCGGGATTGTCCCGCCCGCGCGGTGCCGTCCGGTGAACCGATCACGCTGCCGAAAAATGCCTTCGTCACCATCACCCAGGCCCGTGGCGGCAACTACACCGTGCGCTACAAAGGCAATCTGGCCCGCGTCGACGGCACCGACGCTGACGCCCTGGGCCTGCAGCGGGAAGAAATCGAGTACACGCCCTCCGCCAGCGACGTGCCGCAGGAAGATCACATCTGGGACACCCTGCGCACCATCTACGATCCCGAGATTCCGGTGAACATCGTTGAACTCGGCCTGGTGTACGGGGTGAAGATCGAGGAAAAATCGCCGGATCACTACACCGTGACCATCACCATGACCCTCACCTCGCCCACCTGTGGCATGGGTCAGGTACTGGCCAACGACGTGCGCTACCGTCTGGGCAAAGTGCCCCACGTGGATGAAGTCATCGTCAACATCGTGTTCGATCCACCCTGGAACCGCGACAACCTGTCCGACGAAGCCAAACTGGAACTGGGAATTTTCTGATGAGCGACAGCCCTTTCGGCAGCGAGATCACCGCCGCGTCCATTCTTGAAGATCTGGAATTCTTCGACGATTGGGAAGACCGCTACCGCTACATCATCGATCTGGGCAAGAAGCTGCCGCCGATGCCGGACGCGCTGAAAACCGACGCCAACTTCGTGCATGGTTGCCAGAGCCAGGTGTGGATTCACGCCGACTACCAAGCCGACAGCAACACCCTCAACTTCCTGGTGGACAGCGACGCCCACATCGTGCGCGGACTCGCCGCCATGGTGATGGCCGCCTTCAACCGCCAGTCGCCCCAGGCGGCCCTGGATTTCGACGTGGATGCCTACTTCGCCCAGACCCAGCTGATCCAGCACCTGAGCCCCACCCGTGGCAACGGCCTCAAGTCCATGGTGAAGAAGATTCGCCAGGCCGCCACCCTGGCGCTGGGCTGATACCCCTGCCGGGCGAGTGTGAATAGTTGCGCTTGCACGGTCATCCACCGCAGGCATAATGCTGGGCATCGTTTAACGAATGGAGCCACCCTCATGCGTCTGCTTGTTACATTTTTTCTCAGCCTCGCCCTCAGCCTGCCTGCCCTTGCCGTGGAGCTCACCGACAAATCCGTGCAGAAGTGGCTGCAAAGCTATTCCGCCGTTACCGCCTGGGCCAAGACCAAGGATGAAAAGGAATTGAAATTCCTTGAGGACAAGCAGAACAAGCGCGAGCCGGATCTTACCAACCTGTTCTCTACCGCCATGAAGGACATGAAAGGCCACAAATACTACGGTGAATTGAGCGGCGTACTGAAGAACAACGGTTTCAGCGATCCCAATGAGTGGGCGCAGCTAGGCGATCGCATCATGGCCGCCACCATGGCCGTCGAAATGGACAAGCACGAGGCCTCCAGTGGCCAGTCCCGCGCCCAGATGAAACAGGCGATGGAGGCCATGATGAACAATCCCAACATGACGGCCGAACAGAAAGCGCAGATGGGGCAGATGATGGGCCTCGGCAACCAGATGGTGGACATGGCAGACAAGGTGCCCGCCCAGGACAAGGAAGTGATCAAGCGCAACGCCGACCAGATCAAACAGGTAATGGAACAGAACGCGCGCCAGAATTCACGGCAAAACTAACTCGTTTTCGACCGGGCGCATGCGGATCAGCATGACCGCATGCGCCGGTCTGTCCACTCCTTCACAATTCTGAATCCTGTCTATACTGAATCAAACCGATTCATCAATCAGAACACCCAACGAATGACATCCAATACAACTCGGCGGCGCAGTCCGTGCCGTGAGTGGAAGCCGCCCTGCGCATTGGACGCCAAAAGCCTGCTACCCCTGCTGCTCGCCGCGCTACTGTTGCTGCCCGGCATGCGAGTCTTTGCCGCTGATATTCCTGCCCTGCAAATCGATGACCGGCGCGATCAGTTTGACGTGCGCGCCGGCGAATCCGCCATGCTGCTGGACGAGTCAGACACCCTCGACATCGCCGCCATTCTGCAGCGGAGCGAACAATTCGAACCGGTGGACAAAGATGTGCTCAACCTGGGTCATACCGATGCGTCGGTGTGGTTGCACCTGAAGCTGGCCGTCGCCGCCGACACCCGCGAGCACCTGACCTGGCTGTTGCATCTCAAATTCCCGCTGCTCGAGCGCGTCGACATCTATTCCGTGCTGGACGGCCGCATCCACGAGCAATTCAGCATCGGTTACTCGCTGCCGATGATGGCGCGGGCGCTGCCGTCGCGCAGTTTCGCCCAGCCTTTGCAGTTCGAGCCCGGCAAACAGTACGACATCTACCTGAACATCATGCGCAAGGGCGGCAATGTGCAGGCGCCGCTCAGCTTCGCCACACCCACCGCATTTTTTATCACCGAAACCACCCAGAACCATGTGATGGGACTGTACGTCGGCGTGATGATCGCGATGATCATCTACAACTTCTTCCTGCTGTTCAGCGTCGGCAGCCGCACCTATTTCTATTACATCCTCTACATCACGTTCAGCATCCTGATCATTCAGACCCTCACTGGCACCGGCTATCTGTTCCTGTGGCCGGACTATCCGCAACTGAATCCCTACATGGCGCAGGTCACGGCAGTGCTGGCGGTGATCAGTGGACTGCTGTTCGTGCGCAATTTCGTGAAATTCGAACGCTACGGCCAGTGGATGGTGCACCTGACCCACGCCGCGATCGCGCTGGGTGTGTTGCTGGTGGCGGCGCGTTTGCTGACAGACAATTTCCTCAGCCTGGAAATCACCGCATACTGCGGGCTGGTCTGCACCATCATGCCGGTGGCGGTGTTCATGTGCTGGCGTCAGGGTTCGCGCCAGGCCGGATTTTTCCTGCTGGCCTGGGCCGCATTGCTGGTGGGCACCGTGATGTTCACACTGACCTTGCTGGGCGTGCTGCCGTCGAACGCCTTCACTACCCAGAGCGTGATGTTCGGTTCCGCCGCCGAAGTATTGTTGCTGTCACTGGGCCTGGCGGATCGCATCAATCACGAGCGGCGGGAAAAATACCGCGCGCTGCAGGAACAGAACAACACCATGCTGCGCCTGAAGGAAGCCGAGGATCGCCTGGTGCATCGCGCGCTGCACAATCGCATCACCGGCCTGCCCAACCGTACCTTTCTGCGCACTGCGCTCGACAACCTGCTGGTGGCGGAACAGGATCGGCTGCGCTTCTCGCTGCTGCTGATCAGTCTCAACAACTTCCACGAATTCAACAAAACGCTGGGACACAGCAACGGCGACGCGATTCTGCGCATCATCACCGAGCGGCTGTCGCGGCTGGCGCAATCAGTGCACGGCGTGATCCCCATCGAACGCACGGAGCTGCGCCAATACTATGTGGCGGGTGTCGAAGGCGTCACGTTTGCGGTGATGCTGGAACTTCGTTCCATTTCTGAACAGCATGACATCGTGCAGAATCTGCTGCTCAATCTGGAAAAACCGTTCGAATATCACAACCTGACCCTGGACGTGGATGCCACCTGCGGCATCGCCCACTTCCCGGACAATGGCAAGACCAGCGAAGACCTGCTGCGCAACGCCCACATCGCACTGGAAGCCGCCAGCAGCAACAAGCAGAAACTCGCGGAATACTGCCCCGAGATCGATCCCTACAACGCCCGCCGCCTGTCCCTGCTGGGCGAGCTGCGTCATGCCATCGAAAACAATTCGCTGCAGCTGTATTTCCAGCCGCAGATTTCGCTGAAGGATTTTTCCGTCGCCGGCGCCGAAGTGCTGATACGCTGGATTCACCCGGAGTATGGCTTTATCCCGCCGGATGAATTCATTCCCCTGGCGGAACGTACCGGTGTGATTCATCCTCTCACCTACTGGATCTGTAGCCAGGCTTTTGAATTCAAACGCAGCCTTGAAGCGCAGGGCATCGACATTCATCTGTCGATCAACATATCCGCGCGCAATCTGCAGGATCCGCATTTTGTCCGCGAGGTCGCACGACTGGCGGACGAGGTGGGCATCTCGCTCAAGCGCATCATCATGGAACTGACCGAGACCGCAGTGATGACCGATCCGGAAGATGCGCTGCGGGTCATGAAGGAATTGAATGGCCAGGGCGTGCGCCTGTCCATCGATGATTTCGGCACCGGCTATTCATCGCTGTCGTACCTGAAGCAGCTGCCGGTGGACGAGATCAAGATCGACCGCAGCTTCGTGATGGAAATGGTGAAGAACAACGACGACCAGGTGATCGTGCACACCACGCTCACCATGGGCCACAACCTGAGCATGGAAGTGGTGGCCGAAGGCATCGAGGACGCCAACACACTGCGCACGCTGCGGGACATGGGCTGCGATCTGGCGCAGGGCTACCACATCGCGCGTCCCATGCCGGCCGCGGATTTCTTTACCTGGATGGCGAAGTACCGGGCGTCACTGCACAGCGACGCTGCGGCGCCGGATCTGCGCGTGAAAAGCGGTGGCTGACGACGTCAGCGGATTTTTTCCACTTCCGCACCATTACCCGCTTCCGGCTCGATGATCGGCCCATAGTCCCAGTCCCGCACACTCTGCACGATCAGATTCACATCGTCCTCCGGCACGTTCAGCATCTGCAACGCGGTGGCGCCCAGACGCAGGCTGGATTCGATGGTTTCCGGATAGGCCTGCGCCGCACCGGCTTCGATCAGCCGTTTGCTGGATTCCAGATCCCGCGCCCGCGCGATCACCGGCACCTGGGGATAGCTGTGTCCAAACACGGAAACCGCCCGCAGTGTCGACGGTGAATGATCCACCGTGATGACCACCAGCGACGCCCGCTCGGCATGAATGGCGCTGAGAAACTCCGGATCGGAAATATCGCCATACAGCACCCGGTGCCCGTCGATGCGACCCTGCATCACCCGCCGCGAATCGGTGTCGAACGCCAGATATGGAATGCCGCGCGCCTGCAGCAATGCCGCAATGGTGTAACCGACGCGGCCGTAGCCACCGATCAGCACGGTCTGCTCCGACGGATCGAGCACCGGCGTCTCCGCCGCTGCATCCTGGGGTTCCTTCGTGTGCAGGCGCGCCAACGCCTGGCCAATGGGCAGGTTGAAGCGGATCAGCACCGCACCCAGGATCATGGAGAACAGCACCGCCGCCAGCGTAATCTGGCCCAGCTGGGTTTCGATGGCCGAGGAGTTGATCGCAATGGCCAGCAACGCAAAACCGAATTCACCCCCCACCGCCAGCAGCAATCCGGTGCGCCAGGCAGTGACGCTGTCGATACCGCTGCGTCGCACCATCACCCCCACAATCAGGATTTTGCTCAGCATGAGCAGGCCCGCGCCCAGCAATGCCCAGTGCCAGATGTTGGTCAGCGCCTGCAGATCGATCAGCATGCCGATGCCGACGAAGAACAGCCCCAGCAACACATCCCGAAACGGGCGAACGCTGGATTCCACCTGATGGCGGAATTCGGTTTCCCCCAGCATCATGCCCGCCAGAAACGCGCCAAAGGCCAGCGACAATCCCAGGCTGCTGGTAGCCCAGGCCGCCAGCAACGCCACCAGCAAGACCGCCAGGGTCAGCACTTCCGGCGAACGCTGTGTGGTCACCAGATGAAACAGCGGCCGCAACAACCAGCGCCCGACAAAAAACACGATGGCAAAGGCAGCCACCGCCTTGGCCAGCGCCCACCCCAGATCCGCTGCCAGGGAATCTGCACTCGCCGCCAGCCCCAGCGCCGGAATCACAATCAGGAACGGCACCGCTGTCACGTCCTGGAACACCGACATGGCCAGGCCGAGGCGGCCGTGATGGCTGTTTTCCTCGCCCTGCTCCGCCAGCTGGCTGCCGATAATGGTGGACGACGACTGGGCGAACACTGCCCCGATGACAAAGGCCGCGATGGCCTGCAAGCCGGCCAGCCACAGAATCAGGAACACCATCGCCGTGGTCAGCGCCACCTGCGCTGTTCCCAGGCCCAGCACCTGATGGCGCAGCGCATGCAACTGCGGCAGCGAGTAATTCAAACCAATGGTAAACAGCAGGAACACCACGCCGAACTCCGCCAGTGGGCCGTATTCCGCCACATTGACGGTAGGCCCCATGGTGTGCGGCCCCAGCAGCACCCCCACCAGCAGATAACCCAGACTGGTGGGAATATGCAGGCGCTGGAACAGCACCACCACCGCAACCGCCACCCCCAGCAACAACAGGATTTCTGACAATGCCTCCATCATTCAGCGCGCACCACCCACCACTTCATCGGTTCTCGCCGCCAGGATGAAATCCGTCTTGTGCAGCCCCTTGATCTTGTGGGTCCACCAGGTCACCGTCACCTTGCCCCACTCGGTCAGAATGGCAGGATGGTGACCGGCGGCCTCCGCCAGCGCGCCCACCCGGTTGGTAAACGCCAGCGCCTGGGCGAAATCAGCAAAGCTGAACACCCGCTCCAGCTGCAGAATCCCGTCCCGTGTCACCGGCGTCCAGTCCGGAATCTGTTGCAGCAGTTCTTTCAACTCCGCATCGCCCACCCTCGGCGCATCCGCCCGGCAGGCCTCGCACACCTGTTCACTCAGTTTCATAACGCTTCTCCCACTGACGACTATTATTGCTATCAGGCACAGGGACAGCCTTTCCCCCGCCGCGTTCACCAAACGCCTGATTCAAACGCCCGTTGGCTTAACTGACAGCCAGAACGAATTCCCTTGCCAATGGCCACGACCGGCCGTTCGTGCACACTCGCACACCTATAAAAGCCCATCAACCCGGAATCACAAGAAGGAAGCAGTGCCATGCCCCAGTATAAAGCGCCCCTGCGTGATATGAGCTTCGTGATGAATGAAGTGCTGGACTACCCCAGCCATTTCGCCAAGCTGCCCAGCGCCGAACTGACCACCCCCGACACGGTGGAAGCCATTCTGGCAGAGTGCGCCAAATTCTGTGAGGAAGTGCTGTCCCCCCTCAACCAGACCGGCGACGCCGAAGGCTGCACCTTCGAAGGCGGCGACGTGCAGACCCCCAAGGGCTTCAAGCAAGCCTACGACCAGTTCTGCCAGGGCGGCTGGCAGGGGCTGTCGCACCCGGAAGAATACGGCGGCCAGGGCTTGCCCCTGTCCCTGTCCGTCTTCAAGTCCGAAATGATCGGCACCGCCAACTGGTCCTGGGGCATGTACCCCGGCCTGAGTCTGGGCGCCATGAACACCATCTTCATGCACGGCACCGATGAACAGAAAAACCTGTATCTGCCCAAGATGGTGGAAGGCAGCTGGGCCGGCACCATGTGCCTCACCGAACCCCAGTGCGGCACCGACCTGGGCCAGGTGAAAACCAAAGCCGAACCCAACGCCGACGGCAGCTACGCTATCTCCGGCACCAAGATCTTCATTTCCTCCGGCGAGCACGATCTCACCGAGAACATCATCCACATCGTGCTGGCGCGCCTGCCGGATGCGCCCGCCGGCACCAAGGGTATTTCCCTGTTCATCGTGCCCAAGTTCACCAGTGATGCGCAGGGCAACAACCTGCAGCGCAATGCCGTGACCTGCGGCTCGCTGGAACACAAGATGGGCATCCGCGCCTCCGCCACCTGCGTGATGAATTTCGACAAGGCCACCGGCTACCTGATCGGCCCGCCCAACAAGGGCCTGGAGTGCATGTTCACCTTCATGAACTCCGCTCGCGTGGGCACGTCGCTGCAGGGCCTGGGCGCGGCGGAACTGTCCTACCAGGGCGCACTGCCCTACGCCAAGGAGCGTCTGTCCATGCGTTCCCTGAGCGGCAAGAAAGCCCCCGACAAAGTGGCCGACCCGATCATCTGCCACGGTGACGTGCGCCGCATGCTGCTGACCCAGAAAGCCTTCGCTGAAGGTGGCCGCGCCATGGTGTACTACGCCGCCAAATACGCGGACTTCATGCTGTATGGCAAAACCCAGGAAGAAAAAGACGAAGCGGATGACCAGCTCGGCTTCCTCACCCCGATTCTGAAAGCGTTCCTCACCGAAACCGGCCTGGAAGCGGCCAACCTGGGCATGCAGGTGTACGGTGGCCACGGCTACATCAAGGAGTGGGGCATGGAGCAGATCGTGCGCGACACCCGCATCGCCACCCTGTACGAAGGCACCACTGGCATCCAGGCGCTGGATCTGCTGGGCCGCAAAGTGCTGCTGGGCAAAATGAAAACCCTGAAAGCCTTCACCTTCGAAGTGCAGAAATTCTGCAAGGACAAGGGCCTGATTTCCGGCAACCCGCACAAAAAGGAAATGAACCGCTTCATCTGGCCGCTGCTGAAATACACCACCAACTGGCAACAGTACAGCGTGCGTCTGGCGCTGCGGGCGCGCAAGAATTTCGACGCGGTGGGCTGCGCGTCCTACGACTACCTGATGTATTCCGGCTACGTGAGCATGGCGTACTTCTGGGCGATGATGGCGCAGACCGCCTACGAAAAACTGGCGGCCGGCACCGACCAACCGGAGTTCTACAAAGCCAAGATCCAGACCGCGGAATTCTATTTCGAGCGTCTGCTGCCGCGCGCCAAAGCCCACGCGGAATGCATGATGGCATCACCCAAGTCGCTGATGAAAATGAAGGAGGAGCACTTCTCGTTCCTCTGAAATTAAAAGCGCGATTCCTGACGACTGATTCAACGCAACTGAATCAGCAATACCGACTCCATTCAACCCACCTCGCACTGGGTTTTTTCGCCCTCCCATCCCGGAGGGCTTTTTTTTGTCCGCCTGATCATCAATCCACCCGCATTTTGATTGTGACCAAATAGTCGGTTCACGTTACAAAATGACTACACGCCTAATTTGACGATAGTTGTTGTCAGAATGTAGATTGACAACAAACGCAGTCGGAAAGACGCGACCAAAACGAAGCGCAACCAAGCGCCACATACCAATAAGACAGAAAAACAATAACCAATGGGAATGCATCTGATGAGACGGTCTGACTCACTGCGCAGTGACGCGCTTGACCCGATTTCGACAACCACCGCCACCTTGGCGAACAGCGTTGGCAAACGCGTACTGCAAGGCTGCCTGATTCTTGCCGCTGCCAGCCTGCTGATGGCCTGCTCCGGCGGTGATTCGTCGAAGGACAGCCCTGCGTCCAGCGGCGGACTGGAACCCCGCTCGACCGTCACGCCCCCCGCACCGGACGACACCCAGACGCCCGCCGAATCCGATCCACCCGCACTCGACGCTGACGGAGAAGATGCGCTCGACGCCATCGGCGGCGGCATGTACTACCGGACACCGGAATATCCCCGAGTGGTCAACCTGCCCTTGCAGTTCATCACCAGCGTCAACGGTCGCCAGCTCAGCGTACGGGTCACACTGCCGGCCAATGCCGACGGCACCCCTGCGGAAGGCCCCTTCCCGGTGATCCTGACCCAGTCCGCCTACAACACCAATCTGCTCGGCACCCTGTTCCTGGGCATACCGGGCAATCTGCTGCTGGGGGCTCCCGACTCCTTTGTCGTACGCCGCGGCTACGCGCAGGTGGCAGTGGATGCCATGGGCACGGGGGCCTCGGAAGGTGGCTGGGAATTGCTGGGCGAAGACGAGCAGCAAGGCTTTGCCGATGCGGTGGACTGGGTCGACACTCAACCCTGGTCGAACGGCAAACTGGGCGTGGCAGGCGTGTCCTACATGGCGATCAGTTCGCTGTTTGCGGCACAACGGCGGCCGGATTCCATCGACGCGGTTTTCGCCAGCCTGCCGATGGGCGACGCCATGCGCGGCACCGTGGGCATTGGCGGCATGATCAACACCAATTTCATGAGTCAGTGGATGTTCATCACCCACGCACTGGCCACCCAGAACATTCCCACCATGCTGCTCAATCCGAACTACATGTCGCAGCTGATCCGCACCACCGATGAACACGTCGCCCAGATCGACAACTACCACCTGCCACTGATCAACGCTGCTCTGGACGGCGCACCCTATGTGACCTACGACGGTGATTTCTGGCGCCTGCGTTCGCCCATCGAAAACATCGACAAGGTCAAGGCCCCCACCTTCTTCTTCGCCGCACTGGACGATCTGTTCCAGCGTGATGTGCCGATGATGTACGAAGCGCTGAAAAACAACGGCGTGGACACACGTCTGGTGGTATTCAACGGCACCCATATCCAGAATTTTCTGATGCCCCATATCGGGAACACCCAGGTGCCGCCCATCGACTTCCTGCTGCTGCAGTGGTTCGACAAATACCTCAAGGGCATGGACACCCACACCGAGCAGCTGGCCTCGGTGGTGCAGCATGTGAAGAACTATCCCACCGCCAGCACGCCGGAGCCGTTCCGCAATGACAGCTTCGCCGCCACCACCAGCTGGCCACACCCGGATGCGTCTCCGGAGCGCTGGTTCCTGCGCGGCGACATGGCCATGACCAAAACCCCGCCCAGCAGCGATGAAAGCGGCCCTGTCATGACCCAGCCACCCCATCCGGTGGGCAGTGCCTACAAGAGCGACGCCCTGATTGTGTTCGATGTGCATATCAACGACGGCACCCGCTGCTCCCGCAGCTATCTGCAGTGGGTATTGGGCATCGACATTCCCAAGAACTGTCACTACAACACCAACAACACCGAACAGCAGCGGCTGGTATTCGACACCGCCCCGATGGAAGAAGACTACTACATCAACGGCCCCATCCAGGCGGACATCTGGATCTCCAGCAACGTCACCGAAGCGGTGGTAGCCGTGCAGATCGAAGCCGTTTTCGAAAACCAGTCACAACCCATCACCAACGGCCAGCTGCTGGCGTCGGGCCGCGCGGTGAATGAATCCCGCTCCCGCTTCCTGAAGGGTGAAATGATCCAGCCGTACCACTACTTTCTGGAAGAAACCAGCCAGCCACTGGTGCCCGGCGAAATCGTGAAGCTGCCCGTCGAAATCTTCGCGACCAGCGCGATCATTCCCAAAGGCGCCAAACTGCGCGTGTCCATCAGTCCCAGCAACCAGGCGCAAGCCATGCTGAACTATCCGCGCCAGGCAGCAGCGGAAAACGGCATCACGACGATCCACATCAGCCCGGATCACCCCTCCAGTGTGGTGTTGCCGATCGTGCCCACCAGCGCGCTGAACTGAAACGCAAACAGGCCCGAAACGGGCCTGTTTTTTTCGTTCATTGCGTATCCGGTTCGCATCCGGTTTGAGGTCTCAGCTCTACGAATGCGCCAGCAGTTCGCTCATGATGCCACGCACAATCAGACCACAGCCTTCCACCATGATGTCCAGGGACGTTGCATAACCGCTGCGCATCCACTGGGCCACCAGCGATGCATAGGCACCGTTGATGGCCTGGGCAATCTGCAGCAGCACCTCATCGGACAGGGTGATGGTGGGGTTGTCCAGGCGAATGAGCTGCGCAGTCGCCATGGCCTGTTGCTGCAGACTGTTGTGATACATGGTGCTGACCTGGGCGCTGCCTGCCATGCCTTCGATGAACAGCACACGCACGACGCGCTCATCTCGCATCCAGTTGAGGCTCAGCTCCAGCGACCTTTTGATGCGTCCCTGCAGCTCCGCCGGCAGCTCGGGCAGATGGGACATGAAGTAATCACGATGCCTATCCAGCTGCCGGTTATACACTGCGCAAAACAGCGCATCGGTATCGGCAAAGGATTCGTAGAAGTAGCGCTCGGTCAACCCGGCGGCCTTGCACAGTGCACGCACGGTCGCCCCACGGATGCCCAGGGTGCCAAAGATCTCCAGCCCCGCATCCAGAAAGCGTTCACGGCGCTCGACGACTCGCTCGGACTCGCTGAGGCCACCATAGGTGCGGGTAGAAGTTTTTTTAGTCGTTTCAATACTCATTTCGGGGATTTCACTACAAAACAGGTCTGCCAGTAAAGCAAAGGAATCAATTACCAGGAATGGGTATTCCACCCCTCCCAACGGGCGGCGCCGATGACCGGCAAGCCGCTTACAATTCGCAACCTATCGCTACAAAACAAAGTAATTCCACTCCCCGAATCAATTGGTTATGTCCGTTTTGAACAAGCAGCGACCCCTCTGGCTGCTTGATAATGACCTACACTGATTGGAAGTTTTTTGACCAACAAAACAAAAACAAGAGTCCCAACTCCATGACCTCGCTTAACGCACAATCCCTTGTCGGGGATCTATCGCCCGAGCAGCGCCAGGCGCTGTTCGACAAGCTGCGGCAACGCAAGCTGGCCCAGGCCCGCACACCGGTGGACGTGCCGGCACCGGTACCTCACAGCCATACCCTGCCCTGGCTCCCCACCCAGCAGGCCTGCCCGCGGCCACAGGCCAACCGGGTGCTGGAAATCACCCTGGCCCAAACGCCGGATCTGGGCCGCCTGGCCGACTCCCTGCGCCAGTTATTGCAGTTCCACACGGGCCTGAACCTGCAGACGGACGCCGAGTCTGGCGCGTTCCTGCCAACACGGCACAACGTGGGCCTGCCCATTGTCCAGGCGCGGGACGAAGCCGATTTCCAGCAGTGCCGCACCCACTGGCTCGGCACCCTGGGCAAGCTGACGCCGGGCGCCGCCTGCATCCAGGCCGTGGCACTGGTGTCGACGCACTCTACCACCACCCTGTTGCTGGCAAGCCACCCCCTCCTGCTGGATCACTATTCCCTGCTGGGGCTGGCCCACCAGTGGCTGGCCCTGTACAGCGGCATCCTGACGCTGGACGGACTCAACGCCACCGGCCTGGAGGAACAGAACCGTTTCGCCCACTGGACATCCCAGGTACTGGAGCACAAATTCCTCAATCAGGAATGGGTGCGGCTGAAACCCCGCAGCATGGCCACCAATGTCCCGCGACAAAGCGTCACACCGGCCCACGCCACGCTGGAACTGGGGGGCGCCTTTCTGGAAGCCCACCTTCCTGCCGGGGAATCACGCAAGGGCTGGCTGCTGGATGCGGTGCATCGCTGCCTGAGCCAGACCCTGGCGCACCAGGACATTCACTACTGGCTGGAAGCGCCCCAACTGCGCGCCGATGCCTTCGAAGCCCAGCTGGGCTTCTTCCCCTACTACCTGCCGGTGACCCGCCCGCTCAACGAACAGGACGCTGAAAGCCTGTCGGCCCAGACCCGCCTGCAACGGCTGCAGACCCGCTATGTGCCGGTATCCGAGCAACTGTGCCTGGAACTGTGCCGCAATGGCACCACGGCGCCGCTGGTGCACTATCACTGGTTCGATCTGGATGAACAGGCGCCAAACCCGCTGCAGGTGAGCGATCTGCAACTGCAGCATCCGGGCCTGATGCTCGCGCCGGTGGAAATCCACCTGATCGAGCGTCTGAACAGCGTTACCCTCAACGTGCATTACCAGCCGGAACTGATCAGCGCCGATCAGGTGCAGTACCTGTTGCGCGCCCTGCACCAGCAACTGCAGCAGGCCCGCGACGCCAGTACCGACGCGCCGCCGACGCTGCAGCAACGCCTGCGCCGGATCTGGCAGGATCTGCTGCAGAAAAGCGACATCGACGACGAGCAATCGTTCTTCGAGCTGGGCGGCCACAGCCTGCAGGTGACCGAGCTGAAGTTTCGCATCAAGCAGCAACTGAAGCTGGATATCCCCATCTCGGTGCTGTACGAACTCACCACCATCAACAAGCTGGCCCATTTCATCGTGGCCACCCACGGCAGCGCGCTGGGCTTTGCCGCCACCGCTGCCAGTGATGACGACGAAGAAGGCACACTGTAAGCCCTGCCCGAACGCGCCTCATGGACGAGGCCTTGCCCCGGCTGCCCGCCTGACCTGAAAATAGCGCTCCCCTGCTTTCCGCGACGCGCCCTATGCAACTCCACCCTTACCTGCTCACCATCCTGCTGCTGACCTGCAGCAACGTCTTCATGACCTTTGCCTGGTATGCCCACCTGAGAAATCTGGCGGACAAACCCTGGATCATCGCCGCCCTGATCAGCTGGGGCATCGCCCTGTTCGAATATCTGCTGCAGGTGCCCGCCAACCGCATCGGCCACGAAGTGATGAACATCGGCCAGCTGAAAATCCTGCAGGAAGTGATCACGCTGTCGGTGTTCGTGCCGTTCGCGATTTTCTACATGAAGGAAAAGCCCACCCTGGACTACCTGTGGGCGGGCCTGTGTCTGCTGGGCGCGGTG
Organism: Pseudomonadales bacterium; assembly: GCA_020062665.1. Lineage (GTDB taxonomy): Bacteria > Pseudomonadota > Gammaproteobacteria > Pseudomonadales > Ketobacteraceae > Ch67. Next base: position 109,051 of record JAGUVW010000068.1, read on the forward strand.
TTTTTCATGTTCCGCAAGAAGTGGCTGGGGTGAAGCCCCGCCACCTCAGGCGGTGATCGACGGATTGTCGCGGATGGAACCGCTGCGTGGCGGCGCCAGAAACGTGCTCAGCACCAGCCGCAGGGTAAACGGATGTACGCGGTTCCAAGGCAGCAGCGACAGCATGCGCGCCAGCGGGCAGTAACCCACGCTAATCATGGCGGTGGTGCCGGCCAGCTGAATCCAATGCATCCAGAACAGGCCCGGCAGCAAACCTGCCACCAGCCACAGCAGATAGCCGATCCGCACCTGACTGGAAAAATGCAGCAGCGAATCCCGTCGCCAGGCGATGTGCACGGCCTGCAGCAGATTGAAAGCGAGCGCCGGCGCGAACCAGTGCCGCTCCACCAGCAGGGCCAGCGCCAGCAGCACGTCGGCCACCACCCAGTACCACCACTCCAGCCTGCGCCATTCCAGCTTCAGCATACGGCCCCCTTGCGCGCAAAAAAGTTGAGACTGTGCAGGAACAGATCCCGCGAAACCTTGCGCTCCGCCGAGGTGCCGCGAAAGCAGTTGAAGCGGTGCGAGATGCGGGCATGGGTGAATCCGGCCGAGCGCGCCAGCTCGAAAAATTCCGCCTCCTGCAGCGCGCCACCGACACAGGCGGCCCACAGATCCGGATTCTGGCGCACCTCGTTGCGCAACTCGCGCTGCACCACCACGTCCGCCAGCAACAGACGCCCGCCGGGTTTGAGCACACGGGCGATCTCGCGAAACACGCGGGATTTGTCCGGCGCCAGGTTGAGCACGCCGTTGGAAATCACCACGTCCACACTGGCATCTTCCACCGGCAATTCCTCGTACACGCCGTCGCGAATATCCACCCGGTGCGACAGCCCCGCCAACTGGCTGGCCATCACGGCGCGGGTGCGCATGGCGGGCGTCATGTCCACACCAATCGCATAACCGCTCGGCCCCACCTTGCGCGCTGCCAGCAGCAGATCCATGCCGGCACCACAGGCGTGATCCAGTACGACATCACCCGGCAGCAGAATGTCGATCAGCAACGGATTGCCCACACCGGCAAAACAGGATTTGCTCAGCTCCGGCACTTTTTCCAGTTCCGCCGCGCTGTAGCCCAGCAGATCGATGGCGTAGCGTTCGCCACGATGAAAATGGAATTCGCCATCAGGCTGTTCCACCACCCGCGTATACATGGATTCAATCTGACGCCGCAAATTCGCGGCGTCGAAATTCACGGGACAGTGCAAGGCCATCACACACCTCCTTCCAGTGGCGCCGGCGTCACCGCCAACGCCAGCAACGCGTTTTCGATGCGCTGCATCTGCTCATCGGTTACCAGGCTGGTGAGCACGTCGCTGAAACGCTGCACCTGCACGCCCGACAGAATGAACTGCCAGCGGTAGGACGACAGGAAACCGGTGTGCAGGCGCGCGATATCCACACGGCTGAGGGCGCGGTTGCAATGCCGGACGAAATACTCACTATCGGCCTTGGCCTGTTCCTGCAGAATGCCATCCACCGCCACCACCAGACCGATGAGATCGTTCACCGCGTTATCACGTTGCACCGCATCCAGGCGGGCGTCTTCGCGCTTCCATTCCAGTTCATCCAGCACGGCGTGCTGCGCTTCTTCCATCCAGTGGAAACGGAACACATCGCGATAAAGTTCGGACAGTTCACTGTCTTCGGCAATGCTTTCCTTGTAGTGCACTTGCGTGAACAGCTCGATATTGAGGGTCAGTCCCAGCACCGCCCAGGTGCTGGCCGACAGCACACTCTGCGCCACCGCATTGGGTTCAGCGGTGAAGCGATAGCCTGCCGGCATGCCCGCGGCCACCAGTTCCTCGATGCGGCGAAACAGCGCCTGATGCTTCAATTCCTCGTCGCTGAAGCGCACCAGCGCTTCCAGCGCAATCTGGTCGCCCATCCAGTGTTCCTGGCTCACTTCCAGAATCTTGGCATTGATGAAGCGCTCCGCCAGGCCGAACATGTTGGCGTAGGTGCGGCCCTGGATCTGGCTGATGAAACGGGCTTCCTGCGCGTTCGCTACCGGAAACTCATCGATGCGGCTGAGGCCGTCCGGCAGGAATTTCTGATTGAAGTCGAAACGGCGGCCACGGATGACGTCGTCTTCGATGTCCCAACGCACGCGCTTGGAATTTTCCACGCAGCGGGCGTAGCGGGATGTATCGGGGCTGAAGTGAATTCCCATGGTGTTCTCTCCTGAGTCGAGGTGAAGGTGTGTCTAGCGACCAGGAAAAGACTAAGCGTGCGATGTATCGAAGGTTTTTCTGAACAGGCGCAGTTTGTTATCGGATTGCTTCAGCGCTGCGACTTTGTTTCAGCCAGGTTGCGCAGCCACTGGAACAACTGCTTTTCGTCGATGGGCTTGCGCAGGATGTCACGGACACCGGCGCGGGCGGCAGCGGCGCTGTCGATTTCCTCGCGATAGCCGGAGTACAGCAACACCGGCAAACCCGCTTGCTGTTGGGCCACCTGCTGCGCCCACTCCAGCCCGGTCAGGCGCGGCATGGTGTAATCGACGATGGCGGCCAGCAAGGTATCACCCTGCGCCACCGCAAACGCCAGCGCCGGCTGCGGCTGGTTGAACACCACCACCTCCAGGCCCCAGTCCTGCAGCAGATCCTGCATGAATTCGCTCACCACGGGCTGATCGTCCACCACCAGCACTTTGCCCCGCAGCACGCGGGTGGGCGTTGCGGTGGATGTGGGCGCCGACAGCTGTGCCGCCGCTTGCGCGCACACCGGCAACAGCACGGTGAACACGCTGCCCTTGCCAGCCTGGGATTCCACCAGCACATGGCCGCCGTATTCATGCACGATGCCATGCACCATCGCCAGCCCCATGCCGCTGCCCTTGCCGGTGTCCTTGGTGGAATAGAACGGTTCGAACATGCGCTCCATCACGTTCGGCGCGATACCGCTGCCGCTGTCACCGACACTGATGGCAATGAAATCGCCGTGCACCGACTGCTGGCAACTTTCACACACGCCATGCCGACACTGCAGACGGCGCGAACGCAAAATCAAACGGCCACTGCCATCCATCGCATCACGAGCATTGATGCACAGATTCATCAGCACCTGCTCCAGATGCAGCGGATCCACCATCACCGCCGGCAGACCGGGATCATTGTGCAGTTGCACTTCGATGCTGGACGGCAGGCTCGCCTCCATCAGCGTGACGAATTCCGGCAACAGCTGCGACACCTGCACCGCGCGCGGCTCGCCATGTTCACCACGACTGAAGGTAAGCATCTGCTGGATCAGCTCACCGGCCTTGCGCCCGGCCGCCTGCGCCCGCTCCAGATAGCGCTGCAGTTTCGGATCGTGCTGACACGCCGGTTGCTCCTGCGCCAGGCTGATATAGCCCATCACACCGGTGAGCAGATTGTTGAAGTCGTGGGCGATGCCGCCAGTGAGCTGGCCAATGGCTTCCATTTTCTGCGCCTGCTGCAGCTGCCGCGCCAGTTGTTTGCGCTCAGCTTCGGCCGCCTTTTTTTCTGCTTCCACCTGCTGGCGCTCCAGCGCAACCGCCACCCGCAGCGAGAAAATTTTCAGAATCGATTCGATGAAACTGATGTCACGCAACGGCGTGCGATGGGTCACCGCCAGCAATCCCAGCGGCGCGCCCTGGGAATCATAGAGCGGATAACCAGCGTAACTTTCATAGCCGCCGTGGCTGAGCATGTTGTCGCCGGGATAGCGCTGCAGCAGATCGCAGGGCACGCAGTAAAACTCACGCCCGATCACTTCGGCGCAGGGCGTGCCGTCAAGCGGATAGTCGAAGGATTCCAGCCGTTGCCCGCGCTCGCAGGCCGCTACCGTCTGCACCCAGGGCGAATCCGGCCGCACGCGTCCCACCATCGCAAAATCCACACCCAGGCGCTCACTCAGATACTGCACCACATCATCGAACAGGCTTTCATCGGGAATGGAACACAGCTTCACCGCCACGTCGTAGAGCAGGTTTTCCTTCTTCTTGCGTTCGGTGATGTCGGTGGAAATGCCACACAGCGCAAACACGTCGCCACTGGAATCAAACAGCGGGAACTTGATGGAAATGTAGGTGCGCTCCTGCCCTTGCACCGGCGCGGTTTCCTCGAACTCCATCACCTCGCGCAGATCCAGCACACGGCGATCATTCTTTTCATACTGGCGCGCAATATCGGCGGGAAACAGATCGGCGCAGGTCTTGCCCAACAGTTCTTTCAGCGGAATATCGAACGCTTCCAGGAAGCGCTGGTTGGCAAAGATGAAGCGGCCCTGGCGATCGCGCACGTAAATCACCGCCAGCGTATTCTGCAGGATCTGGCCGTAGCCGGATTCGTTGGCCAGGTGGAAGGGCGTCAGGATTTCGCGCTGGGACATGAAACAGGGCTCGCGGTGCAAACTGTGAATATTCACAGTTTACTGGAGCGCGGGCAGGTGCGGTGGCGATTGAAACAATTGAAACAGTTGAAACCTCGCGCGCTCACCCCTCCGGCGAATAAAGATACCCCACCCCGCGCACCGTCTTGATCACGCTGGGTTTGTCCGGATCGGGTTCGATTTTCTTGCGCAGGCGGGTGATGCGGATGTCAATGCTGCGGTCATTGGGATCCCAGTCGCGATTCTGGGTCAGATCCATCAGCTGATCGCGGCTGAGGGGGCGATGGGGGCGTTCGGCGAACACCTTCAGCAGATCGAATTCCATCGCGGTCACCGGAATATCGTTGCCATCGCCATCCAGCAGTTGATAGCGATCCAGATCCAGCACGCAGGCGCCGAAACGAAACTGGCGCCGGTTAACCGCAGGTGGCACCGCTGCTGAAGCCGGCGCCACCTGCTCGCCCCGGCCATAGCGCCGCAACACACTCTTCACCCGCGCCAGCAGTTCACGCAGCTCAAAGGGTTTGGCGATGTAGTCGTCGGCACCCACTTCCAGCCCCACCACGCGGTCGAGCATCTCGCCCGCGGCCGACACCATAATGATGCCGATATCGTATTGCTCGCGGATGTGGCGGGCCAGGCTCAGGCCGTCTTCCCCCGGCAGGCCCACGTCCAGCAACACCAGCGCCGGGCGCACCTGGGGCAACAATTCCCGCAACTGCCCCGCACTGGCCGCCACCTGCACGACAAAGCCCTTGTCCTGCAGATAGTCCTGCAGCAGCTGGCGAATGTCGTCCTGGTCATCAACCACCAGCAGGGTGGCGGGCTGTTCCATGGTTTAACCTCGATGGTCGAACCGAAAAAAGGCGGGCGTCTGAACTCAGGGCATGCCCGCAGGATAGGTTACGGCGCCTGGCATCCAATACTGCGCGTAACGTCCCCAGAATTCCAGATCCAGGTTCAGGGTGGCGGATTGGTTGGAAAGGCCGAACGCGGAGTACTGCATGTAGCACAGCATCATTTCCAGATCGTTCTGGAAACGGATATCCCCCAGCGGCGTGTTGTCGAGCAGATCGACGGTCGCCAAGCCCGACACCGTCGCCATGAAGCAGTGCACCATCTGGAAACGCAGCTGATGTTCCGGCTTGGTTGGCAACAGCGCATGGGCCAGTTCGAACAGGCCGGCCGCCGGCTCGTGCATGTAACGGTTGTAGAGAACTTTCATGTCGTCGTCCGCTTCCTGGATCAGGCGGGCGATCAGCTTCACCGCGTGCTTGCCATAAACGGGCGTGTTGTACAGGTACCAGAACGGCAGCTGCATCGCCATCACGACGTCTTCCACCACCAGCTTGTTCTGCGCCAGGCGCTCGCGCAGGCTCAGGGTGATCTCGTCGAAGATCGGGCGCAGCTGACTCTGCAGCTTGTCGAAGATGGCCTGGATGATGCCCATCTTGTTGCCGAAGTGATAGTGCACTGCCGAGGAATTGCGGGTGCCCGCCGCGCTGTTGATGGTGCGCATGGACACACCGGCAAACCCCTGCTCGGCGAACATGCGGATGGCCACCAGAATCAGCTTGTCACGGGTATCCAGCTTTTCGTCCTGCACAAGAAACTCCTCGACTGCCTTATTCATTTCCACTTCCCCAGCACATTTTCTTATTTGATCCACGGCAAGGCCGCATTATAGCCAGATGAACTTGACCTCAAAGCGAAAAATTGTACCCACGCCGTGTCATTCATGGATCGCCGGAGCAATCGTCGCGCCGGATCAGCCGTTGTCGCAATTTATCCGACAAATGGTGGGCAAAACCGATGCTGCGGGTATCTAACAGCGGCAACCGTTCCATCAACCACTGGTAGAGTTTTTCGTCCGGCGCGTAGCCCAGTTGCTGCAACAGCGTGTCGCATTTGGCACGCAATGCAGCGTACTGATCCGGCGCCTGGGCCGGCACGACATCATGGCGTGGAATGTCATTGAGGGCGTAGGCATACAGCATCACCGCCTGGGCCAGATTGAGCGAAGGATAGGTCACCGCCAGGGGAATCGAGGTGAGCAGGTCGCACAGGGCGATCTCGTCGCGGTGCAGGCCGGATTCCTCACGCCCGAACACCAGGGCCACCTGCTGCACACTGCCCTGTTTCTGCTGCAACTGGCCGCGCAGCTGCTCCGGCGACAGCAATACCTCGCGCTGATGACGGGGCTTGGCACTGGTACCCACCATCAGATCGACTTCGGCGCGCACTGCCGCCAGATCGGGAAATTCCCGCACGTTTTCCAGCACGTCGTGGGAGCCATGGGCCAGGATGCGCGCCGGTTTGTCGCGATGAGCCTGGGAGTTCACCACCCACAGGCTGGAAAAGCCCATGGTTTTCAGGGCCCTGGCGGCCGCACCCACGTTTTCCGGCACCGCCGGTTCCACCAGCACGAAATGGAGCATCTGCCTGATCCGCCACACAAAAAACATTGAGCGCGCATTATAGCGGCAAAGGCCCGGCCCCCTGCGCCCGTAAGGGGCCGGAATTGCGCTACAGTTAGGAATGGTGCGTGAATCACGGGGCAACGGGCGCGTTCATGGGGCATTGGCGGGCAAGGGCAGCAATTCGAACAGTGTGGTGCTGCCTGCTGGTGCTGGTGGCAGCCTGGATTGCGCCTGTCCACGCCTGGCCCCTGCTGGTGACGGACGCCACCGCAACGGTCAGCGTACCCGCACCCCTGCCCACCCTGCGGGAAGACACCCCTCTCGCCGCAGACGTCGCCTTGCAGCAGGCCTTCACCACAGCACCCTACGCCGCATCCATCCAGCCTTCCCCCCACTATTACTGGTATCGCCTGGACATCCAGGCGCAGTTGGGTGACAGCGGCCCCCGCCGCTTCTACCTGAGCACCGACACCCACATCCTGCGCCATCTGGATTTCTATATTTTCCGGGGCGACACGCTGATCCAGCAGCAACGCAACGGCCTGCTGGACAGTGCGCCAGTGGCGGATTACACCGGCATCTATCTGACGCTGGATCTGCAGGCGAACGACCAGGTGACCGTGCTGATCCGCAAGCAGAACGACGGCCCCGGCATCCTGCCACTGCGCCTGCTGAGCGAAACCGCCTTTGCCGCCGAACAGCAGCGGCTGTTCATGGTGTGGGGTGCCATCGTCGCCGTGCTGCTGGTGCTGGCACTGTATAACGCGCTGATCTACGCCATGCATCCGGGGCCGGCCTATTTCTGGTATCTGTGTTTTCACAGCATCACCTTCTGCTATTTTTCCGGCATTCATGGCTATGGTTTCTGGCTCTGGCCCGACGAGGTGCAACGCTGGCTGGCGCAGAATGTGATGCCGATGAATTTTCTGCTGCTGTGGCTGGTACTGCAGTTCGCCAACACCTTTCTGGATGCGCGCCGCCATGCGCCCTGGCATCACCGCCTGCTGCCCTGGTTCAGCGCGCTGTGTCTGCCGGGTGCGGCCATTGCATTGTGGTTGCCGGAATATCAGGTGATTCCCGCGTTCTCGGTGCTGCAGATCGTGGGCACGCTGTTCTGCCTGTCCATGGGCGTCACCGCGCTGCGCAATGGTTTTCGTCCTGCCGTATTTTTTCTGCTGTCGTGGATATTTACTGGCGCCGGCGCCGGCATTGGCATGGCGACTTTCATCGGTCTGGTGCCGGCGCACTTCCTGACGATGCATGCATTCGTGGTGGGATCGGTGGCGGAACTCATCACGCTGTCCGTGGCACTTGCGGATCGCATCAAATTCATGGAGAACAAGGCGCTGGCCCAGGCTTTCATCGATCCGCAAACCAACGCACCGAATTTTTCCTTCTTCAAGAACAAATTCCCCGAACAGCTGAACGAGCTGCAGCAACGTCATCCCCATCTGTTTTTGCTGGTGCTGGATCTGCACGGTTTTCGCGAACTGGTGGGGCTGCTGGGGCCGGATGTGCTCAAGCAAGCCTACGACCGCCATGTGGAACGCACCGTGCATCTGCTGCAGCAACGGCCGTGGGCAGTGCCCGTGCGCACCCTGCAGGGAAAAGACGCCTTTTTCATGTCGCTGCCCGGTGGCCAGGAAATGCTGCTGGTCAGCACCCGCGATCCCGTCGAGCGCAGTGTCGAACCCATGATCCGCGAACTGCTGAAACTGGCGGACGAAGCCATCACCGTGAACGATATCAACAGCAAGATCGGCTTCCGCATCGGCTGCGCGGCGTTCCGCCCGCAACAGCACAGCATCTTCGAATGTTTCCGCCAGGCGCAGATCGCGCTGCTCACCGCCCATCGCAACAAGCGGCCGTATGAAATCTTTGCTGGCGACCAGGACATCTTCATCAAGCATCGCCTGTCGCTGCTGTCGGACTTGCGGCTGGCCATCGCCGAAGAAACCCTGACGATCTACATCCAGCCGCAGATTCGTCTGCGCGACAGCGCGCTGGTGGGCGGCGAAGTGCTGGTACGCTGGCAGCATCCGACCGAAGGTTTTGTCAGCCCCGCGGTGTTCATTCCCCTGGCAGAACAAAGTCAGCTGATCTTCGACATCACCCGGCAAGTACTGCAGAAAACCTGCAGCTGGCTGCAGCAACACACACTGCCGGATGACTTTCACCTGTCGGTGAACCTGTCGGCGCTGGACATCAGCGACAGCCGCCTGCTGTCACTCATCCGTCACTGCGTGCATGCCTACAACGTGCCGCCCCACCGTTTGCTGTTCGAGGTGACTGAATCCGCCGTGCTCGACGATCCCGAGCGTTTTCTCGACGTGATCCAGGCGCTGCATGACATGGGATTCAAGATTGCGATCGATGACTTTGGTACCGGCTATTCATCCATGTCCTATCTGCAGCAGATGAATGCGGACGAAATCAAGATCGACATCCGCTTTGTGCGCGACATCCATGCATCCGAAACCAACCAGAACATTGTGAAAGCCATCGTGCAGCTGGCGCGGGCCACCGGCGCCTACACCGTGGCCGAAGGGATTGAAACCGAAGCGGAGCTGGCGGTATTGCGCGCCCTGAACTGCGAGCTGGCCCAGGGCTATCTGTGGTCGCCGGCGCTGCCCGCGCCGGTATTTGTGGAAAGTTATCTGCAGCAGGAAGACAAGAAAGTAGGCCTGGGCTGACGCAGCAGCTTGTCACGCCCCGATTTTCTTCAGCGCCGCCGCCGGATCGTCGATGACAAACAGGGTTTCATGCCCCCATATCGCGTCAGGGCCATCGCAGCCCCGGTAGATTTCCACCCACACCGAAAGAATGTCGTAAATACTGCCATCGCTCTTGATCGTGCCAACCACCAGATTGGGATCATAGAACTGAATTGGCCCTGTCCAGGGAAAATACGCGCCGATGATATGACCTTCGCCTTTGTTGTTGGAAATTCCGTAGAGCTTGTACTTGCCCGACCAGGGCGTATTTTCGCGCAGCAGTTTGGGTGTGTTCTTGTGGCGCAGATCGACTTTTCTGCTGGCGGCCTGCTCCAGCGCCGAGCCATTTTCCAACGGGCCGAATTGCAGCGAGGTTGATCTCTCGTAAGGCGTCAGCAGCGGCTCCTTTAAACCTTTGCCACTGGGCAACTGCCCTGCCAGCCCCTTGCACCACATCAGCACCTGGGCCGCGCAAGTGCCCTGGGAGTTACCCGGAAAATCCTGATCCTTGTAATTCTTGTCGATCGTCATGTTGGGATCGATGTAAAACTTCTTCTTCGCTTCGTAGTTGTCGTGCAGACTCATAAACCTGGCTCCCTGTTACCGTTCCATGTTTGGCCCCGCTATGGGCCGGTTGATGTCCGTTTCTGTCCAAAAGGATCTGTGCAAGTGTAGATGTCCGCCGTGACAACAACAACGCGCTTTGGCCCCACGCCGCCACCACGGTTACGCAGACTCGCCCTGACGCAACACGCCTTTGAATCTCTGCCGCCCGAACCGGCGCAACACTGTCAGGGATGGTTTTTCGACCACCTCACTCACCAGCCATGCCAGCAGAACGGAGATGACAACGGCGGCCGCCATCGAAGCAATCGGGCCAAAACCGGCGGCGGAAAGTCGCTCCAGCACCAGATAGCCCAGATTGTGATGCACCAGATACAGCGCGAACGAGATACCGCCAAACCAGAGCGTCACCCGATTCACCAGAAAACCCAGCTTGCCGAACATCGCGGCCGCCACCAGCGCTGTCACGATCACTGCCACCACCAATCCCCGCAGCCCCTCCACCAGACACGCCGTGGCAATCGCAGCGCCCATGATGCCCAGCTTGAACCGATCAACACCTTTCTCGCGAATGGTGAAAATCATGATGCCGATGACAAAGAACGCCGCCTGATCCAGCGCCAGCAGCAGCGCGAAAACATCGCGCGTATCATCATCGGGCTTGCCCACCAGCACCGCCCACACGCAGGACAGCAGCAACCACACCACACAGATCCGATGCACCTGATGATGCCACCCCAACGCCAGCAGCCACGCAACATGCAGATAAAACGCCAGCTCAACCGTCAGGCTCCAGTACACGTAATCGATATTGTGATAACCCAGAAACTCCTGAAACATCGTGGCATTGACGATCAGGCCGCCCAGCCAGGGCTTCAGACCAAACAGCACCCAGCCGATCAGCGCAACGCCCAGCAGCGTCGCCCAGTAAGTCGGGTAAAGACGGGAAAAACGCAGAAAAGCAAAATGCCCCACGCTGTGACATTTCTGCACCGTATTGAAAATGACGACGCCTGAAATCACAAAGAAAAGCTGAACGGCGTGATAGCCATACAACCCAGGTGCAATAAACGGAATATCAACAACGTACCTGTCCCACCAGTTAATGTAATGCGAAAACATCACAGCAACGGCGGCAACGCCCCGCAACACATCCAGCCCGAGCACACGGTCGGTTCCAGCACTACCCTGCATTTCAAGCCCCCAGCACCACCAGCATTCATTCCAGCGCGTGGTGTGGATGCTCTCACTGGCAACCGGGTCAGATCAAGACTCACAGGAAGTCAGGCGAAGATGCCTGCCCGGAACAAGACAACCCCGGCCAGGTGAACAGAACCTTCAGATCCTGGATAACCCAAGCCGGCTTCACCGGCGCCAGCCTCAACAAACCATTATCCGCTGCCGAATATTCTCACTTATACTCCCTGAGCACTTTTTCCCCAACCCAGATCCAATGGAACCGAGTATGAAGAAGAATTCAGATACCACCAGGGGCATGAGCCGGCGGGATTTCATTGCACAGAGCAGCGGTGTTGTCGCCACCGCCATTGCGGCAAACCAACTCCCCGGCACGGTGTTTGCGAATACCAAAACGACGTCCTCTGCCAAGCCTGCCATGCGCTCGGCTTCCCGACCCAATCTGATTTTCGTGTTCTCGGATCAGGAACGCTATTTTCATCAATGGCCGAAGGGCCTGTCACTGCCTGGCCACGAGCGTCTGCAAAACGACGGCGTCACTTTCCACAATCACTATTGCCCGGCCGTCATGTGTACCTCATCCCGCTCGGTGATGCTGACTGGCCTGCAAACCGCTACCAATGGCATGTTCGAAAATACCGACGTGGCGTATGTGCCAAATCTTTCCACTGATATCCCAACCATTGGCACCATGCTGCGCAAAGCAGGTTACTACACTGCCTACAAGGGGAAATGGCATCTGAATCGTGAGTTCGAGCACGAGGAAGGCGGCAACACCCTCACCCAGAAAATGGATCAGTACGGATTTTCGGACTTCTACTCACCTGGCGACATGATTGCCCACACATTGGGCGGATACGAGTTTGACCACCTGATTGCAGGCAGTGCAATCACCTGGCTGCGCCGTCATGGCAGACGCCTGACCGATGAAGGCAAACCCTGGTGTCTTTTTGTAAGCCTCATCAATCCTCACGACATCATGTATTTCAATACCGATGCTCCTGGTAAAAACGTGCAGGACACCGGATTGCTGACCATGCACGCAGCGCCGGCTCCGACCAGCAAACTGTACGAAGCCAGCTGGGACATGCCCATTGCCAAGCATCTGAAGCAACCCTTCAATGCGCCAGGTCGCCCGGGTGCCCATGGGGAATTCGATAAAATGTGGGGCTACGTGCTGGGTCGCATTCCCGCTGAAGAAGAACGCTGGCGCCGCTTCAACGATTTCTACATCAACTCGATCCGCTCAGTGGATTTGCAGGTCAACAGCATACTGAGCGAGCTCGATACGCTGAAGCTGACAGACCGTACCGCATTCATCTACACGTCGGATCACGGCGAAATGGCGGGCGCCCATGGATTACGCGGAAAAGGGCCGTTCGCCTATCAGGAAGCGATGCATCTGCCAATGTATGTCGTCCATCCGGATGTAAAAGGCGGGCAGGATACTCGCGCATTGACCGGTCACATCGATCTTGTTCCCACCCTGCTGGCACTGGCAGGCCTTGATTCGACCCGAGCTGCCGAGGTTGCCGGACGCGAATTGCCCGGCAAGGATTTTTCCACCGTACTGAGTAACCCCGGCGCCTCCAAACTGAATTCGACCCGCGAAAGCGTGCTGTTCACTTACAGCGGCCTGGTGACCAATGATGGCGATCTGTTCCAGCACGTGGTTGAGGCAAAATCCGAAGACAAAAAGCCCATCCTGAAGATGCTGAAAGACGGCTTCAAACCCGACATGAAAAAGCGCGGCAGTCTGCGTACCGTGTTTGATGGACGCTACAAGTTTACCCGCTATTTTTCACCGCTGGATCACAACAAGCCCACCACGCTTGACGAGTTGTATCAGTGGAACGATGTGGAACTGTTCGATCTGGCAACCGATCCGGATGAAATGATCAACCTCGGCGTCGATCGAAATGCCCACAAGGATCTGATCCTGGCGATGAACACCAAGCTCAACAACGTGATCAAGGCAGAGATTGGTGTGGATGACGGCAGAGAGCTGCCCAACATACCGTTGGTGGATTGGACCGTAGGCAAGATCAGCTAGAATTTTTCTGAAGAGTGGCACCGACCGCCTGCCGATTTGTGCACTAGTGCCCGCCCAAAGTTCGCAATAGGCAGCTTTATTGCGCAACGTCTGCACCCCATACTGCGCTCCCCTGCTGGATGTTCGTCTCGCGCTGTACAGGGAAAAATGACAACACTCTTACAAGGATCACGTTATGAATTTCTCCCACATTAAATGGCTATTGGGTGGCGCCCTGATGGCTGGTTTGTTCCAGCACGGCGTAGTGTATGCAGCAGCCTCACAGGCAGTGCTGGATCGCGTGGTGCATGGACAGGCCACATTCAAACTGTCACAGACCACCAGCCTGGCCGCAGACGACAGCGTGAACCGCGATGCGGATCAACTGGTTCAGCAAACCGATGCCATGCTGAAAAAACTCAATGCCAGTCGCCAGTTCCGCATCAGTGGCGCGCCCACTGTCAGCATCGAATGGCGTGGCAAGGGCCGCACCATCAAAGGCACCGCGCAACGGCCCGAAGCAGACAAGGTGCGCGAACACTATAACGATGATACCGACGGATTCCGCGCCTATGCCAATGCGGGCGCCGAGGCGCTGGACAGCTTCACCGCCTACAACCCCACCAGCCGCAACATTTTTGAAATGCGTTTTCCGCGCTCCATGCGCGCATCCCTGCACGCACAGGCCATGCAATCCGGCGCCGTGCACGGTTTCAATAACGACACCGCGCCCGCCGACCGCGCCATCGAACGGGAAGAAAAAACCGAACTGGTGCCACTGGGCTGGAGCATGAACGACGACAACCGCGTTCGCATCGGCTCGCTGAATACCCGCATCACCACCTGGCCGTGGCGCACCATCGTCCACTTCTCCAATACCTGTTCCGGCACCTTGATCGGGCCGCGTCACGTCGTCACTGCCGCACACTGCATCAATCCTGCCGGCACCGACGACTTTGCTGCATTTACCGTACGCAGCGAACGCAACGGCACTGCATGGCTGGGCGCGTCGGTCATGCCGGGCTGCCCGGACTCATCGACCCAGAACTGCCCCAATATCGGTGCGGCCTATTGGTACTTCACGCCCAGCCAGTGGCGCCAGTCCAGCGTCAGCAACCGCGAGCAGTATGACTTTGGCATCATCGTATTGCCCGATCGCCTGGGCGATGCCGTGGGCTGGATGGGCTACTGGTACGCCGATGTGAACGCGCTGGAAACCGTGGACAAATACAATCGCGGCTATCCATCCTGCAACGCCATGTCCGGCAATCAGCCCCGCATAGACGATCCGGCCGACCCCGCCATGTGCGCCACCTGCACCACCGATCTGACTGTGTGCAGCGCCAACCATATGTACGGCGATAGCGGCGCCTGCTCGATTGCCAACGCAACCAACACCGACGGCAGCGGCTGGAACCGCAACGTACGAATGACCTGCGACGCATCGGCTGGCCACAGTGGCTCACCGCTGTATATCTACGGCGATGGCAACGTGGGCTCCAGCGGCAGCGTGTACTACACCGCGCACGATATTCAAACGATCTGCGGCGCTACTGCGGCATCATCCTCTTGCGCCAACGTCCCGCGCGCCGATCGCCTGCTGCGCATGACGCCGGAATACGCGGAATGGATTTCCTACTTCCGCAACACCTTCCCTTAAATCGTAGCAAGACAGGCGCTACCACCCTCGGTAGCGCCTTTTGTCGTTCGAACGGGAGATGCACATGGCCGGCAGAAAAAACAATACATGGCGTTGCCTGATGACGCTCGCGCTGACGACTGCCCTGACTGCCTGCCACAGTGCTTGGCCGCCTGCGTCGCAAACTGCAACCAATCCTGCCGAATCCACCGCCTTCATCCGTTTTCAGAACAGCGAATCTTTTTGCAGCGCGGCCCTGATCGCGCCCAGGCTGTTGCTCACCGCACGTCATTGCGTACAGCTACCCGGCACCAACCAGCCCATGGCACCGGATCAGCTGACGGTGGGATTTGGTGACAACGCACTGCAGCACGAAGATCATGGCATTGCAGTGCAGGCAATCCGGCTGCCGCCACAAACGGAATTTTCCCGCGCGGAAGATTTGATGGGCACCGATCTGGCCGTGCTGCAACTGAACCGCGCCGCGCCAATCCCCGTGATGGCGGTGGCGCAATTTCAGCAGGATGAAATACCGGAGCAACTGACGTTGATCGGGTATGGCGTTACCCGTGCCGGCTATTATGGTTTGCGGCACGAAACCCAGGTAAAAGTTCATGCCCACAACAAGGCGACACTGACCTTTAGCGGCGGTGGATGCAAGGGCGATTCCGGTGGGCCGCTGGTGAATGACAAAGGCGAACTGCTGGCCATCGTCAGTCTGGGAACCAGCCGGCTGTGCACCGTGCAGCAACAGCGCTTTGGGCAGCGTATAAATGCGGTTGCATCAATGGATAAAGTTGACTGACGCCAGATTCTTCTGCTTCAATCCTGGTTCCTCTTAAAGGGAGTAGCTGGCACCAACGCTCACGCGCGTTGTGTTTCGGCGCCGTCAACACGACATGGTGGGTTGGCAGCCATCCATGTTCGGTGCCGTAACCCGGGATAAATCAGTCGCCCGGGCAGCAAGACTGACGAGGGCCCCGCTCACTCTGTTACCCAGGCATTGCCGGTTTGGGTGGAGAAGCTAGTAGATGATTTCCATCGGTACTCCCCTATTGTGGACACTGTTCATCGTGTTCGTCCTGATTGCACTTGCGATCGATTTTCTAGCCCTTAGTCGTCAGGGTTCCCACACCGTCAGCATGCGCGAAGCAACCATCTGGTCGATGATCTGGGTGGCAGTGTCGTTTCTATTTGTCGGGTGGCTGTGGTGGTATCTCGGCGGTACCGGCCAGGATCCTGTGACGAAAGCGCTTGCGGACACAAAAGCTGTTGAGTTTATTACCGGCTATTTGGTCGAGAAGGCGTTGGCGGTCGACAACATCTTTGTATTCCTGATGCTATTCACCTACTTCGCGGTACCGCCAGCATTCCAGAAACGTGTTTTGATGATCGGCATTCTGGGCGCTTTGGTCCTACGTGCGATCATGATCCTGATCGGTGCCTGGTTGATCACCCAGTTTCACTGGGTCATGTATGTGTTCGGCGCATTCCTGGTGTTCACGGGAATCAAGATGTGGTTTGCGGCAGGCCAGGAGCCTGATCTTGATAACAATCCGGCACTTCGCTGGATTGAACGGCATCTGAAGCTATCGCCCGACTACGATGGGGAAAAGTTTTTTATCGTGACCAATGGCGTAAGAATGGCCACCCCCTTGTTTGTGGTCATTCTGCTGATTGGTATCGTGGATGTCGTGTTTGCGGTGGACTCGATCCCGGCCATTTTTGCCATTACGACAGATCCCTTCATCGTGCTCACCTCCAATGTCTTTGCGATTCTTGGTCTGCGCGCGATGTATTTCCTGCTGGCCGGCATGCATGAAAAGTTTCATCTTCTATCATACGGACTGGCCATCATCCTGGGCTTTATCGGCACCAAGATGCTGCTGATTGACATTTACAAGATACCAATCGCCTGGTCTCTGGGCTTCACGGTTACCATGCTTGCGATCACCATGTTGTTGTCGCTTTGGATACCGGCAGAACCCGGCAAAACCGGAACCGCTTTTCCGTTCAAACCCAAGCGGGAAGATGGATCTACGAAGAAAAAGTGATGCATTAGTTGCAGACCTTGGCATCTTGATTGCCTCAATGGCCGCTTTTCAAAAGCGGCTATTCAGACATGCCGTTCTATTTCCGCAACCAGCTTTGAAACAGACGATGCATGAGGGTGCTTCAGCGTTTCCTTGGGGCGAAAAGCGGACTTAGAGACAAATTTTGTTTTATGCATATCTGCAGGGAAAAGCGGAAATCCCTATGACCTAATGTGTCTACGTTCTTAGAGATTTCTGTACTGCTTGAAGTTAAACGGGTGCGCTAAGCACGCTCCGCTTGAATGACTGGTATGCGCTACCTCACTTTGATTTTCAAAGCCATTTTGTAGGAAATTCCACTTTGCTCACTCTGGCCATGTTGCTGGTAGGCCGAACGTTGTAGCTAAGCTTCGGCCTTCAATTGAACGAAGGTAACCGTCAATAACCACCTTGTGAGGAACCACCAAGAACGAGTCAGGAAGCGGGTGAATTGATGAGGGATTGACGTACAAAGTCTGACTCCTACTCGCCAACGTGTAAGGCGAAAGATTGTTGAAGAGCCAAGCACCGCTTGTCCGCCTGCCCCTAGGTCCTGATGGCCCCCGCCATGCCCCGTTGGGCGCTCTTTCCATTTTTGGTTCTGAACTTCGATCGTTACTATTGAAAACGAACTGCTCTTGGCCAAAAAGTGCTTGTGCTTCATCGATCGGATCAAGTTTGAAGGTGTCGACGTTGACGGCAACAACAAGAGGAAGGTCAAGGTCGCCGTACCTGCGACCCTTGGATAATACCGCGTCACGAATTGGGCTCCATCCGTCTACCCAACCTCCTCCAAAGTTCCGTAAACCGATCAAGCGCCGCTGCTTTCCCCTTGCCTCTATATTTACTGGAATCGGTTGAATTCGAACCCGCCACTCCTCATGCTGCCAATGAAACTCCGGAAGCATCTTCATATCACCAGCACTACACACTTCAAGCAATGCGTCAGGATCGAGAGTGTTTAGCCACTTAGTCACTTCGGTCGCCAATCGCCGACCACTAGGCTGTGTAGCCGGATCACCCTTCGAATCTATAGAAACCATGAAGTTGGGGTTGTGCTCATCATCTAACACTTGGAGCGCAACTGCTTTTCGAGCTTCAGCCGCAGAGTCCCTTTCGGTGTCGTCAGATGTACAAACTGCTTCCAAATACAACTTGCGCCCATCCGGACATTCAACGAGAAAATCTGGGCGTTTCGCTGAACCATTCGATAACTTGGGATGCGGTATCAAGACCATTCCGAGCCGCAGAAGGTACTCGTGGATAAAAAGTTCAAACGAAGCCGAAGCGAAGTGGCGAGTATCGCCACATTGAATACGCTCAATTAGATCTTTCGCTTCATCGATTGGATAGTTGGCAAGACAAGCTTCCATCACTCCGCGAACTACTCCGATCGGAGCCCACGCCGATCTGTTAAGGAAGGCGAAATCGCTTTCTGTAATTCGTTTGGGTGAATCGTCTGTACGTTCAAAATTTGCGAAGAGCATGCTGTAATGGCCAACATCAATTCAAGGGGCTTCGTAACGAAGCAAATTTTTGGTCTAGTTTGAGCCAGATTAAAGTTTCTGCCTCTCACCGGCAACTGGTGATACCATGCGACTGCTTGGTGTCAAGTGCTACAGCTTCAAATATTCCGACGACCGTCTGCAATCAGCTTTTTGCGGTATCAAGGGCAACATTTCGGCTGTCCGCTTCGGGTCGGCTGCTCCATCTTGTATTACCCAATCCGAACTTCCGCTTCGGGTCGAAAGCTGTCAGCGATTCAGTTCAGATGAACGCCTCAAATGGCCCAAAACCCACCCTACCTCACCTTCCACAACCCAATCCCCTTCAACTCCCGTTTCGCATAATCGTTATTCGCGTCCACCCGCAACGTGGCGTTGTACCACTCAACCGCCTTGTTCTTGTTTTCCTGATGCTGTTCCCAGCTGCTGGAATGATTCAGCGCCAATTCCCGATAGGCGTAGCCCAGGTTGTTCGATGCATGCGTGTTGTAACGATTTTCCTTGAGCGCTTCTTCGTTCAGCGGAATTGATCCACGCAGATCACCCGCCTTGATCATGTCGAACGCCTTGTTCGCCAGTGCAGTCGAAAGTTTCACATGGCCCAGCGGGTAATCCTTCAGCGACAGACTTTTGCGGGCGTAGGCAACGGCCTGATCGTGTTGTTTCAGATAGCCGGTCAGAAACGCTGCGTAGTCACCATAAGCCCAGGCGGTTGGCTTCAGCTTCAGCTGTTCCCGATAGGCGGCGTCAGCCTGCTGCAGTTTTCCAGTCTGGCGGTAAGCCTGTTTTTGCACATCCAGCCGGTACAGTTTGATATAAAGTTCATCGTCGCCTTGAACGGCCTCGATCATCTGCGCTGCTTTCGCACAGTCCTTGCCAATGGAGCAGACAAAGTTTGCTTCCAGCACTTGCGTGTACACATGATCAAGCGGCGTTTTTTCCGCTTTGCGGAGTCTGTTCAGTGTGTTGTTGAAGGCGGGCGTATCGGTATAGAAAAAGTAGACATGCGCCAGATCCCACAGGCACAAATAGCAGTCGCCATCCATCTGCACCGCCTGCAATGCCAGCTCTTTCGACTTGGCAAGATTTTCAGGGCGGTACTCATTGCCCTTCAAAAAGCCAGCCTTGCGCACGATGCGCGAGAGTTGCGTCACCGCCAGCGCGCACTGCCCATCTTTTTGCATCAGCGCCATCGCTTTTTCTTGCTGGGCCTCCAACTGCGACATGTCGCCATCCCAGTCATCAACAACATCCTTGATGGCCCTGGCTTCGTCGTCGCAGGCCGCCTGCGCGATGGGCGAGGCTACTAGCAGTACAAGCAATACCAACAGGCGGGCTGCCCACCCGCTTTTCTGATTCCGGTCATCCATACGTTGCAATTCCGATGCACATGTCCTGATGTATTCACCACTGTTCCACTCAAGGCTGGAACCATGGCCCCCAACGGCCGCACAACGCCCTGTGCGCGGCTTCCCCCAACAATAGCCCCCTAACCCTGTAAGTCAACCACCCTGACCTGCCCGCAAATCGCCTTTTATTTATCTGCGCCCTGTCTATCTAAATAAGCCCCCTATTTGCCCGCGCTTTGCGGCAGCCACCGGGGCCTACTTTCATTCACAACGACGCAAAGGAATAGGTCATGAGTACAGTTGATTACGAAGCCAAACTGCCCCTGATGCTGGCGATCACCGGCGAACAGATCAAAAAGCCGAACATGCCGGTGAAAATCTTTCTGCAGGAAGCCGAAAACCTCTTTCGCTGGGCGCTGCAGGATCAGGTGGCGCTGAGTGCCGCGCGGCTGGATTGGTCGCTGGTCGAGGATCTGCCGCAACTGGCCGGCGCGCTGCGCGAGGCAGAGTCACTCTGGGCGCAGGATCGGCACGAGCGCGAGGATGTGTTGCGGCAGTGGGATGCGGAGTCGGCGCAGGCGTATGCGCTGCGGGATCATCTGCTGCGCGCGATGAGTTTCGCCTACCGGCACGACGACGTGTTGATGCGCCGGGTGGCCGAGATCAGGGCTGGCAATGGCCATGCCGACATGATCCAGGATCTGAACGATATCGCGCTGCTGGGGCGCCAGCATTCGGCGCCGCTGCAGAACATCGATTTCGATCTGGCGCAGCTGCAGCAGGCGGCTGACACCAGTGATCGCATGGCGGATCTGCTGGCGCAGGTCAATGGCGAGCGTTCGGCGGACAACAAGGCCCGCATCGTGCGCGATCAGGCCTTCACGCTGCTGAAGCACGCGGTGGATGAGATCCGTGCCTGCGGCCAGTATGTGTTCTGGGACAACGCGGCACGCCGGGATGGTTACTTCAGTGCGTATCTGCGTTCACTGCGCAAGGCATCCGCCGGCAAGGCCAAAACCCCGGATTCCGCCGAAGTACCCGCCTGATGCAGCCTCCGTGGGGCGTCCTTCGCCTCTGGCGGGGCGTCCCACGGGTGCCGAGTGCCTTCCCACGGGCCCGCCACCCCTTCCCACGGGCCCGCCACCCCTTCCCACGGGCCCGTCACCCCTTCCCACGGATCCGTCACCCCTTCCCACGGGCCCGCCACCCCTTCCCACGGGTCCGCCACCCCTTCCCACGGGGATCAGCCCCCTTCCCACCGGTCAGAACGGCTTGCTGATGCTGAATTCCAGCAGCAGTACGCTCAGATCGGTTTTCACGTCGGTGCCAAAGAACGGGTTGTAGATGAAGTTGAGCGGATCGGTGTCGTTGCCCAGGGGGCTGGTGCCCGACGGCATGTCCAGGGAGTTCTTGAAATACGCCACCCCCAGATCCATCACGCCACCGCCTTCCAGCTTCATGCCGATGCCGGCGCCGTACAGCTTGCCCGACCCCATGGGCAGCAGCGGTGTGTAGCCGCCGTCGGGCAGCGATGTGGGCCGGTCTTCCACACCAACGCGCAGCACCAACTGGTCCGACCACTGGTATTCCATCCCCACCGCCCAGTTCCAGGTGTCTTCCAGGCCGAGCGGAAACACCAGCGACGTGCGGGTGGATTCGCCCACGAATTCCGCCAGGCGCAGAAAGTTGATGGGTTTCGAGAATTCCAGCGGCAGATCTTCCCAGGATGACCAGCCGGCGTATTTGTAATCCACGTTGAGCTTGAAGTTTTGCGTTACCTTGATGCTGGTGCCGAAATTCCACAGTGCCGGCATTTCGATGTTGAGGGTGGCATCGCCCGACGTGATGGTGGAGGTGTCCGGCAGGCTATAGCCCAACGCCTGCACCAGACTTTCCAGGCTGCCATACAGGTTGCTCTGGGCCAGCGGCACCACAACGCTCAGCCAGCTGTCCGAGCTGGTCCAGGTGAATTCACCTTCCAGCGTCATTGGAATCGGCGCGACATAACTCACGCCAAAGGACAGCCACTCGGTGGGTTGCCACAACATGCCAACGTTGAAGCCGATCGCCATCGGCGTTTCCACTTCCATCGCCAGATAGCCCAGTTCTTCATAAGGCGAGAAGGTGCCGCCGCAGAGAAAATCCGTGGGGCGTGGATTGCCGGGATCTGCATTCGCGCAGTCGAGCGTGGTGGCCTGCAATTCCCCTAGGCCGAAAATGCTGGGATTGCCGCCGCGAAACGGCAGTTCGAATCCCACACCGCCGTAGTTGAAAGTCATGGCGGCGCCAAACGAGAATTCGTCGCTGATCCGGTAGGCAAAGCTGGGGGAAAAGTAGGTGATCTGCATGAACGACATGCGCTGGCCGATCCAGCGGCCGGGATCATCGTCGGCGCGGTAGAAACCCACCATCATCGGCGAGTACACGTTGGTGGCGAAGGTGATGTTGCTGCCCGGCGGCGAATAGGACGCACCCCCCAGCGGCGCCAGCAGCACGGGTATGTCGGTCATGCCGAAGAAGGGCAGCATCAGCGACGCGCCTTCGGTGGTGCTTTCGCTTTGGTAGGCGTCGTTGAAGTAGTAACTGTCGTCGTAGTAGCCCTGGCTCGTGTAGCCCTCGATGGTGGCGGCGGTTTGCGGATCGTAGTCGCCGAATTCCATGTCGATGGCAAAGGTGCCGGCCACCACCTTGAGGTGAAACTGGCGCCCGTCCAGCGCCGCCAGGCCGGCTGGGTTGAAATGGATCGAATCGATACCCGGCGGATCGGCGGTAACGGCATGCCCCAGGGCAATGGCCTTGGCATTGCCCACGGTGAGGCTGTCGGTGAGCACGGCCAGTGCGGGATCAGCGGCGGTGGCACCCAGAAGTGCGCACAGGCTGCCGGCCAGCGGCGCTGTTATGGGCTTGCGGTAACGGTGATACATCTGCACTCCTTCTCAGGTGGCGCAGGGATGCCGTTACAATCGGCGCGACAACAAGAATCCCCAGGCGATGAAAGCCAGCCCATCGTCGCGTGTGGAAGATGGTGACGTGCAGCCTGTACCCGGTGTAACAGGGGTGGGTTTTGAGCGGGGATTTTCCCTTGTAATCACGTGCGGGCCCTGCGGCCTGCCTGCCTTCTTGTTATTTTTGCATTATCATTGCACAAATTATGTAGGCTGACTACATAAATATGTAACCAGGTTACATATGTTGCCGAAAACGGCGTTTGGAGGATTCATGGCAGTCAAACCGAGAACCCAGCAGCAGCGGCGGGACGCTACCCGCAGTACCGTGCTGGAGAACGCCTGCGCCCTGTTCGGCACCCGCGGCTATCAGGCCACGTCGCTGGAGGAAATCGCCGAGATCAGCGGCACCACCATTCGTCCGATCTACCACTACTACAGCAGCAAGAAGAACCTGTTCCAGGCGGTGACGGAGCGGATGGAGACGCAGTTGTTCGAGGCCCTGCAGCAGGTGCAATCCGGGCAGAACGGCGCGGAATCGCTGGCGGATTACTGGGAAGCCTTCATGCAGTTCGGCCGCGACCCGGCCTTCCGCCAGATTGTGCTGGTGGATGCTCCGGTGATTCTTGGGCGCGAACGGTGGGCTCATTCACCGGTGGTGCGTCAGGCCATCGAGGTGCTGGTGTCCCTGTTGCCGCACCTGCAGCCGGAAACCCGCCTGCTGATCGCCCGGATGGCGGTGGCCGCCCTGACGGAAGCAGCGATGTCGCTGTCGGAACCCGGCCATGTCGGCAAGGAGAAAGCGTTCGACGAGATTTCCACCATTATCCGGGCCGGGCTGATGCAGTTTGGGGGGTGACACGGAGTCGCTCCAGCACCGCCCACATCGGCACTCGCAGCGACGCGCCCAGTGCCTTGCTGCGTTCGCCATTCCAGCCGGTCACCGCATCCGGCCGCGCAGCATTATCCTTGAACGGCATTTCCACGGTGAACGCCAGGCAGCGGAAATGATTGCCGACCCAGGCCGTCGCCATTTTCAGATTGGCCTGGCCGGGTGCTCTTTTCGGGTAACCGTATTCGGTCTGAAAATCCGGGCACGCTGCCAGCCAGGCTTGCCGGAACGCGTCGTCCTGCACGGCGAGGTGTTCGTCGTAACTGGGCGTGCCTTCACTGCCGGCGGCAAAGTTGTAGGGAATCGATTCGTCGCCGTGGGCGTCGATAAACAGATCTACGCCCAGCGCCTGCATTTTCTGCCGCACCAGAAACACTTCGGGGCTGCGTTCCGGCGAGGGATTTTCCCATTCACGATTCAGATCGACGCCGTTGGCATTGGTGCGCAGGTTGCCGTGCACGGCGCCATCGGGATTCATGCGCGGCACCACATGGAATACGCACTTTTCCAGCAACGCCTGACTCAGCGAGTCCGCCTTGTCGAGCAGGCGTTCCACAAAACCTTCCGCCGCCCACTCTGCCATGCTTTCACCAGGGTGCTGGCGCGCGATCAGCCAGATTTTCTTGCGCGCAGCCAGCGGGATTTTTGAGGTTGGCGAAGTGATTTTCAGCAGCGTGAGATCGCGACCTTCCACCGATACACCCAACGCTTCCGTTTCGACATTTTCGTCATTACCGCACCAGGCAACAAAGTCGAGATGGCGTTCGTGGGAATAGGGCTCGAAGTACGCGCACCAGACATCGTTGCTCTCGGGCGTGAAGTCCACCTGCAGGGTTTTGCCGTCGAAATGCGTCGACACGCGAAACCAGTCCTGACGGTCGTAGCTCACCACCATGCCGTAGTTTTCCCACCCCTTCGGGTAGGCGGTTTTATCCATGTCCAGAAACACCAGCCGCAACGCCTGCCCGCGTGCACCCTGCAGGCGAAAGTAAAACCATTGCGCAAACGGCGCCGCCACATCGGGCCGCAACCGCAGCTGGATATTCCGGGGATCGGTCAGGCTGACAACGTCAATGGCGCCAGCATCGAACTGGCTGGAAATGGTGATGGATGACATGGGCGATTTCCGCAATCTGGACGAAGCGCCCATCCTAGCGTGCAAACATCTTCTAAAACACCCGGTTCAAGTTCACAAAATAATCAACCTGCTATACCTTTCCCCCAATACCCACCCGACCCACCCCGGTTTATAATCCCGCCCTCCCTCCGGTAGTCCTAACGAGAACGCACACAACATGATCAATATCGCCAACCTGATTGCCCAGGAGCTGGGCGTGAACCCCGCTCAGGTGAAAGCCGCCGTTGCCCTGCTGGACGAAGGCGCCACTGTTCCCTTCATCGCCCGCTACCGGAAGGAAGCCACCGGCGGGCTCGACGACACGCAACTGCGCAATCTGGAAGAACGCCTGCGCTATCTTCGCGAGATGGAAGAACGGCGCGAAGCGATCCTGAAAAGCATCCGCGAGCAGGACAAGATGACGCCGGAACTGGAAGCGGCGATCAACGAAGCCGACACCAAGACCCGCCTCGAAGACCTCTACCTGCCCTACAAGCCCAAGCGCCGCACCAAGGCCATGATCGCCCGCGAGGCCGGCCTCGATCCGCTGGCGCAATCCCTGTTCCAGAATCCGGAACTGCATCCGGAAAAAGAAGCCGAGAAATTCATCGACGCGGAAAAAGGCGTGGCGGATGTGAAAGCTGCGCTGGAAGGCGCCAAATACATTCTGATGGAACAATTCGGCGAAGACGCCAACCTGCTGGGCAAGCTGCGCAGCTTCCTGTTCAGCCAGGGCATCCTCACCGCCAAACTGGTGGAAGGCAAGGAAGAAGCCGGCGCCAAATTCCGCGATTATTTCGATCACAAGGAACCGCTGAAATCCGCGCCGTCGCACCGCGCCCTGGCGATTTTCCGCGGCCGCAACGAAGGCATCCTGCAGGCCAGCATCACCATCGAGCAGGACGATGAAGCATCCCGTCATCCCTGCGAGGACATGATCGCGCAGCAATTCGATATCCGCGACAACGGCCGCCCCGCCGACAAGTGGCTGCAGGAAGTGGTGCGCTGGACCTGGAAAATCAAACTGCTGACGCACCTGGAAACCGATCTGCTGGGCGAACTGCGCGAAAAGGCCGAAGCCGAAGCCATCAAGGTGTTCGCCATGAACCTGAAGGATCTGCTGATGGCCGCGCCTGCCGGCCCCCGCGCCACCATGGGCCTCGACCCCGGCCTGCGCACCGGCGTGAAGGTGGCGGTGGTGGATGCCACCGGCCAGCTGGTGGATCACGGCGCCATCTTCCCCCACGAGCCGCGCAACCAGTGGGATGAGTCAGTGAAAGTGCTGGCCCATCTGGTGAAGAAACACAACGTGGAGCTGATCGCCATCGGCAACGGCACCGCGTCGCGGGAAACCGACAAGCTGGCAGCAGAACTCATCAAGAAACATCCCGAACTGAAAGTGCAGAAGATCGTGGTGAGCGAGGCCGGCGCGTCGGTGTATTCCGCCTCGGAACTGGCGGCGAAAGAATTCCCCAAGCTGGACGTTTCTTACCGCGGCGCCGTGTCGATTGCCCGTCGCCTGCAGGACCCGCTCGCCGAACTGGTGAAGATCGATCCCAAATCCATCGGCGTGGGCCAGTACCAGCACGACGTATCGCAAGCCCAGCTGGCCCGCAGCCTGGACGCGGTGGTGGAAGACTGCGTAAACGCCGTGGGCGTGGACGTGAACACCGCATCCGAAGCACTGCTGGCGCGCATTTCCGGCCTGAACAAAACCATCGCCGGCAACATCGTGAATTTCCGCAACGCCAACGGCCAGTTCGCCAGCCGCGACGCACTCAAGCAGGTGCCGCGTCTGGGTGACAAAACCTTCGAACAGTCCGCAGGCTTCCTGCGCATCATGAACGGCAGTAATCCGCTGGATCGTTCCGCCGTGCACCCGGAAGCCTATCCCATCGTGGAAAAAATCGCGCAGAAGAACGAGCGTCAGGTAATTCAGGTGATCGGCGATGTGGGCTTCCTGAAGCGCCTCGCCGCCAATGATTACGTGGATGACAAATTCGGTCTGCCTACTGTCACCGACATTCTGAAGGAACTGGAAAAACCCGGCCGCGACCCGCGCCCTGAATTCAAAACCGCAGAATTCAAGGAAGGCGTCGAGACCATGGACGACCTGAAGCCGGGCATGATCCTGGAAGGCGTGGTCACCAACGTCACCAACTTCGGCGCGTTCGTGGACATCGGCGTGCATCAGGATGGTCTGGTGCATATCTCGCTGCTGTCGAACACCTATATCGCCGATCCGCGCGAGGTAGTGAAGGCCGGCGACATCGTGCAGGTGAAGGTGATCGAGATCGACCTGCCGCGCAAGCGCATCAGCCTGAGCATGAAGCTGGACGAAGCGGCGGGCGAGAAGATCGACGGCAAGCGCCCCACCACCAACAAGTTCGGCAAGCATGTGGAACAGAAAGGTGGCGGCAAACCCCAGGGTGGCAAACCCGGTGGCCAGGGAGGCGGCAAAGGCCCCGCCAATCCGCCCGGCAAGTCCGGCACTTTCGCCGATCTGTTCGCCAATGCGAAATCGCTGAAGGACAGGAAGTAACCGCACACAGAGGGGCGCGCAATGCGCCCCTCCTGCATTCATCCCCCTGTCATATTTCCCCCGCTTCACACAGCTGCAAGAAATAATTCACTTCCGCATCAGGGTTCCGACACAAACCCACGCCAGACTCCGGTGTCGGGGAATATCGAAACACTGCTTTCACCTTCGCTTGAAGATCACCCTCTACAGGAGTTCTGGCACATGCACCCGCGGATAAACAAGCACGCCCTGCTCGGCGCGTCGCTACTGCTCGGCACCACGCTCACCTCATCGGCCAACGCGGCCTTCGTCATGACACTGGATGATCCCAATGACGCGGCACCTGCCATCACCATCTTTGATGGCACCGGTGGCGATCTCAACGGCGTCAATGGCGTCATTACGTTCAGCGGTGTGGTCGGTGCGTTCACCGTCAACGTCACCACCGGCATCAGCAAGCCGCTGATCGGACCGGGTCAGCTGGATCTGAACAGCATCAACGTCAGCGGCTCTGCCGGCACACTGCTGGTGGCCATCAGCGACACGGATTTCAACCAGGCTTCACAGTCCTACGTGGCCAGCTACGGCGGTACCACCCAGGGCTCGGTCAACTTTTCGTTCCTGCATGATGCTGGCAATGCGGCTTTCGGCGGCAACGCATTTGCCACCGACAGCTTCACTGCCTCGCCCGGCAACTATTCCTACTCGAACGACATCCTGGCCAGCGTGTATGGTGGCGCACCGTTTTCGCTGACGATTCTGGCGCAGATCAATCACTCCGGTCCGAATCAGGTCACCAGCTTCGACGCCGCCATTTCGCCGGTGCCGCTGCCCGCAAGTCTCTGGCTGCTCGGTTCCGCACTGGCAGGCCTGGCTGCACTGCGCCGCAAAAAGTGACCGGCAACACCGTGACAGGGGTGCGCACATCGCCGCCCCTCGTCACTATTAACCATTTGCAACCCCAACGGGTTCACGCATAATCCGGACAGCCCCACATTCGCCCAGGAACGCTGCGTGACCAACACCCTACTGCAACGACTGGAATCCATTC
Organism: Pseudomonadales bacterium; assembly: GCA_020062665.1. Lineage (GTDB taxonomy): Bacteria > Pseudomonadota > Gammaproteobacteria > Pseudomonadales > Ketobacteraceae > Ch67. Next base: position 137,464 of record JAGUVW010000068.1, read on the forward strand.
GGGATTCCGGACTGCACCACACCCTGACCACCATCAAGCGCGGCATCGAAAAGGAAAGCCTGCGCATCACGCCAGATGGCAACTTGTCCCAGGCCCGCCATCCCGAAACCCTGGGCTCTGCACTCACCCACAAGTGGATCACCACCGACTATTCCGAGGCACTGCTGGAATTCATCACGCCGGCCTTTCAGGATCTGCAGCGCCCCCTGCGTTTTCTCAGCGACATTCACCGTTTCACCTACCAGCATCTGGGCGAGGAAAAAATCTGGGTGAACAGCATGCCCTGCCTGCTGGGGGATGAACTGAGCATTCCGATTGCAGAATACGGCACCTCGAATTCCGGCCGCATGAAACACGTGTACCGTCATGGCCTGTGGCACCGCTACGGCCGCTACATGCAGACCATCGCCGGCATTCACTACAACTGGTCGATTCCGGAAAATTTCTGGCAGATGTACCACACGCAGCAGCGCAGCGAGCAGAATCTGCAGACCTTCATCTCGGAACAGTATTTCGGCCTGATCCGCAATTTCCTCCGCAACGTGGGGCTGGTGGTGTATCTGTATGGCGCGTCGCCTGCGGTGTGTTCCAGTTTTCTGCAGGGGCGTCAGCACAAGCTGGAAGCCCTCAACAAGCACACCCTGTTCACCCGCTATGGCACATCGCTGCGCATGAGCGACCTGGGTTATCACAACGATGCGCAGAGCGGCCTCAACGTTTCCTACAATTCACTGCCGGAATATGTGCGCTCGCTGCAGCACGCCATCCGCACACCTTACAGCGAGTACGAAAAACTCGGTGTCATCAAGAACGGCGAATACCAGCAGCTGAACACCAACATCCTGCAGATCGAAAACGAGTTCTACAGCAGTATCCGGCCCAAGCGCGTCACTCGCCGCGGCGAGCGTCCCACCTGCGCGCTGGCATCCCGTGGCGTGGAATATGTGGAACTGCGCTGCGTGGATCTGGATCCGTTCACACCGATGGGCATCAACGAATCCCAGATGATGTTCCTCGACGTGTTCGCACTGTATTGCATGCTGCAGGACAGCCCGCCCATCGACGACGAAGAGAAAACCTGCAATTCGCAGAATCTGCAGACCATCGTCACCCAGGGCCGCAACCCGGAGCTGAAACTCAGTTCCAAATGCAACAAGCGTCCGTTCCGCCAATGGGCACAGGAGCATCTGGACAATATGCTGCCGGTGGCGCGCCTGCTCGATCACGCCTATCAGCACAACGCCCACAGCAAGGTGGTGCAGCAACAGATGGAAAAACTGCGCGACCCGAACCTGACGCCATCCGCGCGGGTGCTGCGCCATCTGAGTGAACGGGATCAATCCTTTTTCCAGTTCGCCATGCACTGCGCGCTGGAGCAGGAAAAGTTCTTCCGCAACCAGCCGCTGTCGCCGGAAGAGTGCGTGCCCTTCCTGCACGAAGCGCGGCGCTCTCTGGAAGAGCAGCTTCGTCTGGAATCCAGTGACAACGTCAGCTTTGAGCAGTATCTTGAGGACTTCTTTGCGCCCACCGTTGGGTGCTAGCACCAAGTTGATCGGGGAACCTCCATTCATTGGGCACTAACGTGCTGATCTGCAATGAATTTTTACATTTCACCCTGAATGTTTGCGCGGTTTGGCAGCAAAAAATCAACGAGTTAGCATGACTTCCTCGAATTCACTGCTACTCTTGATTTCAGATGCCACATTTTCAAGCTGTTGTAAGGGAAGCCAGTAGTAGCCTGGAACAGCAGCCGGGGCATCGACGTTAAACAGTCACCACTGTCGCTACCGCAAGAGGCAAGGGGCCAATGACATTCAAAGAAATGGACAATCAGAACTGGAGTATCGAAACACTCAACAAGGCGTATCGCCAAGGCTACATGTTTGGCTTGAGTGGAGAACCCCAGGATTCCTGTCCGTATAAATCCGACGTGATCGCCGCCGCCTGGGAAGCAGGCTGGAGTGACGGTCGCTCCCAGGCTCATTACGCGCAGAACATGGAAAGCGATTGCGCGATCGCCTGATCCAGAACTGAATTTTTACGGAATTCGCGGGTCTATCGTCAGGTCACAGTGGCCGATTGCGTTTATAATCGGCCCCGATTCTACCGCTGAGCAGACCGACTCTTTATGACGTTACCCGCTTCCCGTCTGTGCAATGCCGCTGGTGTGGCAGGTGCCATCGTCTCCCTCTCCATCGCCTACTTCTACATGGAACGTCATCTGGGGCTCGAAGCCTGTCCCCTGTGTCTGATCGATCGCGCGATTGTGGCGGTGATCGGCGTGATTTTCCTGCTGGCACTGATCTTCAACCCAAAACGCCTGGGGCAACGCATTTTTGCGGGGCTTGCATTGCTGTTCAGCGGCCTGGGCATCGCCGTGTGCTGGCGTCACCTTTGGTTACAGAGCCTGCCGAAAGATCAGTTGCCCGAGTGCACACCGGGGCTGGAATACATGCTCGAAACCTTTCCACTCGGCGAAACCATTCGCACCATCATGACCAGTGCCGGTGAGTGCGCCGAAGTGCAATGGACCTTCATGGGACTCTCGATCCCCGCGCAAACCTTGCTGGTTTTCATTGGTTTTGCACTGCTTTCCCTGCTGCAGATCCTGCGCAAACAGGACTGATTCACAAAAAAGTTTCCTGCATTTTTAGAACATGTTTTTCTAAAAATTCCTTATGACTGGTGCTTTGTCATCCACGTTCTGCGTTTGACCCACACCAGTCAATGCCTTGCTTTTTGTCAACCTGAATTGCGCTTTTTTGCTGGCGCACCCGCACCTTGTCGCTCCTGTTGAATTTGCATATTCTCGATAGTCCGCACGCTGTCATTTCCATGACGCTGCGGCGGCGAGGATGCATTTACGTGTAACCTCAGCCACTTACAATTTAAAAACTTTGCATTCTTGCAACCCTGATATGGCGCGGTTTTCACCGTGTCCGTTGTGTAAAAAGGTAACAGCGCTCTGCGCTTTGATCCCTGCAAACAACAGACTCGAAAAGGAATAGTTATCATGCTGACCAAAACTTCCAACCCTATTGAACAGTGGGGAACTGTCGACAAGCTCATCAAGCATTGGCTCAAGGAGCGGCAGGAGCTGATCGTGCTCTACTGCAAAGTCGATGGCCTGAAGGAGTTCACCCCGCAAGACACCCCAATCGCCGTGAAAGTCCAGGCCCTGTGCCAGGTGCTGATCGACTACGTGTCTGCCGGCCACTTCGAAATCTACGACCGGCTGATGCGCGAGGCGGAAGAATTCAATGACGATTACCAGGATCTGATCGGCCGCGTCATTCCGGAAATCGAAAAATCCACGACCTTGGCACTTGAATTCAATGATCGCTATGCCACGGTGGAACTGTGTGAAAAATCCATGAAGACCCTGGCGCGCGATCTCAATGCGCTGGGCCTGGTGATGGTAGAGCGCTTCGAGCTGGAAGATCAGCTCATCGCGTCACTGCACGACTGTCACCGCGAACTGGTAGCCTGATCCCGCCAACACGGGCTGCCGCTGCGCAGCCCGTTCCGTTCCCGCCTTTTTATTCCTTGCCCACTGCTGAATCGACTACACTGATTTTCATATCAGATATCTTTTTCATATCCGTTTTGACATACCCGACCGGAACTGCGAATGGATCGCCGATTGTTATTGTTGGTTCTGTGCCTGTGGTTGAGCGCCTGCGGTGATCAACCTGTGCGCCAGTGGGAAACTGCCGTCAGTGGTGCCTACAGCGCATCCCTGAGTCCTAACGGGGAATATGTGACGGTGGGTGCCATCGAGCACGGCGGCAGCTTGTGGCGTCTGCAGGATGGCGAGCGTCTGTATAACTGGAATCATACCCAGGGCGCCTTTTCTGAACTGGCGGCCAGTACATTCTCGACGGATTCCCGCTTCGTCCTCACCGCGGAAAAGAAGCGCATGGTGCTGTGGAGTGTGGCATCGGGCAAACCCGGTGGCTTCTGGCCCGTGGACGGGGGGGTGCAGGCACTGGCGCTGTCGGACGGCGGCCGTTATGCGCTGGTGGGGATGGCCAATTACAACGTGCTGTATATTGATGTCGCCACCAACCAGATTCTGAAAACCCTGAGCCATGCCGGCAAGGTGAACACGGTGAGCATCAGTGCCGATGGCCGTGTCGGCGTGACCGGTGCCGAAGACGGTATCGTGAAAGTGTGGGATCTGGCGCAGGGCAAGGAAACCTTCGCCTATCGCATGGGTGACGACATCAGCGCGGTGGCGCTTTCCCGCGACGGAAAATATGTTTTCGGCGCCCTGTATTATGGCCATGGCAAGATCTGGGAGGTCGGCACCGGCAAGGAGATCACCACCATCGGTTATCGCCGCACCACCATCACCTGCGCCCGCTTTGCCGATGACAACAAAACCCTGCTGACCGGATTCACCGCCCGCCGCATGGTGCTGTGGGATGTTGGCAGCGGCAAGAATCTGCAGGACTGGCGCGCCGATCCGCCCTATTTCTGGAAGCGCTCAGGCCTGGTGGTGGTGGACGTAGCCTACACCCGCGAACCGGGACAATTCCTCGGCGTGTTCTCGAATGGCCTGGTCAACCTGTGGCAGGCCAAACCGTAAATCCCGCCCTGCCGATGCTTTGTGTATCATGACAGCCTGAACCGGGGCGGCCGCCAGGCGCCCTTTCCGATCCGCCAACCTGATAGGTCGTCATGCCGTTGCGTCTGCTTGTCTGTGTCGCTTTGCTTTGCTTATTCCCGCTGCCGCGCAGCGGACACGCCAGCCCCGTCATCGAGGAGCAAACCGTCTACTACCGCTTTCACGCTCGCTCGCAAAAGGAAATCTGGAACAGGATCATCGCCGGCTCACCTAATGGCCTTACCCAGGTGGCAGGCCAGCACGCGGTGAATGTCGCCACCACCGAGTGGGAGCTGAAGTTGCACTACACCATTGAAGGCGGGTTCCAGAAATGCAGCCTGCGCGATGTGCGCCCACACCTGAAGATCACCATCCGCCTGCCCCACTGGGAAAACAAATGGGAAGCCGATCCGCTGCTGGCAGAGAACTGGGATCGCTACGTGCGCATGGTGTCCAGTCACGAGGACATTCATCGCCAGTACGCCATCAAGATGGCGGAAGAAGTACACCAGGAATTGACGCAGCTGGAGTCCCAGCGTCGCTGTCACGATCTGGAAGCGGAAATCAGTCGCACCCGTGACCGGGTGATCGGCAAGTTCAATGCGCGCAACAAATGGTTCGACGCGAAGGAGTTTGTGTACCAGAAGCAGCTGGTCTGGTTCTGATATCAGGCCGGCTGAGTCGGTAATAAATGTTCACTTCGAGACTTCACAGCCGTTCAGGAAAATAAAAAGGCGGCACCGGGGCCGCCTCTTGGTCGTGCTTGAAACAAACGCACTTAGTTAACTTTTTCTACACCCAGCAGTTCCACATCGAATACCAGCGCCTGGTTGGGGCCGATTTTCGGGCCGGCGCCACGGGCACCATAAGCCAGATCCGCAGGAATATAGAGCTTCCACTTGTCGCCCACGTGCATCAGCTGCAGCGCTTCGGTCCAGCCCTTGATCACGCCGTTCACCGCGAAGGAAATGGGCTCGCCACGCTCCACGGAGCTGTCGAACACAGTGCCATCGGGCAGGGTGCCGTGATAGTGAACGTTGACCTTGTCATCCGCATCAGGCACTTCACCGGAACCCTTCTTGATCACTTCGTACTGCAGACCGCTGGCAGTGGTGGTGACTTCCTTGCGCGCTTTGTTCTGGGCCAGGAAGGCTTCGCTGGCGGTCTTGTTTTCGTCGGCAGCCTTGGCCATCGCCTGCTGCTGTTCTTCCATCTTGCGCGCCTGCAGAGCCTGCATGGTGGCCACGACTTCTTCCGGTGTCAGGCGCGGCGCGCTGCCCTTGAAGCCATCCTGCACACCCTTGTAGTACATCTCCAGATCGATCTCGCCCAGGTCGCGGGCAAAGCCTTCACCCATGCGCAGACCAATGGCGTAACTCGCCTTCTGATCTTCGTTTTTGAAGGCGGTTGCAGCCTTCTCTTCAGCCTTTGCATCGGTATTCACACTGGCGCTCCCCGCTTCTTCGTTCTTGCATGCAACCAGTGCTGCGCACATGGCCACGAAAACCCACTTTTTCATAGTTCCTCCGTTAGAACTGCTTGGCGGAAAGCGGGGCTGATGCACCTGACAGCATGTCTGGTAACGTGCGTACATTGAAAGCCAGCCGCAGCGAATCCGATATTGCAGTGTTTATTGTTGAAATGACGGGCCGATGGTAGCAGAAACCGGCACACTCGGTAGCATCGCCGGATGCTTTTTTGCGTCTAAATGTGGCCGCGCTATCACAAGTAAGTAGATATTGTCGAAACAACTCGTATAATTGCTAGCGACTGTGCCAACAAATCAGCTGAGGAGCGATGAACATGGCAGCCAAAAAAGCCGCGGTAAAACCCAAAGCCGCCAAGAAAGATCCGGTAGCAAACCTGTCCGCCCAGATTGCCAAACTGCAAGCCGAACTCCACAAAGCACTCGATAAAGCCGCTGCCGATGCCGCCAAGGCCGCTGCTGCTGCCAAAGGTGCGCTGGACAAGGCCATGGCTGCCGCCAAGAAAAAATCCGACGCGAAAACTGCTGCCGCCGTTGCGACCGCCAAAGCTCAGCTGGCCAAAGCCCAGTTGGCTGACGCTGCTGCCAAACGCGCTGCTGCCAACGCCAAGAAAGTTGCGAAGGCTGCCAGTGCTGTGAAGAAAGACATCGACAAGACAGAAAAAGCGGCTGCGAAAAAAGCCGCTGTAAAAGCCAAAACCGAAGCCAAGAAAGCTGCAGCAGGCGCAAAGAAAGCCGCCGCCAAAGCCAAGGCTGAAGCCAAGAAGCAGGCCGCAACCAAAAAGGCTGGCGCCAAGAAAGCCAAAAAGGCTGCCCCGAAAAAAGCCGCCAAAGCCAAGAAAGCGGCCGCTCCCAAAGCTGCAAAAGCGCCCAAGGCCCCAAAAGTGAAAGCCGCAAAGCCGGCGAAAGCACCCAAGGTGAAAGCCGCCAAACCCGCAAAAGCTCCCAAAGCAGCCAAGGCCCCGAAAGCGCCCAAGGCTGAAGCCAAGCCCGCCGCCAAGCCGGTGGTTGCCGAAGTGAAAGCTGAAGCCAAGCCTGCTGCTCCCAAGGCCGCAAAACCGGCCGCCGCCAAGCCAGCC
>JAGUVW010000086.1 GCA_020062665.1 Pseudomonadales bacterium
CGAAGTGGCCAGCGGCGTGACCCTGGACATCTCGGGCGCCGCCGATCAACTCGATGCCACCCGCGCTGCGTTGTCCGGCAATTTCGCCGTGGCGCTGCTGCTCATCTATCTGCTGCTGGTGGCCATCTTCCAGCACTGGGGTTATCCGCTCATCATCCTCACCACCGTGCCGCTGGGGCTGGCGGGCGGGCTGGCGGGACTGATCGCGGTGAACGGTTCATTCGATCTGCTGGCGCTGCTGGGATTGCCTGGCATCCGCCAGCCCTTCGACATGATCACCATGCTGGGTTTTCTGATTCTGCTGGGCACGGTGGTGAACAATCCGATCCTGATCGTGGATCAGACCCGCACCAATCTGCGCAAGGCCGGCGTCAGCGTGAAGGACGCCGTGCTGCAGGCCGTGTCCGTGCGCCTGCGCCCGATCCTGATGTCCACCTTCACCACGGTCTTTGGACTGGCGCCGCTGGTGCTGATCCCCGGCGCCGGCACCGAACTCTATCGCGGCGTGGGGATTGTGGTGTTGGCAGGGCTGCTGTGCTCCACCGTTATCACGCTGACGTTTCTGCCGTGTTTTCTGATGACGGTGCTGGGGTGGGGTGAGAGAGGGAAGGTGGTGGAAAAGCTGGCTTGAGAGCGACGGGCTGGCAGCCAGGAAAATCAGCCGGACACGGATTGGAAACCGGTCCGGCTGCCTTGCCTTATTCTTCCCCTGCCAACCCTAAGAACTGGGCGAGCCCCGCCAGCGCGCGCTTTTCTTCCTTGCTGATTTTGCTGCCGAACATGCCCAGGAAGCCGCCGGACGCTTCGGCCACGGATTTGCCGATACTCAGCATGGAAAGCTTGAATTTGCGGGCTTCATCCGCTTCCAGCTTGCCATCCAGTAACTGCAGGATCTGCTCCATTATTTCCCTGGCGTTCACTTCCTGCTTGAGAAAGCGGGTAATCATCGACTCAAAATCGGAGATCACGTGCGCCATGATTTTCTGCATCAGTTCGCTTTCGATGATGAAGCCTTTCAGTAACTCTACCTGAAACGCCTTCACCTCCTTTTTGTCAATGTTGCCATCTGCTGCTGCCACGACGCAGAACACGGCGATCGGGGCGTATGCCAGCAATTTGATATCGTCGTCGCTCAGTGGGTCGCCCTTCACCTTCCGGCTTTTCTCGGCAAAGGGATCATTTTGCGGGTCGAAGCCATATTCAAACATATCGCTCACGGAAATCTCGGCGGCGTGCTGTTCCAGTTGTTGCCATTCATCACCGCTCAAACCGGGTGCAAACAGCACATCCTCGCTTAACCATTGGGCCCTGTCGCCAATCAGGTCGGGCAGCTTGCTGAGCGGCACATATATTTGCTGGCCGTCGTCCTTGTCCGTCAGGCCCGTATTGCTTACCAGCGTGATCAGGGTGTTTTTGTCCCAGAACACCGTGGGAACCCCTTCAGAATAAGTGCACAGCCGAACCCTGCGATCATCCTGCTTGTTTCCCAGCACAATGATGGTGGCCTGGTACACATCCTCGTTCTCGAAATAGTTGAGCTTCTTCATGCGGGCAAAGAATTCCTGCGCCACGCGGGATTTGTCTTTCACCAGCTGGCCAAACACTCGCTTGCCCAACTCCATGGTGCGGTTTGCGCCCGATATTTTGATGGCGGACTCGGGGTTGCGGGTATAGGACTGCAGCACCGCCGACAGATTGCTTTTGCAATGCTCCTTCAACCATTCCTCGCCATAGGCTTGCTGGAATTGTTCCAGCGTCATCTCGTCATTGTCTTCCGGTTCGATGTTCGCATTGCACAAAGTGGCCACCGCTTCCACCAGCTTGAGTGCCAGGCGATAGTCATCCGGCGAGCTGGCGGCAAAAATCCGGATCTGAAGCTCGGCATTACTGAAATCCACTTCCAGCGCCCGCACCGAAACATTGTCCCGATAAACATAAGTGAAACCCTGGGGCCAGGCATTGTCCTGGGGTTGCGGGTAGCCTTGGACAAAACGTATATCGTTAAACCCGGTGGCCGCGATGACCTTGCCGGCGTCCAGGTAGGAAATGGATTTCAGATAGAAAGAATGACTCATTCAATTGCCCCTTTTTGTTTTTGACGGAAGTTATCGCTGATTGAAAACAAACAAGGTTGCAGTGCTGTGCATCGGCAGCCTTTGTGTTCGATAAGTAAGAGCAGTCAGCATAACCGTGCACCTGGGTTAAGTAAAAGAAAGCCGAAAATGGAACGGCGCCCCCGAGCAGGAAGTACCTGGATCTTCAGCGATCACCCTGAGGGGCGGATGGGCGGGTCAAAACCCGGATGGACGGGTCCCGGAGCGGATGGAAGCACTGAAAAAGCGGATGGGCGCCGCCATCAACCGGATGGGCACCGCGCCAGTCGGGATGGACGGCCCCGAAGTCAGGATGGGAGCACCCAAGACCCGGATGGACGGGGTGCCAAAGCGGATGGGCAGGGTACAAAAGCAGATGGGAGGCATCGAAAACCGGATGGAGACTGCCCTGAACCGGATGGGCGCCCCGAGGCAGCGGGGGAAAGCGGCCAGACACCGTAGGAACGGCACCTGGCCACGAACATCAGGCCTGGTCACCGGTGGCAGCACCGGAATCCTGCCCCTTCCTGCTGGCGTTGCGGCGGATCGTGCGCTGATAGTCGCTGACATACTCCTCGCGCACCCGCTCGTTGTTCCAGAACACATACTGTCCGCAGGCCCGGATCTCGTCCACCGCCTGCTTCAGCAGCGTGAATGCCTGATCCCGCACCAGCAGCGGCTGGTTGTTGCTGACCTTTTCACCTTGCACCTGACCCAGTAACTCGCCCAGCGACGATGCCCTTTCCTGCGCCCGGTCCAGCTCCGCCAGATCCAGTTTGATGGCCACCAGCGGCGCGGAAAAATCCCGCCCCAGCGTGGCGATGTCGCTCAAATCCTGCAGCATGTCGGCGTGACTGTTGCCCTGGGCGATTTCATGCACCTTGGCCATCAGCGCCGGATCGTTGCGATAGGCATAGCGCATGGACCGCAGCAGGTGATCGCGCAGGGCGTAGGCCTCGGGCGCCTCCTGCGACCAGCGCAATTGCGCGGCCTCGCGCTTGTCGCGTTCGGTAAACCAATTGGATTCTGCCAACTGCAATGCACCGATCCGCGCCGGCAGCGACTCCACCAGCGGCCAGTCGAAACCGACCGCCAGCAACGCCTCCTTGTCGCGGTTGGCACGATCACGCAGGTTCTGCGCCTCCTGCAGGTAGATGTGTACGGGCATGTTGGGTTTTCTCAGGGCATCGTCGGTGATGGCGGAGAATAGGGGCTTCATCGCGTCGAAATCTGCTTGTGACATGGGTCGTTCCTTTAGTGAGTTAGAAGGATTGGCACCGGGAAAATTTTCCGGTTACTCCTAAAAGACAGATGGGGCGTAAATAAAGGGGGATTTTGGGGGGTGGGGGGTGGATTGACAGGGTGGGAGGGGTGGGTATTGTTAGGTGGGTTGATTATTTGATCGGTTGATCTATTGGCAAACACCCAAGAGCTTTTTATTTGTATAATCAATCACCTAAAAATTGTGGTCCGCTCGAAGACAAATCATAGAAGCGGCCTTCTGCTCCCCCGCATGAAACAGGACAAACAGAATGACAAGTACCCAACAGCGCGCCGCACTGCAACGCCAGATCTGGCAGATTGCTAATGATGTAAGGGGCGCAGTGGATGGCTGGGATTTTAAACAGTATGTCCTTGGCTCACTGTTCTACCGCTTTATCAGCGAGAACTTTGCCAGCTATATCGAAGGTGGTGACGACAGCATCAACTATGCGGAACTTTCCGACGACGTCATCACCCCGGACATCAAAGACGACGCCATCAAAACCAAGGGCTACTTCATCTACCCCAGCCAGCTGTTCGCCCTGGTTGCCGCCAGTGCCAGCAGCAACGAAAGCCTGAATACCGACCTGGCCACCATTTTTGCCGCCATTGAAACATCCGCCAACGGCTACCCCTCCGAGCACGACATCAAAGGCCTGTTTGCCGACTTCGACACCACCAGCAACCGCCTCGGTAATACGGTAAAAGATAAAAACACCCGCCTGGCCGCCGTGCTCAAAGGCGTGGCCGGGCTGGATTTTGGGGATTTTGATAGCAACCACATTGATCTGTTCGGCGATGCCTACGAATTTCTGATCTCCAACTACGCAGCGAACGCCGGCAAATCCGGTGGCGAGTTTTTCACACCGCAGCATGTGTCCAAGCTGATTGCCCAGCTGGCCATGCACAAACAAACCAGCGTCAACAAGATTTACGACCCGGCCTGCGGCTCCGGCTCGCTGCTGCTGCAAGCCAAAAAGCATTTCGATGCGCACATCATTGAAGACGGTTTCTTCGGCCAGGAGATCAACCACACCACCTACAACCTGGCGCGGATGAACATGTTCCTGCACAACATCAACTACGACAAGTTCAACATCCAGCTGGGTGATACCTTGCGTAACCCGCACTTTGGGTGTGACAAACCTTTCGATGCCATCGTCTCCAACCCGCCCTATTCGGTGAAGTGGATAGGCTCAGACGACCCCACCCTGATCAACGATGATCGCTTTGCCCCGGCCGGCGTGCTCGCACCCAAATCCAAGGCCGACTTTGCCTTTGTGCTGCACGCGCTGAGTTACCTTTCCGCCAAAGGCCGCGCTGCCATCGTCTGCTTTCCCGGCATCTTTTATCGTGGCGGTGCCGAGCAGAAGATCCGTCAGTATCTGGTGGACAACAACTATGTGGAAACCGTGATCTCACTGGCGCCCAATCTGTTCTTTGGCACCACCATCGCCGTGAATATTCTGGTGCTGTCCAAACACAAAACCGACACCAGCACCCAGTTCATTGATGCCAGCGGGCTGTTCAAGAAAGAAACCAACAACAACGTGCTGCTGGATAAGCACATCGACGACATCATGGCGGTGTTCGACAGCAAGGCCAATGTCGATCACTTTGCGAAGTCGGTGCCGTTCGAGCAGGTTGCGGCCAACGACTACAACCTGTCGGTGAGCAGTTATGTCGAAGCCCGTGACACCCGCGAAGTGGTAGACATTGCCCAGCTCAATGCCGAGCTGAAAATCACCGTCGCCAGAATCGATCGGTTGCGCAAAGACATTGACGCCATCGTCGCAGAGATTGAAGGTGAGGAGCTGGAGGCATGAGCGGTGTGAATTTTTTGGATAAGCTGCTGGATGGGGTGGAGGTGGAGTGGAAGGCGCTGGGAGAAGTTTGCCGCTTTATAAATGGCCGAGCCTATAAGCAACCGGAATTGCTAAACCAAGGCACGTATCCGGTTCTGAGGGTTGGCAATTTCTTCACAAACGGCAACTGGTACTACTCAAACTTAGAGCTTGATGAAGATAAATATTGCGATACGGGCGATCTTCTGTACGCATGGTCTGCATCGTTTGGACCAAAAATTTGGGATGGCGGCAAAGTTATATACCATTACCATATTTGGAAAGTGATTCCAGACGCAAACATCATCAGTAAAAAATTTCTATATTATTTATTGGAATGGGATACGAAGGCGATCAAGGAAGAACACGGCACGGGCTCGACGATGATGCATGTTGGCAAAGGTTCAATTGAAAAAAGATTAGTTCCTATCCCCTGCCCAGACAACCCAAAAAAATCGCTGGAAATCCAGGCCGAAATCGTCCGCATACTGGACGCCTTCACCGAGCTTACCGCCGAGCTTACCACCGAGCTTACCACCCGCAAAAAACAATACAACTACTATCGCGACGAGTTGTTGAGTTTTAAAGAGGGTGAAGTGGAGTGGAAGGCGCTGGGTGATATTGGCGAATTCATTCGCGGCAAGCGATTTACCAAGGCTGATTACGTTGAAGATGGTATCAAAGTTATCCACTACGGTGAGATTTACACGCGTTACGGCGTTTTCACCACACATGCGCTATCGCAGGTTAGGAGCGATATGGCCGAGTCTTTGCGCTATGCAGAGCCGGGCGATGTCGTAGTAACCGATGTTGGGGAGACCGTTGAAGATGTAGGCAAGGCTGTGGCATGGCTTGGTGATGAAAAGGTTGCCATTCACGACCACTGCTACGCCTTTCGCCATTCAATGAACCCGAAGTTCATTTCCTATTGCATGCAAACAGCATCATTCATAGCCGAGAAAGCAAAGTACGTTGCCAGAACAAAGGTCAACACATTGCTGATCAATGGATTTGCAAAAGTCTTGATCCCAATACCATTCCCAAGCGACCCCGAAAAATCACTTGCCGAACAAGCCCGCATTGTATCCATCCTCGACAAATTCGATGCCTTGACCAACTCCATCAGCGAAGGCCTGCCCCGCGAAATCGAACTGCGCCAGAAACAATACGAATATTACCGCGACCTGCTGCTGAGCTTCCCCAAACCGGAAGAGGTAGCAGCCTGATATGAGCAAGACGCTAACGGAAATAGCACTGCAACTAAGCACACCCAAGACGGTCAGAAAAACTGTCCCTGAAAAAACAAAGGAAGTTGAAGAAGCCAAGCCCGTTCCGAAGGTGCAGCTGATTTATGCCTTCAATGGCACCGGCAAGACTCGCCTTTCTCGCGAGTTCAAACAGCTCATTGCACCCAAAGCCAACGGCGGCGAAGGCGATGAGGTGGCAGATCAGTCCGGGTTGCCGCGCAGCAAGATTCTCTACTACAACGCCTTTACCGAAGATCTTTTCTATTGGGATAACGATCTGGCGGGCGATGCCGAGCACAAGCTGAAGATTCAGCCAAATTCGTACACAGAGTGGCTGCTCGCTCTGCTTAAGGACCTTGGGCAAGATGGAAATATAGTCAAGTATTTCCAGCGCTATGCGAACGACAAGCTGACGCCGCATTTCAGCGCCGACTTTGACGAGATCACCTTCACCCTGGAGCGCGGTGATAACGAGCGTTCCGGCCACATCAAGCTATCCAGGGGCGAAGAGAGCAACTTCATCTGGAGTGTTTTCTACACGCTGCTGGATCAGGTGGTGACGATTCGCAATGTCGTCGAACCGGGCGATCGGGAAACCAACGCATTTGATCACTTGGAATATGTGTTTATTGACGATCCTGTCAGTTCTCTGGATGACAACCATTTGATTGAACTGGCGGTCAATCTGGCGGGCCTCATAAAGTCCAGCCAATCCGATCTGAAGTTCATCGTCTCGACGCACAGCCCGCTGTTTTACAATGTGCTCTTCAATGAGCTGAACAACAAAGTTTGTTACATGCTGGAGCGGTTTGAAGACGGCAGCTTTGCCCTCACGGAAAAGTATGGTGATTCCAACAAGAGCTTTTCCTATCATCTGCATTTGAAGCAGACCATCGAGCAGGCGATTGCTGACAACAAGGTTGAACGGTTTCATTTCACCTTGCTGCGCAACCTCTATGAGAAAACAGCCAGCTTTCTTGGCTACCCCAAGTGGTCGGAGCTGTTGCCTGACGACAAACAGCTCTATCTGGGCAGGGTCCTCAATTTTACCAGCCACAGCACGCTGTCTAACGAGGCGGTTGCAGAGCCAACGCCAGCGGAGAAGGCTATGGTCAAATTGTTGCTTGATCATCTGAAAAGCGAGCATGGCTTCTGGCAGCAAGAGGGAGTCTGAAAGCATGAGTGACAATATGACTAATAAAGTATTGGTGATGAACATGCGCGCCGAGTTATCGACCCAAGAAGTTTCAGAAACTGCAAAAAAGCGATCAGAATAACGATGACTTATAAACCGCCCTTCACCATTACCGCCGACATTCTCAATCTGGTGGCTGACATCAGCCAGCAGGTGGGCGCTCTGGATGCCAGTGCGTTGAATGCCTCGCCGCAATTACGCAAGCAAAACCGGATCAAAACCATTACCGGCACGCTGGCCATTGAAGGCAACACCTTAACCGAGGAGCAGATCACCGCCATTGTGGAAGGCAAACCGGTGCTGGGCAGTGTGCGCGAACTGGCCGAGGTGAAAGGGGCAATTGCCGCCTATGAGGCGCTACCAGAGTTGCATCCCGCCAACCTGGATCACTTGCTCGCAGCCCACGGTTTGATGATGGGCGAAACGCTGGTGGGTGCGGGCAAGTTCCGTAGCAAGGCGGTGGGCATTCACAAGGCGGGCGTGGTGCATCATGTAGCGCCTCCAGCCCATCAGGTAGCGGGCTTGATGGCTGATCTAACCCGCTGGCTTGCGCAGACCAAAGACCATCCACTGATCAGCAGCAGCGTGTTTCATTACGAATTTGAATTTATTCACCCCTTCAGTGACGGCAATGGCCGTATGGGGCGCTTGTGGCAAACCCTGATTTTGTCGAAATGGCATCCGTTGTTTTTGTCCCTGCCGCTGGAAAGCGTGATCAAGGACAACCAGCAGCGTTACTACCAGGCGCTTGAACAGGCCGACCAGCAAGCCGATAGCACACCCTTTATTCACTTTATGTTGTCGGTGATTGCGCAAACGCTGGCGCAGAACGCCCCTGTAAACGCCCTTGCAAATGCCCCTGTAAATCCGGGCATTGATGCAGGCATAGATATAAGCGGGCTTAAAACCCCCGAGGCCATTGTTGCCTTGCTGGCCGCCAACCCGGCGCTGACACGCCAGCAACTGGCCGATGCCATTGGCAAAGATCTGCGCACCATTGGCCGCGCACTGGCCAAATTGCAGCAAGCCGGAAAAATTATTCGTGTCGGTTCTGATAAAGCCGGCCATTGGGAGCTTCGCCTGTGACAGATTACAAAACCATTGCTGAATCCAATAACTTCATCGTTCTGGATAAATACGCCCCGGAATGGAAAGTGGCCGAAAGCTACCAAAGCGAAGGCGATCTGGAGCGCGAGTTTATTCAGGATTTGCAGAATCAGGGCTATGAATACCTGCCCGGCCTGAACACGCCCGAAGCCTTGCTCGCGAATGTGCGCGTGCAGCTACAAGCGCTGAATAACATGCAGTTTGCTGACGGCGAATGGCTGCGCTTTGTCGAAACCTATCTGGACAAACCCAGCGATGGCATCGTCGAGAAAACCCGCAAGATTCACGACGACTATATTCACGACTTTGTGTTTGACGATGGCCACATCCAGAACATCTACCTGCTGGACAAGAAAAACGTCGCCCGCAACAAGGTGCAGGTGATCAAGCAGTTCGAACAGGCGGGTACGCATGCCAACCGCTATGACGTGACGATTCTGGTGAATGGCCTGCCGCTGGTGCAGGTGGAACTGAAAAAGCGCGGCGTGGCGATTCGCGAAGCCTTCAATCAGGTGCATCGTTACAGCAAGGAGAGCTTCAACAGCGAGCATTCCCTGTTCAAATATTTGCAGTTGTTTGTGATTTCCAACGGCACCGACAGCCGCTATTTCGCCAACACCACGGCGCGCAATAAGAACAGCTTCGACTTCACCATGAACTGGGCGAAGGCGGACAACAGTCTGATCAAGGATTTGAAGGACTTTACCGCTACCTTCTTCCAGAAAAATACCCTGCTCAATGTCCTGCTGCATTATTCGGTGTTTGATGTCAGCAACACGCTGTTGGTGATGCGCCCTTATCAGATTGCCGCCACCGAGCGCATTCTGCGGAAGATAAACTGTGCCTATCAGGCCAAAAACTGGAGCAACACGGAAAGCGGCGGCTATATTTGGCACACCACCGGCTCGGGTAAGACCCTAACCAGTTTCAAGGCTGCGCGGCTGGCCACTGAGCTTGATTTCATCGACAAGGTGTTCTTCGTGGTGGACCGCAAGGATCTGGATTACCAGACCATGAAGGAATACCAGCGCTTTTCACCGGACAGCGTGAATGGTTCGGACAGCACGGCGGGCCTCAAACGCAACCTGGATAAGGATGACAACAAGATCGTTGTCACCACCATCCAGAAGCTCAACAACCTGATGAAGAGCGAGACTGACCTGTCGATCTACGGCAAGCAGGTGGTGTTTATTTTTGATGAGTGTCATCGCAGCCAGTTTGGCGAGGCGCAAAAGAACCTAAAGAAGAAGTTCAAGCGCTTTTATCAGTTTGGCTTCACCGGTACACCCATCTTCCCGCAGAACGCACTGGGCGCGGACACTACCGCCAGCGTGTTTGGCCGCGAGCTGCATTCGTACGTGATCACCGACGCGATCCGCGATGAAAAGGTTCTCAAGTTCAAGGTGGATTACAACGATGTGCGTCCACAATTCAAGGCCATTGAAACTGAGCAGGATGAGAAAAAACTCAGCGCTGCCGAAAACAGGCAGGCCTTGTTACACCCCGATCGTATCCGCGAGATCACCCAGTACATCCTGAACAACTTCCGGCAGAAAACCCACCGCCTGCACGCGGGAAACAAGGGCTTCAACGCCATGTTCGCCGTTAGTAGTGTGGATGCGGCCAAGTTGTTCTACGAATGCTTCAGGGATCTGCAAAAGGACAGCGACAAGCCACTACGGGTGGCCACCATATTTTCGTTCGCTGCCAACGAGGAGCAGGATGCCATCGGCGACATTCAGGACGAGAGCTTTGATGTGTCTGCCATGAACAGCAGCGCTAAAGAGTTTTTAAGTGCTGCCATTGCCGAGTACAACGCGGTTTTCAAAAGCAACTTTAGTGTGGACAGCAAAGGGTTTGAAAACTACTACCGCGATCTAGCCAAACGAGTAAAGGGTGAAGATAGTAACGGAGTTAAACTTAAGCCAGAAGAAAAAGTAGATTTGCTGATTGTGGTGGGCATGTTCCTGACCGGTTTTGACGCCCCCACGCTGAACACTTTATTCGTGGACAAGAACTTGCGCTATCACGGATTGATACAGGCCTATTCGCGCACTAACCGCATTTTAGACGCCACAAAAACCTTCGGAAACATCGTCACCTTCCGCGATCTGGAACAGGCGACTATTGATGCCATCACGTTGTTCGGTGATAGGAACACCAAGAACGTGGTGCTAGAGAAGAGTTACAAGGAATACTTGGAGGGCTTTACCGATGTATTGACCGGTGAAGCGCGACGTGGCTTTGTTGATGTGGTGCGGGAGTTGGAGCAGCGCTTTCCTGATCCCTCGTCCATTGAAAAAGAATCCGACAAGAAGGCCTTCGCGAAACTGTTTGGCGAGTATTTGCGCGTTGAAAGCGTGCTGCAGAACTATGATGAGTTCGCCAGCCTGAAGGCCATGCAAGACATCGACATGAACGACCCGGTGGCAGTTGAAGCGTTCAAGGCCAGGCACTATTTGAGCGATGAAGATCTGGCGAAGCTGCAAGAGATAAAAATACCGGCTGAACGGAAAATCCAGGATTACCGTTCAACCTATAACGACATTCGCGATTGGTTGCGCCGGGAGAAAGCGTCCGCCGAGAAGGAAAAATCCACCATTGATTGGGATGATGTGGTGTTTGAAGTGGATCTGCTGAAGTCACAGGAAATCAATCTGGATTACATTCTGGAGCTGATTTTTGAGCACAACAAAAAAACCAAAAGCAAATCAGACCTGGTTGATGAAGTACGCCGGGTGATTCGTGCCAGCCTGGGCAACCGCGCCAAGGAGGGTTTGCTGGTCGACTTTATTAATCAGACCGACCTTGACCAGATTGGTGATAAGGCCAGTGTGATCGATGCTTTCTTTAGCTTTGCCCAAGCCGAACAACAGCGAGAGGCGCAGGAGTTGATTAGCGACGAAAACTTGAATGCCGAGGCCGCAAGGCGCTACATCACCACCTCACTCAAGCGGGAGTTTGCCAGTGACAATGGCACTGATCTGGATGGCATCCTGCCCAAGATGAGCAAGCTAAACCCCCAGTATCTGACCAGGAAACAAAGTGTCTTTCAGAAAATCGCGGCGTTTGTTGAGAAGTTTAAAGGTGTGGGTGGGCAGGTCTAATCTGATCCTCGGTGTTAGCAACCTGACACAGAGGGCGGTCTGTTTTTTAGATGTGAGGCAAAAGTACAAGCCAGGATGAAGGTCCGCTCATCGCCCGAAGTAGACCGTGAAAGTCTTTACCCACAGTCAAAGAAGGAAACGGGGTTGACCAAACACGCAGCGCGACGCCAGACGCCGTCATTACACAACACATATTGAAATCAACACCCCCATTGTGGCAATTTGGCCGCTTCCAACAGGACGGAAACGAAGTATTGCCATATGGACTCACAAGCACGGAATCCAGGATTCCGCTTTTGTCGCTGCGCTGCCCTGGCAGGGGTGACGAAATGAAATCAGCTGAAATCGTTATTAAACCTGCGCTTCAACTGTCTGAACGAACTGCCATGCTCAAGGCAGAACGCTTCATCAGAAATGCCGCTCAGGAAATTGAAGCGCGTCACCAACGCATGAACGTGGTGGAGAAGCGGCTCGATGCGATTTATCGCAAGCCGCTGACCCGCTTCCGTGCGCTGTGCAAGGATCCAAGCCTTGCGGAGATATCGGTGATTGTCAAAGACACCCCGAAGCGGCTGACGTTCTACCGTGTATTTCACGCCCATTCCCGCGACAGTGGGCATTCCTATTTCTATCTGGTTCACTATATCGTCTCGAACAAGAAAACGATTCAGTCCCCTCTGAACAAGCCTGTCGATATTTATATCACCGGTCATGCGCTGGCACGCATGGTGGAACGCGGCAGCGTCGAATGGACTCTGGATTTATCAATCATTCGCACGCTCTTGACCAAGTTGCTAGCGGCCGCCATAAACGCGGAATATGATGAGAATGACACCGCCAGAATTGGCATACAGGAATATCCGGGCATGATTTTCGTGTGTTGCAGGAACCGATGGATGCGTCAGCACGAAGAGTTACCGGCCTATTTTTCTATCGTCACCTATTTTGAAAAGTGATTTGCCGTCGATGGCGCGCAGGATCATCGAGCACACGGGGCATTGATTGCTTTCGCAAGCCGAGAATCGGCCAAACCACCTGAAATCCCTCACATTTTGGCGCGTCTGAAGATTTTTTTAAAAAATCTGTCAGGATTCCGCTGCCTGCTGCGACTACCAGGGTGTGCAGATGCACTGCACGCAATCAACCACAACCCTGGAGAGTTACATGAATATTCGTTCCGCTGCCGTACTGGCTCTGTCTGTGCTTGCTTCCGCTGCCACCCTGCCTGCTCACGCCGCTGACAGCAAGTGTGGTGCCGGTTCCTGCGGCAAGAAATCGGCCACTGACACCAAGGAGGCCAGCTGCTCCAAAAAGGATGGCGCCTGTTCGAAGAAAGAGGCCGCCTGCTCAAAGTCAGACGCAGCCTGCTCGAAGAAAGACAGCGCCTGCTCCAAAAAGGAAGGTTCCTGCGCCAAGAAAGACGCTTCCTGCAGCAAGAAATAACCGGGAGCAGTGGCGATGGCTGGTTTGGGTTACCGGCGTGAAATGTCCGATTGGGATATGACACGCGTCAACGCTGATTTTTTTGAGGTTGTGCCGGAAAACTGGATCCGGCGCGATCGTGAGCCGCTGCACCGGTTGCTGCAATCGGGCCGCGCGGTTCATCTGCATGGCGTGTCACTGAATCTGGGTGGCAGCGGTGAGATCCAGGCCAGCTTCCTGCGTGCCATTCGCGAACTGATGGATGATCTGGGTGTGGTGTACTACTCGGATCATCTGGCAGCCAGCGGTGATGCGCATCAGCTGTACGACCTGTTTCCGATTCCCTTTACCGCTGCCGAAGTGCAGCGTGTCGGGGACCGGATCCGCTATGTGCAGGATGTGCTGGGCTGTCGTATCGCCATCGAAAATCCTACCTGGTATACCAACATCGGTGATTTGCCGGAGCCGGATTTTCTCAGCGCGGTTGCCGAGTACGCCGACTGCAATATTCTGCTGGACCTGAATAACATCCAGGTCAATTTCAAGAATCATGGCCTGCTGGATTTGCCTGCGTTCATCGCGCGGGTAGATCTGTCGCGGGTGACCTATCTGCACGTGGCCGGCCATGAATTCGACTCGCGCTTCGATCTGTATGTGGACACCCACAGTCAGCCGGTCGAAAGCATTACCCGTCAGATGGCGCACACGTTGAATGCGCGGCACAACCTGCCGATTCTGCTGGAATGGGATAACGACGTGCCGGATCTGGATACCATCAATCAGGAGCTGCAATGGTTGCGTTCCACGACTATGTAAGGGGTGTCACTGACACCATGCCGGATGGCTATGACGAGCGTGGCATGCGGTTGTACCGGCATCTGGTGTATCTCGGTGCAACACAGATGCTCGAAAGCCATTTTCCGCAACTGCCGGAAGCGCTGGGTGCAGAGCAGTGGCAGGCGCTGGTGCGGGCATTCGTGCGCGAATCCCGCTGGGAATCCCATTTTTACGGAGACATGACTGATGCATTTCTGGTTTTCCTTGAACAACAAAGTGCGTGACGTACTGCAGCCTGCCGGCCTGCTGCTGATGCGACTCTGGCTGGCGCAGGAATTCATGCTGGCGGGCTACCGCAAGCTGGCATCCGGTTTGACCGCACCGGAGTGGTTTGCCGAACTGCCGTTTCCGTTTCCGGTGAGTCTGCTGCCCGCAGATCTGAACTGGGTGCTGGCCGGCGGCGGCGAAATAATACTGGCGTTACTGTTGGCGCTGGGGTTGTTCGGCATCGTGGCGCCCGCCGGCTTGCTGTTCATTACCTGGGTAGCGGTGTGCAGTGTGCATTTCGACCTGGGGCTGGCGGGTTGGGATCAGATCGAAACCGAAGATGGATTGGGATTCAAAGTGCCGCTGATGATGGCCGTGATGCTGTTTGCGCTGCTGGCAACCGGCGTGGGGCGCTGGTCTGTTGATCACCTCTGGCAGCGGCGCGTGCAAGCGCCTACAGTATAGCGATGAGACGGATGTGGCTTGGGGCGTGAGGGACGTGGGGCATGCAGGCAGTGGTAGCAGAGTGGGTCGAGCAGTGGCGCGCGTCCATGGTGCGTTTTGCCTATCTGCATCTGTCGTCGGTCGACGATGCCGAAGATGTTGTGCAGGAAACATTTGCTGCTGTGTTGAGTGCTGATCGTGCCACGTTGGCGGCCGTGGAGCCGCGCCGCTATCTGTTCGGCATTCTGCGCAACAAAGTCATGGACCGCCTGCGGCAGCGTTATCGCGCACCCAGCCAGACCCACGACCTGGAACAGGAAGATCTGGATGCATTGCTGTTTGATCAGGGCGGTCATTGGCTGGGTGGTGTGGCGCCTTCCGCCTGGCACACGCCGGACAGCAGTACCGAAAGCGAGCAGTTCTTCCAGGTGCTGGATATCTGTGTCAATCATCTGCCGCAGAAGCCCGCCCGTGTGTTCAGCATGAAAGAATTTCTGGAATGTGATGCCGAGGAAATCTGTGGTGCTCTGGCCATCAGCAAAACGGATTACTGGCAGTCCCTCAGCCGTGCCCGCAAGCAGATTCACCTGTGTCTGAACGAGCGCTGGTTTGGCGGAGGCACCCTGGCATGATGACCTGTCGTGACTACATTTTCATACTGAGTTCGGGGCAGCTCGACCACGCATCAAAAGGCCTGAAAATGCAGGCCGCCGCTCACCGCATGATCTGCAAAAAGTGCCGTACCTTTACCCGCAATGATCGGGCGCTGGATGGGTTGCTGGAGGACTATCGACAGCGTCTGAAACAGCCGGATGACAGCGCTGGCAAGTGATGGACGTACATGGAAATGTGCGCAGGTGGATCAGGATGTTGCATCCTGATCCACCAGTCATTCAGTGTTGCCCTATTTGTTCAAGCCGCGCAATTTCAGGCTGGTGATCAGCTGCTGGATCGGGTTCGCGTCAAAACCAACCTGCATGGTGGTGATAGCGATTTTGCCTTTGTCGATCACGACTGATTCGTCATGGTTCTGCTGTTTGGTGGGTTCTTCAGTGTTGAAGCTGATCGTTACACCAGGATAAGGCACACCACCCAGGCCATAGGCTTGCGCAACCGGATCCTTGGACAGGTCATCCACGAATTTGATGCTGTACTTGTCGTAGGTGCCGTGACGGGCGAAGGCCCACTTGGAATCCAGCGTCGCGTTGTCGGGGAAGTTGATATTCAGGGCAGATCTGTCTGGCAGTAAGGGCCCTGTGCCCGCTTTGGCCTTCAATTCTTCCACCAGACGCACGGACAGTTGGGCAATGACAGCAGACAGCGGGTTGTCGGAATAGTTACCTGCGGCATCTTTGACGCCGGTAGTGTTCTGCCCCGCACTCAAGGCAATTGCGGGTATGCCTTGGGCGGCTGCAAACTGGGTGTTGCTGACAGTGCCCGATCCATTCACGATGCTGCCAACATTCTGGCCTTCATTCGGACCTGACAACACCAGATCAGGCGCAGCGCCCCAGCGCGCCTGGGCCAGCACATCCATGCCGCGCATCGTTGCCATCACCGGGGTACCGGAAACATAGTGGAAGTCACTGTAGTCAAAGCCGTCTTCGGTCTTGGTTACCGGGCCAACGCCGGGGGCACCGGCTGGTGCGGCGTTGTTCAGACAGGGTTGGGTCAGCGGCGTGACGGGACGCAGGTAGTTGACGGCGGCGCCCATGCCGCTCTGGCCATAGCAGGGTATGGAAACCACAACGTCATGACCTGCGGCTTTCAGCGCGGTATAGAGGGCCTTGATGTTGCTGGTCAGGCCATCGTCGTTAGTGAGGACGATGCGTTCAGCCTGAACGGTAGAAACAGCGGTGAGGGAGGCGAGGAATACGCCAGCGGCGAGTTTGTTGATGTAATTCATTGTTATGGTCTCTACGGGAAAAGGGACCAAATTTTAATCTTCGATTGTGTTGGTTTGAGGTCAGTGGGGTTCAGCTACGCCTACTCAGATAGCACGATACTGTCACTCGCTTTCAACCATCGCTATTTCCACCTCGGCCGGCGTCATTCTGCCTCAGCTGTCTCTGAGCTGGTTGCATGAGTTCCAAAGATACGGAAGGGATATTACTGTCAGCTTCGCTGAAGACCTCAACTCAGTCAGCTTCGACTACCAGCCAGATGACGAAGAAGCCGATTACATTGTGGCAAGCATTGCTGCTGTATATATTTTTAGAGGCGTTGCTCAAGGATTTTTACAGTATCAGACCGTATTGGAGCATTCCTGCCTGGACAGCAATATCTTCAGCGCAGGGGTCAGGCAGGAGTTTTAACGGCTGGCCACTCTAGAAGCAATTGAACGACTTAAAGGACGGGGCAATATTGGACAGGTTATGCCCCGCCTTCCTATGAAAGGATTTCAGCGAAAACGGGCCTTTTACTTCTTGTCCCCTAGTCGAGCATGTCCAAGCCAGGCCAATGTGGCTGACAGCAACAACCAAGTCCAAAGTGGCAGAGGAATATCCTCATTTTGGTTGGGCACTGGCAGAAGGCCCGCACCATTTGGGTTAGTACCACTGGCGATCTCAGTTCTATCATCCACACCATCGCCATCAGAGTCCGGGCTCAGGGGGTTGGTGCCGGTGTTGTTGAGCGACAGGTAAAGACCGGTACTGGTTTCCACCGCGTCCGGCAATCCATCATTGTCGTCATCGGCATCGCAGGCGTTGCCCTGCAAATCAAAATCAGAGTCGGTCTGATCCATATTGGTCAGTGCCGGGCAATTATCCAGTTCGGCACAGAGTCCGTCGCCGTCCTCGTCGTTGCCGGCATCCAGAGGGCAGCTGTCAGCCGCGGAGCAAGTGCCGTCACCATCCTGATCGTCAAACGGATCGGACACACACGGATCGCACGCATTGCCTTTGCCATCCGCATCATCATCCAGCTGATCGGGATTAGCCGTGGCAGGACAATTGTCACAGGCGTCTGGTATGCCATCGCCATCAGTGTCCAGGGTGACATTGTCGGCCATGTCACTGATATTGATCAGCAACAGGCCATGGCCATTGGCGCCAGCGCCCAGGGCTTCCAGGGAGGCCTGGGCCATTGCCGTGACGGAGCCCGGGATCGACACCACGCCGTTCAACTCACCGTCTGCGTCGGTGCTGAGCGTCCCTAGATCCACGCTCTGGGTGCCCGCCCGGAATGTCAGCGTAACGTCCTCATTGGCTGCGAAGCCTGCGCCGTACACCCGGTAGCTGCCACCCGGCACCAGTACGGTTTCGATGCTTTCGCAACTGGCGGGCGTACTGTCGAAGGTCACCGCCAGCGCTCCCATATTCGGCAACGTCGCACTGAGGCTCGCGGGCATGAAAGCGGCGGGCGCCATCACCGGCGCCGGATTCCTGGGCAGACCATTGGGATAGTAGCCCGCGCTCCAGTCGGTGCCGATGGACTGCAGATATGTGTTGATCATCCTGGCGTATTGAATCTGGCCGATGGGGTTGGGATGGAACATACCCTTCCACCAGACATGCCAGGTGCCGAACATCCACTCGCCATCGTCGCCGCACACACCATGGCCCTCGAAGTGATCTTCCACCGACACGCTATGGACACCCGCCTCGGCTGCGGCGTCCCGCAATGCTTGGTTGAGCGCGCGATTCGCAGCACGGAGCCAAGCTTGTTCGCTGGCGGACAGGTTGGTATCAGGGCTCAGTTGGGCACGGTCGCACTCATTGCCGCTTACCAGTAGCGGATAGTCGATGGCCACGATGGTGGCGTTGGGTGCCCTGGCCTTCAGTTCTTGCAGCGTGACCTTGACCTTCTGTCTCACTACGGGAATCCACAGATAGGCCAGATCACCCAGCTCGATGTTGAAGTACGGATCAAAGGGCTTCAGGTCATTGCAGTGGTCGTGGATCATGCAGTAACTCACGATATCAGCAAAGTACGCATCATTGCCGCCGATGGTGAGGGTGATCAGATCCGTAGAGGCATCAACGTGGGTCGCCTGCGGGGGTTCGTTGAAGCGAACCTCGCCTCCGATCCAGACGTTCTCTGTAGTGGCGCCAGTGCAGGCGCGAAAATTGAAGTTCGTATCGTTGCGCTGCTCGATCGGCAGCAAGCTGCCGGGCGCCCGCACAAAAGCCGGATAAGCGAAATAGGAACGGTTGCAGCCGCCGGGCACCGTGAAGATGTTATCCAGCGGAAACGGAATACCCGGCCCCCAATCCACGCCAAACACACCGCGGAATGGAAGCACGCCCTCGCCGGATGAATAGGAATCACCCAGGGCGACATAGGACAGCTTTTCGGTGGTGACTTGATAGAACAGACTATAGGCCCCGGTCTGGTCTCCCGGGCCGTTGAAGTCGCTGTCATGCACGATCACCGAATAGGTGCCAGTGCTGGGCAACGTGAAATTGATGTTGGCTATCGTGGCACTTGCAGTTCCGGCAAGATGAATCCCATTGGCGGACCTGATGGCGACAGCAGGCGTCAACGCGGTGTTGCTGGTATCACTGACCACCAAATTGATTTTTTCACCCGCCAATCCAGCAAACGAAAAGCTGTCCAGGTCACCAAGGTCGATGACATGGGAAGCCGTCGCACCGTTGACCAAGACACCGTGCTCATTGGCACCCTTCTGCACAAAGTGCAGGTCATAGCTGCCGACATGATTGGCCTGGCGATTGACCGAAGAATCCTCCACCATCACGGTGTAGGTGCCGCTCGATGGAAGTTTCAGGTTGATCTTGTTGACCGAGCTATAGCTGGAGCTGTTCACAACGTGGGCGCCGTTGGGGCCATACACGCGCATGATCGGCAGCAGGAAATTATCCGCAGACGCCGTATCAGCCACCGACAGCAAAACCTCTTCATTGGCACTGCCGGTAAACGAAAAGGTATCCAGATCCCCCAGCTCGACGTCGCCGCTGTACTTGCCGCCATTGACCAAAGCACCATGCTCATTGGCACCTTTTTGTACAAAGTACAGGTCATAGCTGCCGACATGATTGGCTTGGCGATTGACAGAGGAGTCCTCCACCATCACGGTATAGGTGCCATTGGCGGTCAGATTCAGAAATATCTTGTTGACGCCACCATAGGCCGAACTGTTCACAAGATTGGCACCACCAGGGCCGTACACGCGGATGATCGGCACCAGATTATTCTCTGCAGGGGCGGTATTGGCCACCGACAGCACCACCTGCTCGTTGGCGCTACCGCTAAAGGTAAAGGTATCCAGATCCCCTAACTCGATATCCCCGGATCGCATGCCGCCATTGACCAAAGCACCATGCTCATTGGCACCTTTTTGTACAAAGTACAGGTCATAGCTGCCGACATGATTGCCCGTGCGATTGATATCGGAATCCCGTACCACCACGGTATAAGTGCCACTGGCAGGGAGGCTGACAAATACTTTGGCAACGGCATGGGCATTGTTGTTAACGACATTGCTGCCGTTGGGTGCATAAACGCGGATATCGGGTTTGAAGTCATTACCCTCCGGATTTGCGCCAGTGTCCGCTATCGAAATGACAACGTCTTCATTGGCAGTACCGGTAAAGGTGTAGGTCTGGGTTTGCTCGGGAACCACAATGGCACCGGAAACTACACCGCCATTCACCAGGGGTTCTGCATTCACCGCGGATGCTACTGCCCACAGCACCAGGGTACACTGAATGACCGGCAACAAACTCAACGACCGGGCGAATCGAAACCGCAGACCTGAATCGACAACAATCCGGGTAAACATGACTGCGACCTTTGCTGGGACAGGGTTAAATGCAACCACGAACAGGACACACCTTGCTCCGTGGCAGTAGGTTGATCAAAAGTAAGTCCTGTTGATGACAGCATGTTGACATCCTGCGGACCGAGTTGGCAGACAGTAGTCCCAGATATAGGACGAGCACACAGCTGCCGAGAAGTTGTCTGACATAGCCGCAAAGAACTGGTGCAGCAACACCATTTGAGGATCTGTGCGCAGCACCTTTCAGCAGTTTTGTCGCGAAAAGCAGGGAACTTAAGTTCTCGATTAACTGACAGAGCAAGTACCACTCATCAACAGCGGAGGTTCCTGACGTTCCCTCCGCACATTCCGGCGAAACTGCAGAACTAAACCGATAGCAATGCATCCTTGATGGGAATCCAGCCGGCCGGCTCCTTTATGAACGACAAAACTTCACTTTTGCCTACCAATTGTCTTGCTCCGCGATACCGAAACAGTTCTACCAATATGCGCGTTGCCGGCCCCTCCGCGCCCAGGCGTTGCTCCACGTACGCCCGCCAGTGCAGCTCTATGGCTGTCGCTATGCAGGTAAATTCAAAACTGGCTTTTCCTGATTTGAGATACATCACCACCGGTGTGGCAAGTGTGCTCCCGAAGGGGATGATGCAACCAATGACTTTCCCTGCCAGCTGGGCGCCTTTGACACTTCTTTTTCGCTGCGCCATTTGAATCACCACGCTTAGCCAGTCCGCCACGGTGCCTGTATTTCGGCTTTTCTTCGCCAACGCTTTCAGGGCACGCAGACGCGCTTCAGCTACACCGGTTGCTTCCAGCCTGCCAGGCAAGGCCATCGGTGCGGGAACAACATAATTACCGACTTCTTTGGGTACGGCTTCATACACCTGATTGATAAGGTGCTTTTCTGTGGCGGGCGATGGAATTCCATCGTGGCCGTTGAGGGTAAAAAGCGGATTATCGACCAGCGCGATTTTCATAGACCACGGAGTGCTGTCGGTTTTCGCAGCAATAAGTGCGCCTATGTTGACTGCGTTTTTGAATTGCTGGGAAGGAACACGTTTGTCCGGGTTCTGTAGCCATCGACTACTGTTCAATCCCAGGCAATATCCCTCTACAAAGCCGTATACGACCTCATCTTTTGATCCCGCATTGGCAAAATAGCCTTTGATCCTTTTGTTCATCGCTGCGTCACTTACTACCTTGGGCATGTGCATGTTCATGATGTTCTCCTGAGTCGGGTGTGTGTTTGGTTTACCTCCTATACGAGCCCAGTCAGCGGGAAGTTGCAGATTCGCCAAAAAACATTTTGTGAAAAATTACCGCAACCCGGTGGCGCCAGCTGCCGTATTTCCTGCAACGGCCGTTAACACACAACATCGTTCAACTTCGATATTCCTGAATCTGGAGAAAACGTTTTATGAAACCTCAGTTCTCAGCGTTAGCTGCGGCCATTCTGTGCTGCGGCTCCCATCTGGCTGGTGCCGACACCATCGTGGGCACCGATCTTCACAGCATCAACTCGCCGGTGCCCGAGATCAATGCGCTGCTGTCGGCCAATCGCGGTACCAACGGCGGTGGCGACCAGAGCCTGCAGTTCGGCGATCAACTGCAAGGTACCGAACAGGATGACATCCTGATGGGTGGCCTGGGCATCGATGTGCTGTTTGGCGGTAAGGGCAACGACGTGCTGGTCGGTGGCACCGAAGATTTCAATCCGTTCAATCGTGACCGTGCCTTTGGTCAGCAGGGTGATGACACCTTTCTGTGGGCGCCCGGCGATGGCAATGATTTCTTCGACGGTGGCGAAGGTGTGGATACGCTGATCATTACGTTGATCGGTGAGGAGCAGGATGCCCAGGGCAACACCTACGGCGCGCCTTTCTTTGCGGTAACCGCACCGCCCAATCCTGGCAGCCAGAATTTCGACGGCATCTTTATCGATCCCGCCACCGGTTTGCCTGCCATCGATGTGGCCGCGACACCGGGCTTTTGTGAAGTGCTGGATAGCACGGTGCCGGGTATGGATGCGCTGAATCTGGATCATCTGGTGCATTTCAGATTGCGCGGTGTGGCCAACAATTTCGAACAGCAACTGGCGGCAGATCCCAGTCTTGATCCTGCCACGCTCGACACCGGTGGGCGCATTTCGGTGCATCTGCGCAATACCGAGTATCTGGTGTGCGCATCGCGGGATGGTGGTGTGATCGAAGTGCTGGATCTGCGCCAGACACCCGCCGCAAAAGTCAGCGTGAGCGACTTGCCAGCCAATGCCTACCGTATGGTGAACGGCATCTGATGCCGGCCTTTCTACTGAATGTGATAAGAGGATTTGACATGAACAACGTACAAAAAAAATTCGTGATGATGGTGGCGTTCTCCACGCTGACAGCACTGGCTGGATGCGGTGGCGGAGGATCAGGTAGCGGGTCTGGATCTGACCGCGGTGGTGATGATGTTCAGAACGATGTTGCGCCGGCGTTCACGGTGTTGCAGGGCAACGATGCCAATCGCAAAAGTTCGCCTCTGCTGTCACTGAATCCGGGTGGGCCGGGAGCAGCATCCAACCAGAGTCTGCGTGCAGGTGATGTCTTGCAGGCGAAGCCCGCAACTGACACGGTGATCATCGGTGCCCTGGGAGTGGATGTTCTGGTGGGCAATGATGGCAACGACATCATGATCGGCGGCACCGAGGATTTCAATTCCAGCGTGGACGGTGACAACCTGGGTTCCGATAACCGCGATCGTGCGTTCGGCAACGCTGGCGACGACGTGTTTATCTGGACGCCTGGTGATGGCAGCGATTTCTTCGATGGTGGCGACGGTGTGGATGTGCTGGTGCTGGGTCTGTTGGGTGAAAATCGGGATAACGATGGCAATTCCGACGGCGCGCCTTTCTTCAACGTCAGCCCCGGTGCGGGTAGCCAGGATTTCGATGGCATTTTCCTCGATGCGGATAACAAGCCTGTCATCAATGTGTCGGGCTCGCCGGGATTCTGCACGGTGCTGGCAGCGGCCGACGATCCCGACGTGTTTGACGCGCTGAATCTGGATCACCTGGTGCGCTTTTCACTGCGGGGTGTTGCCAACGCCTTTGATCAGGGGCTGCGTTCCGATGATGACGGCCTGCGGGTGGCGATTAGCACGCGCAATGTGGAATATCTGGTTTGCACGGATCGCGAGAGCGGAATTGCCGTGCTGGATCTGACGACCACGCCTGCCACTGTTGTTGATCTGTCACAGATTCCTGATTATGTGGCCAGCATGATTCAGTAGTTACAGATCAGCTGCCTACTCAACCCCTGCGGCGGCTTCTCCGGCCTCCGCAGGGTATTTGGAGTGTTGTACTTCTTATCCTTGGGCGACCTGGCGTTCCAGTTCCGCCACCAGCCCGGGTTCCAGTTTGAGCTGGCGGGCCAGTTCCTGCAGATAGGCGCGCTCCATGAAACTGTCTTCGTCCACCATCAGCACGCTGGCCACATACATTTCCGCGGCCATTTCTGGCGTGGTGGCTGCGGATGCCACATCGGCAGGATCAAGAGGTTTACGCAGTTCCTGGTCAAACCAGCGTACCAGCGCCTGATCAGCGCCCAGTTTGGCCAGTTCGCCATCGATCAGGCTCCGTTCCCGCTCATCGATATGACCATCGGCTTTGGCGGCACCGATCAAGGCACGCAGAACGGCCTGGCTGTGGGCTTCCACCTGGGGGCCGCTCAGGCGATCCACCGTCTGCAGATCCCGCACCGGTGCCGCTGACTGGTTTTTCTGCCAGTTGTCATAGGCCTTGTAAGCCACCACGCCCAACGCAGCCAGGCCGCCGTACATGGCCACATTGCCGGTGACCTTGCGCGCCTTCTTGTTGCCCATCAGCAGGCCCATGGCGCCGGCTGCCAGCGCTCCACCGGCAGCACCGGACAAAAATCCCGACAGCGGATCAGCGCCGCCCTGGGCCGCAGGCCTGCCAGCCGTTCCTGACTGACGCGACAGGTAGTCGTTGCCGGATTTGAGCAGTTGATCAAGCAGTCCGCGGGTGTTCATGGCGTTTCTCCCAAGGTTAGGCAGGCCGTTTTCAACGACCTGCTCGGCACACGGGGAGTTGGACGTCGGAACTGGCGAGGAGTTTCCTGTCCGGGCTTGCATCGCCCTTCGCTAGATCCCTGCCCCAATCAGCGCCAGCTTCTTTTCCCGACTCATCCGCTTGATGGCATGTTCGCGCTGTGATGCGGCGCTGCGGTTCGGGCAGGCTTCCCGATACACCACGGCCACCGGTTCATGCCCGCGAAAATACTTCGCGCCTTTCGCATTGGGGCGGGATTCGTAGGTGTCACGGTGTTGCTGAAAGCGACGCTCCACATCGGTTGCAATCCCGGTGTACAGCAGCTGTCGGGAGGTTTGCACGATGTAAACATACCAGGTTGTTATAGTGGTCATCGCTGCGATGGAGGGGGCAGGAATGGGGCGGCGAGGTTGCCATAATGCATTGAATTGATTGGCGTCCCGGAGACGATTTGAACGTCCGACCTGCCCCTTAGGAGAGCGAGAATATACAGTTTCATGTTGTTCGTCAATGTTCACAAGGTGTTGATTTATATGGGTTCATTGTTTTTGTTTGTTCGTTGTAATTCGCTATTGTTTCCCTAAAATAGTCACTGATTAGTCACTGATTTTTGGAACGGGAGTAATGCCCCTATGGCCAGAGGCAAAAGCGAGGACAAGATTACCAGCATCACAGAACCAGCGGCCAGTACGCATATGGCCAAGGCCAAGGTGGGCGCTCTCCTGTTCTGTAAGCAGATCCATAACTTCCACCTGTTGAAGCAAAAGAAGGGCTGCGCATGGCGCCTGAGGTACATGGACGCCAATGGGAAGCTGAGAACGGCGACCATTGGCAGATTTCCCGCGATGCAGCCAGATGAAGCGGCATCAATTGCCAAAGAGTGGCGCGACAATGACCGCGACATATTGCGCGAAAAGGCGAGCAGGAAGCACCAGCGCCACCAAGCCGCCCAGGAGGCCGACAGCCGGATTCTTTCCACCTATCTGCACGGAATCTACAAGCAGCAGTGGCTGGCTGCCTGGAAGGAGCAGAACGCCAAAGCGCTGGTGGCAAAATTCGAGGGCGGCAACCTTTCCCGATTCGCTGGTCTGGACATGGGCGAGATCACCAAGGGCATGGTGAGGCAGTGGCAAGCTGACATGGCCGCCAAGGGTTTGAAGCATGCAACCATCAAGCGCGACTTCAACGACCTGCGGGCGGTACTTAATCGCGCCGTGGCCGATGAGGTTTTGGCAGACAACCCGATCAAAGGCCACAAGCTGAACCCGCCGCCAGCCGGCAAGACAGCCACCGAATCAGGCGACAAGGACAAACGCCGACTGCTGACCGATGCCGAGGTGAAAGGCATCCTGACCGGGCTGGAATTGTTCGCTGAAGAAATCCGCACCCAGCGACGGAGCAGCCGCACACACGGCAAGCCTGATCTTCCAGACCTGGACGTAGTGAATCACCCCCATTGGTTCATTCCATTTTGTCACATGGCCCTGCATACCGGTTTGCGCCCTGGCGATCTGTTCAGCCTGAGGTGGGAGGAATTGAACGTCAGGTTCGGCCGCCTGACCAAAGTCTGTGAGAAGACCAGCCACGCGGCCAGAAGCGGGAAAAAGCCTGCTGTGGTGGATATGAAACTGAACGACACCATCAAGCAGATCATGAGCGAGTGGCACAAGGACTGCGGCAAGCCTGTCAGCGGGCTTGTGTTCGAATCTCCGCGCACGGGCCGGGAATTGGATTCTATGGCCCACAGAAAGCCATGGGCGCACGTGAAGCGATTGGGCGGGCTGGATGAAAAACTGGAGTTTTACAGCCTTAGGCACCATTTCATATCCGCGCTACTGGTGGCGGGGGTGCCGATATTCACAGTTGCCAAGCTGGTTGGGCACAAGTCCACCGCGATGATTGAGCAGCATTACGGGCACCTGTGCCCGGATCAGGCAACCGTGGCGCTGGATATTGTGGCGGCGTCGGTGGCAGGCAGTAAGAATATTAAACGGGTAGAACAGGGTTAGAACGATGAAATTGATGCCATCATATTTGACTGTTGAAGAAGCTGCCGAATGGACAGCCAGAATTAGCGGACAGGAATTTACGCCTAGAAATATTCTGGCGCTGGCAGAGGGTGAAGTTCTTCCTGTGTACGTGGTGGCACCGGAAAGCACTACATTTTTGTATCCTGACGATTCCGGTGACCGCACAATTGTAATGAAGGGTGAGCTAGTTCGAATAACAAGAACGCTGGTTTCAGGCTTGCTTGCAACAGGCGAGACCCTTTTTGCTGAGTATGTGAAGAGCTATAACGACGGATCGTCCAGCACATTCACGACTGACTTTAGGCGCTTTGTAGTGCCGATTGTGAAGGTCGGTGATTGTCGGTTTATGAGAGAAGATATTTCTAGGCTTGCCTCAAGTGTTGCTTTGAAAAATGCAAACCAATGTGAGCCTTCTACCAGGTCTCGCTGGGAATTAAACGAGCCAAAAAGATTTCAGGGTTATCGGCGTGCGTTGTTCGAATACCTAAAACAAGCCAACGAAGCCGGAAAGCCCCTGCCAACCGCTCATGATGTAATGGAGCATTGGCGTGATAATCCGCCACCACCCGTTTATAAGGTGAACCATGACGGTATTCTTTATTACGGCGCCAAAGGAGAAACGGGAGAGGCGAGCGCCAAGGCAATAGGGCAGGCCATAAATGGCCTTGTCCGGAAGAATTAGCGCATCTTAAGACGAACTCAGACGAGTAACGGACGAACTGGACGAGATGGGGACGAACTGATTCCAGCTTGTTGAGGCTGTAAAAAATGTGTTTAGAGTGGGGTGTACCTGAACAATGAGGTACAACCCATGACAGCAACACAGCAAAAAGCGCAACTTTCTGCAGCCTTTTACCGCCCTGCCGATGCCTGTAAGTATCTGGGCATTTCCCGCACCAAATTGCACACCCTTCACGAAAACGACCCGACCTTCCCGCGCAAAGTCCGCATGGGCTTACGCTGCGTCGGTTGGCGCAAGTCGGATCTGGATCAGTGGCTGGCCCTCAAAGCGGGGGGTGCCGCCTGATGACAGCCGCGCATTCTCACCCCCAAAAACAAAAAAGCCCCGCACCGGCTGGCACCGGGCGAGGCTTCAAACGTAACAACTCACTGCGCCCCCATGATACCAAACCGCAACCGCCGTTTGCCAACTGGCTGCGAAGTCAGAACCGAGTGCTTCTGTTTGCAGGTGGCCATGCCTGC
>JAGUVW010000014.1 GCA_020062665.1 Pseudomonadales bacterium
AGGCCCTGGAGCATCACCACCACAACTGGGCCGCCGCCGCCCGCGAACTGGCGGTGGACCCAAGCAACCTGCACAAGCTGGCCCGCCGGCTCGGCCTCAAGGCACCGCCCGCTGGACGTCAATCATCTTGAGAACTAACCTGTTGAATATTGGGTACTATCCTGTTGACAGCGGTGCTAGAATCAGGCACCTCAAATTCCACCACCATTCAGTAAAGGCCATCCGCGCCCATGCCCAAACGGCTGATCCAGAAAATCAAAGGCCTGATCACGGGTAATTCCAAACCTGCCTACGTCCGCCGCGAAATCCCCCGCGGTGAACACCATTTCCCCGAGGAAGACATCGGCCGCAGCGTACTGAGCGTGCTCGATACCCTCACCAAGGCCGGTTACGAAGCCTATCTAGTGGGCGGTTCCATCCGCGACGGCCTGATCGGCATGCACCCCAAGGATTTCGACGTGGCCACCAGCGCCACGCCGGAAGAAATCCGCGGCCTGTTCCGCAACTGCCGCCTGATCGGCCGCCGCTTCCGCCTGGCCCATGTGCGCTTCGGCCGCGACGTGATCGAAGTGGCGACCTTCCGCGCGTCGCACCAGAACGTCACCGAGGACGACAGCGACGATTCCCACCAGACCGACGAAGGCCTGCTGCTGCGCGACAACGTATTCGGCACCCTGGATGAAGACGCCGTGCGCCGCGACTTCACCGCCAACGCGCTCTACTACCGTCACACCGACGGCGCGATTCTGGATTTCGTGAACGGTTACGACGACATCCGCCACAAGCGCCTGCGCCTGATCGGTGAACCGGAACAGCGTTACCGTGAAGATCCCGTGCGTATGCTGCGGGCCGTGCGCTTTGCGGCGAAACTGGATTTCCAGCTCGACCCTGCCACCGCCGCGCCGATCCCCAAACTGGCGGATCTGCTGGGCGTGATTCCACCCGCGCGCCTGTTCGAGGAATTTCTCAAAATGTTTTTGAGTGGCCACGCGGAACCGGTGTGGCCGCTGCTCAACCAGAACAAACTGACCCGCTGGCTGTTCCCCGGTGCCGCGCCGGAAAACAACACCACCCCCGCCGCCGACGCCATGATCCAGCTGGCTCTGCGCAACACCGATCTGCGCATCGCCGATGGCAAACCCGTGACACCCTATTTTCTGCTCGCCGTGCTGCTGTGGGGGCCGCTGCAGCGCCAGTGGGCCACGTACTGCGCCGACGGCATACCCGTCGCACCTGCACTGCAAAAAGCCATCCAGCAAGTGATTCACGATCAATCACGCCATATCTCGATTCCCAAGCGCTTCAGCCTGCCCATGCGGGAAATCTGGGAACTGCAGGTGCGCCTGGGCCAGCGCTCCGGCCGCCGTTGCGAACAGACCATCCAGCATCCCCGTTTCCGCGCAGCCTACGATCTGCTGCTGTTGCGCGAAGAAGCCGGTGAACTGCCGAAAGGTCTGGGCGACTGGTGGACGCAGTATCAGGAAGCCGACGCCGCCGGCCGCGAGGAACTGTGCCAGAACCTGGGCCAAAAACCGCAGAAAAAACGCCGGCGCTACAACAACCGCCGCAACCGTCGCCCGAACTCCGGTGCCGGCTGAGCCATTCCCATGATCGATGTCTATCTGGGCCTGGGCAGCAACCTTGCTTCCCCACTGCAGCAATTGCTGCGCTGTGTGGACGTGCTGCGCGCCGAACAGGATCTGCAGGTTGTGGCAATTTCACCCTTCTACGGCAGCACTGCTATCGGCCCTGGCGCGCAGCCAGATTACGTCAATGGCGCGGCGCACATTCGTACAGCCTTGTCGCCCACGGATCTGCTGCAACTGCTGCAGCGGGTCGAACAAAGTCAGGGCCGCGAACGGGGCCCGGAACGCTGGCTGCCACGCACGCTCGATCTGGATATTCTGCTCTACGGCAATCAGGTGATCGATCAACCTCATCTGCACATTCCTCATCCGCGCATGTGCGAACGCAATTTCGTGCTGCTGCCACTGTTCGATCTGGCGCCGGATCTGGTGCTGCCCGACGGCACCGCGCTGCGCACACTGGCAGAACGCTGCAGCCACGACGGCCTGTGGCGGCTGAACACTGCAGCGCAGTGAGCGATGTCATCGCCATGAGCAACCAAGATATACCCGCCGGTGAACAACCCAAATTCGTCGTGGTGGAAGGCCCCATCGGCGTGGGCAAAACCACCCTCACCAAAAAACTCGCCGGCACGTTCGGCTACGACACATTGCTCGAAGGCAATGCCGACAACCCCTTCCTCGATCGTTTCTATGAAAATCCGCGCCAGTGGGCGCTGCAGACTCAACTCTTCTTTCTGTTCCAGCGCCGCGACCAGCTCAACGCCCTGCGCCAGAACGATCTGTTCCAGCCGGTGCGGGTGGCGGATTTCCTGATCCAGAAAGACAAACTGTTCGCCGCGCTCACCCTGGACGACGAGGAATTCGCGCTGTACGAAAAAATCTACCAGCATGAAATCCAGGAAACGCCCAAGCCGGATCTGGTGATCTACCTGCGGGCGCCAGTGGAGATCCTGCAGCAGCGCATCAAAAAGCGCGGCATCAGCAGCGAACAGCAGATCCATGACGACTATCTGTTGCGGTTGAGCGACGCCTACCAGCGCCTCTTCCAGCATTACGACGAAGCCCCCCTGCTGATCGTCGATACCGACGCACTCAACTTGGCAGAAAGCGCCCGTGACTACCAAAATCTGCTGCAGTATATTCTGACCATTCGTGGCGGGCGCCATTACTTCAACCCACCATCGCCTTGATTCTGCACGCCTGGCGATGCCCAACCGGAAGGTTCCGACCCCATGGCCATCACCCTCAGCACCCTCAACAAGATGAAACAGCAGGGCGAAAAGTTCGCTGTGCTGACTGCCTATGACAGCACCTTCGCCCATCTGGCGAGTGCCGCCGGCGTGGAAGTGCTGCTGGTGGGCGATTCCCTGGGCAATGTGCTGCAGGGCCACGACAGCACCGTGCCGGTGACACTCGCCGACATGGTGTATCACACCCAGTGCGTGAAGCGCGGCAACCAGGGCGCGCTGATCATGTCGGATCTGCCATTCATGAGCTACGCCACCGAGGAACAGACGTTTGAGAGCTGCGCGGCGCTGATGCGTGCCGGTGCCCATGTTGTGAAACTCGAAGGCGGCGCCTGGCTGACGGAAAGCGTGCGGAAACTGACAGAGCGCGGCGTGCCCGTGTGCGTGCATCTGGGCCTGACACCGCAGTCGGTGAACAAGTTCGGCGGCTACAAGGTGCAGGGCCGTGATCCGGCAGAGCGCAAGGCGCTGATAGAGGATTCCATCGCGGCGGAAAAAGCCGGTGCGGCGATTTTGCTGTATGAATGCATTCCGTCGGATCTGATGCAGGAAATCATGGGCAAGGTATCGATTCCGGTGATCGGCATTGGCGCGGGCAATTCCACCGACGCCCAGGTGCTGGTGCTGCACGACATGCTCGGCGCCACCACCCGCAAACCCGCCAAGTTTGTGAAGAATTTTCTGACTGGTCACGATAATTTCCAGGCTGCGTTCGCCGCGTATGTGAAAGCGGTGAAGGATGGAAGTTTTCCAGGGCCGGAACACTCTTTCGAATAGCAAGATTAACAGCGCGCGATTGGCACTCGTGAGTAACCTGGGTGCGAAGCAGTGTCTGTTCCCGACATTTACACGCTGCCGAGCATCGCAAGACAGACCGGAAACAAGGTGGCGAGTGTCTGAGCGCGCAGCGCGAGTTGCGCCACCGCCGGTCTGGCTGAGAAGCACAGGGTAGC
>JAGUVW010000040.1 GCA_020062665.1 Pseudomonadales bacterium
CGCGCCGCTGCGCCGGGTTTTGTCACACCGCTGACGATATCGCCGAAACGGCCGAAGAAAACGCCCGCCAGCTGCTTGGCAGTGGCGTCGATAACCGGGCCGCCCAGTTGCGCCATGCGTCCGCCAACCTGGGCGTCGATGTCATAGTGGATGATGGTGCTGCCGGCGTCCTCGCTCAGTCGCACTTTTGCGCTGCCCTTGGCCGAGCCGGCGATGCCGCCGCTGCCTTCGATGTTCAGGGTGTAACTGTTCGCAGGATCGATGTCGTCCAGCGTCACCACCCCTTTGAAGCGCGCGCCGATGGGGCCAACCTTGACTTCCACCGCGCCAGTGAAGCGGACATCCGACTCTTTATCCAGGCTCTGGCAGCCGGGAATACTGGCCCGTAGCACCTCGGGATCGTTCAGCGCTTCCCACACGCGCTGCCGGGGCGCTGCAATGCGCTGCTGGCTGGTCATTCTCATCTGGATCGACTCCCCATTATTTTTATGAAACACAGAGTTTAATAACTTTCCCCGCCCCCCAACAACCACAAGTAGGCCCCGACGCCGGAACCGGTGGTATGGACTCGACATAAGCGATTGAATTTAATGCTGTAATGGTCTCTGCCGCCGGGCGGGATTGATGGATCAGACAAGAGAGATGACCTGCGGGGAAAATCCACCGGCGCGAACAGTGACGCGGCCTGAAAGGCTAAACAAGATAGGGAAACGCCCCTGTCAGGTTAATCAGGGGCGCTGGAGGGTTGACGCGAGGAATGTCGCCATGAATGAGGCGAGGTTTGCGGTAGCGTGCAGGTGCCCGGAACCGATCGACTTCAGATCCGAACCACCTCCACCCCCGCCTGAACACTGTCGCCCACTTGATGCAGCACCGCATCCACGGTGCCCGCGCAATTGGCGTAGATGATGTGTTCCATTTTCATGGCTTCGATGGCCACCAGCGGGTCTCCGGGCTGGACGGCATCGCCAGCGTTCACGTACAGCTTGGTTACCAGTCCGGGCATGGGAGCAGCGTGTTTCTTGTTGCCGGAGTGTTCAAACTCCGCCGCGTCATGCTCGATGACTTTAACCGTGTAGCGGTTGGCGCCTTCGAACAGGAAAAATGCATTGTTCTGCCCGTGCACAGACCATTTTCCTGATGGATCGCCGGAAAGAACCAACGCGCCATCGATAAAGCGCGCCGTGCAACGGTAGTTCGCCTCGTCCACATCCACGCTAAAGCCATCGCCGGATCGACGCACTGCCAACGCAAGCGACGAACCGTTGACGTCCAGATCGAAACGTTGCGTGTGATTTGAATTCAATCGCCAGCCGAAAGGCAGACTGCGCGTGTCGGTATTGGCAGGTTCATGCTTGCTCAATGTCATGTAGATGGCGGCGGCAACCGCTGAGCGGTGCAGTTCCAGGTCATCCGTCTTTGTGTGTTGGTGGCTGGCGAGAAAATGGGTTGAAAGGTCGACCGTATCGAATGCAGTGGAACAGAAAATACCGTTCAGATAGGCGATGTTGGTTTCCACACCGGTAATTCTCAGCTGGCTCAACGCCAGGCGCATTTTGCGCACCGCTTCCGAACGATCCCGACCCCAGACAATCAGCTTGGCAAACATGGGATCGTAGAACACCGAAATCTCGTCACTCTGCTTCATGCCGGAATCAAGGCGAATCGTCGCATCCAGATCAGGGCATTCGGCAAAATGAATCGGGCCTGTGGAAGGCATGAAGCCGTTGTTGCAGTCCTCTGCACACAGCCGTGCCTCCAGACTGTGTCCAGTGCAACGAATGTCGGATTGCGCCACCGCCAGTGGTTTTCCGCTCGCGATATCCACCTGCAACTGCACAAGATCCAGTCCGGTCACCATTTCCGTGACGGGATGTTCAACCTGAAGCCGGGTATTCATCTCCATGAAATAGTACTGGCCGTTGCCGTCATACAGAAACTCAACAGTGCCTGCGCCGACATAGTGAATGGCCCGTGCCGCCAGGACAGCATCCTGTGCCATCTTGTAACGAATCTCATCAGGAATATTAGGTGCGGGTGCTTCCTCGATGATTTTCTGGTGGCGGCGCTGGATGGAGCAGTCGCGATCAAACAGATGGATACCGTTGCCGTGCTTGTCGAAGAAAACCTGAATCTCGACGTGGCGGGGCTGCTCAATGTACTTTTCAATCAGAATGGTGTCGTCATTGAAAGCCGACAGCGCTTCGCGCCGGCAACTGGCCAGCGCATGGTCGAACTCTTCCAGTTTATAAACCGTACGCATTCCCTTACCGCCGCCGCCCAACGCCGCTTTGAGAATCACCGGAAAACCGATTTTGGTGCTCTCGTGGCGCAGGATTTCGTCGCGCTGATCGTCGCCATGATAACCGGGAATCAAGGGCACGCCGGACTTTTCCATAATGCGCTTGGCCGCTGACTTCGAACCCATGTCCCGTATGGCAGCCGGCGGTGGGCCAATAAAAATGATGCCTGCCTGTTCGCACGCTTCTGCAAATAGCGGATTCTCGGACAGAAAGCCATAGCCGGGGTGAATGGCGTCTGCACCGGTGGCCTTGGCGGCAGCAATGATGGTCTCGACTTTCAGATAGCTTTCGATGGCAGGTGATGCGCCGACATGAACCGCATGCGTTGCCATTTCGACATGAAGTGCATGGCGGTCGGCGTCGGAATAAACCGCGACACTCTCGATCCCCATCTTGTTGAGGGTTCTGATAATTCTGCAGGCAATCTCGCCACGGTTGGCAATCAGTACTCTGTTTATCGATTTAATCATTTCAGCGCTCCTGCCGTGTTGGTCGCCTTTTCAATTTTCACTTTGTTCATGTTGGAATCCATCACATCCGGAATACGCCAAAGCGGGTTTCTTCAAGCGGCGCATTGAGGCAGGCCAGTAGCGCAAGTCCGAGCACCTCTCGCGTTTGCAGCGGGTCAATGACGCCGTCGTCCCACAGGCGAGCGCTCGCAAAGTACGGGTGACCCTGTTTTTCGTAGGTATCAATGATCGGCTGCTTGAAGGCTTTCTCGTCTTCGGGAGCCCACTGTTTGCCGGCGCGTTCGATGTTTTCGCGCTTTACTTGCGCCAGCACGCCCGCGGCCTGTTCACCACCCATCACCGAGATGCGGGCATTCGGCCACATGAACATGAAGCGGGGATCATAGGCTCTGCCGCACATCCCGTAATTTCCTGCACCAAAGCTGCCGCCGACGATCAGTGTGAGTTTCGGCACCTTCGCAGTTGCAACGGCGGTCACCATCTTGGCACCGTTCTTGGCAATGCCCTGGTTTTCATATTCCTTGCCCACCATGAAGCCAGTGATGTTTTGCAGGAACAGCAGCGGGATCTTGCGTTGCGCACACAGCTCGATGAAGTGAGCACCTTTCAGCGCGGATTCAGAAAACAGAATGCCATTGTTGGCCACGATACCAACGGGGCGGCCGAACAGACGCGCGAAACCGCAGATCAGCGTGGTGCCGTAGAGGGCCTTGAATTCGTCGAGCTCGGAATTGTCAACGATGCGGGCGATGACTTCGCGGATGTCGTAGCTGGTTTTCAGATCCGCAGGAATGATGCCCAGCAAGTCTTCGACCGGATAGCGGGGTGGCTCCACGGGCTTCACGTCCAGTTCCTGCGGACGGGCGCGATTGAGTCGCGAAACCGCATTGCGCGCGAGCTTCAGCGCGTGTTCGTCGTTGAAAGCATAATGATCCGCAACACCAGACGTGCGGCAATGCACGTCGGCGCCGCCCAGTTCTTCTGCCGTGACGATTTCACCGGTGGCTGCCTTTACCAGCGGCGGACCACCGAGAAAAATGGTGCCCTGATTGCGCACGATGATGCTTTCATCGCTCATCGCAGGCACGTAGGCGCCCCCCGCCGTGCAGGAGCCCATCACCACCGCAATCTGGGGAATATTCATGGCTGACATGTTGGCCTGGTTGAAGAAGATCCGCCCGAAATGCTCGCGATCGGGAAACACTTCGTCCTGGCGTGGCAGGTTGGCGCCGCCGGAATCCACCAGATAGATGCAAGGCAGCTGGTTTTGTTGCGCAATGGTCTGCGCTCGCAAATGCTTTTTGACGGTCAGCGGATAATAGGTGCCGCCTTTCACCGTGGCATCGTTGGCCACGATCATGCAATCCACGCCTGACACTTTGCCAATGCCGGTGATGATTCCCGCGCAGGGAACGTTTTCGTCATAGACATCCAGCGCTGCCAGCTGGCCGAACTCCAGAAAGGGCGACCCTTTGTCGAGCAACTGGTTGACGCGCTCCCGTGGCAGCAGCTTGCCGCGTGCAAGATGCTTGGCCTGCGCGTCAGCACCACCGCCTTGCATGATCTTTTCCACCGTTTGGCGAAGGTGTTCGATCAGGCCCTGGTTGGCGGCGACATTGCGCTGGAATATTTCGGAGTGCTTGTTGATTTTGGATTCGATGATCGGCACGTCCAGGCATCCTTAGTTGGTTTCTGAAAAAAGTTCACGTCCAATCAGCATGCGGCGAATTTCAGAAGTGCCGGCACCGATTTCGTAGAGTTTGGCGTCACGCAGCAAACGTCCGGTGGGATAGTCGTTGATGTAGCCATTGCCGCCCAGTGCCTGAATGGCTTCCAGTGCACATTTCGTAGCGTTTTCTGCTGTGTAGAGGATGACGGCCGCTGCATCCTTGCGGGAGGTTTCACCACGATCACAGGCTTTGGCAACGGCATAGAGATAGGCACGACTGGCATTGGTGATCGTGTACATGTCAGCAATCTTGGCCTGCATCAACTGAAACTCGCCGATAGCCTTGCCGAACTGCTTGCGATCGTGCACGTAGGGCATGACCACATCGAGGCAGGCGAGCATGATACCGGTGGGGCCGCCAGACAGAACGACACGCTCATAGTCGAGGCCGCTCATCAACACCTTCACGCCTTCGTTCAGTTTGCCCAGAATGTTTTCCTCGGGCACTTCGCAGTCTTCGAAAACCAGCTCGCAGGTGTTTGAACCACGCATGCCGAGCTTGTCCAGCTTCTGCGCACGGGAGAATCCTTTGAAATCCCGCTCCACCAGAAAAGCAGTGATGCCCTTGGGGCCTTGCTCGGGTGCGGTTTTGGCGTAGATGACATAGGTGTTGGCATCGGGCCCGTTGGTAATCCACATCTTGTTGCCGTTGAGGATGTAGCGATCACCCTGCTTGCGGGCGTGCAGTTTCATGCTGACGACATCCGATCCCGCGTTGGGTTCGCTCATGGCCAGTGCGCCGACATGTTCGCCA
Source organism: Pseudomonadales bacterium (assembly GCA_020062665.1). GTDB lineage: Bacteria > Pseudomonadota > Gammaproteobacteria > Pseudomonadales > Ketobacteraceae > Ch67. Next base: position 5,257 of record JAGUVW010000040.1, read on the forward strand.
CTGACCAGTTTGGGCAGGTAGCGGCGTTTCTGCTCGGCGTTGCCATTGCGATAAATCTGGTTCACGCAGAGATTCGAGTGCGCGCCGTAACTCAACGCCACCGATGCGGATGCGCGGCTGATTTCTTCTATGGCAATGACATGTGCAAGGTAGCCGAGCCCGGCGCCACCGTATTCGTCCGAAACGGTAATGCCCAGCAATCCCAGGTCGCCAAACTTGCGCCACAGATCCATGGGGAAATTGTTGTCGCGATCGATGTCGGCTGCGCGCGGGGCAATTTCCTTTTGTGCAAACTGGTGCACGGAATCCCGCAGCATGTCGATAGTGTCGCCCAGATCGAAATTCAGGGAAGGATAGGGTAGGGTCATGATCATTCCTCGGATTTAATTTGAGTTTTGCCCTGCATGGCAGCTTCGCAACGCTCGCGCGCTTCCTGCAGTTCGAGTTTCATGATTTTGATGTCGTTGAGCTGCTGGTCGAGCAGCAATTCCTTGTCGTCGAGCATTTTCAGCATGCTCTGCAATTGGTGTTTGTTGTCGCTGTTGGGATCGTACATCTCGATCAGATTGCGGCTTTCATTCAGCGTGAAACCCAGACGCTTGCCCCGCAGAATCAGTTTGAGAAAAACGCGATCACGGGGGGAGTAGATACGCTTCTGTCCTTCGCGCAACGGATTGAGCATGCCCAGATCTTCATAGAACCGGATGGTGCGGGTGGTGATGTCGAATTCTCGGGCAAGCTCGGTGATGCTGTAGGTCTTGGTCGCGGACTTGCTGGTTGGCGTCTTGCGGGCCATTGGGGTGCCTTGAAGTTTACGTTTACGTAAAGGTAAGACAATTTGGATTGTGAATGGACGACAAATTTGGGGCGAAGTGGCCTTCTGTCGCGACTGATAGGTCGCAATTTCTGTGTAAAATTGGGTTATCCAGTTGTATGATTCGATGCTTGTCGAATCATTGAGGTTGCTGCGGCTGTCCCGGGCGACCTGATGTGAGGGGTGAAATCCAATGTTGCTGTCTGATCGGATTCTGGCGTGGCCAATTGCTCATCCGGCGCTGGCGTTGTTGCTGAGTGTGATCGTTACGCTGGTGGCAACGGCGGGCCTTACAAGGTTCGACATGAACCATGATCCACGGGCTTTTTTTGGCGAAGGCAACCCGGACTTTGAACGCTTCAAGGATTTCGAGGCCCGCTATGGCGATCGTGATCTGGTCATGTTCGCCATTCATCCCCGCAGTGGTACCGTTTTCACCCGGGAAAATCTTCATATTCTTGAACAGTTGACGGAGCGGGGCTGGCAGATGCCCCACGCACTGCGCTCCCAATCGCTGACCAATTTCCAGTTCACGGAAGTCGACGGTGATGAGCTGTTCACCGAACCGCTGGTTGAAGATCCACTGCGGCTCTCGGACAAGCAGCTGCAGCGGATTCGCGATATTGCGCTGAACGAGCCGGCGCTGCTGCATGGTGCGGTATCGCCGTCGGGCCATGTGGCAGCAGTGGTGGTGACGGTGACCCTGGATGCAGGCCGTCGCGATGCGCCTCAGGTGGCGGAGTGGGCGACCCATCTGCAGGCGGAGTTTGCCCAACGCTATCCCGACGTGGAATTCCTGTTGACGGGAACAGTCATTTTCAACGAGGCCATGTCAAAGGCCACCCAGGATGGATTCACTGAGATATTCCCGATCTCCATGCTGGCCGGCATCCTGTGTTTGTTTTTCTTGCTGGGGAGTGGGCTGGGTACCCTTTACACCTTGCTGATCGTCGTGTTGTCGGTGGTGGTGGCCATCGGTACCTCGGCTGCGCTGGGCATCGTTTTTCAGCCGCTATCCGCCTATGCGCCCGCCATCATCCTGACACTCGGCATCGCAGATTGCCTGCATATTCTGGTCAGCTTCTATCAGGGCCTGCGCAATGGACTCGCCAAGCGGGATGCGATTGCAGACAGCATGCGGGTCAACTTTCAGCCCGTCGTGCTTACCAGCGTCACGACGGCGATTGGTTTCATCTGCCTGAATACGTCGGAATCGCCGCCACTGCGGGATCTGGGCAATATCGTGGCCATTGGCGTAGTAGCCGCCCTGTTTTTTTCGCTGGTGTTGTTGCCGGCATTACTGGTGCTGCTGCCGGCGCCACGGGTGCGGCAGGAAAATACCCGCAGTCAGATCTGGATGATTGCACTGGCAGGATTTATTGTCCGGCGCCGCTATCCGCTGTTGATCAGCAGCTCGGTCATCATGCTGGCGCTGACCGCATTTATCCCGCTCAACGAGTTCAATGATGTGTGGCACCGGTATTTCGACAAATCCTATCCGGTGCGTGTCGCCAATGATTTCATTACCCGGGAACTGACCGGTCTTCATCGCATCGAATTTTCATTGCCGGCGCAGGATGAGGGTGGCGTCAGTGACCCGGAGTACCTGCAGGGGCTGGAGCGATTCAAGCAGTGGGCCGAAGCGCAGGATGAGGTGGTCTACACCGTTACCTACGTTGACGTGATCAAGCGACTGAATCGTGACATGAATGGCGGCGATGCGGCTTTTTACCGCGTGCCGGATAGTCGGGAACTGGCGGCCCAGTATCTGCTGATGTACGAAATGAGTCTGCCTTTTGGCCTGGGATTGGATAATCAGGTCACCATGGGGAAGGATCAAACCATGTTCAGCGTCGTGCTGAAACCGTCGACTTCCTCTGCAGTAATGGCCTTTGGCAAGCGGGCGGAGCGCTGGGTGCAGCAGAATCTGCCCTCGTACATGCAGGTGAAGGCGACAGGCCTGGACTTGCTGTTTGGGTCTGTTGCCCGGCGTAACATGATGAGCATGCTGAGTGGCACTTTCACTGCATTGCTGTTGATTTCGGCGCTGATTCTGGTGGCGTTGCGCTCAATCAGGTACGGATTGCTGAGCCTGCTGCCCAATATTCTGCCTGCGGCGATGGCGTTCGGCGTTTGGGGCGTGATCAACGGTGAGATCGGGCTTTCCGTGTCAATTGTGGCCTGTATCACGCTCGGCATCGTAGTGGACGACACCATTCATTTCCTCAGCAAATATGTGCGGGCCAAGCGGGAAAAGCAGCTGCCTACGCCCGACGCTGTCATGTATTCCCTGAAAACGGTCGGCGTGGCACTGGTGTTCACCTCCATTATTCTGGTGGCCAATTTCGGCGTGCTGGCGTTCGCCAGCTTCTATCCCAGTCAAAGCCTTGGTATCCTCACGTCGGTCACGATTCTGGTGGCGCTGCTGGTGGATTTCTTCTTCTTCGTACCCTTGCTGCTGGTGCTGGATGAGCGCTTCAGCCGCCGGCGCGGAAGGATCTCGCTGGCTGATGCAGCGCTGACCACTGATTCCGGGCCTGCGGAGTCACCGGCGCCGGATGCGGCAGGCAAGGCGCGAGGTTCTTTGCCAGCCCACGAGGCCGGGTAGCCAAATAGTACTTTAGAAGGGTGTGGAACCATTCCCCAATGTTATGATCCATCCATTGAAATTGCTAACAAACAGAAGGACATGCAATATCATGAACAGAAAACTCTATCGCGCTTGGCTGACGTTGCCGGCTCTGGCTGTGACTTTGGGCCTGGCGGCTCCCCTGGCAACGGCGGAAACACCGGAAGAAAAAGGTCGCGCCATTTTCGAAGAAGCGGATCGTCGCAATGACGGCTTCGGCGACAACCAGGGCGATATGCTGATGATCCTGAAGAACAAGCGCGAAAACACCAGCGAGCGCGAAATGAGCGTGCAAGGACTCGAAGGCAAGAACGGCGAAGGCGACAAGACCATGATGGTGTTCCTCTCGCCCAAGGATCAAAAGGGCACCGCGCTGCTGACCTATCAGCACAAGGATCGCGACGACGACCAGTGGCTGTACCTGCCTGCCCTGAAGCGGGTGAAGAAAATTGCCTCCAGCAAAAAATCCGGCCCGTTCATGGGCAGCGAATTCTCGTTCGAGGATATCGGCGGCCAGCAGGTGGATGACTATACCTACAAGTATCTGCGCGATGAGCAAGTCGATGGCCAGGATTGCTTTGTGGTTGAAAGCTATCCCAAGGACAAGAATTCCGGTTACACCAAGGTCATCACCTGGGTGGACAAGCAGCATTACCGCACCCTGAAAGCGGATTTCTACGATCGCAAGAACAGTCACCTGAAAACCCTGGTTGCCAAGGACTTCAACCTGTACCTGGAAAAATTCTGGCGTCCCCATGAAATGGAAATGGTGAATCACCAGACCGGACGCAGCACTGTGTTGAAGCAGAACAACATCAAGTTCAACGTCGGTCTCTCTGACGATGATTTCACCCAGAACAGTCTGAAGCGGGCTCGCTGATTACGCTGGTTCCCAGCCGCGTCACAGGAATTGCTCCCTGTGACGCGGCTTTTTGATGTCAACATCCAAAACGAAAACGACAGATGTATTGGTTTCCACGATCCTATTTCTTTCTGATAAGCGCGCTGTTCGCCGGCCAAGCCTATGGGTTTCTTGCACCCTTGCTGGATCAGGGGGAGTGGGGTGGTGAAACGGGATTTGAGTTCAGATACTTTGACGATCCCGGTGAATTCGGTCAGGAGCAGTATGCCACCTCGCTCCGTTTTCAGGGGGAGTATCATGCGCTCTGGAACGAGGATCAGGACTCCTTCACCTTTCTCCCTTTTGTGCGCTTGGATCAGCAGGATGAGGAACGCACCCACGCCGACATTCGTGAAGCCCTGTGGATTCATGTAGGCGACAGCTGGGAGTTGCGTGGTGGGGTGACCCGGGTATTTTGGGGGCGTACCGAGTTCAATCATCTTGTTGATGTTATCAACCAGCTGGATCTGGTGGATGGCGACGAGGAAAAACTGGGACAACCCCTGCTGAACCTTTCGCTGGTGCATGACTGGGGCATTTTCGATTTTTACTTTCTGATGGGTTTCCGTGAACGAACCTTTCCCGGCGAGGACGGCCGCTTACGGACGCCGTTAGTGGTGGATGCTGATAACGCCCAGTATCTGGGCAGCGCTGGCAAGGATTCCATGGACTTTGCGTTCCGCTGGCAGCGTCCGCTGACGGACGAACTTGAAATGGCGTTGTCGCTGTTTTCCGGGGTCGATCGTGAACCAACCTACTCGTTCAACTTCAATTTCAGTGACCCCATGCTGGTTCCTTATTACAGCAACAAGACTCAGGTCGGACTGGAACTGGAGTACATTTACGAAGGGTGGGCAGTCAAGTTCGAGGGCATCGACGTAACCAACCTGATCCAGGATTACAATGCCGCAACGCTGGGCGTTGAATACAGCTTTTACTCCCTGTTCGACTCCAATGTCGACATGACATTCATTACGGAGTACATGTGGGATTCCCGTGATGAGACAGCCCCAGGCTTTCTGGAGCACGATGTGGGGCTGGGTGCTCGTTTTACCTTCAATGACGAATTCGACAGTACCATCCTGGCCGGCTTGCTCTGGGACCCGGAAACCGATGAGAAAGTGGCGTCTCTCGAAGGCGAGCGCCGATTTTTCAGCGATTTCAAAGTCAAGCTGATGGCGAGGGTGATGATGGAGCGCGGCCAGCCGCAAGTGGATGATTCCACCATTGCCATCCTGAATGCACTTGCGAGCTCCAACTTGCTCAATGACGAGATCGTAGATAGAGCGTTTATCATCGACTTCATCGTGGATCTGATCAGGGAGAACGGCCTATCGATCCTGTTCGAGAACGAACAGTTTGTCCCCGCGCTCCAGCAACTGCAGCGGCTTGCCAACGCCAATCGCAAGCTGAGTCTGCTGGAAAGCGACGATTATATTCAATTGGAATTGATCTATTACTACTGACGTCCCAGTGAATCCCGCCGGGCGATGATAACCCCTTGATGCCCGCCGATATTTTTTCTGACCCGCCGCAAAGAGCCGCTATACTGGGAAGACACGTCATTTTGTCACGATGACAAGGCTCTTCCATGATTAGGGATGAAAAGCTGTTGAAGGATCGCAAGATTCTTCGCAAGATCGATTTCAATCTGGCCCAGCAAAGCCGCTATTTGGTGGCGGGCAACATCCTCATGTTTCTGTTCATCGCCATCGTGGGCGGGCTCTATGTGGCCCATCCCCCGCTGGTGTTGGCCCTGGGTGGTGTGTTGCTGGTGCTATCGGTGCTGAGCTTCTATTACTGCGTGCGCTTTGATGCAGAGTATGGTTCCGGCCCGGCGCGCTGGCGCGCGGTGTTCCTGGGAGTCCAGCTCGGCCTCGCATTGCTGATGGGGATCTATACGGCCGTCGTCGTCTGGTTCGAGCAGATTTCGATTAATGCGTTTTTGCTGTCGCTCTATCTGGCGGGTTATGCCTCCATGAACAATGTGGAGTGGTCGCCTTATCATCAGCGCAACACGGCGCGCCATCTGCTGGCCTTGGTGCCGGCGATTGCGGCTTACCTTGTAATCCTGGACGTCAACGGCGTAACCATCGCCACCGGGCTCATGATTCTGCTGGTGATGCTGATTCGCCAGTCGCGCCTGATGAATGTACGCCATTGGGACAACGTACGCACCCATCACGAGCTGCACACCAAGGCGCGGGATCTGGCCCACGCGGTGAATGAAGCTAACAACGCCAGTCAGGTGAAGACGGAATTTCTCGCCAACATCACCCACGAAATTCGCACGCCCATGAACAATGTCCTGGGCATGCTGGCGCTGCTGGATGACACGGATCTGAGTCAGCAGCAAAAAGAGCTGCAGAAAATCGCCGTGCAATCCGGTGAGGGTTTGCTGAGTCTCATCGACGACATTCTTGATTTCTCCCGTATTGCATCTGGCCAGGTCAAACTCAACGACAACGTGTTCAACCTGAAGAGGTGTGTTGATCAGACGCTGGAATTGCTGGGGCCAAGAGCGCACGAGAAAGGACTCGAGCTCAGCTGTGTCTACGACGAGGATCTGCCGGTAAGAGTGAAGGGTGACCAGGAACGGCTGGCGCAGCTGATCAACAATCTGGTGTCCAACGCAATCAAGTACAGCGCGGGCACCGACATCCTGCTGACCGTGCATATGCATCGTTTGTCGGAAATGGAAGGCGAACTGAAGGTGCAGGTGCGCGACAATGGTAAAGGTATCGACCCTCAGCTACAGGAACGCATTTTCGAGGCTTTTTCCAAAAAGTCGACTGGCCAGCAAGCTACGGAAGCGGGTACGGGACTCGGCCTGGCCATCAGCAAGGGACTGGCGCAGTGCATGCAGGGTGATATTGGATTTTCCAGCGAGCGTGACATGGGCACGCTGTTCTGGTTTACCGCGCGGCTGAAACTGTCCACCCAGCAGGCGCAGAAACCCACGTTGATTCGCGAGCTGATGAACCTGCGCGTGATGATGGTGGATGTGGAGGGCGGTTTGCGCGACGCCATGCTGGCTGAACTGGCGGCGTGGCAGATGGATGTGGTGTTTACCTCGAGTCAGTGCAATCTGGTAGAAACGCTGCTGGCGGCCCACCGCGCTGGCTCGCCTTATGATCTGGTCATCATCAACCAGCCAGTCAAGCAGAAAACCAATTTCGAATTGTGCGCCCGGCTGCAGGAATTTCCCGAATTGCGCAACACCCACGTTCTGGTGTTGTCGTCGCTTGCGCAGCGCGCAGACGCTTCCCGTTTCAATGCGCTCGACACGCTGCGCGCAGAATGGCTGAGCAAACCCATCACCCGTGAAAAACTCTGTCGCGCGCTGGTGCAAAGCTTTCATCTTGATCAGATGGGGCCGGAACTGGAAGTGGCGACTGCAGACGGCTTCGAGGGGCGCAGCATATTGCTGGTGGAAGACAACGCGGTCAGCCAGATGGTGGCGCGCGGCATGCTGGGCAAGCTGGGGTATGTGGTGACTTCGGCGTCCAACGGCAAGGAAGCACTGGGACTGCTGGAGGAACGTTCCTTCGATCTGATTCTGATGGATTGCCTGATGCCGGTTCTCGATGGCTATGAAACGACGCGGGCCTGGCGCGCGCTCGAGCAGACCAAGGGTGGCCATGTGCCCATCGTTGCCATGACTGCCAGCGTGGTGGAAGGCGAACAGCAACGCTGCATGGCGGCCGGCATGGATGACTACCTCTCAAAACCCGTGAACCTCGATGAGTTAAGTGCGAAAATGCGCCAATGGCTGGGAGGCGCCGGCGATGATTCCGAACAGTCGGATCATGCAGCGGCCACTCCCCAGGAAAATGCCAAACGCAAATCCGCATGATTGAAAAAGGAAGCTGCAGATGAAAGTGCTGCTGTTGGGGGCGACCGGGTTGATCGGCCATCATTGTCTGGAATATCTGTTGGCCGCGCCGGCCGTGTCGCAGGTGATTGCGCCGACCCGTCGCACGTTGCCGAACAGGGATGCAAAACTGCGCAACCTGCTGGTGGATTTCGACCGGCTGGACGAATATCCGGAACTGTTCGATGTCAGCACCATCCTCTGCTGCCTGGGCACCACTATCAAGCAGGCCGGCAGTCGGGAGAATTTCCGTAAGGTGGACTATCAATACTGCGTGGATGCAGCAGAGCTGGGACGTGCCCACCGGGCAAAGGCTTTTCTGCTGGTGTCGGCGATTGGTGCCAGCGCTTCCAGCCCCGTTTTCTACTCTCGCACCAAAGGTGAACTGGAACGCAAGCTGCGTTCGCTGGAATACGATTATCTATCCATCTATCGACCGTCGATGCTGCTGGGCGACCGCCAGGAATTTCGCCTGGGTGAAGCCATCTATGCCCGCGTCACGCCGCTGGTGGATCTGTTCATGCGGGGGCCTCTGAAGCACTATCACGCCATCAAAGCTCAATCGGTGGCGCGTGCCATGGTGAACGAAGCGCTGCAGCTGGGCGAGCTGATACCTGCCGGTCCCAAAGTGCAGATTCACGACTACGAGAATATTGTTAAACTGGCGCAATCCCGCTGATCCAAGAGGAATTTCCCCGTGAATATCGTGACCCCTGATTTGTGTGATGCGCATCCGGAGCGGGTGCGTGTCGTGGAACCCATTTTCACCAACTACGGTGGCAGAATCGCTTTTGGTGGCGAGATCCTGACGATCAAATGCCACGAGGATAATTCACTCGTGAAAGAGCACGTTGGCAATCCTGGCGATGGCCGCGTGATGGTGGTGGACGGCGGCGGCTCGCTCCGCTGTGCGTTGCTGGGCGACATGCTGGCGGCCAATGCCGTAAAAAACGGTTGGGCCGGCATCATTATTTACGGCTGCATTCGTGACGTGGATGACATCCGCACGATGGATCTGGGCGTGCAAGCATTGCGCACGATTCCGATCAAGAGTAACCGTCAGGGGCGGGGTGATCTGAATATTCCGGTGACCTTCGGTGGTGTGACGTTCAAACCCGGTGAGTTTGTTTATGCGGATAACAACGGCATTATTGTGGCGGATCGGGCGCTGGAGATGCCGGTTTGAATCTGATCGTGATTGGGTGATTCACAATCCATAAAAAACCCCGCTGGTGCGGGGTTTTTTGTTATGTGCGCCATAGCTTCTGGCGTCAGGCTGCGATCAGGACGGCAACAGGTGCGCAACCGCGTCGCGCTCTTCCTGCAGTTCCTTCTCGGTAACCTTCATCTTCTCGCGGCTGAACTCGCTGATGTCCAGGCCTTGCACGATTTCCCAGTCGCCGTTTTTGCACACGCAGGGGAAGGAGTAGATCAGGCCCTTGTCGATGCCGTAGGAGCCGTCGCTGTACACGCCCATACTCACCCAGTCGTTGGCCGGAGTGCCCAGAGCCCAGTCACGCATGTGGTTCAGGGCGGCGTTGGCAGCGGATGCGGCAGAAGAAGCGCCACGAGCCTTGATGATGGCCGCGCCACGCTGCTGAACGACGGGGATATAGGTGTCGCGGTACCAGGCCTGGTCAACCTTGGGCTCGGCTTTCTCGCCCTTGATCAGTGCCTTGGAAATGTCCGGGTACTGGGTGGAGGAGTGGTTGCCCCAGATGGTGACCTTGGTGATGTCGTTGATGCTGGTGCCGGTTTTCTGGGCCAGCTGGCTCAGGGCGCGGTTGTGATCCAGGCGGGTCATGGCGGTGAACTGGCGCGGGTTGATGTCCGGCGCGTTGCGCTGGGCGATCAGGGCGTTAGTGTTGGCGGGGTTGCCGACGACCAGAACCTTGATGCTGCGTTTGGCCACTTCGTTAATTGCCTTGCCCTGAACGGAGAAGATGGCGGCGTTGGCTTCCAGCAGATCCTTGCGCTCCATGCCAGGGCCGCGGGGACGGGCACCTACCAGCAGGGCGTAGTCGGCATCCTTGAAGGCTACCTTCGGATCATCGGTGACGACCATGCCAGCCAGCAGCGGGAACGCGCAGTCGTCCAGTTCCATGGCAACACCGTTCAGTGCGCCCAGAGCCGGGGTGATTTCCAGCATTTGCAGGATGACGGGTTGATCGTTGCCAAGCAAATGTCCGGAAGCGATCCGGAACAGTAGGGAATAGCTGATTTGACCTGCAGCACCGGTAACGACTACGCGGACTGGTTGTTTCATGGAAGGAGTCTCCTGTTAGCCTGGGTTTAAGACCGCACAATTCTATGCATCTCGCCCTGCAAATACCAACAGAATTGCGAACAGGAACCGGCTGGCGCCCTGGATGAGGGGCTGTTCATGAAGGTGCGGGTCAGACGTCTTCGTCGATATAGACGCCGCCTCGCCGGATGGTGGCAGCATTGCGGCCGCCGGCGTTTTCCAGCATCGCGCGAATTTCCGGGCGCAGGGCCTGGTGGGCATTGCGACGATCCTGACGGCGACGATCCTGGGCAACGGGAAGTTCCTGCTGCCTTCGCTCTCGCACCAGCCGGCGTTCGCTGAATTGCGGTTTGGGCTGGCGCTCGATCGGGTGCGTGCGTTCTGCTTCATACACGCGAATCGACCGGCTCGATTTGAGCCTTTCGATCTGGCGGCGTTGTATGCGTGGCATCAGCAGCATGAGGATTCACCGGTGATGGTTTCTAAGCTGGTTATCGGCAGTATATTGAAAAACTTTACGAATCAAGATCTTGATGGTATACCCGGCACACATGGCTAAAAAGTATGCGTTTGTAGCGCTTTGTTACCGAATGCGTCTAAGGACATTAGACAAAATCCGTTCAACGCACTATTTTCAAGGCACAGGAACAGCTTAGGCAATCGCCATTATTACCAGAAATGATTGCCATACTGCCAGGGAAGACCTTCACACCCAGTCATTTGAGTGTCTTTTATGCGTTTTGCACGCTTCCCGGCACCATCCATTGGCACCGCACAGCGGGTGCTCCCATGAACAAAGGACAACGGCATCCGGCGTTGGATTGGCGGCGTTGCGCTTCCGTCCTGCTCGGACTATTGCTGTCGCTGTCCGGATTGCTGGTACCGTCGGCGGCCACGTCATCCCCCCGGATCGTGCTGGCGGATTCCCAGCCCCGCATCTTGCTCAACAAGCGCGTCGCCCGCGAAGTGGATGTGTCCAACTACCTGGAGGTGCTGGAGGATCGTTCGGGGCACCTGACGCTGGCCGATGTGATGGCGGATGGCAGCGGCTTCCATCGTAATATGGGCAGCGGCATTCAGACCGGGTTGGGGGAGAATGTCTATTGGGTGCGCGGCAAGATCAGCCGTTCGCTGACGGATCCTTCTGGTGCGGCGGAGTGGTTGTTGCTGGTGGCTCATCCCCAGGTGAGGGAGGCGCGCCTTTTCGTGCCGGATGACTCAGATCAGGCGCTGGCGGTTGCCGGCCTGTCGGTGTCCAGGGATCGACGCATGTTCCTCGATCGCATGCCGGTATTTCCGCTGAATATTTCCCAGAACACCACGCTGAGTTTTTACCTGCGCATCCAGATGGACGGCGTGGCGAATATTCCCATCCGGATCTGGAACCGCGATGCCTATTTCACCGAGCAGCGGATGCGTTACCCCGTATGGGGATTGCTGTTGGGCGGCATACTTGCGCTTGCGCTGTACAACTTCTTCATTTATCTGTCACTGCGGGAAACGGCTTATCTTCATCTGAGCGGATTCCTGTTTGCCATGCTGATCATCAGCAGTATTCACGAAGGGTTTTTCGGCCTGTACCTGACGGGTATGTGGCCGGCGCTGAATGTGCGGCTGGATCAGAGTGCGCATCTGGCGGCGCTGGCGGTGTCAATCCAGTTCACCCGCTCGTTTCTGTCAACAGCCAAAGGCTTTCCCTTGCTGGATGGTGTGTTCAGGCTCTGTCAGTGGATCACGGGTACGCTGGCAGGCGTTAATCTGTTGCAGTCGCTGGGATCGCAGATCATGCAGCCGGTGTTCTGGGGCATGGTGGTGGTGTTTGCGTCGTCGACCATTATGGCGTCGATGAATGTGGCGGATCGCGGCATCCGCTTTTTCGTGGCGGGGTGGTCGCTGTTGCTGGTGTGCTATCTGGTGTATCTGCTGAGCCAGTTTGGCCTGTTGCCGGTGAATCAGTACACGCTGCACGGCAAGACGGTGGCATTGTGTGCGCTGGGACTGTCGTTGTCGCTGGGGCTTGCCGCGCAGATTCAGAAGGAGCGTTTCGAAAAACAGCGGGCGCTGGTGCGGCAGCAGGAAACCGTGCTGGAACTGAAGTATTCCGAGGATCAGCTGCAGAAGAAAGTGTTGCGCGATACCTTGCAGGGTTTTCCCGGTATCGAGACGCTGAAGCAGGCGTTGTCGTCGGCCATCGCCAGTGCCCGTGGCCTGGAGCAGCCGGTGGTGCTGGTGTTGCTGGAACTGCATCACATGGATGCTGTGGAGCGCCAGCTGGGGCACTCTGCGCGGGATGAACTGGTGACCCGCGCCACCAAACGGCTGAGTGTGATTCTGCGGGGCGTGAGCGGTGTGATGCCACTGGATGAAGCCAGCCAGCGCTACATTCCCATGGCGGTGATGGGTGACGGCTCCTACGGATTTGTACTGCGCGGCATGCCAGATGCCAGCATCAATCACGCCATCGAGGAAGTGGAACGGGCCATGACGCGCCCCTTCTATTATCAAGGTATTCCGCTGCAGCCCGGTATTTCCTTCGGCCTGGCGCGGCTGGGCGAGCAGGGTGACGATACCGAATCGCTCTGGCTTCACGCCCAGCTTTCGCTGCACGCGGATCTCACCAAGAATCTCAGCAAGCTGTGCGAGATCGGCGAGATGGATCACTACAACGCCCGCAACATTGTGGTGATCAATGAGCTGCGTTCCGCCATTCACGAAGACCAGATCAGCCTGTACTTCCAGCCCGTGTACGATCTGCGGCGTCATCATGTGTGCAGTCTGGAAGTGTTTTCCCGCTGGGAAAGTTTTGCCGGCGAGAAGGTCAGCCCGGCGGAAATTTTCTATCTGGCGGAAGTGGGCGGTTTCGTGTCGGATCTGACCTTGCGCGTGATCGAGAAGGCGTTGCGCCATTTCGTGCTGGCAGTGGATCCCTATTCCGATGTGCTGAAGCTGTCCGTCAACCTGTCGCCCAAGTGTCTGCGCGACGATCATTTCCTGGATGAAGTGGGGTTGCTGCTGGCGAAGTATCGGTTGCCGGCGCATCGTCTGTCGCTGGAAATCAAGGAATCCGCCATTATCGAGGATCCGAGCATCAATGCCGATGTGCTGAACCGGATTCGCAACATGGGTGTCGGTCTCATCATCGACGAGTTCGGCGCCACCTACAGTAATGCCAGTTACCTGAGCAGCATTCCCGTGGCAGAGGTGAAGCTCGATCAGCGTCTGGTGGCCCAGCTGGATGACGGCGAAACCCAGGACATGGTGAAGTCGCTGATTTCATTGTGTGCTGACCAGAATATCAAGCTGGTGGTGCATGGCGTGGAGGATGAAACCACGTTGCATCGGCTGGAGCAGATGGGCTGCAATTTTGCCCAGGGTCACTATCTGTCGGCGCCGGTGTTGGCGCGGGATTTCAAGCTGCCCCGCAACCGTTTTTCCCCCGCGCAATTCCAGCGCGTCTGATCGGCGTTATAATCGGGCCATCCCGATCCGAAGGAGAGTAGTGCCGTGGCGTCCGTTCAGTCCCGTATCGAAGCAAAACTCCAGTCTGCGTTTGCCCCTGCCGTGCTGCAGGTCGTCAATGAAAGTCACATGCACAGCGTGCCGCCGGGTTCAGAAACCCATTTCAAGGTGGTGGTGGTGTCGGATCTGTTTGCCGGCAAGCGTTCGGTGGCGCGGCATCAGGCGATCTACCAGACGCTGGCGGAAGAAGTGCAGGGGCCGGTGCATGCGCTGGCAATTCACACCTACACGCCCGAGGAGTGGTCGTTGAATCAGGAAGCGGCGCCGGCTTCGCCCACCTGTCGCGGTGGCAGCAAAGCCGATGCTCACTGATCAGAACAGCAATTGCAGTCCCATGTTGTAGCCGGTGGATTCCAGCGTGACTTCGTTCAGCTGGCTGCCGCCGGTGGTGCCGTTGGCGAAATAGACTTTGTCTTCGCCAGTGCCGGTGCTCCAGTCCAGCAGATACCAGGACAGGTTGACGGAAAAGGTGGGGGAGAAATGCAGGCTGTAACTCACATCGAATTTTGAGCCGCTGCCCACGGCCCAGTGTTCGAAGCTTTTCGGGTGGGCGAAGTCGCTGCGCAGGTTCCAGTCCGCTTCTGCGTGGTAATCCATCCAGTAGTGTTTGTAGCCCAGCGCCAGCTGGTGATAACGGGTTCTGTATTCCCAGTTCATGCCTGCCCAGGCGCCAGACCATTCGGATTCGTAAGTGCTGTTGAGGGTGCCGCGAAAGGCGCCCAGGTTGTTGGGGTTGTACATGTCGATGGTCTGTTCGCCGTCGGTCATCACCATGTTCTGCTGGTGGCGGGCATAGGCAACGGCGGGAACCAGCCAGGTATTCGCCGTCATCTGAACGGGATGCGCGATGCCGACTTCCAGCGAGCCCATGGTGGAGTCTTTGGCGGATGACAGGCTGCGACTGTATTCCTCAGTGCGGTTGTTGCCGTTGTAGTCGGAATCCTGCACTTCGCCGCCGCTGCCCTGACCGTTGCGATAGTCCATGAAGACAGTGCTGCCTTGCAGCCAGCCACGGTAAATGCGCAGCTTGGCACTGGCGTTGAACACGTCGAAGGTGACATCGCGGTAGGTCAGCTCAGACAGCACGTTGGGGCCGGTTCGTCCGGCGGGATCTGCGGCGATGCTCCATTGCAGTGTGCTGGTGTCCGTACCCATGCCGGTGTGGATGCTGAGATCGAACGGCGCAGTGGCGGCCGGCACCCAGGGATACGCCTGGGCCGAGAGTGCAATGGCCAGCAGCGGAGCCACCAAAAAAGACTGGAAAAGCGCGGATTGAACAGGTTTCATACCACTTGTACCGACCTACTGTGGAAACGTTGATGAAGTCGGGGAACAGCATCAAATCACCCGGCGTTTCCAACAGCGTAGACCGCTTTCTGGTGTGAATTTTGTGCGTAACTGATTGATATAAAACATGTAATTCAACATCAATCAGTTAGCGCGCGAAAAAAAGTTGGCCGGGATGGCTGTCAAATTTCTGTCGAAACAAAGCTGGATAGATCATTATTTAATCAATCGGAGAGAGTGGGGCAGGCAGGTGTTTGCGGGGGACGTGATCGAATACAAGCTAACCTATTGTCGCCGCAAGACCATTGGCATCTATGTCAGTGCCGAGGCGGGGGTCGAGGTGCGGGTGCCGTATTTCGTGGCGCGGGCCGAGGCCGAACGGTTTGTGGCGGAGAAGCAGGACTGGATTCGGCGCAAGCTGACGGAGTTTTCCAGCCGGCCGCAAAAACATGAGCCGGTATTCGCCTGGGGAGCACCCCATTTCCTGCTGGGGGAGTCTGTGCGCTTCCACTGCGACCCCGAAGAACCCCACGACATCCTGCTGCCGGGGCGCCTGTCCGACCCGGAACAGCGTATCGGCAATCAGATCCAGACCTGGTTTCGCAACGAAGCGCGTCAACTGTTCGATGAGCGCCATCAGTTCTGGCGGGAGCAGATGGCGGACATGAACCTGCCAGAATCCTTTATCGAGATCCGTACCATGAAGCGACGTTGGGGTTCCTGTCGCCGCAACGGCAAGATCACCCTCAACCTGGCCTTGATGAAATACCCGCTGGAGTGCATCGACGCGGTGATCGTCCATGAGCTCTGTCATCTGCTGGAGTTCAACCATTCCCGCCGCTTTTATGCCCACATGACCCGCGCCATGCCCCAATGGAAGAAATGGGACCGCATGCTGGTGGAACTCGCCCAGCGATATTGAGCATTTTTGTCAACCAAATCAGCAATCCCGGTAATTGCCTATCCCGATTGGCCTGTGCCAGCATTAAAACGAGCGTTTAATTGGCAGTGTTCAATTCCATGGCTACGAGGGCAACCGGATGACCGAATCCACCGAACCACTTTTTGACCTTTCTCTTACCGAAGAACAGCGCATCACGCGGGAATCCATGCGTCGCTTTGCCGAGTCCGAAATCCGGCCCCTGTCCCGCAAGGCGGACGAAGCCGCTGCGGCGCCTGCCGGTTTTTATGATCAGGTGGCGGAGCTGGGCTTGAGCCTGCTGGCCATTCCCGAGGCGTTGGGCGGTGCCGGTGTAGGCCACAAACCGCTGTCGAACGCACTGAGTGCGGAAGATCTGGCGTATGGCGATATGTCCCTGGCGCTGGGCGCGCTGACGCCTCTCGGTTTTATCAATGCCGTGCTGGATTTTGGCAGCGAGGCGCAGCAGGAGCGTTTCCTCACTCCGCTGGCAGACGAGAAATTTGTCGCCGCCACCATTGCATTGATGGAATCGCGCGCCACGTTCGAACCCTCTGAACTGCAAACCACCGCCCGCAAGGATGGCAGCCGCTACGTGCTGAACGGCGAGAAATCCATGGTGGCGCTGGCGGATTCCGCGCAGTTCATGCTGGTGATCGCCCAGGTGGAAGGCGAAGCCCAGCCCGGCGCATTTGTGGTGTCCGCGGGTGCGGAAGGTCTGAGCCTGCAAAGCGAAAATTACATGGGCCTGCGCCCGCTCAGTCTGCAACGGCTGAAACTGCAGAACGTGGTGGTGGCGGAGAGTGATCGTCTGGCTGGCGGCGCTCTGCCGTTTAACCTGCAGCGACTGGTGGATCTTTCCATCATCGGCCTGTGCGCGACGGCCGTAGGGTGCAGCCAGGCGGTGCTGGATTACGTAATTCCTTATGTGAACGAGCGGATTGCGTTCGGCGAACCGATTTCCAATCGCCAGTCCGTTGCCTTCATGGTGGCGAACATTGCGATCGAGCTGGATGCCATGCGTCTGCTGGTGTATCGCGCGGCGTCCCGTGCAGAGCAGGGGCTGGATTTCCACGAGCAGGCGTATCTGTGCCGCGTTCTGTGTGCTGAGCGCGCCATGGAGATCGGTACCAACGGCGTGCAGTTGCTGGGTGGCCATGGTTTCACCCGCGAACATCCGGTGGAAATGTGGTACCGCAATTTGCGGTCGGTGGGGCTGTTGATGGGCGTGGCGGCGGTGTGAACCGTCGGCTGAATGCGGAAGAATTCGAGCGGAGACTGACATGATCAATCTGGAAATCCCCAAAAAATTGCAGCAGGCACAGCAGATGGCCCATCAGGTGGGCAGCGGTGTGTTCCGTCCCATCGCGCGCAAATATGACACCATCGAACACTGCCCCACACCGCAGGAACTGGTGCAACTGGGCATGATGATGAAAGCCATGCGCCAGCAGGGCGGCGGTGGCAATAGTGAAAAAGGCGAGAAAGCTGAAAAGAAAAATGAAGGCGTGCGCAATGGCACCAACCTGATGGGCATCCTGTCCACCACCGAACTGGCCTGGGGTTGTTGCGGTCTGATGCTGTCGGTGCCGGGTGTGGGCCTGGGCAACGCCGCCATCGACGCAGTGGGCACATCGGAGCAGAAAGTAAAATTCGGCAAACTGTATTGCGCCATGGCAATCACCGAACCCGGTTGCGGTTCCGACTCCGCTGCTGTGCAAACCACTGCGCGTCTCGATGGCGATGAGTGGGTGCTCAACGGCGAGAAAATTTTTGCCACTGCTGGCGATCGTGGCGATGCTGTAGTGGTGTGGGCCACACTCGACAAATCCCTCGGCAAGGCCGCCATCAAATCCTTCGTGGTGGAGAAGGGCACACCCGGCATGGAAGTAGTGCGCTGCGAAGACAAGATGGGTTTGCGGGTGTCCGACACCGCTGCCATCCGTTTTTCCGACTGCCGCATTCCCAAAAGCAACATTCTGGGATCTCCGGACATCGCCACTGACGCCGAGGCGCGCAAGAAAGCCTTCGGCGGCGTGATGCAGACCTTCGACAACACGCGCCCGATGGTGGCCGCCATGGCACTGGGCGTGGCCCGTGGTGCACTGGAAATCACCAGGGAACTGCTGGAGAAAGAAGGCGTGAAGGCGGATTATGCCAAATCGCTCTACAACAGCTCGGCCCTGCAGGCGGAAATCTACCGCATGGAAGCCAATCTGGAAGGCGCCCGGCTGCTGACCCTGAAAGCCGCCTGGATGGCCGACAACGGCCAGCCCAATTCCAAGGAAGCGTCCATGTGCAAAGCCAAGGCTGGCCGTGTGGGTAATGACATTACCTTGAAATGCGTGGAGATTTGCGGAAGCCTGGGGTACAGCGAGCAGTATCTGCTGGAGAAATTCGCCCGTGATTCCAAGATCATCGACATCTTCGAAGGCACCCAGCAGATCCAGCAACTGATCGTGGCCCGTCATCTGCTGGGCAAATCCTCCAGCGAACTCAAGTGAATTAGTCAGCCTAATCCGTACAGTGCGACCGTCACAGGCGCATTGTGCGGTGGTTAACTATACTGAAGCCTGGTGCTTGCCAGATTGGGCTGCTCAGTCGATGCCGTCAGCAGATTCGTTAGCCGGTTTGCGAAACCTCTTTGCAGATCTGGTTGCTCGCTTGAATGTTGCGCTGCGATTTCCTGCGCGGGCTGTGCTTTACGTGTCGGAAGATGAAACCGTAGCGGGCATCATGCCCTTGCCGGGGCAGGAACTGGCGTTTGAGTTCTTCGATGCCAAGGAGCCGTTGTCAGCCTATCCCCAGTCCGTCCTCGACAGCGTGTTTCGCGTCTGCAATCCCATTCTGTGTACCCACGAGCAGTTCAGCGAACTGGCGGATGTGGATGTCTACGTGGCCTCGCAGGGTGTGACCAGTTTCATCTGCCTGCCGGTGCGCGTCGAGGGTCAGCAGCGCATGGCCTTCTGGCTTGAGCGCACGCAACCGGAGCAGGATTTCAGTTTCGCTGAACTGGATGCGGTGGAAGCACTGCTCGATGACCTGCGTAAAACCTCACAGTGGGGCGACTTCAATGTCAGCAGTTTGCAGCAGAGCGTGCAGTCGACCACATCCATCAACATCAGCCCTGAGGAATCCCTGGTGCAGGATGGCGTGCATGCAGTGGAATCCCATCTGCGCATGTTTGAACGGGCGGTGAAGGCGTCTGATTTTGGTTTTACCATCGTGGACGCGCGTCTGCTGGACAGACCCATCATCTATTGCAATCCCGCTTTCGAACGCATTACAGGTTACAGTTTTCGCGAAGTGGTAGGGCGCAATTGCCGTTTCCTGCAGCGGGCCGGTGAAGATCAGGAAGGACTTGCCACATTGCGCGATGCCATGCGTGAGGCGGTACCTTGCCAGGTGCTGCTGCGCAATTACCGCAAAGATGGTTCCCTGTTCTGGAATGAGCTGACCGTGTCGCCGGTGAAAGATACCCAGGGCAACGTCACCCATTTCATCGGCATGCAATCGGATGTCAGCGCGCGCATCGAAGCAGAGCAGCGCAAGCATGAGCTGGAGTCCCGCTTTCACGCCCTGTTCGACAACAGCCTGGATGGCATTGCCTACTATTCGCTGGAGGGACGCTGTATCAGTGCCAACCGTGCCTACTGCGAAATGCTGGGTTGCAGCGAGAGTGAAATTGTCGGCATCGACTATGTCGATATCACGCCGGCCAAGTGGCATGAATTTGAAAGTGCAATTGTCCGGGAACAGCTGTTTCCCCGTGGCTACACCGATCTGTACGAGAAGGAATATATTCGCAAGGATGGCAGTGTGATTCCCATCAGTGTGCGTGCGACCCTTCATTACGATGCCGAAGGCACGCCCATTGGCACCTGGGGCATCGTGCGGGACATCAGCGAGTACAAGCAGGCGCTGCATCAGTTGCGGGAGAGCGAAGCCCGCATGGAATTCCTGGCGTACCATGATGTACTGACGCAGCTTCCCAACCGTCTGCTGTTCCAGGATCGCGTGTCCAAAGCGCTGGAGCGGGCCCGTCGCTATCAGAAAAAACTGGCAGTGTTGCTGCTGGATCTGGATCGTTTCAAAAACATCAATGATTCACTCGGCCACGCAGTGGGCGATCAGTTTTTGCGGGCCATTTCCACCCGGCTGGGTAGCGTGGTGCGGGATTGTGACACGGCGGCCCGCATTGGCGGCGATGAGTTCGTGGTGGTGATGGAAGACTTCGATGATGTTGCGAATGTCACCAGTGTGGCGACCAAACTGCTCAAGGTGCTGGCGGAGCCCGTTCGCATCGAACACCATGAACTTTATTCCACCGCCAGTATCGGTATCAGCATCTATCCGAGCGATGGCGATTCGGTGGAAAGCCTGATCAAGGCTGCTGACGCCGCCATGTACCGGGCGAAAGAAAAGGGCAAAAACAATTTTCACTACTATACCGAAGACATCAACCGCCGTACCTTCGAGTTGTTGTTGCTGGAAAACGATCTGCGGCGTGCACTGGACCAGAATCAGTTTTTTGTGGCGTACCAGCCCCAGTTCTCTCTCAATGGCGGCATGCTGGTGGGTGTGGAAGCGCTGATGCGCTGGCAGCATCCTGTGCAAGGTCTGGTTGCACCGACGGAGTTCATTCCGCTGGCGGAAGAAACGGGCTTGATCGTGCCGCTGGGCCGCTGGATGCTGCGCGCCAGCTGTACCCAGATCAAGCAGTGGCTGGATCGCGGATACCGGCTTGGACGCATTGCGGTGAATCTGTCTGCGCGCCAGTTCCGCCAGCCCGGCCTGGTGGAGGACATCACGCAGATTCTGAGTGAAGTGGGTTTGAGCCCCGAGCATCTGGAACTGGAAATCACCGAAAGCATTGCGATGGACAATGTGGAAACCACCATCGCCAAGCTGGAAGTGCTGAAGCGTATGGGAGTGCAGTTATCCATCGATGATTTTGGCACCGGCTATTCATCGCTGAGTTATCTCAAACGCTTCGCCATCGATAAATTGAAGATCGACAAAAGTTTCGTGCGCGATATTGTCTCGGATCCCAACGATGCGGCGATTGCGGCTTCCACCATCGCGCTGGCGCACAAGATGGGGCTGAAGGTGATTGCCGAAGGGGTGGAAACGGCGGAGCAGGTGGCGTTTCTGCGAGAACAGGGCTGCGATGAGGTGCAGGGATTCTTCTACGGAAAACCGGTGCCGGGGCGCGAATTCGAGCGGCTGCTGAACATGACGCCGCGGCGGCATCGGGCCTGATACGTCAGGGATTGGACGCTGGTGGGAAATAAACCGTCCGCGATTTATCCAGTACCTGGCACAGATCAGCAGCGCCCTTGATGGCGCGGGGTGAAGAACGGGTATAGATATCCTGATCCACCAGATAGAGCTGGTTGTTGCGAATGGCGTCGATGCTCTGCCAGTTCACCCATTTGCCACGCCAGTCATCGAAACTGCGCTTGCCGTGATGGCCGCCGGTGAGCATCACCTGGGGATTGCGCGTTACCACGGCTTCCACCGTGATGACCGGTGATGGATCGCTGAGATCGGCAAAAATATTGCGTCCACCGCAGAGCTGAAACATGTCGCGGCTGAAGTGGCCGCCGCCCAGTGTATAGAGCGGTTCTTCCCACACCTGATAGAACAGGCTGACCACCGGTTTGCCGGCGTTGGCTTTTTCCAGCGTTTGTCTCTGTTCCTCGAAAGCATCGGCAGCTGCATTAGCGATGTCTTCGGTGCCGGCAATGATGCCCATCTGCCGGATATTGTGGGCGATGGCCCGCAAGTCCTTGGGCTCGCTCAGATACACGGGCAGGTTCAGCGTGCCGAGTTTTTCCAGCGTTTCGCTGTTGTTGCCGGAATGCCAGCCGATGATCAGATCCGGTTGCAGCGCCAGGATCTGCTCGAAGTTCACCTGATTGTAACTGCCTACCAGCGGAATTTTTTTGGCGGCCTCGGGAAAGTCGCTGTAGGACACCGTGCCGACGATGCGCTCGCCGGCACCGGCGCTGAACAGCACTTCGGTGATATGCGGCGCCAGTGACACAATGCGCTGCGCCGCCTTGGGAAGGGTTACCCCGTTGCCCGCGTCATCCTGCAACGTGATGGCTTGTGCCAGCATGGGCCACAGGCAGGCCAGCAAAGTCAGGCGCTTAAACCACGGCATCAGCTTTGGCTCCACCCGGTTGAGTCTGCGTTGGTGGCGTGCTGCTGTCCGCTTCATCGATGCTATTTTTGTGTCGCCTGTCAGCGGCGGACTGGCGCTCCTCCGGGTGCAGAATCTTGCGTCCCAGCATCAGCATGGCCGGCAGGAACAGTGCATCGAACAGCATGGCGATCACGATGGTGGCGGCCACCATGGAGCCCAGCACGGAATTCACTTTGAACTCGGACAGAGCCAGAATGCCAAAGCCGGTGGCCAGCACCACGGTGGTGGTGACAATCGCGGTCCCCACGTGTTCGAAGGCATAGAAAATACCTTGTTCCACACTGCCGCTCTCCCGATAGCCGCGCAGGTACTTCGCCAGAAAATGAATGGTGTCGTCCACCACGATGCCGAGCGTCACGCTGAACACCACGGCTACCGCCAGATTCACTTCGCCGACGAACGCACCCCAGATGCCCAGCATCATGGCAGCAGGGAACGCGTTGGGCACCAGGCTGAACAAACCCAGTTTCCACGATCCCAGCGCGAACACCAACGTCAGCGAGATCAGCACAACGGCGATGATGGTACCCTTGATCATGCTCTTGATATTGCGCTGACCGATACTGGCAAACATGATGGAAGGGCTGGCTCCTGGTGATTGCAGTTCCGGCGCGTTCTGTGCCAGCCAGGCCTGGGCCCTCTCTTCCAGATTGAGAATTTCCTGCGCCTTTGCGCCCTTGATACTGACAGTGATGCGCAGCGCCGAGCGATTGACATTGAGCTGGTTGTTCAGATCCATACCGAAGGGCAGCGACATTTCATACAGCAGCTGATATTGCGATGCCAGTTCGCGGGATGCCGGCAGGTTGTAGTGGGCCGGATCGTCGTTGTGCATGTTCTGGTTCAACCGCTTGAGAATATCGGTGAAGGTGAAGACATGGGTGACTTCCGGTTGCTGCCTGTACCATTCCACGAAGCGCTCCACCTGCTGCAGGAAAACGGTATCACTGATGCCGTTTTCCACTTTTGAATCCAGCGAGTACTCGATCAGGTTCATGCCGTTGAGATTTTCTTCGGCGAAATCCGAGCCCTGGCGCACTTCAATCTTCTTGCTGAAGTAACCGAAGTTGTCATCGTTCAACACGTTGTTGTTGATGAAGGCGAAGCACAGTAGTGCAAAGCCCAGAGCGCCGAAAAACAGCTTGCGTGGATGACGGATGGTGAAGGCACCGATGCGATGATAAAGCACGGTGTGTTCGGTATCCTGCCTGGGCACTTTGCGGTTCAGCCACAGCACCAGTTGCGGCAGCATGGTGAGCGAGAACAGCCAGGTGAACATCACCCCGATGGCAGAAATAGTGCCGAATTCCTGGAACGGCGGTGAATCGCTGGAATTCATGCTGAAGAAACCGATGGCCGTGGTGAGGCTGGTGAGAAACACCGGCATCATGTTCACGTCCAGCGCGTCGATCATGGCAGTTTCCTTGTTCATGCCTTTGCGACGGGCTGTCAGATAATGGGTGAGAATGTGCACACAATCGGCCACTGCCAGCGTCAGAATGATTACCGGGGCCACCGCGTTGACGGTATTGAGCTGCATTTCCAGCAGCCCCACTACGCTCATGGTGATGAGCACGCCGAACAAAATGATTGCCAGGGTTGCCACCGTGCCAGACAGCGAGCGCAGCATCACCCCCACCAGCACCAGAATGATCACGAACATCAGCGACATCAGGGTTTCGCCGTCTTTTTGCCCCACTTCATCGAAGGCGAAATTGAGCGGCGTGACACCGGTGATATAGACGTCGAAATCGGGATACATGCTCTTGAATTCATCCCGCAACTTGCGGGCTTCTGTCATCACCAGATGGGTGCCGACGGTTTGGTCGCCTGGCAGATTCAGCTCGATGTTCACCGCGGTTACATGGCCCTGCTCCGACAGCAGGCGATGCACCAGCATGGGCTCCTTCAGTGCAATCTGCCTGCGCTGGGCGATGTCATCTGCACTCATGTTCGCGCTGTCGCTGAACAGATCTTCCACCAGCAGATCATCGCCATCCACAAAGGTGTGCTGGAAGTTGGTGAGGGAATCGATGCGCTGGGAGTGGGGTAGTTGCCAGGCCTGCGCGGTCAGCCATTCCACGGCGGCCAGGCGCTCCGGCGTGAACACCGCGTTGTCACGGGGATGCAGCACCAGCAGGATATTGTCGGAGCGGGAGAACGTCGTCTGGATATATTCGTGGGCCACCAGTTGCGGGTTGTCTTTCTCGAAAAACACCCGGTAGTCCGAACTGAATGTCAGCTGTGAAAGGCCATAACCACAACTCACTATCAGCAACAGGCTGGCAATGAACAGAGGCAGGCGATAGCGAACCAACCCAACCGCAAGTCTGGAGTGCATAAAAGGATTCCTTATGATTGAACGTCCATGTGGCGCAGGATGCGCTGGAAGGATTGCAGATAATCGAACTCACTGCTCAGCGGCTTCCAGCCATATCCGTCGAGCAGCAGATTGAATTGTGAGAACAGCATTTGTTGCACCGGTGGCAACTGCAGTTCGGTCGTCATGTCCTTGGCCTGATCCAGCACCAGCATGCCAAAGCTGAAAGCCCACAGGGAGAAACACAGCTCATCCACACCGATATGTGGCGGCAACACCAGCGCGTCATCTGCAATGGCGCGTCCAACGATCGCGCGCAGCTGATTGTGCACCACCTGATCCGCGTTGCCCATGTCTTCCACTCTTTTGGGTGCGGCTTTCTGGCGGAATTTGTTGGTACGGGACGCAATCAGCAGATCGAATTCTTCCGGGAATCTCAGCGTGAACATCTGGTAGGCGGTGCCGACCGCCATGACGTGCTCGCGGCTGTTGCCGGGCAGGCTGCTGGCGTGGCGAAACAGGTCGGCCATGTGCTGAAGGCATTCCAGGCAGAGGGCACAGAGGATGTCTTCCTTGCAGGTGAAATGCTTGTAGACGGTTCCCTTGGCGTACTCGGTCAGTTCCGCGATACGATCCATGGTGAGATGGGCAATGCCATCGTTACGCAGGATCTGGCGCGCGGTGTCCAGGAACAGCTGTTCGCGCTGCAGGAAATCGCGTTGGCGGCGGGAAAGGGTGTTCATGTGGGGCTCCGTCATAACGTGACGATTCGTCATATTTTGCATTCGGCGTCACAAATGTCAATCCGCTATGCTGTCCGTTCTGCTGTCTGGCAATGAAATCAGGTGTAACCCCATGGAAAATGAGCACATTCTGCAACGCCTCCATCCCGCCTTGCTGCCGTCGCTGGATCGGTTGCCGGATCATGTGCCCGTTGCGCTGCTCACCCGCCATTCGATTCGCGAGGAATCCGAGAATCGTTTTGCCACCTACGAATTGCCGCTGACGCCGGAGGGCGTTGCATTGGCCAAGGCCTGGGGTGAGCGGCTGAGTCGCCCGATTGCGGGGCTGTATTCCAGCCCGGTGGGCCGTTGCGCGGCCACTGCCGAAGCCATTGCCGAGGGCGCCGGCATCTCGTTACCCATCCACACCCGCACCACGCTGGTGGAGCCGGGCAGTTATGTGCAGGACATCGGCAAGGTAGGTGGCCTGTTTTTCAAGCTGGGGCCCATCGGCTTTGCCAACAAGCATTTGCGCAACGAAGTGCGGGGCGTGCTGTCACCACAGGATGGCGCGCAGCAACTGCTGAATTACCTGCGCCAGCATCAGGGTGATCCCGGTTCCCTGGCGGTGCATGTCACGCACGATACGATTCTGGCGGCCTTCATCTATTACCTGCGCGGCGAAGACCAGCTGGAAAAAGACCATTGGCCCTGGATGATGGAAGGCGCGTTTCTCTGGTTCGACGACGATACCGCCCATTGGCTGTGGCGGGGTGAAAGGGGCAGTGTTGCCATTCCCTGACATTGCCCGCTGTTAGCGCCACCGGGCCATTGCCGTATAATGCTGGGCTTTTCCCGTCACCGGTAATCTCATGACCACAGCATTGTCCGTGCGCGATCTGCGCAAAACCTACGGCACCGGCTTCGAAGCCCTCAAAGGCATCAGCTTCGACGTGCAGGAAGGGGATTTCATGGCCCTGCTGGGCCCCAATGGCGCCGGCAAATCCACCACCATCGGCATCATCAGTTCCCTGGTGAACAAAACCAGTGGCAGCGTGAGTGTCTTTGGCCACGACGTCGAGCGCGAATATACCGCGGCGAAAATGCACCTGGGTATCGTGCCCCAGGAATTCAACTTCAACCAGTTCGAAAAAGTCGGCGATATCCTGCGTACGCAGGCCGGCTATTTCGGCATCGACCGCAAGACAGCCAATGCGCGCGCCGAAAAATACCTGAAGCTGCTGAATCTGTGGGACAAGCGTGACGAACGTTCCCGCATGCTGTCCGGCGGCATGAAACGGCGGCTGATGATTGCCCGCGCGCTGGTGCATGAACCCAAACTGCTGATTCTGGACGAACCCACCGCTGGCGTGGACATCGAGCTGCGTCGTTCCATGTGGGAATTCCTCAAGCAGATCAACCAGCAGGGCACCACCATCATTCTTACCACACATTATCTGGAAGAAGCAGAACAGCTCTGCCGCAGCATCGCCATCATCGATCACGGCCGCATCATCGAACAGAATTCCATGAAAAAATTCCTGGCCAAGCTGGATCGGGAAACCTTTGTGCTGGATCTGGGCGTGGATCTGCAGGCGGCGCCGGAAATTCCCGGTGTTGCGCTGAAGATGGTGGACAGTCATACCCTGGAGCTGGAGATTTCCAAGCAGGAATCCCTCAACCAGGCATTTGCCGCGTTGAGCGAACGCAATATTCCCGTGGTGAGCATGCGCAACAAGGCCAACCGCCTGGAAGAGCTGTTCGTCGCGCTGGTGGAAAAAAAGAACTGAAGGTGAGTGGAGCCGCATGAATCTGCAACAACAGTACAACGCGCTTGAAACCATCGTGGTCAAGGAAATCCGCCGCTTCATGCGGATCTGGATTCAGACCTTGCTGCCACCGGCGATCACGGTGGCGCTCTATTTCGTGATCTTCGGCACGCTGATCGGCAGTCGCATTGGCGAGATGGGAGGCTTTTCCTACATGGAATATATCGTGCCGGGCCTGATCATGATGTCGGTGATCACCAACGCCTATTCCAATGTGGTGTCGTCGTTTTTCAGCACTAAGTTCCAGCGCAGTGTGGAAGAAATGCTGGTGTCGCCGCTGCCCAATTACATCGTGATCTGGGGTTTTGTGCTGGGCGGTATTGCCCGTGGCCTCGCGGTGGGATTCATCGTTACTCTGCTGGCACTGTTTTTTACCCATCTGCAGGTACACAATCTGCTGGTGACGGTGACCATCGTGCTGCTCACGGCGACACTGTTTTCCCTGGGTGGATTCATCAATGCCATGTATGCGGGATCGTTCGACGATATTTCCATCGTGCCGACCTTTGTGCTGACGCCGCTGACCTATCTGGGTGGTGTGTTCTATTCCATCAGTCTGTTGCCGCCGTTCTGGGAAGGTGTGTCCCGCCTGAATCCCATCGTCTATATGGTGAATGGCTTCCGCTATGGCATTCTGGGTGTTAGCGATATCAGCCTGGGTGTGGCATATGGCATGATCATCCTGTTTGTCGTGATCATGTACGCCTGGGCCCACTGGTTGCTGAAAAAAGGCATTGGCATTCGGAGTTGATATGAGCGAGATCCATCACGGTGCTGTCGAGCATGGCCCGTTGGGGCAAAAAAGCGAGTATCCCGGACAGTATGCACCGCAGGTATTGCATCCGATTGCGCGCGCGCTGGGGCGAGCGGCAATCAATGTGGCTGAGCAGTGGCCCTATCACGGCGAGGATGTCTGGAACGCCTATGAGCTGTCGTGGTTGCTGCCGTCGGGCAAACCCTGTGTGGCGCTGCTGGAAATGCGGGTGCCGGCCCATTCGCCCTGCATCGTGGAATCCAAATCCCTGAAACTGTATCTGGGATCGTTCAACCAGACGGTGTTTGAATCGGTGGCGGCGGTGGAAAACACGATCGCCCAGGATGTAGGTGTGGTGGTGGATGCCCAGGTTGCTGTTCAGGTGATGCCGCTGCACGCTGCTACCTTCACGCAGGTGATGGCGTTGCCCGGCGATTGCATCGATGAAGAAGACGCGCAGGATTTTTCCTACAGCGTGCAGGCAGATTTGCTGCGCCGTGAAAGTGATCTGATTGTGAGTGAAACCCTGCACAGTCATCTGCTGCGTTCCAACTGCCCGGTGACGGGGCAGCCGGACTGGGCCAGCGTGATGGTGCAATACCGGGGTGCAAAACTGGATCGGGCCGCACTGCTGCGTTACATCGTGTCCTACCGTAATAATCAGGAATTTCATGAGCAATGTGTGGAACGGATGTTCACTGACATCATG
This sequence comes from Pseudomonadales bacterium, assembly GCA_020062665.1. Taxonomy (GTDB): domain Bacteria; phylum Pseudomonadota; class Gammaproteobacteria; order Pseudomonadales; family Ketobacteraceae; genus Ch67. The sequence goes on from JAGUVW010000040.1 coordinate 33,990, forward strand.
CAGCACTGTCAGCCGGAGCGGCTTGCGGTGTATGCCCGTTACACCCGTCGTGGCGGTATCGATATCAATCCCTGGCGTTCCACGGAATCCGATACGGCGCCCAGCTGGCGGCTGGTGCGCCAGTAATCCACCGCTACTTTTTCTCAGAGACGTTACCCCATGACGCGCACCCTCTTGTACGGGATTCTGGCGGCGCTGTTTTTCAGTACGACTTTTTTGCTCAACCGGGTGATCAGTCTGGATGGCGGCCACTGGTTGTGGTCGGCCGTGTTGCGGTACGGCTTTGTGTTGCTGTTTCTGTTGGTGGGGCTGACGTTCAGCGGACATCACCGACTGATCACGGCGGCGGTGTCCATCTATCGTCAGCACTGGCTGTTCTGGACGATCACCGGCAGCATCGGCATGGGCATTTTTTACAGCACCATCTGTTTCAGTGCCGCTTACGCGCCCAGTTGGGTGATCGCGGCTACCTGGCAATCCACCATTCTGATCACGCCGCTGGTGTTGCTGGGATTTGGCCGCAAGGTGCCGATGCGCGGGCTGGCGTTTGCGTTGCTCGTTTTTGTCGGCGTGCTGTTGATCAACGCCGAACACGCCAGCGAGACCTCACTCAATATGGCGTTGCTGGGGGCGATTCCGGCGCTGATTTCGGCGTTGGCCTATCCGATTGGCAATCAGCTGGTGTGGGAGGCGCGCAAGGGCGAGCGTTTCAAAAAGCTGATTCCCCATATTGAACACCCGGAGCTGGATAACAGTTTCTGCAAGATTCTGGTGCTGACCATTGGCTCGATTCCCTTCTGGATCGTGTTGCTGGTGATCGTGGTGCCACCGCCGCCAACGGAATCCCAGTATTTCAACACGGCGGTGATTGCGTTGTTCTCCGGCATCATTGCGTACTCGCTGTTTTTGCTGGCGCGGCACCGGGCGCGCAACTCTTTCGAAATCACGGCGGTGGATGCCACCCAGGCATTTGAAGCAGTGTTCACATTGATTGGCGAGATAGTGCTGATCGGCGCGGCGATTCCCAGCGCAATGAGTTTCCTTGGCATCGCGCTGATCATTGTCGGTGTGATGTGTTACACGTTCTTCCAGAATACGGCGCGGCCGTGATGACCGCACCGTTTGTTCCTGCTTATTGCGGTGGAATATTCGCTGCCCTGGCGGCGGCGATCACCAGCTCCGCATCTTCTGCCACCAATACGCCGTTGTTCACCGACTCATAGGCGGACGTGGTGACCGCCGCGACGTAGTCGTCATGCGTGGGATACAGCGCATGCAAGGTCGCGTCATCCAGCATATCGGTTGATCCAAACAGAAAACACAGGCCATTCCCCTGGCGTGTTGAGCTGTTCTGTCCGCTCATGCGTGCAATCGGTACCTCCATGTAAGGGCTGCGTACGCCGCCGAGCGCATTGCCTTGCACATCTGTTTCAAATCCATTACCGGCGGCATTGATTTCCAGGCGCGGGAATGAAGACGGCGCAACACCCTCCACGATCCAGGTGTTCAGGGCACTCATGGCCGCTTTGGCAACGAGATGATGCTGGGGAGCGCTGTTGATATTGTCGGGGCATGAGCTCAGCAGCGGATTGGAACTGGCGGTAATCCGGATGGACGCTGTGCGCACATCGCTACCCGCGTCGAGCAGCCCCAGATTGCTCACGTACAGGTCAGCATGGGCGCTACCGGCCACTTCCCACAGGCGGAAATATTCACTGTCATCCTGGCGACTGGTGTAGGCGCCGATGGACAGTTGATCCGTCTCGGCCTGCATATTGAGTATCGGCAGCCCAAGATCATCGCGCATTCTCACCACCACTGGCGGATTGATGTCGGCCTGAGGCGCTTGTGATAACGGCGCAGATCCGCCACCACCCAATTCTGGAATGCCACCGCCCAGCCGGCTGTGAATGAAATAACCGTCGAACACAGAAGTTGTTTTTCCAAAGGCGTTGACGAAAGTGATCAGACGATGGGCCGATTGCGATTGCCCGGTGGCAATGACATGGGTCGGTGTGAGCGTGCCCAGCGGGTTGAGTTCCTGCGGGTAGCGCACCAGCTCGGCCGCGTGACGGAAAATATCGTAGGAAAAACTGTCGCCGGGATGGGACAGGCTGCGATAGCGCGGCGGAATCACGCACTTTACCGCAAGGCAGAGGGGGATCACTTTCGGCAACGGAATCGGCCCGCCTTCTATCCCAACATATTGCGCGGACACGGCCACATAAGCGTAACCCCGTCGCATCAGTTCCGTGTGCATGTTGATCCATTCTGTCGGTGTATCCATGCCGCTGGAAACGTTCATCCACTCGATGATCACGGTGCCGTTGAATTTCGCTGGATCGGTGGGCCGGAAGACCACCATGCGGGATTTGTAGGGTGCGGATTCTCCGCTGGGGGTGACGCTCCATTTTCCATCACTGGACAGCTCGGATGTGTTGACATACGCATTGGCGGTGCCGCTGAAAAAGAATTCCCGGCGCTCATAGCCGTTGGAATTGAGCGGAATCGCCATGGGGGTTATCCAGGTGAAACCAATGAGGGGTGCGGGTTCGATGGTGGCATCTGTTGTCGTCTTGCAGGCGGACATCAGCAGGGCGCACCCCAGTGCTGTCAATAAATGGAATATCCGGCGCAAGCGGGAAAAATCTGACATGGTATCTCCGGAATCAAAAGACAAAAATCTGCCGTTGCCTGTATCAGGCGGTGGGCGGGCGTGGCAGATCAAGTGGTTATTGGAATTGTTGGCATACAGAAAGCCCGCTTGCATCAACCTTAAAAAAACACAGGCGCCGGGACAAACCGAAAGGATATTGATGTCTGGCTATTTATATTGATCTTCGAACATTGAGGATGCGGGCAGCGAAATCAGGCAATTGCGACGGATGAAGGGGGCAGGTCTTACTCGGCTTTGCGGAATTGGCCGGGGGTGATGCCAGTGGCGGCGCGGAATGACGCGGAAAAATTGGCGGATGTGCTGTATCCCAACCGGTAGGCGATTTCTTTCAGCGGCAGATCGGTTTCCAACAGCAACACCTTGGCCTTGGATACCTGCGCCGACTTGATGTACTGCGATACGGGAATGCCGGTCATTTTCCGGAACAGGCGGGAAAAATAACGCTCGCTGAAACCGCAGGCCGCCGCCAGATCCGCCACGCTGGGCGCCTTGCCTGACAGGCCCGCCAGATAATCTTCCATGATCTGCAATTCGCGGGCGGTGAGCTGGCCACCAATCGGAAGATCGGTGTCTTGCGCTTTCAGCCAGTGCGCGCATTCCGTCAGCATGGCATGCCCGAACGATTCGGCCACGGCCTGGCTGATGGCGCCGGGATAGAGCGCTTCGTGCATCAGCCGCAGCATGATCGATGAAATCAACGAACTGCGCAGGTCGAGCGCGTTGTGCAGCTGGGCGTGGGAAAGCTGATCCAGCGGACCGATGATGCTTTCTGCATAGTGGGTATCGAAGGAACAGGTCACGGTGCAGAGGCGCCCGGGCGCGATGCGTGCCTGTATTTCCCGGCCGGGCAGGAAGAAAAGAATTTTTCCCACGCGGGTGGAACGGAGTGTTTCTTCGTCGGTATAACCGTATTCAACGGAAGCTGATGAGGAAACCAGGGAGCTGAAGCCAACCCGGTTGGGCGTGAACTGCAACGTGATGGGGGCCGCCCAGTCCATGTCGCTCACTTCCACGTGGGTCGTGTCGGTATGCAGGCTGGCGAGGGCATTGCGCAACCGGCTGCCCGGATGCATGTGATTGCCGGGCTGCGTCAGTTCCCAATAGATTGCTTCGCGGGCCTGGGTAGTTCCCTGCTGCCACTGCATTTCAAACGCAGGTGCTGACGCGGCGTCTGTCTCGGATTTATTGTTGTTAGCCATATTTTTTTGCGGCGTGAATGCAACGGCTGCGGCCGTTTGGCGAAAGCGCGTGAAACGAGTCTAACACCAGGCCAAAACCGATTGCCAGCCGGGTGCGTATGCCGCGTACTCAATAAATCCCGAATGGAATGCCGCTGACGTACCAGAGCGCGAACAGCAGACTCCAGCTTGCCAGCAGCGCCAGGGAATAGGGCAGCATCAGCGCGATGATAGTGCCCACACCCAGATCGCGCTGATAGCGTTGCATGAACGCCACCACCACGCCGAAGTAAGGCATCAGCGGCGTAATGATGTTGGTGCTGCTGTCGCCCACTCGATAGGCCGCCTGCACCGCTTCGGGCGCAATGCCCGCCAGCAGGAACATGGGCACGAACACCGGCGCCAGCACCGACCACTTTGCCGACGCGCTGCCGATCAGCAGATTGATCAGTGCCGTCATCAGGATGAACACCAGCATTAGCACCACCGGCGCTACCGGCAATGCCTGCAGCAGTGTGGCGCCTTTCACCGCCAGGATCAGTCCGATGTTCGACCAGGCAAAATAACTCACGAACTGCGCAGCGAAAAACATCAGCACCAGATAGCTGGCAAGTGTGGCGAACGTGTCCTCCATGTCACGGATGATCTGGCTGCGATCACGGTAACGGCCGCTGCATAGGCCAAAGCCGAGTCCGCAAGCCGCGGTTGTGAAGGCAATCAGCGTGACGATACCGCTGATAAAAGGGGATTTGGTGATGGAGCCTGTAGCGGGATCGCGCAGCAGGCCGTCGTCCGGAATCAATCCTGCCAGCAGTAGCGCCATCATCAGCAGCAGAATCGCCAGCGCCACTTTCAACCCCTTGCTTTCACCGGCAGAAATGGATTCCACCACCGCAGACGCATCCCGTTGCCACAGGGGCAGACGCGGCAGCGTGAATTTTTCCGTCAGCACGGTGCAGACCAGCGTGATCAGCACCGTGGACAGCGCAATGAACGCATAGTTGGCCAGCACGCTCACCTGCCGTTGCGGTTCCACCAGTTTTACTGCCTCGGTGGTGATCCCCGCCAGCATCGCATCGATCGGCCCCACCAGCAGATTGGCGCTGAAGCCACCCGATACGCCGGCAAAGGCCGCCGCCATTCCCGCCAGTGGATGCTTGCCTGCAGCGGCAAACACGATGCCCGCCAGCGGAATCAGCACCACATAGCCCGCATCCGCTGCCAGGCTGCTCATCACGCCCGCGAACACCACGATCAGCGTCAGGCCAAATCCACTGCGCTGGCCCACCCAGCGTTTCAACACCGTGCCCAGCAATCCGGAACGCTCCGCCACACCCAGGCCCAGCATGGCCACCAGCACCGTGCCCACCGGCGCAAACTGGGTGAAATTGGTAACGGTGTTCTGCAGGATTTTGTGCAGGCCGGACTGGCTCAACAGATTGTCGACAGTGATGGTTTGCTGAGTAACAGGATGCAGCGCGGAAAAACCCGCAACGTGCAGCAGCCACGACAGCACCAGCGTGCCGACAGCAAACCAGACAAACAGCAGGGTAGGGTGAGGCAGGCGATTGCCAAGGGTTTCGATCCGTTGCAGCCAGCGCGGCTGCGGCACCGCGTCCGTCATGTCACACGATCAGCTTTTCGCGGATGCGCTTGGCGGCTTCCTCCAGGGATTCCACCACCTTGTCCTTGTCGTAATTGCGGATCTTGTCGATGTCCACAAACAGGCTGAAACCATCCAGCTCGCATTCCAGGAAGCTCTGCGTGGCGCCCAGTTCCTTGCGGTGATCCACGATCTCGAAGATGGGCACGGTCTTGGTAAAGCCCTTCACGTTGATCTGGCCGCGATCGCGACACATGATCACATCGCGCACCAGATTGTAGGTGGATTCGGCGATCAGGATCTCGCCCGGTTGCGCCACGGATTCCAGCCGGCTCGCCAGATTCACCTCGCGGCCGATGATGGTGTAGTCCATGCGGGTTTCGGCGCCGAAGTTGCCCACCGTGCAATAACCGGTGTTGATGCCCATGCGCACCTGCAGTGGCTTGCTGATACCTTCCTTCTTCCATTGCTGGCGCAGCAGCTTCATCTTCTTGCGCATTTCCAGCGCCATGGACACGCAGGCGATGGCATCCTGCTTCTGCCCGCGCGACGCTGGATCGCCAAAGAAAATCAGGATTGCATCGCCCACGAATTTATCAATCGTGCCGCCGTACTTCAGCGCGATGCGCGACATCTCGGTGAAGTAGCTGTTGAGCAGGTCGGTCAATGCTTCCGGCTGCAGCTCTTCGGAGATTTCGGCAAAGCCCTTGATGTCGGAAAAGAACACGGTGAGCTTTTTGCGCTGGGTCTGCAGTTTTACATCGGTCTGGCCGGAAAAGATCGAACCCCACACCTGGGGCGGCAGATATTTGGACAGCTTGCGCGACAGGTTGGCGGATTCCTTCTGCCGCTCGCTCAATTCATTCTGCATGCGAATCAGAGTGGCCGCCTGGCGGAAGGTGAAGTAGCCCAGCACGCTCACATAGAACGTGGTGCCCAGCAGTCCGGTGGTCAGTGTCATCAGGCTAGGCTGCGCAAATGTCAGGGCCGGCGGCCCCAGTATTACCAGGCTGGCGATGGTGCCCAGGGTCAGCGAGCACAGGCACAGAATCCAGCCGAATACGCCGCCGATACTGATGGTGCCCGCGCAGACGATCAGAAACAGAAACAGGCAGATGGCGGGATTGAAACCCAGCATCACAAAGCTGCCGCCGCACAGCACGGTATCCACCAGCACCAGCAGGGAGTTGATCGACGAGGGATTCTCCTGGCGCAGCTTGGAGGTCAGCAGGTGTGTCAGCAGCGGATAGCCGACAGCGAACAACGGCGTCCACCACAGGGTTGACAGCAAGTCACCCGACAGAATGCCAGCGGTGAGAATCAGGCCGGACACCAGATAGGCCAGCAGGCGGATGTAATGGGGGGGCAGATCCTTGTTGATCGGTCGGTTGGGCGCGAAATCCAAAAAAGACCTAAAGGCCATGAAGTTCCTTCCAGGGCGATAAAAACAGAATCACAGAGTGAATAGTGGCTGCATCACACCGCAACCATCAGGTTCGCAAAAGAAAATTGTAGTGGATTTGCGAGTTTATGCTGAAGCAGCCTGCCTCACAACCGGACAAAGTGCCCAGGATTCAGCCCTTGCCTTTCGACGATACCAGTTTAAGCGTAGTCGGTCTGCGCAAGCCCAGGCCGGCCTCCGGATACAGCGCCTGCTGGTATTCCCAGGACGGCGTGTTTTCCGGTACATAGAGCAGCATCTGCTGGACGGCGTCTTCCATTCCCAGCTTGTGGGCCGGCGAGACGATCAGGGGATCCTGTCCTTCCAGCACCCGCACCAGCGCGGCATGGCCGCCGCCGTCCTGCAGGGGAATCCAGCTGCCACGCTTCTGGCCGAGCAGTTCGGTCATCTGGCGCGGTTTGGCCGGGCTGACGCCCATGGTGGGAAGGTTGGTGATCAGGCCCACGTGGGACGCCACACCAAAGCTGTCGTCGCCGGTAATGCCCCGACCGTCACACAGGATCACATCGGGTACCCGCACCAGTTTTTCCAGCGCCGCCACGATCGCGGGCACCTTGCGGAACGACGCCAGCCCCGGCTCTTCGGGGAAGCTGCTGGTGCGCACCGACACCTTGCGCTCCAGCAATTGCAGGCCGGGCAGGGACTTGATGGAAACGCAGGCCTGCACCGTGAGGGAATCGCGGCCTTCCTGAGCGCAGGCCAGCTCGATCCGGGCCATCATGCGGGGACGCCGGCACTTGCCCTCGGTGATAATCCACGCACGCAGATTCTTCTGAATGGCGCGGGCCTGATCGACGCTGACATCCCAGGAGTGAAGCCGATGCGTTTTCATACCTGAAGTCCATGCCTGGTTTGGGGGTGATTAAAGTATCGACAACGTATCGGAAAACGTGTGCGACCCAGTTCATATTTTGAACAGAAAACGTTCAATGCGGATCGGGGGTGCCAAAACCTGAGCGAACGGTGGGGCGGTGCACCTCTGGGGCCGCCGCAGGCTTTCGGCTATCATGACGGCCAATTGTTACCTTTGTTGGTTAGGTGCCCCATGTCCGACGTGATCCAGACCATCCAGAACAGAGTGTCCCAGCCCAGGGTGGGTCTGCCGGCTCCCAATCGCGAGCAACTGGACACCCTGTTTCGCTGTGCTGTTAGGGCGCCGGATCATGGCCGCATGCGGCCCTGGCGTTTTGTTGTGCTGACCGGTGAATCCCTGAAGAAACTGGGACTGGCCTTTGAACAGGCAGGGATTGCGGGCGACCCGGCAGCCGATGAAACCAAGCGCACCCGCTGGCGGGAAATGCCCTTGCGGGCGCCGATGATCATCGTGTCCATTGCCTGCATCAAACCCAACCCCAAGGTGCCGGATTGGGAGCAGGTGGCTGCCGTGGCGACCGCCACCCAGAACATCCAGCTGGCGGCGACGGAACTGGGCTTCGGCGTCATGTGGCGCACCGGCGAAATGACCGTTGCGCCCATCGTGCGGGAATTTCTGGGCCTTGCGCCGGCGGATCAGATCGTGGCCTTCCTTTATTTGGGAACGCCGGAGGGCGAGTCCCGCGCGCCAGAATTCCAACCGCTTGATCAGTGTGTGGAATTTCGAGATTGACCGGATTTCAGCATTGCCTTTTTTGGGCAAACGCTATATCTTACGCGCCTCCCAGGGTGAGGTGTCCGAGCGGTTGAAGGAGCACGCCTGGAAAGTGTGTGTACGTTAATAGCGTACCGAGGGTTCGAATCCCTCCCTCACCGCCATATCAAACGAACCCGGCTTATGCCGGGTTTTTTGTTTGATATGGCGGTGAGGGAGGGCGAGAAACCTCGCGGGTTCGACCGGAGCTGCGTCAGCAGCGGAGGAACGTCGGCCATGGGCCGACGGCCCCGAAGGGGCGAGGCGCGCAGCGCCGAGTAATCCCTCCCGCATTCCACTTCACAATCCGGCAGCGCTGTGCTCGAATCCGCTAATCCCATGCCTGTGAAAACACCATGAAATTCGTCTTCTATTTTTTCCTCAGCCTGCTGCCGATTTCCACCCTCGCCGAACCCAGCACCTGCACGGGCACCACTGCCAACGGTTCACTTAAAAATGGTGTCCAGCTTCCCGCCAGTGGAACCAATTACACCGGCTATAGCGACGTGGCACGCCTCGCCGGGCGCACCTACGTTCACTCCGAAGTGCGCGACATCATCGTTGCCGCCTACGCCCGGCTTGAAAAAGAAGAGCCACAGAAAATCTACAAATACGCTGAAACCGGTTTCAGAGAAGGCGGGCCATTCAAGCCGCACAAAACCCACCGCAATGGATTGTCAGTGGATTTCATGACGCCAGTGAAAAATCAGAAGGGTGAGTCGGTACATTTGCCCACCCACCCGCTCAACCGCTTTGGCTACGACATCGAGTTCGACAGCCAGGGGCAATACGAAGACCTGACCATCGATTACGACGCGCTGGCCGCCCATATCGTCGCGCTGCATAAAGAGGCAAAGGCAAAAGGGCGGGACATCTGGCGGGTCATATTCGATCCGTCGTTGCAGCCGAAACTGTTTGCCACCCGTCACGGTCCTTACCTGCAGCAGCACGTGACCTTCCTGAAAACCCAATCCTGGGTTCGGCACGACGAACACTATCATGTGGATTTCGCGATTCCGTGTCGGTAATGCGGCTGTTCCGTCAGTGCCGAACTTCGCTCATCACTCATCACTCAGCCGCATGTTGCCGCTGCTGGTAATGGTGCCTTCCTGCAGCCGCATCTTGATGCCGAGATTGTTGCGGGAGTCCGCATGCTCCAGCGCTGTTTTCTGGTGGATTTTGCCGGCCTGATACAGCGTCATCAATGACTGGTCGAAGGTCTGCATGCCACTGTCGGCATTCTTCTCCATGGCGTCGTGGATATTGTCGATTTCCCCTTTCTGGATCAGATCCTTGATGTAGGGAGTGGCCAGCATCACCTCGACTGCCGGCACTCGCTTGCTGGTGGTTCCCGGCAGCAGCCGCTGTGACACGATGGCCTGCAAATGCAGCGACAGATCCAGGAACAGTTCGCTGTGAGCAGATTCCGGAAAGAAATTCACGATGCGGCGCAGGGCCTTGTTGGCATTGGCGGCGTGCAGGGTGGAAAGGCACAGGTGCCCGGTTTCGGCATAGGACAGCGCCTGCTGCATGGTTTCCCGGTCGCGGATTTCGCCCACCAGGATCACGTCCGGCGCTTCGCGCATGGCCCGGCGCATGGCGTGATTGAACGAGTGCGTGTCCACGCCCACTTCACGCTGGTTGACGATGGACTTCTTGTGATGATGAATGTACTCGATGGGATCTTCAATCGTCAGGATATGGCCGCTCTTGTGTCGGTTGCGATAATCGATCATTGACGCGAGCGTGGTTGATTTGCCCGAGCCGGTGGTGCCCACCACCAGGATCAGTCCGCGTGGTGCCATGATCAATTCATCGAGCAGCGTGGGCAGTTGCAATTCTTGCACTGTGGGAATGTGGGATTTGATGTAGCGCACCACCAGTGCCACTTCGCCCCGTTGCATGAACACGTTCATCCGAAAGCGTCCCAGGTCTTCCACGCTGATAGCCATGTCCAGCTCCAGCTCGCGTTCGAAATCCGCCCGTTGCCGATCATTCATGACGGAATAAGCCAGATTTTTCGCCATGCCGGGGCCAAGTGCATGATGGGTGATGTAGGCCGTGGTGCCTTCGACTTTCATGGCCACCGGGGCACCCGACGAGAAGTAGAGGTCGGAGGCTTCCTTGTCGACCATGGCTTTCAGATAGGGCAGTAGATCCATTGGCAGGGCTCCCAGCACGGTAAAAAGGGACAGACCTGCCAACAAGTATAGTGGGACTGCAGGTAATGATGGTTTGGCCGCTCGCGGGTGAGTGATTGCTTGATTTTCCCGCAGCCTCTGGAACAAAAACGGGATGCGCTCCAAGCGAAGAGCGTATCCCGTTCTTTCAATGGTTTCGTGTCAAACCTTCAGGCTGTTCTGGCTTCGCCCACCCGCAATTTGCCCCGCCCTGGATTGGAAAACTCCAGGCAATCATCTTCCATTTTCCCGTACCGCATATTGGCCAGATCCAGCGCGTAGTTCTGATGCAGTTTCCACGGTGCTTTTGAACCCTGGCGCGGCAGCTTACCCAGTGCGCGCTGGATATAGCCGGACCGCATGTCCACAAACGGCTCTTCGGTCAATGCTGGATCGTGATTGCGCGGCGTGACCTGACGCAAGCCTTTCTTGTCCATCAACTTGAGCAGACGGCACACGTATTCGCAGGTGATGTCGGCCTTCAGCGTCCACGACGCATTGGTATAGCCGAACACCATCGCCAGGTTGGGCAGATCGCGGAACATCACGCCCTTGTAGTTCATGGTGTCGCTCAGCATGAATGGCTTGCCATCCACCGCCAGCGTGGCGCCGCCCAGCATCTGCAGATCCAGCCCGGTGGCAGTGATGATGATGTCGGCGTCGAGATGCTCGCCGGATTTCAGTTGAATCCCGGTTTCATCGAAATGATCGATGTGATCGGTCACCACGCTGGCTTTGCCCTTGCGGATCACTTTGAACAGATCGCCGTTGGGCACGGCGCACAGACGTTCGTCCCAGGGATTGTAGCTGGGGGTCCAGTGTTTCATGTCCGCGCCGGGGCCCAGCTGACGTTTCACCTGCGACAGCAGCAGCCGACGGATGGGTTTGGGGCGCGCCTTGGCGAGTTTGAAGAAGCCCAGGGTAAACGCCACGTTGCGGGTGCGCGCCAGGCGGTACACCAGTTTTTCCGGCAGATAGCGACGCAGGTTGTTGGAGATTTTGTCTTCCAGCGGCACGGCGGCCACATAGCTGGGCGAACGCTGCAGCATGGTGACATGACCTGCTTTGTCCGTCATCGCGGGCACCAGCGTGACGGCAGTGGCACCGCTGCCGATTACCACGACTTTCTTGCCGCTGTAGTCCAGATCTTCCGGCCAGTGTTGCGGATGGATGATCTGGCCCTTGAAGCGCTCGCGTCCGCTGAATTCCGGTGTGTAGCCCGCTGTGTAGTTGTAGTAGCCAGTGCAGCTGATCAGGAAGTTGCAGCTCAGCTGGGTGATGTCGCCGCTCTGGGTGTTGAGCACGTCGACGATCCAGTTGGCATCCTTTGGATTCCAGTTGGCGTGTTTCACTTTGCAGCGGTAGCGGATTTTTTTGTCCACACCATATTCCCGCGCGGTGTCGCGAATGTAGTCGCGGATCGACGGGCCGTCGGCAATGGCTTTGGGATTGGTCCAGGGTTTGAAGCTGTAGCCCAGGGTGTACATGTCGGAGTCGGAGCGGATGCCGGGGTAGCGGAACAGATCCCAAGTGCCACCCATGGCGTCGCGGGCTTCGAGCAGGGCGAAGGTTTTGCCCGGGCATTCCCGCTTCAGATGGCAGGCGGCGCCCACGCCCGACAGGCCGGCACCTATGATCAGTACATCAAAATGTTCCATCGACATGGATCGTTACCTTCTTGTTGTAAGGCCTGGTCACTCACCCGGATGCGGCGAGCGACGCAAAAAATTGTTCGAATGTTCGGATTTGACGATAGCACCAACCCGCTGGAATCAGCGTATTAAATCATGTCAATTAGCTGAAAGCCGCTGTCGTGCGACCACAGGGTCGACTCGCTTGGTGAGCGTACAAAATAGTGCAAATGGACTAGCCTTGGTCGATCTTGGCAGCCGCCTTGAGTACCATGGGCGGGTTACGCTTACCGTTTATAATCCACTGATTCCCTGAACACTTTTTGACGAGCATGGATATGACCGAACCTCTGTGGCGCCCATCACCTGAACGCATTGCTTCCACCCGCCTGACTGCCTGGCAGCACTGGGCTGCCAACGAGTACGGGGTGGACGCCATGGACTATGCCCAGTGGCATGCCTGGTCGACCCAGGCGCGGGAAGCGTTCTGGGACAGCATCGTGCGCTTCTTTGATGTGAAGTTTCATCAGCCGCCCCGTGCGGTGCTCGGTCGTGACGAGATGCCGGGCGCGGAATGGTTTCCCGGTGCCACCCTGAATTTTGCGGAAAACCTGCTGCGCCATCGTTCCGACAAAGCCGCCATTGTGTCCTATCTGGAAACGGGGGCGCGCCGGGAACTGTCATACAACGATCTGCGCCTGACGGTGGGCGCGTTGGCCGCCTGGCTGAAAGCGCAGGGCGTACAGGCGGGCGACCGGGTAGTGGGCATCCTGCCCAATATTAGCGAGACGGTGGTAGCGATGTTGGCGGCATCCAGTCTGGGGGCGGTGTGGTCGTCCTGCTCGCCGGATTTCGGTGTGCAGGGACTGCTGGATCGTTTCGGTCAGGTCGAGCCGAAAGTGCTGGTCTGCTGCGATGGCTATTTCTATAACGGCAAACAGGTGGATTGTCGCGACAAGATCCAGCAGGTAGCGGCGCAACTGCCCAGCCTGAAAAAAGTGGTGGTGGTACCCGTGCTGCAAGCGCAGCCGGATATCAGCGGATTTGCCAATGCTATGCATTGGGCGGACGCGACGGCAGGCAGGCAGGAGCCTTCCTTTGCACCGCAACCTTTTGCCCATCCGCTCTATATCATGTATTCCTCCGGCACCACCGGCATGCCCAAATGCATTGTGCATGGCGCCGGTGGCACGTTGCTGCAACACCTGAAAGAACACGCACTGCATGCAGATCTGGCTGAGCAGGATGTGCTTTTCTACTACACCACCTGCGGCTGGATGATGTGGAATTGGCTGGTGTCTGGCCTGGCGCTGGGTGCCACGATTGTGCTGTTCGACGGCTCGCCGTTTCATCCCAAACCGGACACGCTGTGGGACATGGCCGAGAAGGAAGGTGTTACCATTTTCGGCACCAGTGCGAAATATATCGCCAGTCTGGAGCAGGCCGGCGCAAAGCCCCGCGAAACCCATGGCTTGAAGAAACTGAAGGCCGTGCTGTCCACCGGTTCACCACTGTCAAACGAAAGCTTCCGCTATGTGTATCGCGACATCAAGGCGGATATCTGCCTGTCGAGTATTTCTGGCGGCACCGACATCATCTCTTGCTTTGCGCTGGGCAATCCCAATCTGCCCGTGTACGAAGGCGAATTGCAGTGCAAGGGCCTGGGCATGGCGGTGGACATCTTTGATGAAAACGGCAACAGCGTGATGAGCGAAAAGGGCGAACTGGTGTGCACCAGGGCTTTCCCCTCCATGCCAATTGGCTTCTGGAACGATCCCGATGGCACCAAATATCGCAACGCTTATTTCAGCCGCTTTCCTGGTATCTGGGCGCACGGTGATTTTGCCGAACAGCGTCCCAATGGCGGCATGGTGATTCACGGCCGCAGCGACACCGTGCTGAATCCTGGCGGCGTGCGCATCGGCACGGCGGAAATCTATCGTCAGGTAGAAAAGCTCGAAGAAGTGCTGGAATCCATCGCCATCGGCCAGGAATGGCAGAGCGACGTGCGGGTGGTGCTGTTCGTGAAACTGCGGCCGGGCATCACCTTGGATGACGGTTTGCAGCAGCGCATTCGCGCCATCATTCGCGACAACACCACGATTCGTCACGTGCCGGCGAAGATACTTCAGGTGAGTGACATGCCGCGCACGGTGAATGGCAAACTGGTGGAAATCGCGGTGCGCGACGTGGTGCATGGCAAGCCGGTGAATAACCTGAATGCCATTGCCAATCCCGCTGTGCTGGCGGAATTCAGCGGGCGGGTGGAATTGCAGAACTGAATCCGACGTTTGCTCAAAACGACCACTAGGTCGAACGCTGTCCGCTGAAAAAATGACTGCCACGCTGCATGAGCAGTGTGGCAGTCCAAATCATCATCAAGCGCGCCAACACGTTGATGATCAGTATGCGGAATTCAACTATATAAACGCCGCCTGCGTTACCAGCCACGGGAACGTAGTGTATTTGCGATAGTGACGGATCAGCTTGTTGTTCACGGTGTCGCTGTTGATCGCCTTGTCCACCACATAAGCCCGCCAGTCGCAATGCTTGTCATTGAACTCGATGGTGGACCAGCCATTCTGCGTGGTGTTGAAGTAGCGGATATGCGGATTGGTCAGTCGCACGGCGGTATTGGTCAACGCCTGAGCCAATTGCTGTTGCTGTCCCACCGGCGTCTGCGCGCCGATCATGTCGAACAGCCCGGCCGACGTCACCGCCGGTGTCATGAATTCCACACCAATGTAATTGTCGAAATCGAAAATCGAACGTTTGTTGTAATCCTTCTTCACGTGGGACGCGATATACGTGTGCAAGTCGCCTGTCAGCACGGTGAAGTTTTCCAACTTGTTCAGCGCGATCTCGTTGTTGATCAGGTTGCGCTCGTAATCGAAACCGTCCCAGGCGTCCACGTTGATGGGCAAGCGGCCGTTTTTCAGCTGGATGCCCAGGGTGCCCATGTAGGTCTGGTTGCCCAGCAGTTTCCAGCGGGCCGATGATCCGATCAAACCGTTGAGCAGCCAGTCACGCTGGTCGGCACCCAGCAATGTCTGCTGATCGCTGGTCCAGTTGAAACAGCCAAACGGTATGTAACGCTGGAAGAAATCGCCTTCGCCGCAAGGATGGGGTGTGCGATACGAACGCCCATCCAGCATGAACAGATCCACCAGATTGCCGAACTGCACGCGACGGTAGTATTTCAGGTAGTGGTGGGGATGGGTGCTGTCGAAGTTCACCTGCACCCGCGCCGGAACGTATTCCAGCCACGCCTGCTGGGAATCCAGCATCAGCTGGTTCAGCAGAAGCGGATCATTGCCGTACGCAGGATCGAGGGTGTAGGGATGATCCGGTGCGCCCAGCGTGTCCCGCTCGTAATCCCAGTAGGCGTCGTTCGCGGTTTCGTGATCGTCGCGGGTGATGATCCAGGTGTGTTGCTCCATGGCCCGCTGCAGGAATGGATCGGAGCGGTAGGTTTTGTAAAGGTGGCGGTAGTCTTCCAGATCCAGCGCCACGATGCCGTCGCTGGGCAGAATGATGCGGCGGTCTTCGAACGGCAGGCTCTGGAAACGGGGGTCGCCGGCGGTTTCATAAATGAAATCCCCCAGGTGCAGCACGAAATCCAGGGAATCGTCCTTCGCCAGGTGAGCCAGCGCGCCGTAGTAGCCATTGGTGTAATCCTGGCAGGTGAGTACGGCCAGCTTCAGGTGCTTGACGTCGGCGCCGTAGGGGGGCGCCGTGCGGCAGCGGCCGGTGCGACTAACGGTGTTGTCATAAATGAAGCGGTAATAGTAGCGGGTGGACGGTTCCAGGTAGCCATCGGTGTCCAGGGAAATGGTGAAGTCCCGATCCGCCTTGATATTCTGGCTTTCCACCACGCTTTCGAAGGCCAGTTGCAGGAATTCCGGGTCTTTCGCCACCTGTACGAACAGGGCCTGACCGCTGCGCACGGCGCTGGGATCGATGCGGGTCCAGAGCACCACGCCGGTGGGGCTGGGATCGCCGGACGCCACCGACAGGCTGAATACCCGCGCAGAATCCATGTTCAGCGGCGCGTCGGCGCGAATCACGCCGGCCTTGGCAGAACCGCTGGTGAAGGTGACAACATAGGGTGTCGCAATACCAGCCGCGACAAAGGACAGGAATTTACGGCGATCGAATGTGCTCATGGGTGCTCCAAGCGGGTGCAAGTCATACCAGATCCGTGTGGCTGCCTCAGGGTATTTGGCCCAGCACATCCCACGGAAGTGCGCTTTTTAGCTTCTTATTGTGTATTTGTTGTGTCAGGTTCGATCAAAGCGAACAATTTCGAACCTGAATTGCCTGCAATGTATACTTATTGGTACCAAGGTGCAATATGTGATGGCGGTCTCATCGGGCCAGAATGCGCCGGTTTCCGTTGGTTTACAAGCCAGGGCCGAATGGGTTAAATAGCCCCCCAGTTTTGAGCCCTTGCCCCGAGGCAATTCCATGTCCGACGCGCTGTTTTCCCCCGCATCCCAGGTCGCCTTGTACCAGCCTGCCATCGAGCCGGAGGACGAGACCCTGGAGGATTCCGAATCCGCTAACGGCACCGACAGCGAAAAGCTGATGGCCAAGAAGGACAAGACCAACTTCAACAAGCTGCAGAAAAAGCTGCGCCGGGAAGTGGGTCGCGCCATTGCCGATTTCAACATGATCGAGGACGGCGACAAAATCATGGTGTGCCTGTCCGGCGGCAAGGATTCCTACACCATGCTGGAAATCCTGCGCAATCTGCAGCACGACGCGCCGGTGCACTTCGACCTGATCGCGGTGAACCTGGATCAGAAGCAGCCGGGCTTTCCCGAACACGTACTGCCCGAATATCTGACGAAGGAAGGGGTGCCGTTCCACATCATCGAGGAAGACACCTACAGCGTGGTCAAAAGCATCATCCCCGAAGGCAAGACCACCTGTTCCCTCTGTTCCCGCCTGCGTCGCGGCAACCTCTATACTTACGCCGAGCAGATCGGCGCCACCAAGATCGCCTTGGGTCATCACCGGGACGACATCATGGAAACCCTGTTCCTCAACATGTTCTACGGCGGCAAGCTGAAGGCCATGCCGCCCAAGCTGTTGAGCGACAATGGCAAGCATGTGGTGATCCGTCCGCTGGCCTACTGCCGCGAGAAGGACATCGAGCGCTTCGCCGCCATCAAGGAATTCCCCATCATTCCCTGCAATCTGTGCGGCTCCCAGGAGAACCTGCAGCGCAATGCCATCAAGGGGATGCTGCGGGAGTGGGACAAGAAATTCCCCGGCCGGCTGGAAACCATTTTCTCGGCGTTGCAGACCGTGGTGCCGTCGCATCTGGCCGACACCCAGCTGCATGACTTCGTGAACCTGCGCCAGATGAGCGAGCAGGAGCGGGCCGAGGCGGGAATGAAGCTGGATCTGGTAAATCTGGGGTGATGGCTGCTTTGGCTAAAGGAGTGGCCGTTTGCTGAACTATATCTGGGGTGGCTTCTTCCTGATTGGCGCTGTTGTCGCGCTGTTGAGATTCCTGTCCGGCGACGCCACGATTTTCCAGTCCCTGGTTCAGTCCACCTTTGATTCCGCCAAAATGTCCGCCGAGATTGCCCTTGGGCTGGTGGGTGTGCTGGCGCTGTGGTCGGGTTTTTTTCGTATTGCGGAACAGGCGGGGCTGATTGCCACGCTCGGTCGCTGGCTGAGTCCGCTGTTCAGCCGTCTGATGCCGGAAGTGCCGCAGGGCCATCCTGCCCAGGGCGCGGTGACCATGAACCTCGCCGCCAACATGCTGGGGCTCGACAACGCTGCCACGCCGCTGGGCCTCAAGGCCATGCAGGAGCTGCAGAGTCTGAACCCGTCCCGCGATACCGCCAGCAATGCCCAGATTCTGTTCCTGGTGTTGAATACGTCTTCTGTCACGCTGCTGCCCGTCACCATTTTTCTCTACCGTGCCCAAATGGGGGCGGCGGATCCCACGCTGGTGTTCATTCCCATTCTGCTGGCAACGATGGCGTCGTCACTGGCGGGACTGGTGGCGGTGATGCTGATCCAGAAAATCCGCCTCGACGGGGTGCTGCTGGCCTGGTTTGGTGGTTTCTTTCTGTTGATGGCCACCGCTTTGTACTGGCTGAGTGTGCTGCCTGGCGGCCAGCTGTCCACCGTATCGAGTGCGCTCGCCAATGGCACGTTGCTGCTGGTGATACTGGGTTTCATCCTGGCGGGCTGGCGGCGGCGCGTGCCGGTGTATGAGCAGTTTGTCGAAGGCGCGAAGGAAGGCTTCGAAACCGCCGTGCGGCTGATCCCCTATCTGGTGGCCATGCTGGTGGCCATCGGTGTGTTCCGGGCCTCCGGCGCGCTGGATTACGTGGCGCAGGGGATGAAGGCCTTGTGCGACTGGAGCGGCTGGGATAACCGGTTTGTGGATGCGTTGCCGGTAGCGCTGATGAAACCTTTCAGCGGCGGCGGTGCCCGCGCCATGCTGCTGGATGTGATGGGTACCCACGGCGTGGATTCCTTTGCCGGACGGCTGGCGGCAGTGATGCAGGGCTCCACCGAGACCACCTTTTACGTGCTGGCAGTGTATTTTGGTGTGGTGGGCATTACCCGCATCCGTTACGCGCTCTGGTGTGGTCTGCTGGCGGATGGGGTGGGGCTGACCACGGCCGTGGCCGTCAGCTACTGGTTTTTCGGCTGACAGCCTGTGAACGTTCAGGCACCATTCAGCAGACGGGGGCCAGGATTCCCCGATGTTCCCGTCTTCGAGGGAGGTTGTCCATGCATGTCCCTGTCTTTGTTCCCACGCTTGTTCTGACCGTGTTGCTGCCATCGCTGACCTGGGCGGATTCCATGCGTTGTAACCGCCGCCTCGTGGGAGAAGGCACTAGCCAGTACGAAGTGCTGCTGCACTGCGGCGAGCCAACCTACAAGCAGATCGTGCGCGAGCCGGTGCTGGTGCAGCGGGTGACTCAGGCTCAGGTGCTATCCGGTGAATCCAAACCCCGTGAGCCGGCCCTGCACATGGATGCGCTGGAATCGGAAACGCAGTACATCGAAATCGAACGCTGGACGTATCATCCCGCCAGCGGCCGCCTGATCCGCGAGGTGGACTTTGTCGACGGCAAGATCCGCCGCATCAACACCACCGGCCGGGCGCCCTGACGCTGGCGTCTGGTTCCCGCCTTCAAGCTCACCCCGCGACGCCGTCCCGCTGATCTGCCATAATTTACGCAATTTATTGTGAGTTGATGGCGCATAGTTCCCATGAATGTTGGCAAGGTCGATCTCAATCTTCTGGTCTATCTGGATGTGTTGTTGCGGGAGTTGAACGTGACTCGCGCCGCCGAGCAACTGGGTATCACCCAGCCCGCCATGAGCAACGGGCTCAAACGGTTGCGGGAGATGTTCAATGATCCGCTGCTGATCCGTTCCAGCGAGGGCATGAAGCCCACCGAGCGGGCGCTGGATCTGCAACCCAAGGTGCGTCAGATTCTGGCGGAAACCCAGCACATGCTGGAGCCTAAACAGGAATTCAAGGCCATCACCAGTCGCCGGGTGTTTCGCATCATGGTGAGCGATTACGCCGAGGCCACCCTGATTCCCACCCTCATCAAGCACATCCGCAGCGAAGCGCCCCACATCATCCTCGACCTGCTCACGCCCAGCGACGTCAGCTACCAGGATATGGAGCAGGGGCGGGTGGACATGGCGATCAACCGTTTCGACGAAATCCCGCAGTCGTTTCACCAGCAGCTGATCTGGAAGGACAGCTTTTCCTGCCTTATCAACCGCAACAATCCCATCGTCGAGAATTTCAATCTGAAGACATACCTGGCGGCCCAACACATCTGGGTGAGCAAAACCGGCATGGGCGTGGGCTTCGGGGTGAATCCGGAGAAATCGGGCGGCCTGGGCTGGATCGATACCGCGCTGCAGCGCATCGGACAGAAGCGCAAGATCACCATTTTCACCCGACACTACCAGATGCCGGGTTTGCTGGCTCAGAACAACGATCTGGTGGCGACGTTGCCGAGCCGGGTGGCGCGGATGCAGGCTGAAAATCCCAAGCTGGTGATACTCGATCCGCCGTTCTACATTCCGCCGTTCGAGTTGAAGATGGCGTGGAGTCCGCTGCTGCATCCCAATGCGGGGCACCAATGGTTGCGTCGGCTGATTGTGTACACGGCGGAGCGCTTGAAAGAGGAATTGCCTCCGCCGCCGGAGACCTATCTGCCGGCAGCGCTGGAAGATCCTGATCGTCAGTAATGCGCTACACGAAATCCGGCGCTGCCTGATCCAGACTCCACTGCAGATTGCGTTGGTGCCATTGCAGCGCAGCGTCGCTCAGTTCCAGCGCTTGTGTTGCACGCATGTCAGGTTCGCCCCGCTGCGCAAGATGGAGTATGCCCAGTGCGTGCAGTTGTTGCACCTGCTGAGGATTCCGGATGCGTTGCTGTTCCAGCGCCAGTTTCACGAAATCATCCAGGCCGGGAATGTCGTCCAGCAGACCGGTCAGCATGCCCGTGGCTTCCGCCTGAGTGAGCGAATCATTCAGGCGACGAAATGCGGCGCTGATGAAGCCCTGCTGATATTCGATGTAAGCCAGACAGACATTGATGGGCAGAAAACGGATCGGATAGCCGTGATCGACGTTCAGGTACAACAGTTGCTGTGTCCAGCGTTGCGCCTGCTCCCGTTCGCCCCGCTGTAACAGCAGCAGAATGCCCGCCATGATCCAGCGTTCCCGCGCTTCCCAGGTCAGATCCGGCGCGTCTTGCAGCAGTTTTTCCGCTGTCGTCAAAATACCCAGCGCGGCATCCAGTTGTGACAGTTCCCGTGAGTGCCCGCTGGCGTACGCCAACCGCACACGCTCGTACACCGCGTGCGCCTGCGTCTGGCGGGAGCCATTGGCGCGCGCGGAATGTTCCAGTTGTTGCAGCAGAAAGTGTGCCGCCAGAAATTCCCGGCGCCGGGTTTTCAGGTGCAGCAGCGGCAGCGTCAGAAACAGTTGCAGATCCACGCTGTAACCAGGTTGATACGTCAGCAGCACGGTGTGTATCTGCTGTTCTGCGGCCAGCGGCTGATCGCTCTGGTAATCCAGATAGGCACGAAAGCCTTCCAGCAGTGCCCGGGCGGTGGCGCCTGGCTGAAGGTCGGGATTGCCCAGATAATGCTGACAGGTTGCTTTCGCGCTTTTGATGTCGTTGTTCTGATAGAAGGCGTTGGCGATCAGGTAGGTGCCCAGGGAATGTCCCAGTCGGTTGCCGGTTTTTGCCATGATCTGCACGGCCTGGGTGGCGCGCTGCCGCGCTTCGCGAAAACGGCATTGCTGAATTGCATGCTGTGCCAGCACGTTGTCGATGCTGGCGCGATGACTGTTCGACAGCGTGGGAGAGTTGTAGAGGCGCTGCAGATGATCGAGCAGCGTCGGTGTCATCTCGCCGCGAAACAGGCGAATGATCGAAAAGATGATGGCAGTGGCGGTGCCGTGATGCGTGTCGGTGTCGCGGAACAAGGATGCGCCGTCATCCAGCTGCGGGTGCTGTTGCAGCAGCGTGTGCTGAATTGCCTGTTCCGCAGAAACGAATTCGCCGAACATGGTGAGTGCCCAACTCCAGGCAAAGCGGGTTTCGGGAATGGCCAGCAGCGTGTTTTCACCCAGTTCCCGCGCCCAGTAGAACACCGGGCCGGCGTCGCCAGCGCGGAACCATTCATGAAAACTCTGGCGCAACAGTTCTACGAAGAAACTGCTTTGGCTGTGACGGCGCGCGATGCGACAGGCTGCTTCCCGCTGCTGATGTTCCACCAGCCATAAACAGGCGCGGGCAATCAGGCGATCGCGCACTGGCTGGGGTTGCTGCTCGAAACGTTCCAGCAGATGTTCTCGCAACAGCGTGTGAAAGCGATATTCGTCCTGCCGCAGATCAGGCTCGATGAGCAGCGCGAGATTTTTCAGCTGTTGGATCTGTTGGGCGCTGGTGACGCTGCTCAGCAGGTGATCGCACTGGGCGGCCGAAAAGGATTCCAGGAAACTGACGTGAACCAGGAAATGACGCTGCGGGCTGTCCAGGCTCTCCATCACCGCGCTGAACAAAGAGTTGAAAATATGGCGCCCGAACAGTGTTGCGGGCGGTTCCTGTCCAGCTGGCAGGGATTGCACGTACACCTGCGCCAGTTTCAGCGCGGCGGGCCAGCCTTTGCTGTAATGAAACAGCGACTGCACCAGCGCATCGTCCAGCGGCATCTTTTGCCCCATCTGCAGCAGATGGCGGGTTTCATCCAGATCGAAGAACAGTTGCTGGGGCGTGAACAGCGCGAAGGATTCATTCAGCTCCCACTGCAGCGGATCGATGCCCTGCGTATTGCGGCCGGACAGCAACCAGTGCACCTGATGTGGTGACAGGTCGATGGTCTGCTGTAGCGCCGACAACCAGGGTTGGTCAGCCAGGAGCTCGAGGTTGTCGATCATGATCAGCAGGGGTTGATCAAGTTGTTGCAAGCTGTCGACGAAAACATTCATCGCAAGCGCGGCCAGAGCGCGGGCATCGCGGCCATGATGCTGAAGCGAGGTGAAGCCGGCGAAATCGGGCAATGTCTGGCGAACTGCCAGGCTCAGGTTGCGGAAAAAATGAATGGGATCGTGTGCGTTGGTGTCTAGCCTCAGCCAGGCCACGGCCTGCTGTAAGCGGCGCTGTTTATAAAGCTGCTCGATCAGGACGGACTTGCCTGACCCGGTAGGTGCGTGCAGGACGCAGACCTGCTTTTGTGTGGCCTGTTCCAGCGCTGACAACAGAGCAGGACGAGGCAGGAGCGACGAATCCGTGTCATCTGCGGCCACTTTGTGGCCGAGTACAAAAGGAACAACGGATGGCATAAAACCGTTCCGGGAAAATTATTGTTATGGGCTTGTTTTTATTGTTGTTGGCAGGCCGCGTGACTTGGGCAACCACGCTCAATGAATAACGTTTAACCAAAATTAATTCAAGCAAAAGATCGAAAAATGTCCCATTGCCCTGTAGACCGGCCATCAGACGCTGGAATTGGGGACACAAAAAACCCGGCGCGGAGCCGGGTTTCTGTCGTTGCGCAGCGCGCTTTCAACGGCCGTGCTTGGCCTTGAACTCGCGGCGGCGGCGATGGAGGACGGGCTCGGTGTAACCGTTGGGCTGGGCGCAACCTTCGAATACCAGTTCGCAGGCGGCCTGGAAGGCCACACTGGCATCGAAGTTCGGCGCCATGGCGATGTACTGCTTGTCGCCGGCGTTCTGGCGATCCACTACGGCCGCCATGCGCTTCAGGGTTTCCAGCACCTGCTCTTTGGTGCAGATGCCGTGACGCAGCCAGTTGGCGATGTGCTGGCTGGAGATGCGCAGGGTGGCGCGGTCTTCCATCAGGCCGATATCGTTGATGTCAGGCACTTTGGAACAGCCGACGCCCTGGTCGATCCAACGCACCACGTAACCCAGAATGCCCTGGGCGTTGTTGTCCAGTTCCTGCTGGATTTCTGCGGCGGACAGTTTGGTTGCGCCCAGCAGCGGGATGGACAGGATGTCATCCAGCGACGCGCGCGGGCGGCTGGCCAGGTTGTCCTGGATCAGCTTCACGTTCACCTGGTGATAGTGCATCACGTGCAGGGTCGCGGCCGTGGGCGAAGGTACCCAGGCGGTATTGGCGCCAGCTTTCGGGTGGGCGATTTTCGCTTCCAGCATATCCTTCATCAGATCCGGCATGGCCCACATGCCCTTGCCGATCTGTGCCTTGCCGCGCAGACCGCAGGCCAGGCCGATGTCCACGTTCCAGTTTTCGTACGCCTGAATCCAGGGCTGGGTTTTCATCACGCCCTTGCGAACCACCGGGCCGGCTTCCATGGAGGTGTGCATCTCGTCGCCGGTGCGGTCGAGGAAGCCGGTGTTGATGAAGATCACGCGCTCTTTTGCCGCGCGGATGCACTCCTTCAGGTTGACGGTGGTGCGGCGCTCTTCGTCCATGATGCCGATCTTCAGCGTGTTGCGCTGCAGGCCCAGGGCGTCTTCCACGCGGCCGAACAGTTCCACCGCGAAGGCCACTTCTTCCGGGCCGTGCATCTTCGGCTTCACGATGTACATGGAGCCGGTGCGGGAGTTGCGCAGCTGGCCCAGGCCTTTCAGATCGTGCAGGGCGATCAGGGTGGTCACCATGCAGTCGAGGATGCCTTCGGGTACTTCTTCACCTTTGTACAATACGGCTTCGTTGGTCATCAGGTGGCCCACGTTGCGCACCAGCAGCAGGGAGCGGCCGTGCAGGGTGTGGGTACCGCCGTTCGGAGCAGTGTAGACGCGATCGGGATTCATGCGGCGGGTCATCATCTTGCCGCCTTTTTCGAAGGTGTCTTCCAGCTTGCCGGTCATCAGGCCCAGCCAGTTGCGGTAAACCTCGACCTTGTCTTCCGCGTCAACCGCAGCGACAGAATCTTCGCAGTCCTGAATGGTGGTGATGGCGGATTCCAGCAGAATATCCTTCACGTGGGCAGGATCGGTTTTGCCGATGGGGGAATTGGCGTCGATCTGGATTTCTGCGTGCAGGCCATGCTGTTTCAGCAGGATGCCGGTGGGGTTGGCAGCATCGCCCAGGAAGCCAGCCAGTTCGCCCGGATGCTTCAGGTGTGCTTCAGTACCGTTCAGCATGGTGACCGCCAGCTTGCCATTCTTGATGAAGTACTTGGCAGCGTCCTTGTGAGAGCCTTCGCTCAGGGGCGCAATGCTGTCGAGGAAATTGCGGCCGAACTCGATGACCTTGGCGCCGCGTTTGGGATTGTAGCTTTTGCCTTTCTCGCAGCCGTCGGTTTCCGGGAACACGTCGGTGCCGTAGAGCGCGTCATACAGCGAACCCCAGCGTGCATTGGCGGCGTTCAGTGCGTAACGGGCGTTCTTCACCGGTACCACCAGCTGCGGGCCGGCAATGTGGGCGATTTCGTCGTCGACGTTTTCGGTGGTGATCTTGAAGTCCGGGCCTTCCGGCAGCAGGTAGCCGATCTCGGTGAGGAAGGCTTTGTATTCGGTCATGTTGACGGGCTGGCCGGCACGGGCTTGATGCCAGGCATCGACCTTGGCCTGGATTTCATCGCGCTTTTTCAGCAGAGCTTTGTTCTTGGGCGCCAGATCCGCCAGGATGGCTTCGAACTTGGCCCAAAATGCATCGGGTTCCACACCGGTGCCGGGGGCAATTTCCTTGGCAACCAGGTTGTAAAGAACGGTAGCGATTTCAAGACCGCCTTTTTTGATGCGCTCTGTCATGTCATATGCCTCGATGGATGGTTGAGCTGCTTGGGGCGTGCGAACCGCCTGATCCTGCTGGAAAAAGCGTTTCCTCCCCCGTCAAGGGGGAGGGATGATGCAATCTCGGTCAAAGGCTGTCAAATTATTTCAAAATGTGACTTGAGGGTCATGAGTGTGCGTCCCTGATGGCTGAAAATCCTGGGTGAAGGGGCTGCGGAGCCTGCAGAAATGGGCGTCGACACAGCCGCAATTCAGTCAAGTATAGTGACTTTCAACTCCAGCGCCTTGTTGCCCTGCTGCAGGTCGCGGGTGCTATAGACCTTGCCGCTGCCCTGGGATTGGACGCTGGTATTGGTGCCGGCGAAGGGTGTCCACACATCCGGTTCCACCAGCAGCACCGATTGGGCGTCGGTCTTCTCGATCACGTTGCGGTTGTCGGACTGCGGCTTCTGTTGGCTGGTGAACAGTTCCAGCCGCACTTTGTCCTTCACGATCTGCGGCACCACATAAATGCCGCTGCCCACCATCCGGTATTCGGTGGTGTTACCAAAGCCGGCGGGATGCAGCAGCACGAACTGATTCTGCGGCATTTCCTTGCCCACCTGCAGAAAGCCCTGGGTACCTTCCAGCACCCGGATCTGGCTCAGGGTATTTTCGTTCTCGGTGGAAAAGCGGTTCTTGCTGACCGCGCGCACCTGGATCTTGTCATCGCGGCTGGAGCCTTTGTACACCACCACCTGGTCGTCGGGTTGGGCGCCGGCATCGATGCGCACGCCACGATCCGCATCCCGGTAGCGCACGTCGACATCACGGGCGCTCGACTCAGCACTCGCCGAATTGCCGTAGCGCACCGAGATCAGAATGTTGCGCAGGGGGCGGTCGAGTTCCTCCAGCAGTTCGAGGATGTTGTCCTGGCGATGGCGGGGTGCCCGCACGATCAGCTTGTTGCGGAACGGCGTGATGCGATCCTCTGGCCCCAGCATGGGTTGCAGCACGGGCACCAGCTTTTCCGCCGGCAGATAGGTTTCATAGATTTCGTTGACCTGCTCGTCTGTCGCTTGCGTCAGTGAAACGGGCAGCAGCAGGACCAACAGCAGAAGAACAGACCGGATCACAGATTCAGCCTCCGCAATTCCTGACAGGGTTCGCTGCGTTCCCAGATTTCGTTGAACAGGCGGGCGTTTTTCACAGCGTCGGGTATAGAGCGGAATTCGCAGTGGCCGCGCATGTAGCCCAGGGCAAACCGTTTCACCATTCCGATGTCGTCGACGATCAGGAACTCGTCGTTCATCTGCTCGTATTCCAGGGGCACGCCGCGGATTTCGATGGAGGAGGGTACGCGCTTCTGCAGCTCCACCAGGCGATGGCCCAGGCGGGCGCAACGGTCGGCATTCTTCAGCAGGATCGAGATGGAGCAGCCCCTACGCTGCCGGCAGATGAGTGAGGCGATCTTGATGAAATCCACCTGGTCGTAGAGCTCGTGATCCAGCTCCTGGGTGAAGATTTTCACGCTGCGCACCGCTTGCTCCGTCATGCGGTTGATGGCGGCGCGAAAGTCGGCGGCGGTTTCCAGCAGAAGAGTGCCCGTGCTTTCGCCAACCACCAGCAGGGACACCAGATTATCGACAGGCATGGCAGTACATTCAGGTGTGACTTTCCTGAAGTTTAACACTGATTTTCCGGAATGCGGCCGATCGGGTCACTCTTCGGCATCGGGATAGTCGTCTTCCTGGAAGGTGTCATCCTCAAAGTACAGGATGCCCTGGTTCAGCAGCTGGGTCACCAGACGCAGGCATTCCGGCGTGCGGCAGAACATTTCCAGGGTGGTCGGGCGGTAGATGCGCTGCTTGCACAGGTACAGAACCAGGGAGTGGGTGAGCGGCGGGATTTCCACCTCGGCGCCGTTAATGAAGAAATGCTCCGGACGATGGGCGTCGCCGGTGTAGATCATCCGGCTGGATTCCTCGCGGCGAATGGCCTGGTTGGTCTGCAGCAGATCGGCGACTTCGTCTTCCTCGTAGTCGGATTCCGGTGGCTCAGGCTCGCGCTCGTATTTGGTCTGCGACAGATACGAAGCCATCCACACGCTGATCTTGGCGGGATCTGACACGGCACGGCGCATGATCTCGGCAATGCGCTCCACTGCATCCGGGCCGATCCAGCCGGGGTTGGCTTGCGGCAGCAGATCAGGATCGCTGTAACGCTTGTCCTGCTGTACCTGTTGCAGCTGGGAATGCACGAAGTCCAGCAGAATGTCCTGCTCGCTCGGTGCACGGAAGCCCACCGACAGCGTCATGCATTCCCCCAGCGCCACGCCGTAATGGGCCAGACCCGGCGGCAGATAGAGCATGTCACCAGGATTCAGCACCCACTCCTGATCTCCCTGAAAATCCTTCAGGATACGGATGGGCAGATTGGGCAGCAGCGGCGTGGCATCGTCGCACATCTGCCCCAGCTGCCAGCGCCGCTGACCATGGGCTTGAATCAGAAACACGTCGTAGTAATCGTAGTGCGGCCCCACGCTGCCACCTTCCGGCGCGTAACTCACCATGACGTCATCGATGCGCCAGCTGGGAATGAATTCGAACAGGCTGAGCAGATCGGACACGGGCGGGCAATACTGATCCAGTGCCTGCACCAGCAACGTCCAGTGGGTTTTGGGCAGATTCTTGAATGTCTTCTCGGTGAACGGGCCATGACGTAGCTCCCAGTCCACCGGGCTACGTTCAACGATGATGCGGGACTCGATTTCCTCTTCCAGCGCCAGGCCTGCGATTTCATCCGGCTCGAGCAAACCGTCGATGCCGGGTAGCGCGTTGCGAATCAGTAGCGGCTTCTTCTGCCAGTATTCCCGCAGAAACTGTTCCGGCGTGCGCCCGCCCAGCAGGTCGAAGGTTTGGATGTTCATGACGGCCTCAGATTTTTTTCGCCTGTTGGGCGGCGTTGCCAATGTAGGACGCTGGCGACAGTGCGCGCAGACGCACTTTTTCCTGCTCGGGAATTTCCAGCGTGTCGATGAAGGCCATCAGAGTTTCCCGGGTGATGGTTTTGCCGCGGGTGAGTTCCTTCAGCTTTTCATACGGCTTTTCAATGCGGTAGCGGCGCATCACGGTCTGGATCGGTTCCGCCAGCACTTCCCAGGCGTTGTCCAGATCTTCCGCCAGACGAGCCTCGTTGATTTCCAGCTTGCTGATGCCCTTGAGCGACGCTTCATAAGCAATCAGGCCATGCGCCAAACCCACGCCCAGATTGCGCAGCACGGTGGAATCGGTGAGATCACGCTGCCAGCGGGAAATCGGCAGCTTGCTGGCCAGATGATGCAGTACGGCGTTGGCGATACCCAGGTTACCTTCGGAGTTTTCGAAGTCGATGGGATTCACCTTGTGCGGCATGGTGGACGAACCGATTTCACCGGCCACAGTTTTCTGCTTGAAGTAGCCCAGGGAAATATAGCCCCACACATCGCGGTCGAAATCGATCAGGATGGTGTTGAAACGGGCGATGGCGTCGTACAGTTCGGCGATGTAATCGTGCGGCTCGATCTGGGTGGTGTAGGGATTCCATTCCAGGCCCAGGCTTTCCACGAACTGCTGCGCGATGGTTTCCCAATTCAGCTCGGGATAGGCGCTCAGATGCGCGTTGTAATTTCCCACGGCACCGTTGATCTTGCCCAGCAGCGATACCTTTTTGATCTGCTCCAGCTGACGGCGCAGGCGCGCGGCCACGTTCGCCATCTCCTTGCCCATGGTGGAGGGCGACGCGGTCTGGCCATGAGTACGCGACAGCATCGGCATGTCGGCGTAGCGGTGCGCCAGCCCGGCGATGGCGTCCACCAGTTTCTGCAGCATCGGCACCAGCACATCGTCGCGGCCCGCCTTCAGCATCAAGCCGTGGGACAGGTTGTTGATGTCCTCCGACGTGCAGGCGAAGTGAATGAACTCGCTGACATTCTCCAACTCTTCATTGCCGGCGGTCTTTTCTTTCAGAAAATACTCCACCGCTTTCACGTCGTGGTTGGTGGTGCGTTCGATGTCCTTGATGCGTTGCGCATCGGCCACGGAAAAATCATCCACGATGCTGTTGAGCAATTGTTGCGTGGCGTGAGAGAAGGGCGGCACCTCGGGAATGCCGTCGTGACGGGCCAGATGCTGCAGCCAACGCACTTCCACCAGTACGCGGAACCGGATCAAACCGAATTCGCTGAAAATGCCGCGCAGGGATTGCGTCTTGCTGCCATAGCGGCCGTCCACAGGGGAAATGGCGGTAAGGGCGTTGAGTTCCATGAAGGGCTCCTGTCTGAAAAATCGGTTAGTACACGGGTGTGACGGTCAGGACAGCACGGCCATCTGCTGCAGTGATTCCAGCGCGTTCAGCAATCTGCGCTTGCCGATGATGAACTGCAGGCGGCTGCCGCCCAACTGGCGCCACAGCATGGCGGAACGGACACCGGCCAGCAGAATGGCGCGAATGCTCGCAGCGTTTTCTTCCCGCTGCAGGTGCTTGGGATCACCGTTGACCTGAATGCGGAAACGGAATTTGGCGAATGTATCCAGGTAAAGATCGTTCAGCTTGGCGATGACGCTGGCATGCACCACGGAATCGAAGTGGGGCAGCTGGTGGGTCAGCTGCTCGAGGCGAGATCGCAGAATACTGTTGATATCCGGATTGCGGTTAAGCTGCTTTTCCACCTGCAGAATGCCGATGCTATAGCGGATGGCGTCGGCATAGCGGGCGGTTTCCTTGTCTTTCATGATCATCAGCAGGGTGTCGATACCGAGTTTGGCACCGGCCACGCCGCTATAGATCTCCTCGACGTTTTTCGGGTCGAGGGCGAAAATGCTGCCGATCAGCGCTTGATAGGACTGCGGCGTCACTTCTCCGGTGCGCGCCAGCTGTTGCACCAGCGCGGCGGCCTGGAACAGCCCGGCCAGGGCTAGCGCTTTTTGTTGTTCTTTATCCAGCAAAGTACTGCTCCCTCAGGGATTCCAGGCATGTTCGATGACGCCGCCGCCCAGGCAGATGTCGTCGCTGTAAAACACTACCGACTGGCCGGGTGTCACGGCCCGCTGGGGCTGGTCGAACACCACTTCGTAGCTGTTATCGTCACGCAGCAACACCACGCAGTCCTGATCCGGCTGGCGGTAGCGGGTCTTGGCGCGGCAGCGCATCGGCAACGCCGGCGGCACGGTCACCCAGTTCACGTCGCGCGTGCTCAGGCGCTGGGTAAACAGCCATGGGTGGTCGGTGCCCTGGCCCACGATCAATTCATTGGTCTCCAGATTTTTTCCCAGCACATACCAGGGTGCTTCACCCTTGTTGGACACACCGCCCACGCCGATCCCCTGACGCTGGCCCAGCGTGTAATACATCAGCCCTTGGTGATCGCCCAGCACTTCACCATGATCGGTGACAATCCTGCCGGGACGCGCCGGCAGATACTGCTGCAGAAAATCCTTGAAGCGCCGCTCGCCGATGAAGCAGATACCGGTGCTGTCTTTCTTGTCGTGATTGTCGAAACCCTGTTCTGCCGCAATGCGACGCACCTCGGGCTTTTCAATTTCACCCAGCGGAAACAGCGTGCGCGCAATCTGGCGTCCGCTCACCGCGTGCAGGAAATAGCTCTGATCCTTGTTGGCATCCAGCCCTTTCAGCAGCGGAGCAGTGGAACCGTCTTCCAGTGCCAACGCATTACCCCGGCGGGCATAATGCCCGGTGGCAATGAAATCGGCCCCCAGCGTGATGGCGTAATCCAGAAAGGCCTTGAACTTGATTTCCTTGTTGCAGAGGATGTCCGGATTGGGTGTACGGCCGGCCTGATACTCCGCCAGAAAATGCTCGAACACCCGATCCCAGTATTCCGCCGCGAAATTGGCCGTGTGCAGCTTGATGCCAAGACGATCCGCCACCTGTTGCGCATCCGCCAGATCGGCCTTGGCGGTGCAGTATTCGGTGCCGTCGTCCTCGTCCCAGTTCTTCATGAACAGGCCTTCCACCTGATAGCCCTGCTGCTGCAGGAGCCAGGCGGAAACCGAGGAATCCACCCCCCCGGACATGCCCACGATGACTTTGTCTGGCTGGCTCATGGTGGCTCAGACACTCTCGGTGAACGGATGTTCGTACACCAGATCCAGTGGGAAGCGGCGACCGGCGATATAGTCCTCAACGCACTTGATCACCAGCGGACTGCGCCATTGCTCCCGACGCGCATTGAGTTCCTCCAGCGATAGCCACACCGGGCCAATGATGTCGTGATCCAGCTTGGCATCGGGAATCTGGCGCAGCGGGCGGGCGGCATAGCAGAAGCGGTAATAGGTGATCAAATCAGGATTGGTATAGGTGTAGATGCCGACCAG
Organism: Pseudomonadales bacterium; assembly: GCA_020062665.1. Lineage (GTDB taxonomy): Bacteria > Pseudomonadota > Gammaproteobacteria > Pseudomonadales > Ketobacteraceae > Ch67. Next base: position 65,939 of record JAGUVW010000040.1, read on the forward strand.
ATGGGTAATCTCGACTTCCCAGCCGGTTTCCTCGATCGTCTCGCGCAGGGCTGCCTGCAGGATGGGTTCACGCTCGTCCACGTGACCGGCTGGCTGGTTCAGCACGCGCCGGCCATCGGCCACTTCATCTACAAACAGGAATCGACCGTCTTGCTCCACGATGGTGGCGACGGTTGCACGAGGAGTCCAGATCATGGTGGTTCAGGGTATCCGCAGGCTAGGATAAACGCGGCATTCTACCCAACTTTGCCCCAATTCCCAACCATGTGAACCGGGTCTCAGCCGGTGTGAGCCTGATTGCGGTAGGGATTAACGTCCTGATGCAACAAGGTTTCGAAGTACGCCGCCAGGGGCACCATCGCTTCGTGAGGCATGGTTTTGAACACCTTGTGCAGCACTACGCTGGAACCTTTCTTCACCGTCGCCATACCCATGTCCGCTGCCGCCTTGGTGATCCGGCCGACGCGAACCTTCGTCATGGGCGCGGTGTAGAACACATTGATACCTTCCTCGATCAGATCCTCAAGCGACTGGATGATGTCGTCGCGATACAGTTCCACGTGCGAATCCTGGCTGACCCTGGCCAGCAGGGCCTGGGAGCGCTCGAACAGGTGGGCGGGCAGGGGAAAGCAGATGAAATAGCGGGGCTGCGGTTCGTCGGACACGCAGATCAGGCGGCACATGTCCGCGGCCATGGTCTGCAACTCCTCTAGTGAACGCTTGGCCAGCACCTTGTGGATCACCATGTCCACGGCCTTGAAAACGGCGGAAATCCCGGTATCCGCCGCCTTGCGCACTATTGAAGGCATCGAGATCATGCCGGCAGGGCGTTCGTAATACGCCTGCACGCCGATGTGGGTCAACTGCACCAGATGCTGGGCGGCGACTTTGGCCAACTCTTCGCTGGGGCCACCGGCTTCGATTCGCTGCAGATTGGCCACCAGATCCGCATAGAGCGAGGCTTCGATTTCATACCCGAAATAATGGAGATTCCCTGGCATATTACCCATTCCTGCGTATTGTGTTCAGTGTTGGTGCGCCGGATCATACTGGAAACCTGCCGGTCAGAAAAATACGGGGCCTGTTTCCAGATGTCTCCGCATCGCTACAATGTCGCCAACCCCACACCCATTGTCACGGAGCTCCCATGCCAGAATTAACCCATCTCGATGCCCAGGGGCGGGCCCAGATGGTGGATGTCACCGACAAGGCCGTTACCGAACGGGAAGCCACCGCCGAAGCGCGGGTGAAGATGCTGCCGGAAACCCTGGCAATGATCACCGAAGGGCGCCACAAGAAAGGTGACGTGCTCGCGGTGGCCCGGATCGCCGGCATTCAGGCCGCCAAGAAGACCGCCGACCTCATCCCCCTCTGTCATCCTTTATTGCTCACCTCCATCAAGGTGCATCTGGAACCGGATGTTGCTGCCAGCCAGATCCTCATTCACGCCACCTGCAAGCTGGCAGGGCAGACCGGTGTAGAAATGGAAGCCCTCACCGCCGCCTCCGTCGCTGCACTGACCATCTATGACATGTGCAAAGCCGTCGACAAGGGCATGACCATCGAAGGCGTTCGCCTGCTAGAGAAGAAAGGCGGCAAGAGTGGTCACTGGAGCGCAGCATGATCAACGTCGTATTTTTCGCTCGCATCCGCGACCAGCTGGGAATCGACCAGATCCATATTCCACTCCCGGATGGCGTCAACAGTTTGTTGCAATTCACCGCTTACCTGACTGCGACTCATCCGTCATTTGCCGGCATAATCGACCAGCCTACAGTGCTGGTGGCCGTCAACCAGGAGTTCGCGCAGCCGCAAACCCCGGTGGAAGATGGCGATGAAATTGCATACTTCCCGCCGGTTACAGGGGGCTGAATGACCCACGTTCGTATCCAGGTGCAAACCGGTGATTTCGATCTGGCGCAGGAATACCAGCGGGTTCGCGAACAGAATCCGCGGTGTGGCGCCATTGTCAGTTTTACGGGGCTCGTGCGCGATTTCAATGCGGACGGCGCAATCCAGAGCATCTTTTTGGAGCACTATCCCGCCATGACGGAAAAAGTGCTCCAAAAACTGGCAGAGCGCGCGCAGGAGCGCTGGCCACTGGGGGGCATTACCATCCTCCACCGCGTCGGTTTGCTGCACGGCAGCGAGCAGATCGTGCTGGTACTGGTCGCCGCACAGCATCGCGCCGAAGCCTTTGCTGCGGCAGAATTCCTGATGGATTTCCTGAAGACAGAAGCGCCTTTCTGGAAGCGGGAAGACAGCGCCCAGGGTCAACACTGGGTGGACGCGAAAGCCACGGATCAGCGGGCGCGGGAGCGTTGGAAGCCCTGAGATTTTCCGGTTCGTCCGTTGCCTTTGCGGCCGGTGTTTTGCTGGTGAGAGGTGCGATCATGACTGGTCGAGGGTTTGGCTTTCAGCCGGCTTGCCACAGCATCCGGAACCGCCTCCCAGCGGTGCTGCCCGGGAGCGAGATCGCCTATCGACCAAGGCCCAATGGCAACCCGCACCAGCCGCAGCGTAGGATAGCCGACTGCTGCTGTCATGCGCCGAACCTGGCGATTGCGGCCTTCGGTGATGGTAAGTTCCAACCAGGAAGTCGGAATGTTCGCACGGTAGCGAATGGGTGGATCGCGCGTCCACAGGGTGGGTTCTTCCAGCCTGCGGGCCTTGGCGGGCAGGGTTTTGCCATCCTTCAGATCGACGCCGGTGTGGAGTCGCTCGATGGCACCATCGGACATCACGCCCTCCACCTGCACCCAGTATGTTTTTGGCAGTTTGTGTTTCGGATCTGTCAGCAGGTGTTGCAGTTGCCCATCACCGGTCAGCAGCAGCAGGCCTTCTGAATCAAAATCGAGGCGTCCTGCCGGATACAGCGATGGCTGACTGATGAAGCGCGCCAGTGTCTCCTTGCCCTCATGCTCGGAAAACTGGCTCATGACCTGAAAGGGTTTGTTGAACAGCAGAACCTGCAGTTTGGCGCCGGAAGGGTTGCTCATTATGTGATTGATAATTGGCCGGTTATCGCGAAATTCATGAGGCGAATAAATACGATCTTCTGTATAATTCGCGTACCTAAACCGTAATTCTATGTAAATAGGGAGTAAAAAACGACATGGGGTACCAAAAGATCAGGGTTCCGGCAGATGGTGACAAAATCACCGTTAACGCGGACCTTTCCCTGAATGTCCCGAACCATCCCATCATTCCTTTCATCGAAGGAGACGGGATCGGCGTCGATATCACGCCAGTCATGATCAAAGTCACCAATTCTGCCATTGCTAAGGCTTATGGTGACAAGCGTTCCATCGTCTGGATGGAGGTCTACTGCGGGGAAAAATCCACCAAAGTGTACGGGCCCGATGTCTGGCTGCCCGAAGAGACTCTCGAAGCGTTGCGCGAATACATCATCGGCATCAAAGGCCCCCTGACCACTCCGGTGGGCGGTGGTATTCGCTCCCTGAACGTGGCACTGCGTCAGGAACTCGACCTGTACGTATGTCAGCGTCCGGTGCGCTGGTTCCGCGGCGTGCCCAGCCCGGTGCACAGTCCGGAAAAGACCAACATGGTCATCTTCCGCGAAAACTCCGAAGACATCTATGCCGGTATCGAGTGGAAGGCCGACAGCGAGGAAGCCAAGAAAGTCATCCGCTTCCTGCGCGAAGAGATGGGTGTAAAGAAAATCCGTTTCCCCGAAACCTGCGGCATCGGCATCAAGCCGGTTTCCAAGGAAGGCACCCAGCGCCTGGTGCGCAAGGCCATCCAGTACGCCATCGACAACGATTGCCCATCTGTCACCCTGGTGCACAAGGGCAACATCATGAAGTTCACCGAAGGCGCCTTCAAGGACTGGGGGTACGAGCTGTCGGTTGAACGTTTTGGCGCCGAGCCCCTGGACGGCGGCCCCTGGCACCAGTTCAAGAATCCGAAGACCGGCAAGAACATTATCGTCAAGGATGTGATTGCTGACGCCTTCCTGCAGCAGATCCTGATGCGCCCCGACGAGTACAGCGTCATCGCGACCCTGAACCTCAATGGCGATTACATTTCTGACGCGCTCGCGGCGGAAGTAGGGGGCATCGGTATCGCACCTGGCGCCAACATTGGTGGCAGCGTGGCGGTGTTTGAGGCTACCCATGGCACAGCTCCGAAGTACGCAGGCCAGGACAAGGTGAACCCCGGTTCGCTGGTGCTGTCAGCTGAAATGATGCTGCGCCACATGGGCTGGACAGAAGCAGCTGATCTCATCATCAAGGGTATGCAGGGAGCCATCGAAGCCAAAACGGTCACGTATGACTTCGAGCGTCTGATGCCTGATGCGAAGCTGTTACGCTGCTCGGAATTCGGCGACGCCATCATCGAGCACATGGAAGACTGATCGACCGCGATCAGACAAAACGGCGCCGAGAGCGCCGTTTTTTTTGGCAGTCGAATCAGAAAGCCTTGGCAATGGAGTCTTCTGCCGTCCGAGTGCAACAGCAACGATAAAAGCCGCAACAAAGCGGCTTTTTCAGAGGCATTCCCGAATCAGAGTGCTTCAGCGTGCAGCATACTCTCTGAAGACGCACCGGCAGGGGCCGCTTTCATCGGCTCCGCTTGTGCGTTTTCATCGACTGGCGCTTTTTGATCTGCATTGAAGCTGTTAATGTTGACGGCATGGAGTCCTTTTGGGGCTTCTCTGACGTCATAGGTAACAACCTGTCCCGCTTTAAGGCTTCTGTATCCATCCATGCAGATGTACGAATAATGCACGAACAGATCTTCACCACCGGTATCTGGACGGATGAAGCCGTAACCCTTGGCGTTATTGAACCATTTCACTTTCCCGGTTGCCATAACTCAAGTCCTTCTGTTGGGACTACCTTTGTTGGATGCGGTAGCCGAGCTGTTTGTTATTATTTTTATCCAGCGGAGGGCAAATCCTGATGGTTTGTACTGCGCCGGCGTAATTTGTGTTAATTTTTGTTAAACACAGGCTCCAATCATCACGATTGGAGCGTAATAGTCAAGTGTTTTTAGGGTTGAACTGACCAACGTTGACCCCATATCCGCTGGTTATGAACACTTTGTATTTGGCGTGCTAACTTTATGATTTCTGGTTATGAGTAAACCCAAAAATTCTCTACTACCATTTACTTACATGGAGAATATGGGAGGCGAGCCGTCCCATCCCGAGTTTGATGGTGGTGTAGTACTCGAAGAAGCCAAGGCCAATGTGGCGCCACCACCGCTGTATCAGATTGTGATGCTGGACGACGATTTCACGCCGATGGAGTTTGTTGTGGATGTCCTGCAGATGTTTTTTGGCATGACTCGTGAAAAGGCCACTCAGATCATGCTCACTGTTCACACCCAGGGGCGTGCGAGCTGTGGCACATTTACCCGGGATGTTGCGGAAACTAAAGCCGCACAAGTAATCAAATACGCAAGGGAAAACCAGCATCCCTTGATGTGTGAAGTGGAACGGTTTCAATAAGCCCGATTGTCCAAACCTTGGATTTAAGGTGTATAGAAGATGTTAAGCAAAGATCTGGAAGTCACATTGAATCTGGCGTTCAGAGATGCCCGCAACAAGCGCCACGAGTACATGACCGTGGAGCATCTGTTGCTCGCGTTGCTCGATAATGAAGCGGCGGCGACAGTGCTGAAAGCCTGTGGCACCAATCTGGATGAACTGCGATCCGATCTATCCAATTTTGTCGATGAAACCACTCCCCTGATTCCCTCTAGCGACATGGAGCGGGAAACCCAGCCTACCCTTGGATTTCAGCGTGTGTTGCAGCGCGCTGTGTTCCATGTGCAGTCTTCCGGCAAGAAGGAAGTTACCGGCGCGAACGTGCTGGTGGCGATCTTCAGTGAGCAGGAAAGCCAGGCGGTGTATTTCCTGAAGAAGCAGAGCGTGGCCCGCATCGATGTGGTGAATTACATCGCCCACGGCATCTCCAAGGTGTCGGACGAAACCCACAACCTGGAAGATCACAGCCACGAGGCCCAGGAAGAAGAGGGTGTTTCGGAAGGTACCGGCAAGAGCCCGCTGGAATCCTACGCCACCAATCTCAACGAGCAGGCTGCAATTGGCCGTATCGATCCGCTGGTGGGGCGCGACGAGGAAGTTGAGCGCACGGTGCAGATTCTCTGCCGTCGTCGCAAGAACAATCCCTTGCTGGTGGGTGAACCCGGTGTAGGTAAAACTGCGATTGCCGAAGGTCTGGCGAAGAAAATCATCGACAGCGAAGTGCCCGATGCCATCTCCGATTGCGTGGTGTATTCCCTGGATCTGGGCGCGTTGCTGGCAGGCACCAAATATCGCGGTGACTTCGAAAAACGCTTCAAGGCGCTGCTGGCTGAGCTGAAGAAGAAAAAGCACGCGATTCTCTTCATCGACGAGATTCACACCATCATCGGTGCGGGGGCTGCGTCCGGTGGCGTGATGGATGCGTCGAACCTGCTGAAGCCGATGCTGGCATCCGGTGATATCAAGTGCATCGGTTCCACCACCTTCCAGGAATACCGCGGTATTTTCGAGAAGGATCGTGCGCTGGCCCGTCGCTTCCAGAAGATCGATGTGGTCGAGCCCAGCGTGGAAGACACCTATGAAATTCTGAAGGGCCTGAAAACCCGCTTCGAGGAACACCACGATCTCAAGTACTCCAACAAGGCCCTGCGTGCGGCGGCGGAACTGGCTGCCCGCTACATCAACGACCGTCATCTGCCGGACAAGGCGATCGATGTGATCGACGAGGTGGGTGCCTATCAGCGTCTGCAGCCGCCGAGCAAGCGGAAGAAAGTGATTACCGTGGCCGACGTGGAAGCCATTGTGGCCAAGATCGCGCGGATTCCGCCTAAAACTGTGTCTGCCAATGACAAAGAGCAGCTGCGCAATCTGGAGCGGGATCTGAAGATGGCGGTGTTCGGCCAGGATGAGGCGATTGATGTGCTGGCCAATGCGATCAAGATGGCCCGTGCCGGTTTGAATCACCCTGGCAAACCGATCGGTTCGTTCCTTTTTGCAGGCCCCACCGGCGTAGGCAAGACCGAAGTCACCAAGCAGTTGGCCCGCGTAATGGGGATGGAGCTGATCCGTTTCGACATGTCCGAGTATATGGAACGCCATACCGTGTCACGGCTGATTGGCGCGCCTCCGGGATACGTTGGATTCGATCAAGGCGGACTGTTGACTGAAGCAATCACCAAGTCGCCGCACTGCGTGTTGCTGCTGGACGAGATCGAGAAGGCGCATCCGGAAGTCTTCAATCTGCTGCTGCAGGTGATGGATCACGGCACGCTGACCGACAACAACGGCCGCAAGGCAGATTTCCGCAACGTGATCGTGGTGATGACCACCAACGCGGGTGCGGAGTCCATGAGCCGGTCGTCCATCGGTTTCACCCAGCAGGATCACAGCACCGACGGCATGGATGCGATCAAGCGTCTGTTCACGCCGGAATTCCGCAACCGTCTGGATGCCGTTATCCAGTTCAAGAATCTGGATACCGAGATCATCAAGGGCGTGGTGGACAAGTTCCTTACCGAGCTGCAGGCGCAGCTGGACGACAAGCGCGTTACCCTGGATGTGGATGACAAGGCGCGTTCCTGGCTGGCGGTCAAAGGCTACGACAAGGACATGGGTGCCCGCCCGATGGGTCGCCTGATTCAGGAGGTGCTGAAGCGTCCGCTGGCGGAGAAAATCCTGTTCGGCGAGCTGGCCGAGAACGGTGGTACGGTGCATGTGAGCGAGGAATCTGGCGAGTTGCAATTCGACGTCGAACCCGCCTGATTTTTTCGGAAATGCGAAAACAGAAAACGAGCCAGGCGGCTCGTTTTCTGTTTCTGGTGATCGGCTTTTAGCGCACGCGGAAGGTAATGCGGGCTTTGGACAGGTCGTAGGGGGTCATTTCCACCTTGACCTTGTCGCCTGTCAGAATGCGGATGTAGTTTTTGCGCATCTTGCCCGAGATGTGGGCCGTAACGACGTGACCATTTTCCAGTTCGACGCGAAACATGGTGTTGGGAAGGGTTTCGATGATCGTACCTTCCATTTCGATGGAATCTTCTTTCGACATCCAGGATGTTCCTCTAGGGCCTTCTCAGGCAAATGGGGTTGTGGACGAATCCAGCGCGGCGTGAATTTTGCCGCAAAAGCGTTGATTTATCAAAGCGAATCTTGCCGGGGTGGGTTGGTGTCGGGAACTGCCGGGGCAGCAGCTGCTCTTCAGGTACGCTTTGGCAGTGGTTTTTGCTTGTTAACTATCTGTTATAAAAGGGAATTTGTTCGGGCGGGTGGATTGGTGAGTGGGGCAGGAAGCCTCAGTTGACGGTGACCCAATGGTTGTTGACGTACATTTCCAGCGGGCGGTACTCGGTCTTGTAGCTCATCTTCTGGCAATCCTTGATCCAGTAGCCCAGGTAAAGGGCTGGCAGTTCCCGCTTCCTGCATTCCTCGATCTGCCAGAGCACCGCCATGACGCCCAGGCTGCGGCGGGCGTGATGTACTGAATAGAAGGTGTAGACCGCCGACAGACCGTTCTTCATGACGTCGCAAACGGCGACTGCCACCAGCTTGTTGTCTGGCAGGCGGAATTCGAAGAACGCGGTGTTGCCCCAGTCGCTTAGCAGGAACGATGCATACTGCTCGGGGCTGGGTGGATACATGTCACCGTCCCGGTGCTTGCAGGCGATGTATTCGGCGTATAGCTGGTAGTGCTCTTCCTGGTATTCCGCCGGCACGCAGCGAATCGTCAGATCGGCATTGCGCTGCAGAATGCGTTTCTGCTTGCGGGACAGTTCGAAACGATCCGCTGGAATTCGCACCGGTATGCAGGCGCAGCATTGGCGGCAGTGGGGGCGATAGAGGTAATTGCCGCTGCGGCGAAAACCCAGTTCCGACAGTTCGCTGTAGAGATTGTGGTTGAGATTGGCTTTCGGATCGGCGAACAGCGTGATGGCATCCTTGCGCGGCAAGTAACTGCACTGATGAAGCGGCGTGACGAAAAACTTGATCGCTGCTAGATCTGTCATGGTTTCTGCAATTAAAGCCTTGTTCGCCCGGTGGATATTCCGAAATCGGTTCTGGATATCAGTATTAAACGATTTTTCCTGTCTTGCCAGTGTTTGGGGTGCGGATTTTTACCGGGTGGGATAGTGCCATTCAAGATGCCAGGCCGCAGGGCGCTGATTGAGCACTGTTTCCAGGGGCGGCACGAAATCAGTTAGCCAGTGCTTGAACTCGCTGCGGGGTATCAGGGTGGCGCCGAGGGAGGCCAGATGGGGGTTCATCACCTGGCAGTCGATGAGGGGATAACGCCAGTCCTCTAGCTGCTTGACCAGATGAACGAAGGCTACTTTGGAGGTGTCGGTGGCGCGGGAAAACATGGATTCGCCGAAGAACAGCTGGCCTAGCGCCATACCGTAAAGTCCACCCACCAGTTTGCCCTCATCGTTCCAGCATTCGACCGAATGAGCGAAGCCCCGCCGGTGCAAAGCGCAGTACGCTGCAACGATGTCCTCGGTAATCCAGGTGCCCTGGCTGCCACGACGTGGTGTCGAGCAGGCGCGGATGACGGATTCGAATTGCTGATCGAAGGTTACCGTGAAACGTTGCGAACGCAGGGTTTTGTGCAGGCTACGGGAAATGTGCAGATCCTGGGGGAATAGCACGGCGCGGGGATCTGGCGACCACCACAGGATTGGCTGATCTTCATCGAACCAGGGAAAAATACCGAGGGTGTAAGCGCGCAGTAGGCGCGGAATGGAAAGATCTCCGCCCGCCGCGAGCAGGCCGTTGGGTTCTTTGAGAGCCTGCTCGATGGGCGGAAAGTCCTGGCCCGGGTGGTTCAGGACGGGGATGCGGATCATGGCCGGTTACTTGTGATGAGTCGTTACTTATGCTCGTCCAGAAATTTTTCGGCATCCAGCGCGGCCATGCAGCCGAAGCCGGCGGAGGTGATGGCCTGGCGATAGACATGGTCGGTGACGTCGCCTGCAGCAAACACACCTTCGACGCTGGTGGCAGTGGCGTTGCCATCGATACCGCTGCGGATCTTGATGTAGCCGCCCTGCATGTCCAGCTGACCTTCAAAGATGCCGGTGTTGGGCGTGTGGCCGATGGCGATGAAGACACCCATCAGGTCGATTTGCTTGGTTTCGCCGGTGGCAATGTTTTTGATGCGGATGCCCGTGACGCCGGAATTGTCACCCAGCACTTCGTCCAGGGTGTAGCCCAGTTCCAGCGTGATATTGCCGTTCTTCGCCTTGTCGAACAGGCGATCCTGCATGATTTTCTCGGCGCGGAAGGTGTCGCGGCGATGCACGACCACCACTTCTGCCGCGATATTGGCCAGATACAGCGCTTCTTCCACGGCCGTGTTGCCACCACCGATCACCGCCACTTTCTGTTTGCGATAGAAGAAGCCATCGCAGGTTGCGCAGGCACTGACGCCCTTGCCTTTGAAGGCCTCCTCGGAATCCAGGCCCAGGTAGCGGGCAGAGGCGCCAGTGGCGATGATCAGGGCGTCGCAGGTGTAAGTACCGGAGTCGCCATACAGGGTGAACGGGCGTTTGCTCAAGTCGGTTTTGTTGATGTGATCGAAGATGATTTCAGTATCGAAGCGTTCGGCGTGGGCTTTCATGCGCTCCATCAGCGCGGGGCCTTGCAGGCCGTGGACGTCGCCGGGCCAGTTGTCGACTTCCGTAGTGGTGGTGAGCTGTCCGCCGGGCTGGATGCCGGTAATCATCACCGGCTTGAGATTTGCACGGGCAGCATAAACGGCAGCGGTGTAGCCAGCGGGGCCAGAGCCCAGGATCAGCAGTCGGCAGTGTTTGGTCGCAGTCATGTGGGATTCCAGATCAGTTGGCGCAATGCCAGGGAAAAAATTGGCTGAATTTATATTCGTTTACCTGAGCTTAGGCAAATAGTTCCTGCCAATGGGCGGCATTGAGTGATTCTATACTGTATTGGAAGACAGTAGTGGCAGGTGTTGGAGGCAGTCATGAAGATTGGGATTCCCACAGAAATCAAGCCCATGGAAGCCCGTATCGCGCTGGTGCCGGGTGCGGTCGCGGAGCTGGTGCAGGCCGGTCATCAGGTGTTGGTGCAGGCGGGAGCCGGCCAGTTGAGTGGTTATCCTGATCAGGCCTACCAGAAAGCCGGGGCCTTGATCTTGCCAGACGCGGCAGCGCTCTTTGCTCAGGCAGATTTGGTGGTGAAGGTGAAGGAGCCTGTGGAAGGGGATCTGGCGCTGTTGCAATCACGACATCTGTTGTTCTGTTATCTGCATCTGGCGCCGAACCCGACATTGACGCAGCGCCTGTGCGATATCGGGCTTACGGCGATTGCATTCGAGACTGTGAATGAGCACGGCACGCTGCCGCTGCTGGCGCCGATGAGTGAGATCGCAGGGCGGGTGGCGGTGCAGGCCGGCGTGCATTACCTGCATCGGTCGATGGGCGGGAAGGGGTTGCTGCTGGGTGGGGTGCCAGGGGCAGAGAACGGCCGGGTAGTGGTGATTGGCGCGGGTGTGGCTGGACTGAATGCGGCGAAGATGGCGGCGGCGCTCGGTGCCCATGTCACGGCGTTCGACCGTTCACCCGATGCCTTGCGCCGGGCGGAAGCGCTAGCGCCCAACATCACCGGCCTGTTTGCCTACCAGGACGCGATCGCCGAGGCCATGACCCAGGCGGATCTGGTGATCGGTGCGGTACTGATTCCCGGTGCCCGCGCGCCGCGACTGGTGACCCGCGCTATGGTGCAGGGGATGCCGGACGGCGGTTTTATTGCGGATATTTCCATCGACCAGGGTGGCTGTATCGAAACCGTCCGCGCCACGGATTATCGCAATCCGGTGTATCTGGAGGAGGGCGTGTGGCACATGGGGGTCACCAATATGCCGGGGGCGGTGCCGCGCACGGCATCGCAGGCGCTGTCGGGGGCGATTTTGCCGTACGTGAAGAAACTCGCCGGCGGGGACTGGAAGTCGCTGCCGAGCCTGGCTCAAGGGGTAAATGTGGCTGCGGGGAAGGTGGTGCACCCGGCTTTGTTATCCTGACGGCATGGACGTAGAATAACGACTTACTGCACAAACCTGTGATACTTTCGCCCAAAGTTTGTGCAAATTCATGATTTGTCGCTAAAATGGATGCTAATATCGCGTGATCCGCTGACGGCTGCGCGAACACCACGGGATGTGAAAATTGAAAAAAGAACAGGCTCAACCGCATATTCCCCAATGGTCAGTTCTTCTGGTTCGTGGCGCCCGCGAAGGGGCCATGATCGTGCTGTTCTTCCTGGCGCTTTTCCTGCTGGCCGCCCTGTTCACCTTCGACACGAATGACCCCGGCTGGACGAGCCTGGGCAGTGGTCGCAGTGTCCACAATCTGGCGGGCCTTGCCGGTGCGTGGTGTGCCGATGTGCTGATGTCGCTGTTCGGTTATTTCGCGTTTCTGTTTCCGGTGCTGATCGCCTGGCGCGCCTGGCTGGTGTTCCGCGACAAGGACAGCCACTGGAGCTGGCTGATGGCGACGCTGCGTTTTCTCGGTTTTGTGATGACCATGGTGTCCGCCACCGGCTTGGCCTATGTGCACTTCAAGGTTATTCCCGGAACGCTGCCCGAAATCGACGCTGCTGGACGCAATCCTGCCGGCGGCATCCTGGGCATCGAGGTGGGACGTTATGCGCTGGCGAATCTGAATGCGCTGGGTTCAACGCTGTTACTGCTCGCCGGATTTCTTGTCGGCATGACGCTGTTCACCGACATTTCCTGGATTCGCGTGATCGATGGCACCGGCAGGCTCACGCTTAATTTCATGGACTGGTTGAAGGAAAAATTTGGCAACTGGCAGGAGCGCAAAGCCGCTGCACCGCTGGTCACCGACAACCAGAAAGAAGACAAAAAAGCCGCGAAGGAATCGCAGAAGAAACGCCAGGAACTGCTGAAGCAGGAAAAGGTGAAACTGGAAACCCGCAAGCCGCCAGTGATCGAGCTGCCGCTGCCGGAAGTGGAAAAAAGCGTGCGCGTGGAAAAGGAGCGCCAGAAGCCACTGTTCGACACACCGCTGGAAGGCGATCTGCCGCCACTGTCCCTGCTCGACACGCCGGACAAGAGCATCAAGAAGGGCTATTCCGCCGAAACCCTGGAAAGCATGTCCCGTCTGCTGGAAATCAAGCTGCGGGATTTCAACGTGGAAGCCACGGTTGAAAACGTGATGCCCGGCCCGGTGGTGACACGCTTCGAAATCCAGCCTGCCGCTGGCGTGAAAGTGAGCCGCATCACCAATCTGGCGAAGGATCTGGCGCGTTCCCTGGCGGTGGTGAGTGTGCGGGTGGTGGAGGTCATTCCCGGCAAAACCGTGGTGGGGATCGAGATTCCCAACCAGGATCGCGAAATGATCCGCCTGAGCGAAATCATTTCCTCGCAGGATTACGACAACATTCATTCTCCGCTGGCACTGGCGCTGGGCAAGGATATTTCCGGCAAGCCGGTGATTGCCGATCTGGGTCGCATGCCGCACCTGCTGGTGGCGGGCACCACGGGCTCCGGTAAATCCGTGGGTCTGAATGCGATGCTGATCAGTATGCTGTTCAAGGCTACGCCGGAAGACCTGCGACTGATAATGATCGACCCGAAAATGCTGGAACTGTCGGTGTACGACAACATTCCCCACCTGCTGACGCCGGTGGTGACCGACATGAAGGAAGCCTCCAACGCGCTGCGCTGGTGTGTGGCGGAAATGGAGCGGCGATATCGCCTGATGGCCGCCATGGGCGTGCGCAACCTGGCTGGCTTCAACAAGAAGGTCAAGGATGCTGCGAAGAAGGGCGAGCCGATCATGGATCCCTTCCATCAGCCGGAAATTGATTCCCAGCAGCCTCGCGAACTGCAGGCGCTGCCGTTCATCGTGGTGGTGATCGACGAATTCGCCGACATGATGATGATCGTGGGCAAGAAGGTGGAAGAGCAGATTGCCCGTATCGCCCAAAAGGCCCGTGCCGCCGGTATCCATTTGATTCTGGCGACCCAGCGGCCGTCGGTGGACGTGATCACCGGTCTGATCAAGGCCAACGTACCGACCCGAATTGCGTTCCAGGTGTCGTCCAAGATCGACTCCCGGACCATCCTTGACCAGGGCGGTGCCGAACAGCTGCTGGGGCATGGTGACATGCTATATCTGCCGCCGGGTACTGGTCTGCCGGTGCGGGTGCACGGGGCGTTCGTGGACGACGAGGAGGTACACCGGGTGTGTGCCGACTGGCGGCGTCGGGGCGAGCCCAACTATCTGGAAGAAATCCTGGAAGGTAACCACGAAGCCGGCCCGGCGCCGGGCGACGAAGAGGGTGGTGGCGGCGGCGACTCCGAGTCCGACCCCCTTTACGACCAGGCGGTGGCTTTCGTGCTGGAGTCCCGTCGGGCCTCGATTTCCGCCGTCCAGCGCAAGCTCAAAATCGGGTATAATCGCGCCGCCAGAATGATCGAGGCGATGGAAGCGGCCGGGGTGGTCAGCGAGATGCAGACCAACGGCCAGCGTGAAGTCCTGGTACCCGGTTCCCGCTGATCCTGTCCCGGCGCGCCGTTTCGCCGCCGGGCTGGAACCCTGCCTCATCTCCTTTGGTCTGATTGGTATTCCGGCGTCTTCTGCCGTTCCCCTTGAAGGACATTCCATGTTGCGCACCCTGTTTGGTTTTCTGCTGTCGCTGAGCGTCATGGCGACGGCGTTTGCTGGCGACCTCAAGACCAGCGAAGCCTCCGGCCTGTTGAACAAGAGTCTGACTGAATTGCAGTCCATGCAGGCCCGTTTCGAACAGTGGGTGTCGGACAAGAATCAGGTCACCCTGCAACACGTGACCGGCGCCATGTGGGTGCAGCGCCCTGGCCAGTTTCGCTGGGACACCGATGAACCCTACCCCCAGCAGATCGTGTCTGACGGCAAGACCCTGCTGATTTACGACAAGGATCTGGAACAGGCCACGCGCAAGAAGCTGGACAACCAGATCGGCAACACCCCGGCGCTGCTGCTGAGCGGCGACCCCAAACAGATCGATTCCAGCTTCGCGGTGAGCGGCTACCAGTTTGATGAAACCGGCGAACTGCGTTTCGACCTGCGTCCCAAGGACAAGGACGCCATGTTCGCCCTGCTGCGGGTGCACTTTTTCCAGGGTTATCTGCGCGACATGTATCTGGAGGACGCGCTGGGCCAGACCACCCGCATCGAATTCACCCAGATCAAGAAAAACCAGAAAGTCCCGGCGTCCACCTTTGAGCTGAAGCTGGAAGACACCGTGGACGTCATTGAGGAAAGCTGAACCCCGTGGCGGATCTGTTTGATCGGGAAAACCAGTGGCAGCCGTTGGCGGCGCGCATGCGTCCGGCCACTCTGGATCAGTACGCGGGCCAGCGCCATCTGTTCGGCGACGGCATGCCGCTGCGCAAATCCATCGAGGCGGGCCATATTCACTCCATGATCCTGTGGGGGCCGCCCGGTGTGGGGAAAACCACGCTGGCGATGATTCTGGCCAACTATGTGGATGCGCAGTTTCTCAGCGTGTCTGCCGTACTGAGCGGCGTAAAGGAAATCCGCGCGGCGATCGACCAGGCCAAGGAGCAGCAGCGCTTCGGCCGCAAGACGGTGTTGTTCGTGGACGAAGTCCACCGCTTCAACAAATCCCAGCAGGATGCCTTCCTGCCCTACATCGAAGATGGCACGGTGATTTTCATCGGCGCCACCACCGAGAACCCTTCCTTTGAATTGAATAACGCGCTGCTGTCCCGCGCCCGCGTGTACGTGCTCAAGCCGCTGGATTCTGAAGACCTCATCCGTCTGCTGCAACAGGCGTTGAGCGATCCGCAGCGTGGAATCGGTGCGGACGCGCCCGCGATGGAGGATGGTGTGCTGGAGCGCATTGCTCATCTGGCGGATGGCGATGCCCGGCGCGCGCTGAATCTGCTGGAAATCGCGGTGGAACTGGCGCGGGCGGATGGCCTGGATGCGGTGTCGCTGAAGCTGGTGGAGCAGGCCGCGGGAACCGAGTCGCGGCGGTTCGACAAGGGCGGTGACGTGTTTTACGACCAGATCTCGGCGCTGCACAAGGCGGTGCGGGGATCGTCGCCGGATGGCGCGTTGTACTGGTTTGCCCGCATGCTGGACGGTGGCTGCGATCCACTTTATATCGCCCGTCGGGTGGTGCGCATGGCCAGTGAAGACATCGGCAATGCCGATCCCCGTGCCCTGCAGATTGCGCTGAATGCCTGGGATGTGCAGACGCGCCTGGGCAGCCCCGAAGGTGAACTCGCAGTAGCACAAGCGGTGGTGTACATGGCCTGCGCGCCCAAGAGCAACGCGGTGTACACGGCGTTCAAGGCGGTGCGCGCGTTCATTGCTGACAATGGTAGCCACGAAGTGCCCCTGCATCTGCGCAACGCCCCCACCAAACTGATGAAAAACCAGGGCTACGGCGCCGAATACCGCTATGCCCACGATTTTCCCGATGCTTTTGCCGCCGGCGAGAACTATCTGCCGGAAGCCATTCATCACGAGCACTGGTATGAACCGGTGCCCCGTGGCCTGGAAATCAAGATCGGCGAAAAGCTGAAATTCCTGCGGGAACAGGACCGCAAGAGCCCCTGGAAGCGCTACGACGGCAAGGGTGGCAAAAAGGACTGATTTGCCTAATGCCTGTTTCCAATAAGATGTCTGCCTCCAAAGAGAGGCGAGCAATTCCCGCGAATGGGTTAGAATTCCCCGAATCACGACGATAAGAAGACGAGCTGCTTATGCTAGATCCCAAACTGTTGCGCGGCCAATTGGATGAAGTGGCCGCCCGCCTGAAAACCCGTGGTTTCACCCTGGATGTGGCTGCCTTCCAGCGCCTGGAGGACAAGCGCAAATCCTTGCAGGTGGAAACCGAAAACCTGCAGGCGGACCGCAAGCGCAAATCCAAGGAAATCGGCATCGGCAAAGGTAAGGGCGAGGACGTGTCCGCGCTGATGCAGGAAGTGGAAGGCTTCGCCCAGCGGCTGGCGGAATGCGAACAGGCGCTGGTGGAACTGCAGGCAGACCTGCAGGCGCTGCAGCTGGGTATTCCCAATCTGCCCCATGAATCGGTGCCAGTCGGCGGTGGTGAAGATGACAACGTGGAAATCCGTCGCTGGGGCACGCCACCGACTTTCAATTTCCAGCCGCTGGATCATGTGGATCTGGGCGCCAAAACCGGACATCTGGATTTCGAAACCGCCGCCAAGATTTCCGGTGCGCGCTTTTCTGTCATGTACGGCCCGCTGGCCCGCATGCATCGTGCACTCATCCAGCTCATGCTGGACACTCACACCCGCGAGCACGGCTATCAGGAAGTCTACGCCCCGTACGTCGTGAATCCGGATTCCCTGCAGGGCACAGGTCAGCTGCCGAAATTCGAGGAAGACCTCTACAAACTGCGCGGCGAAAAGGACATGTACCTGATCCCCACCGCCGAAGTGCCGGTGACGAACATCGCCCGCGACATGATCTACAACGAAGATCAGCTGCCCATCCGCTTCGCCTGCCACACGCCCTGTTTCCGTAGCGAAGCCGGCTCCCACGGCAAGGATGTGCGCGGCATGATCCGTCAGCACCAGTTCGAGAAAGTCGAGATGGTGCAGCTGGTGAAACCGGAGGAATCTCACGCGGCGCTGGAAGCACTCACCGGCCACGCGGAAGCAATCCTGCAGAAACTGGGTTTGCCGTATCGGGTGATCGTGCTGTGCACCGGCGACATGGGCTTCTCATCGGCGAAAACCTACGACATCGAAGTCTGGCTGCCGGGGCAGGGTAAATATCGCGAGATTTCCTCCTGCTCCAACTTCGAGGATTTCCAGGCTCGTCGCATGCAGGCCCGCTATCGCGGCAAGGATGCGAAGAAGCCCGAACTGCTGCACACGCTGAATGGCTCCGGCCTGGCGGTGGGGCGCACGCTGGTAGCGATCATGGAAAATTACCAGCAGGCCGACGGCAGTATTCGCGTGCCCGATGCGCTTAAACCATACATGGGCGGTGTGGACATCATCGCCGCGCAAGGATAAGACATGGATTATCTGCCGCTGTTTTATCAGCTGAAGGGATTGCGTTGCCTGGTGGTGGGCGGCGGTGATATTGCGACGCGCAAAGCCGGCCTGCTGCAGCGGGCCGGTGCGCATCTGCGCGTGGTGGCGCCGCAGTTCTGCAGCGAGATGCTCGACTTGCTGGCGGCCGATACAAAATCGGAAAAAATCCAGCGCAATTATGTCAGCGCCGATCTGGATGGCGTTGCCCTGGTGATTGCCGCTACCGACGACGAGTCCACCAACCAGCGCGTTTCCAATGATTCTCGCCTGCAGAACATTCCGGTGAATGTGGTCGACAATCCTGCGCTGTGCACTTTCATCCTGCCGTCGATTGTCGATCGCTCACCCATCGTGATTGCGGTGTCCAGCGGCGGCACGTCGCCGGTGCTGGCCCGCATGATCCGCGCCAAACTGGAAACCACTATTCCCGCCAGCTACGGCCGCCTCGCTGATCTGATGGGTCGCTTCCGTGACCAGGTGAAGGCGCGCTACGCCGATGTGAACCAGCGGCGCGGATTCTGGGAAAATATTCTGTCCGGTCCGATTGCCGAATACGTCTTCGCCGGCAAGGAAAAGGACGCGGAGCAACTGCTGCAGCTGCAATTGCAGGATCCCAACGCGCCGGCGCCGCACAAGGGCGAGGTGTACCTGGTGGGTGCCGGCCCCGGTGATCCGGATCTGCTGACCTTCCGTGCCCTGCGCTTGATGCAGCAGGCAGATGTGGTGCTTTACGATCGCCTGGTGAGCCCCGACATTCTTGATCTGGTGCGCCGCGACGCCAAACGTATCTATGTGGGCAAGGCCCGCAGCGATCACGCGGTTCCCCAGGATCAGATCAACGAATATCTGGTGGAACTGGCACAGCAGGGACATCGCGTGTGTCGTTTGAAAGGCGGCGATCCCTTCATCTTCGGCCGCGGTGGCGAGGAAATTGATCGTCTGGCCCAGGAAGGTATCCAGTTCCAAGTGGTGCCGGGCATTACGGCGGCGTCTGGTTGTGCCAGTTATGCCGGCATTCCGCTCACTCACCGCGATTACGCCCAGTCTGTCCGCTTTGTGACGGGGCATTTGAAAGACGGCACACTGGATCTGGACTGGGACACCCTGGCGAAAGAACGGCAGACGCTGGTGTTCTATATGGGGCTGGTCGGGCTGCCCACCATCTGCGAACGCCTGATGGCACACGGTCTGCCAGGGTCGATGCCCATCGCACTGGTGCAACAGGGCACCACGCGCCATCAGCGGGTGTTCATCTCCGATCTGGCAAACATGCCTGAATCCATTAAAGATCAAGAAGTTAAGGCGCCAACGCTGATCATCGTCGGCGAGGTGGTCAAGCTTCACGACCGGCTCAACTGGTTCCATCCTTCAGCACCATCCTGACATCACAATCCCTTCTTTCAGCCTGGGCAGAAACCTGTCCGGGTGATCGATTGCATCACTTTTAATCAGGTTTTCTTTTCAAAATCAGGACATCAGCTAACCTTACTTTTGGTACAAGGAGTTCCTGTCGGAGTGATGCTCGATGAACTGGTTCAACCGAATTTCAATCAAATTCAAGTTGATGTTGATCCCCCTGGTGGGTGTGCTTGGGTTTGCCACCAATCTCATTTACAACTTTTCCGTTAATACCGAGACCCGGCACAAGCTGGAAAGCGTCCGTGACCTGTATTACCCGATTCTGGAACGCTCCAACAACGTCATCGTGTTGCTGGATCGCACGGTTGAAGTGCTCAATTCCGCCGTCAGTGCAGGCGAGCGGGACATGATCAAGGGCGCTGATGAGAATGCCGAACGCATGCGGGCCCTGTTCCGGGAAATCCGCGGCCTGGAGCCGGAACGCAAACAGCTGGTGGATGAACTCGGTAGCAGTTTCGAAAACTACTACACTCTGGCGCGGGAAATTTCCGAAGGCATGATTACCGGCAGTGCCGACTTCGCCCAGCTCAATGCCAAGGTTGAAGTGATGGGCTCCAAGCTCAACCGGCTCAAGGGTGACCTGACCGATTTCCGCGATCAGAGCCATGAGCTGTTCACCAACAATATTTCCAATTCCATCTCCGATGCCAATACCGCCTTGAATGTAGGTGCCGGCATCGCCGTGTTGATTACCGTGGTGCTGATAGTGGTGGCGCTCTATGTGACCATGCAGGTGACCAGCAACATTGGGCGCGTCGTGTCGTCGCTGCAGGAAATCGCCAGCGGCGAGGGCGATCTCACAAAACGCATTCGCCAGGATTCACAGGACGAAATCGGCACCCTGGTTTACTGGTTCAACTCCTTCATCGAGCGTTTGCAGGGCATTATCAAGGAAGTGGTACAGAGTATCGATCCGCTGACCTCCGTCAGCCGTGAGCTGGGTGAACTGGCGCACCAGAGTGAGCATGCCTCCACAGAGCAGCTGGAAGCCACTGTCAGCGTCAATCGTTCCATGAAGGAAATGTTTGAAAGCCTGAATGAGAACGCATCGAATACTTCAAACGCTGCCGTCGCGGCATCGGATGCCAACGATCAGGCGAAGAAAGGTCACGGCATCGTGGGCGAGGCCATTCGCACCATCAACGATCTGGCGCGCGAAGTGGCGAAAGCCGGCGAAACCATTCACCAGCTGGAAGCCGATACTGAAAACGTCGGCCAGATTCTTGATGTCATTCAGGGCATCGCATCACAGACCAACCTGCTGGCATTGAACGCAGCGATCGAAGCAGCCCGCGCTGGCGAGCATGGTCGCGGTTTTGCGGTGGTGGCGGACGAAGTGCGGACGCTGGCGTCGCGCACCCAGGAATCCACCGAGGAAATTCATCGCGTGATCGAGCAGCTGCAGCGTACTGCCCGCGCCATTTCCGACGTCATGGCCAACGGTCAGCGCAAGGCGGAAGAGAGCGTCAACAAGGCGGGCGATACCGGTTCTTCACTGCAGGCGATCACCACGCGGGTAGAAGAAATCAACGTGATGAATACGCAGATTGCGTCTGCCACCGAAGAACAGCAGCAGACCTCTCACTTCATCCAGCAGGCGATTGACGAAATCAGTTCTTCGGCCCAGCGCGCGGCGGAAGGGTCGGCCCAGGTGGCCAACTCCACCGAACAGCTGCAGCGGGTGGCGCAGAAACTCGGTTCCGTCGTGCGTCAGTTCAGAGTGTAAATCCCGGCGGGGCGCGGTCAGAAACGGCTGCGATCCCGTGCCTGCCACAGCGCGTTGGCCATGGTCTGCGCGCTTTCCTGCGAATCTGCTTCACCCAGTAACTTCAGTGCAATGGCCAGCGTGCCGGTGACAGCCGCCTCGCCATATTCGTGCTGTGCTTGACCGCGCCACACCGCGACAAACTGTTGCAGATCCAGCGATTCTTCCTTTACGTGGCGACGTTGGAACAGGGCGGGCCAGGTCTCGTCCACCAGTTCGCCGTTGCGCACGGACTGCACCAGACACTCGATATCCGGATTGCGTTCGATCTCGCCGGCCTCGCCCTTGATGACGTCCACCCGCGGGTATCCGAGCGCTTGCGCTGCCACCTGATGCACTGGCCGATAACCGGGATGGAAAATGCCTTGAATCACGCAGGGCGCATTCGCCGGATTGATCAGCCGCGACAGCGTGTGCACCGGTGAGCGCAACCCCATGATGTTGCGCAGCTCGATGATCTGGTGCAGACGCGGACACAGCTTGCGCAGCGGGAAATAGGCGAAATTCTGCTGATCCAGTTGCGCGCGACAGCTGTCCCAGTCCTGCGCCACGGGAATGCCCAGATCCTGCAGCACATCCTCGGTATAAATGCGGTCGATGGTGTGGCCGCTGGCACCGTGCACCAACACGCGATGACCTTTTTCCGCCAGCAGAAAAATGCTGAACAGGTACCAGGGTAAGTGGCGGCGCTTGCCCGCGTAAGACGACCAGTCCAGATCCACCCTCAGATCCGTCGGCGCGTGCAATGATTCCCGCACAGCCTTGACGAAGCCCAGCAATTCCTCGGCGCTTTCTTCCTTTACCCGCATCAGCATCAGGAAGGCACCCAGCTGCACGTCGAGCACGTCGCCGTTCATGATCATGGTCATGGCCTGGTAGGCTTCGTCTTCGGTAAGTGCGCGGGAACCTTTCTTGCCTTTGCCAAGAATCCGCACAAATTGCGCAAAAGGATGTTCGTGAGCGGGAGGAATGCTGGTTTTCATCGGCGTGGTCATGGCGATTCCTACAGGCAGTGAGTGGGGCGGGGCAGGCCGGCGATGCGGGCCGCGAGTTTGGCCGGGCTGCCGGGAAAAAGCTGCATCAGGTAAATGCTGTTACCCTTATTTTCCCCCAGCGCCTGCTTCACGGACTTTACCAGAACCCGCATCGGCGGACTGTGCTCGAAACGCTGATGAAAGTCCCGCAGCAGGTGGAGAATTTCCCAGTGCGCTGGCGTGAGCGTGATGCCGTCCCGCTGGGCCAGTGCCGCGGCAACCGTTTCATCCCAGTCTGCCAGATTCTGCAGGTAGCCTTCTTTGTCCAGCGGGATGATCCGAGCACCCACGGTCAGCGTCGTCATGTCAGAACCAGGAAAGCGTCTTGGTGAAGCGGGCCGTCAGCGCGACAAAGCCATCGTAATCCACTGCATTCACGGCCGGTGTGGTTGGCAGCGGCAAACCCCGCGCGAGCCGGTCGGGCTCCAGCACAAACAGCTGTTGTGTGGGCAGGCCGGTGAGAAAACGCTGCACGTTGCCGAGCGCCAGCGTGGCATCCTCGATCAGCAGAATGCCGTCGGCGGCGGTGGCAAGTTCGCAGCAGCGCTGGAATGCGTCGCTGTGAAAGGGTGAAGCACTGATGATATGCAGAATCATGGTCAGAACGTCAGAAGGTGATCGAAGCGGGCGAAGGTGCGCTGAATGCCATCGCGATCCAGCAATTGCACGGGAATCACCAGATCGTCGGTGGTCATCCCCCGCGTTTCCAGTGATGCCTGGCACACGAAGACTTCCTCGACACCGTACATTTCCAGCGCCTCGAACATGGGCGCCGTGCGTTTCAGCTGGGCCGCCTCCGGCTGCTGATTTTTGCGTAGCTGGAATACGCCATCATCCAGAAACAGCAGAGCCGTCGGTACGCCAAACGCAGCGGTAGCCAGCACGGCATCCACGCCTTCACGCGTGGCCAGGGTTGCGTGCGGAGCCTGACGGTGCAGATAAAGGATGGACTTCATCATCACGCTCCAAAGGTGACCAGGCGATCGGATTCCAGTGCGGCATCCACCAGCTGTCCCAGGCCGGCCACAACAAAGCTCGGCGACAGATTGGCTGCGGGCAGCTGATAGCGCTCGGCTTCCGACACATTGACCATGCCACGACGCAGGCAGGCAGAAATGCACACCACCAACTCCACCCCGTGTTCTGCGTTCAGCCGAATCCATTCCTTATAGAGGTTGATTTCGTCCTGCGGCGGAACCCCCAACTGGCTGGCGGACAGCACGCCATCGCCCGAAAAGAACACCCGCTTCAACTGATGACCCTGACGCAGCACCGCGCGGCAGAACTGCAGGGCGGTTTGATTGGCCTGACGGGAGTAGGGCGGCGCAAGCACGTGAACGGAAAAAATCATGGCAGACCCCAGAGGAATGTCAGGCAATGATAGGGCGGCAGTGGTTTTAATCAAGGCCCCGGCGGGCTGGGGCAATCCGGTTCCAGTTGCTGAAAATAATTCTTCTCAGAATCAGGGGTTTGCTATATCATTTGCGCCTTCCTACGGTGGGCTGGCTGAGTGGTTTAAAGCAGCGGTCTTGAAAACTTGCGCACACGCTTCTTGTCGAGGGTAGAATACGCAGTAAAAACAAGCACTTAGCGCAATTCGCTAGCAGGCACAGCCTGCGCCGTTTAGCGGATTGTTAGCGCGAAAGGGTTTTTCAGTACGGTGGGTTGGCCGAGCGGTTGAAGGCACTAGTCTTGAAAACTAGCAAGGGGGCAACCTCTTCCAGGGTTCGAATCCCTGACCCACCGCCATCTTCTCAGGGTGAGTCATACCCCTGTCGATAGCCGAAGAAATACCGGCACGCCCGCAAATCGGGCTAATCACGCCTACAGGCCGGTTTCATCTGACTCAATACAAGCACGAAGGCACCGCGCCGAACGTCGCCTGTGCGCCTTTCGGACGCTGGGCCGCTTAGCCTCCGACGTGGGCCGCTTGTCCATCAGTCCGTCACTACCCTACAGACCCGCGCTTTGAATCGCCTGTAGCGGCTGCAATCGACGCGCGCGATTGCGTCCAAAAAGTCGTTGCCGCTTCTCCCGAACCTGTCTTGCAATAGCCCTACCGCAATGCAACTGACAGGAGAACGACGATGGAAGCCAAGACCTACACGAACCGCAACAACGCCCGCCGCGCTGGTGTTGCCGCTGGGGTGCCCGCCGAACTGGTAGAGATTACTGTTCACAAGAACGGCGACGAGGTGCGCTTCGGCTGGAAGGCGATGGAAGCAGCGGCACCCGCTGCCGACGCTGCAACCGCTGACACTGTGGTCACCACAAGCAAGCCGAAGAAAGCAGCCGCGCCCAAGGTGGAGCGCATCGAGCAGAACGGGGTCAAGCGTCCCGGCCCGGGCAAGTGCTTGGAGGTGTGGGAGTACCTAGACCAGCACGGCAACATGAAGCCGAAGGAGTTGCAGCCAGTCGCAGAGGCGAAGGGCTGGAACATCAACAACGTCCAGATCGAGCTGTACCAGTGGCACAAGTTCAACGGTATCAACGGGCGCACCAAGGCCCAGTGAAACGGATGCGGCCGGCGACTGCGCCAACAGTCCCGACCGCGTGGCCGTCCCTTACAACACAAGGAACCGACATGGACATGATAACCACAGCAGCCCGCCGTCCGAAAGCGGGCGCACCATTGCGCAAGCTGCGGCCAGCGAGAATCAGGGTGCAGCACAGCGCCAACAAGGCCGACATATTCCACATCGTTGTTGGCCCTCTCGAATCCGAAGATAAGCCCGAAGCACACGCTGCCGCTTGGCGTGATGCTTGGTTTCATACGTGGTGCTGCGTGCCTGAACTGCTCAACACCCCCGGCACCTTCAACTTGATAGTTGAAACGGCGGCCATGTGGTTGCCCGAAGCGATAGCGCGTGACCCTGAGCTGGTGGGGCCACTGTACGAAGCGACACACCGACGCGAGGGGCTAACACTGGCTGAACTTGACGGGCGCGTGCTGCGCTACATCCACCGCAGCGAGGGCGCGCAAGCGACGACACGCTAGCAATCCGCTAGACGACCCGCCACCCGCCTGCCGAAAAGCCCGCCCAGCGGGCTTTTTTGTTGGCTGTCGCAAAGCACGACCGCCTAACTCCGTGTTTGTTGTTCGACCTTCGCGGGCATGCGCGCCGCTACAGGCTGCGCAACGGTGCCGCCAGTACCTAGCGGCGGCAGTGTGGTGATCGTCGCCCCAGCCGCCCGCTACGCTCGCGCAGCCGCACAAACGACAACGGGTGCCAGCGGCACCCGTTGAAGGCCAGGTCGCACGGGTAGGAGCGCCCGTTCCTGACTGAGTCCGTTTGATTAACGTCCAACGGTTCCCGATGGGACGGCGCAGCTTCTCCGGGACTGCGCGCCACTGCACCGCTGACGACGAAAAGGGCGGTGCAGGGTTTTTCAGATGCCGTCGTCGTCTTGCCTGCTCCTGCATCCTTGCCGGTTCGGTTGAGGCGTGCAGAGACGCAAGCGCAACACGTCCTCCGACCAAAAGAGCTGACCACACCGCATGCACTTCCGCCAGCCGACATAGCGCACCACGCGCGGCGGCTTGTGGTCAGCATCAAGCACGGGTTCGCGCCGCGCTCCGTCGTCCTGCGGCCACATGCGCGGCTCTACGAAGCCTTGGAAATTCGGCTTCATCGCAGCAACCCCCAGCCAGCAGTCCCGGCGCGTGCGGTGCCGTCGTCGATCCAGTTCAACACGCAATGCCGCACCACAGGGCCATCGACCGGGCACATGCGACCGTCAGCAATGGCAGCGCCGAGCATGTCACTGACCCAACCTCGCATCTCGTCGGTCGCACCTTGCGAGCGCTCCAAGTGTTTGAGGCGGGCGAGCATGCCCTTGGCGCTGCTAATGCTCATGTGGTTACTCCCGTGCCTCGCGCAGCGCCTCGCCCAGCTTGAAAGCGCGGAGCAGGTTCAGCGCGTCGCTAGTCTCGCGGGCTGCATGAGCCTCAATGCGTCGCTGTTGAATCTGTTGCAGGTCGTCGGGCGTTACCGTGTGCTTGACGGGCGCGTTCTCGCGCGGGTCGGTGTGCAGGTTCTTCATTGCAGGGTTCCTTTCAATGGGCCGATTGCTTGCAACAGGCGCGCGGCCTGCCAGCGCACGGCAGGGTCGTCGCAATTCAGAATGGCGGCGTAGCAGGTCTCGACGATCAGCTTGAGATCGGCTTGCCCCTGCGGCGTGTCTATCGGGCGCTCGATCTTTGGCCGCGCCCAGCCGTGTTGCGGAATGCTGTCGGTGTCGTAGATGCTCATTGGCTCTTTTCCTCCAGCGCGATAAGGCGCGCTTCCAGTTCATCAACGGCGCGGATGCCCGCAACCGACTGGATGCAGTCGATCAGCAGCTTTCCGGTCTCCGGGTCAATCGATCCTTCCGCTACCGATGCAAGTACCTGATTCGCCTGCTGGTGCAATGGCGCATCCGGGGTTAGTTCAAACGTCACCTTTTCAGCGCGGGCACGGAGCGGCGGGGACAGGCGTTGCAGCACCATGTTGGCGGCCTGCATGTCACCTTCGAGCGCAGCGCCCATGACCACACGGGCTACAGCGCTGCCGTCCTTCTCGAACTCCTCAGCGATGACGTTCTTCTTGTTGCGTGAGCCAACGGGTCGCCCTTTCGGGTTCCCGGACTGGCCGGGTTGCCAGCCCTTGGGCGGCGTGTTTGGTTGCGGGGTGAACCCCTGCAACCAGTCAGGCTGAACTATTTCAGTCATTTGATTGCTTCCTGTTGATTGCAGGTATCAGCAGCGTTACTCACCGAACTTGAGCGCTGCGAGTGCTTTGTCATTGCCTTGGCGAAGCTGATTCACCTTTGCCCACGGTGCGCCCATTGCCTTCTCAACCTGCTCAACCACCAGCGCACCAGCCTTCTCGATGTGGCTCTTTGCACCGCGAATCACCTTGAGGCGTGCCGATGCCTGCGGGTTCATCCGCTCGTGCCACATGCGGGTGTAGGTTTTCTGAAAGTCAGCGGTGAGGCCGGACAGGTATGGCGGAGCGCCGAGCACGCTGCTGCATGTGGTCATGTCTCCAGCGTCGATAGCTTCTTGAAGGAACTTGTGGCGTTCTTCGGTCGGCATGTCCTTGACGAACTTGCGCACCTCGCCCGCGATACCCACAGAGGCGCGTGACTCAAGAGGCTGGCTCAGTTCTTCCTCGAACTTGGCAATCTGCTTGTCCATCGTGGCGACCAGTCCATCAAACTTTTTCAGCAGACGCTGTTGATGGCGGTTTGCTGTCTCGGATACGGCCAGCACTTGCTGCCCCTCCGTCCAGGCTTGGTTCTTCTTCGCCGCGTCGCGCCCGTCGTGAAGTTTCCCGATGGTCTGATAAGCATCGTCCAGCGCTTCGATGGCCGGGGCGATATAGGGCATTGTCGAATCATCAAAGCCGTCCAGCGCTTTCAGCGTCTCGGCGTGAAGTGTCGGTGTAACTCGTGAATCAATCTCGGTAGGCATGGTGAAAACTCCTTTGATAAATTGCGGCTGGGCTGTGCATGTGCAAAACGGTAGGACTATCAAGCGAAGGTCCGCAAGCGAAAACAAAACAAAAACAACGGCTTACAGTTCTGAAATAAGCGCGGAACAACTAAGTTCATGTTTGTTGTTCGCTGTTTTGCCGGTGCAGCAGGCAAAGAAAACCCCGCGCGGTGGCGGGGTTGCGTGTGCGCGGCGCGTGGGGCCGCTACAGGCCGCGATCATGTGCTGGCCGGTGTAACCACATTGGCGGCACGGTTCTGGGTCACGTGCAAGGTATATGCATCCTCTGCCCAAGCGGTCATCTGGCGGGCACGCGCTACCGCTTCCGTGACGTTCGGAAAGGTGCCGACAGGCTGGTGAATGTCTCCTGCCGTGCAGATCAACACTACTTGCCCGTCAGCGGTGCCGTTGGTGCGGAAGCCTGCTGGGAGTGAGTTGGATTGCTGCGCAGGCTTGTCGCGCGGGTGCCGGGGCGGTTCAATTGCTCGCGCAAAGAATGAATGGCCGTCGAGTTGATAGCGCCACGGCCAGACCTTCCGCCAAACCCAAACATCAACCTCTTTGAGAGTTGCCCCGTCCTTCAACGCATATACCGCCTGCGCTGCACCTTGACCGAACCCGCGACGATAGGCGCGCTCAACGTCTGAATCCACATGGGCAGCGCGCCGGTCTGGAGCGTCACCCCACGACAGCACATGATCGGTCGTCATATCCGGGTCTGCGTGCATCACCCGCCTGCGCGCTTGCTCATGTTTCAACCGTGCTTCGTGGAGCGCCTTTTCTAGCGCTCTAACTTCGTCCTGTACGCGGTGCAGTTCATAGCAAAGCTCATTGACTTCTTGTTCGTTGTATTCCATTTCCAATTACCTCTTTCAGTTATACCCACATGGGCGATTACGTTATTGCGCGGACTGGTGTTACATGCCGCCCCACTGAACCAAACGGGCTACATCGGTAACATCAGTAACATGTACAAAAAAGGGCACCACCGTTTTTTGTGTGTTGTTACTGGTGTTACTGGTGTTACCTCGCTAGGTCTCTAGGGGCACTGGTAACACCAGCCTGCACGCATCAATTCAGCTTTGTGTATTGGAGTCGGTTCTTATTGCCGGTTTCGATCCCGACCTTGTATTGGAACTGTCCAAGGCTCAGCGCTTCATCGACCTTCGTCCATTCGCGCCTGCTGATTGGCCTGCCTAGGCGCTCATGCACCATTTCGCGCGTGACGGGTTGCCCGGTCGAATAAACGGCTTGCACGATGTAATTGATGACTTGCTGGACTAGGGTCTGCCGCTTGTGGTTACTCCCTTCGCCAGCATCCTCTTCATCGGGCTTGCGGGTTGCGTCGTCGAACATCTCCATTGAATCAGCGTCACCCCAAACGACAGGCAGGATGTCTGCCTTGCACATCACCGAGGCATGGCCGTCCTCGTGCTGGTGGAGAGTCAGCACGGGAACTGTGGAGTACATGACCCCAAAGGCGGACGACAGGTTGCTCTTAGCGACTCGCATAACGAACGAATGCTCTTGGCGTCGATCCCTCGCATGTACGAAGGACAGGCGCGGCGAGTTTGTCCATGCACTCGAACCCGCTACCGTGTCGGCGAAGTAGTCGTGCTTACCCTTGTTTGAGTGCCCGATGATTGCGATGCAGATGTCGTACTGCTCTGCCAGCGCTTGGAGGTAGCCCAGCAGGCGCTTCACTGATCCGTCATCGTTCGGACTCTCGCCCTTGCCCCATGTGGTAAGTCCGACAGCGGTATCAAGCACGACGAGCCGTAAAGGACGCGGCGGGTTATGGAATTGGGATGCCTCGTACTGCGCCTTCTTGATGGAGCTTTCCAGATCCCGATACACGTCGAACGTCGAGCCTGTTGCGCGCCCTTGTGCGTCGCGCTTGGTGGCGGTGTAGGAGAAGGCTGCCAGCGTCCCCAAATCGCCCCCGGCGTGAAGGTGCCGCTGTGTGATCCAGTCCGTTATTTCTTCGACGCTAATCCACAAGGTTGTCCAGTCCTCGCTGATACGAGCTGCCAGGGTTGCAAGGAACGACGACTTAGCGGTGCTGCCCCGTCCGAAGAAGCCGACAACGCACTTACAGGGAAGGAAAGGATCGACAAGGTATTCCAGCTTCAAGGATGCGATGTTTTTCGGCATGGCCCACTCCAATACGATGCTGTTCGGGTCTGTGGGTTGTGGTTGCGTCGAGATTCCACGCTTGACCAGTTCGCGGTTCAATGCAGCTTCTTGGCCCTTGCGGAAGTCCTCAAGCGCTTTATTGCGCTTCGCTTGCTCGTCGTCGTTCGACCAGAAATAGCCTTGGTCGTCGCGCGGTGGGATTTCAGCCATGGCGCACCTCCCCGGCAGTGGGCGGCTGCGCGGCGGCTGGGGCCGAGATCGCAGGGTTGCCGCCATTGGGGTACTGGCTGGGGTGCTGTGCTTGCTGTAGCGGCGGCAGCGTCGCCCGCGTTTCATCTTGTATGACCGTGGAAGGCTGTCCCATACTTGGGCCGTTGATGTGGTTCATTCGTGTTCATCTCCGAGCGGCAGCGGTGTGCAGACCCTGCCGCTTTTTTGTTGATTGGCTGCGCATGGGCTAGGCGGCAGTGCAGTGCCACCTGAAATAGCCAGAGCGCTGTTCTGTTTGCGCATGGACGACCGCCTGTTATGGACTTAGGCGGTCGCGATTTGCTGGCTGGTGCTGGTGCGTGCGCCCGACGCGAGCCATGCGAGAACATCGCGCTCGGCGTAGAAGACGCAACGGGTGCCGGGAGGCGTGAAGAAGCGGGGGCCGGTGCCCTTGTGACGGTGCTGCTCCCAAGTGTTGCGAGCAAGCCCGGTCAGATCGACCAGATCGTCAGTGCGCAGTGGGCGCTTCTTTGGGGAGTAGTTGAACAGCTCGCAAAGCTGCTCGAAGGACATGTTGTCGATTTGCATGGGCGATGCCTCTCAGCAAGCCCACCGATGCGCAAAACACAAAGGGCAGTCGGTGAGCGAACCGCATCGCGTTACCGATGCTAGTTGCCCGCCGTCTGCCCATGCAGCACTTTTCGTTGATCGCGTCCCGACGCATTGCGCGAAGTGACGGAAAGGCGAGGTGTGTTAGGGGTAACTGTAAAACGCTTGTCGTAGTCTTTGCAAGCTGTTGTTGCTGTTGATATTTTCGGGCGTGCCCGATTTTCTCAAGCCCGCAGCGGCACCACGTTCGCGCCATTCGCTTTGGCTGCCTGCTGCTCGATCCAGTCCGCGATGCGCTGCACCTCAGGCTTGAGATATTGCAGGTGACTCGTCTCAAGGTAGTGCTTGGCGGTCACGCCGCGCGGCACATGGTTCGTCAGTAGTTCGATCTTGTGCAGATCAACTCCGCAGTTCGCTACACCGAACGTCGTGAAGGTGCGACGCAGGTCGTGCGGCGTGATCTTCGTGCCCGCTACCTCGCTGACCTTCTTCATGGTGTCGCGCGGGTCTTTGATATGCCCAGCCTTGCCCCAGGACGAGAACACGAACGGGCTACCCTTGACGCGCTGGCGTGTGGTCAGCAACTGCACCGCCTGCGTGGATAGCGGCAGCCATACGGGGTTGCGGTTCTTCGGATCAGGCAGGTGCCACCAGCCTTCATCAAGGTTGATCCTGTCCCATGTCAGCGCCGCCGCTTCGCCAATGCGCGCACCAGTGAGCACGAGGAAGATCACAAGGTCGATGCTTGCCAGCGTGTCACGGTTGTAGGCTTGGTCGCGCCACTGCTGGAGGGCTGACCACACGGGGCCAATCTTCGATTCAGGGATGCGGGTCTTGCGCTCGGGCAGCGTCACCCAATCGTCTTTGAGCACTGCCACGGGGTTGTGCAGGATCAGCGGGGTGCCGTCTGCGCGCTTGTACCTGCGACCAGCGAAGTTGATAAGAGCGCGGAGCACGCTGAACGCCTGCACCGCTTGCCCGGGGGCTGGTGCTTTGCCGCGTAGCCCCTTCGTCAGAATCTCGTTGTAGCGCTTGCGGCAGTCGTCTTCGGTGATGCCGGTGATGGGCTTGTGCTGCCATGCCTCAAAGGTTGTGGTCACATGCCGTTCAATCTCGCTCTTGCTGCTGTCCTTGAGCTTGCCCGGTCGCCCCATATAAGCGTCTGCGACCTGCCGCAGCGTCACCTTAGTAGCTTCGTCGGCCTTCTTCGCATCGCGCGGGTCAATGCCCTCGCGCATACCTTGCAGCACCTTCCGCGCCTTCTCGCGAGCCTCAAACTCTGTCCATTCACCGAAGGGGCCAATCGTGAAGCAGACGGCCTTACCCAGCACCCGGCCTTGAGCAACGAACACACGCTTGCCCGCAGCGGTGACGCGCAACCCGTAGCCCTTGAGGGAGTCGTCCCAGTGCATCGCGTAGCCCTCGGCGGGAGGCTGCACCTTGTCGATGAATGTCTTCGTTAGCTTCGCCATAACTCTTCTCCTAGACGCTTCTTTAGCGTATTGTTAGCAATCTAGGCAATGTTAGGACAAGCTACGCCAAACAAACAACGACGATAAGTCGTTGAATTACAAAGGTGCAGCAAGCTAGGCGGGGCTGGGCCAAACTAGGTAAAATCAGCCCCCACAAAACTTGAAAACCGCCGAGGTTTTACGACCTCCCGGGGTTCGAATCCCTGGCCCACCGCCATTTTTTCCTCTCTGATTCTCCTGCTTCCTCCGTTCCTCCATTCCTCCTGTCACCTGCCTTTCCGGCTGCATGTTTTATTCTTCTGATGTATTCATCGCCACGCGACGCGCCTTTATACTTCCGCAACGGATAACAGCGGTTTAGCTGCGGCCGCAACAACTTACATCACGAGAGAATCTTTATGGGTGCACAGTGGAAAGCCAAGGGCAAAGCCGAGTCTGCGGCCGCGAAAGGCAAAATCTTCACCAAACTTACCCGTGAAATCATGGTGGCGGCCCGTAACGGCGCCGACCCCAGCATGAACTCCCGCCTGCGCATGGCCATCGAACAGGCCAAGAAGGCCTCGATGCCGAAAGACACGCTGGAGCGGGCCATCAAGAAAGGTGCTGGCCTGCTGGACGAAGTGGTGCACTACGAGCACGTGACCTATGAAGGCTTCGCACCGCACCGGGTGCCGGTGATCGTGGAGTGCCTGACCGACAACAACAATCGTACCGCCCAGAGCATGCGCATCCTGTTCCGCAAGGGCCAGCTGGGTAACTCCGGTTCCGTGTCCTGGGATTTCAAGCATCTGGGCCTGATTGAAGCCACACCGGATTCGCCGGATGCAGACCCTGAAATGGCGGCGATTGAAGCCGGTGCCCAGGATCTGGAGCCGGCGGAAAACGGTGCCACCCTGTTCATGACCGATCCCACCGACCTGGATGCCGTGAGCCGCGCGTTGCCGGCGCAAGGTTTCTCCGTGGTGTCAGCTTCCTTGGGCTACCGGCCGAAAAACCCGGTTACCCTGCCTGATGACGAGGCGAGGGCCGAAGTGGAAGCCTTCCTGGAAGCCATCGATGCCGATGACGACGTGCAGAATGTGTACGTGGGTCTGGCGGGTTAAGTCAGCGACAGAGGCGGGCTTTGCAGGCTCGCCTCTTGATGTTTCACTTCATATTTTTTCTTTAACTACCTGAATTTTAAGTTTTATCGCAACCACATCCCCTTCATCAGAATATGCTTTGGCTAATTTGTGGCCATGCTAACTGCCTTCTATACTGAAATGTGCTCGCGTTAACCAAAGTGATGCCAGATCAGTCCCGTTTTTGAACCTGGCGTTGCCCGTTTCTTTCTGCTGTGTGCTTCGGCACGGGGCTTTGAACCATTCTATGTTCGGGATTCAGCTTCGCTCGCTTCTGTTGCTATCCCTGATCCTGTTTGTTGTTCCCTCGGACATTGTGCTGGCCAGTCCGGGTGGTGCGTCGTTGCCGGTCTCCCACGCCCACGGGCGGTATGGGCTGGCGTCGGTGGTGGACTATGCGCTGGATCGGGAGGGCTCTGCGGACATCGCCACCGTGATGGCCCTGGGCGATGCCTTTGGCTTTCAGCGCAACCAGTCGGAAACCCTCGCGTTTGGTTATGTGGATGCGGTTTACTGGATTCGAATCCGCCTGCAGTCGACGGATGCGGACAGTTCCGCTTGGCTGCTGGAGCTTTCCGGCCTTGGTCGCGCCATTGACGAAATCGACGCCTGGTTGCCCGGCACGTCCGGGCAGCTGCAGCATTTCCGCGCCGGTGACGCGGTGCCGTTTCATGCCCGCCGTATCAGCCATCACGCCATTCTGTTTCCTTTTCACCTGCAGGCGCAGCAGCCGGTAGAGTTGTATCTGCGGGTGAAAACCAACGGCACGCTGCAGATTCCCCTGACGCTGTGGAGCACCGAGCACTACGTGGAAAGCGAACACCACGATTCCCTGCTGGAAGGGCTGTTCTACGGTGTGCTGCTGATCATGATCTTCTACAACGCCTTCATCTATCTGTCGGTGCGGGACAGCAGTTACATCATCTATGTGTTGTATCTGGTGTGTGTGCTGATGTTTGCCGTCTCGCTCAAAGGCGTTGGGTTCGAATACCTGTGGCCGGATCAGCCCTGGTGGAACAACAAGAGCAACCTGGTGTTCGCCGAGCTGGGTGTGCTGTGTGTGCTGCTGTTTGCCCGCAGCTTTCTGCAGACACCTGTCAATACACCTATCATCAATTACGTGATTGCAGCACTGATTCTGGCGAGCATCGCGTCGTTTCCCTTTGTGGTGCTGGCGAGTCATCGGATCGCCGCTGCCATTCTGTCGATCCAGTATCTGCTGACCGTTTTCTTTGTGGTGGTGGCGGCGTCGATCTGTCTCAAACGTGGTTTCAAGGCGGCGCGCTACTATCTGCTGGCGTGGCTGGGCGTGCTGCTGTCGATCCTGATCTGGGTGCTGAACAGCTTCAACTGGATTCATTCCTATTGGGTGGGCGCGTACGTGTTCCAGCTGGGAACCTCGATCCAGGTGCTGCTGTTTTCGTTCGCGCTGGCGGACCGCATCAACCTGATGCGGGTGGAACGGGAATCGGCGCTCAAGCTGCAGCTGGCGCACTCCAAACGGCTGGTGTCGATGGCGCAGATGTTCGAGAAGTTTGTGCCGAAGCAGTTTTTGCGGCGGATCGCGCGCGAAGGCATCGAGAATATCCAGCTGGGCAAGGCGGAAGCGGACGAGATTTCCGTGCTGTTCGCGGATATCCGGGGCTTCACGTCGTTGTCGGAATCGCTCACTCCGCAGGAGCTGCTGAACTTTCTCAATGCCTGCTTCACCCGGCTGGACAAGGTGATTCACGAGCATGATGGCTTCATCGACAAGTTCATGGGCGATGGGGTGATGGCGTTGTTCGAGCAAAGTCCCGACACCTGCGCGGCACGCAATGCGGTGATGGCGGCCATCGACATGCATCGGGCGGTGGCAGTGTATAACGAGCATCGCGCCCGCTCCGGCTATGCACCCATCGACATTGGCATTGGCGTCAACACCGGTTCGGTAATCATTGGCACCGTGGGTTCCAGCGAACGCATGGATTCAACCGTGCTGGGTGACAACGTGAACGTGGCTGCGCGGCTGCAGGAGCTGACCAAAGCATTTGGCGCCCGCATCATCATCTCGGAGCAGACCCGCTCCGCGTTGCGGGATGAGCCTGATTTGCATTTGCGTGAGCTGGGATCGGTACCGGTGCGTGGGCGGAAGAACGCGGTGCGCCTGTTCGAAGTCATGAATGCCGATAGTGCGGACTTGCTGGCCCAAAAACAGAGGGCGTTGCCGCGCTATCAGGTTGCCCTGGAATGTCATCGCCGTGGCGACTGGGCTGGGGCGGTGCAGGGCTGGCGTGAGTGTCTGGCGTCTGCACCGCAGGATTCGGTGTGCCGACACTGGCTGGCAGAAGCAGAACGACACTTGGCTGCCGGAGCTTCTGCCCCCTGATTTTGTTCGTGCCGACTTAACTGGCTGAAAATACCGGCACAAATGCAAGTGGCTAAATCAATTTGGGAATATTGCCTGGGCAAAGTCGGCATTTCGTTGCCTTTTCCTGTGTTTATTTTACAGCTGCCGAACAGGACGGGGTTTACTATCCCGTGCATCACCCAGCCGCTGCGAATTCCCCCATTAACTCCCTGCCAAAATGAGTTAAAATCGGATTTTGCACCCGGCATTCCCATGCCTGACATTTCCAACGGAGCTGTTAGTGATCAAGATCTTCATAGTGGATGACCATGATCTGGTGCGGACCGGAATTTCCCGGATGCTGGCGGATATCGCCGGTATCAAGGTCGTCGGGGAGGCCGCCAGTGGCGAAGATGCCTTGAAACTGATTCGGGACGCGCGCCCGGACGTGGTGTTGATGGATGCCAAGATGCCCGGCATCGGTGGGCTTGAAGCCACCCGCAAGCTGTTGCGCCAGAATGCCGATGTGAAAGTGATTGCCGTGACCGCCTGCGGCGAAGAGCCGTTCCCGTCGCGCTTCCTGCAGGCCGGTGCATCCGGCTATCTCACCAAGGGCGCCGCGATGGACGAAATGGTGAAGGCGATCCGTCTCGTTCACTCCGGCCAGCGCTACATCTCCCCCGATATCGCCCAGCAGCTGGCACTGAAACCATTTCGCCCCGAAGCGGAGGCGTCACCCTTCGATCAGCTGTCTGAGCGTGAGATGCAGATCGCGCTGATGATCGTGAACTGCCAGAAGGTGCAGGAGATTTCCGACAAGCTGTTTCTGAGCCCCAAGACGGTCAACAGTTACCGCTATCGCGTTTTCGAAAAGCTGGGTATCACCAGCGATGTGGAGCTGACCTTGCTGGCGGTTCGTCATGGTATGCTGGATGTGGAGTCGTTGCCCAACAGCCAGTAATACAGGTGTCCCATCGATATCGATGCCTTTCTGCAATCCCTGACCACGCACCCTGGTGTCTACCGCATGTTGGACGCCCAGGGCGATGTGTTGTACGTGGGCAAGGCCCGCAACCTCAAGAATCGTGTCACGTCCTATTTTCGCGGCCGCCAGCACTCGGTGAAAACCCAGGCGCTGGTGCAGAAAATTGCGAACATCGAAGTCACCGTCACCCTCAGTGAAACCGAAGCGCTGTTGCTGGAACAGACGCTGATCAAGTCCCTCAAGCCGCCGTTCAATATTCTGCTGCGGGATGACAAGTCCTATCCCTACATCTATCTGTCGAAGCAGGACTATCCGCGCCTGGCCTATTACCGGGGTGCGAAGAATCTGCCGGGGCGTTTTTTCGGGCCCTTCCCCAGCGCGGTGGCAGTGCGGGAAACGCTGAATATTCTGCAGAAGATTTTCAAGGTGAGGCAGTGCGAGGACAGCTTTTATAAAAACCGTTCGCGGCCCTGCCTGCAGCATCAGATTGGCCGCTGCAAGGCGCCCTGCGTGGGGCTGGTGAGCGACAAAGAATACGCCGAGGATGTGCGTCACACGGTGATGTTCCTGGAAGGCAAGAATTCTGAAATTCATGCCGAGCTGAATCGCGCCATGCATACGGCAGCGGAGCAATTGCAGTTCGAGCAGGCGGCGGAGCTGCGGGATCAGCTGGCCGCGCTCACCCATGTGCAATCCCAGCAGTTTGTGGAGCACGAGAACGGCAACGCGGATGTGTTCGGCGTGGCGATCCAGTCGGGCATCGCCTGTGTCCAGATCATTTATGTGCGCGGCGGCCGGGTGCTGGGGAACAAGAGTTATTTCCCGTCGATGCAGGCGGAGGAAACGGTCGCGGAACTGCTGGAAGCCTTTGTGCCCCAGTATTACCTGGGCAACAAGGCGGGGCGGGATCTGCCGCAGCTGATCCTGGTGCCGGAACTGTTCG
Organism: Pseudomonadales bacterium; assembly: GCA_020062665.1. GTDB lineage: Bacteria > Pseudomonadota > Gammaproteobacteria > Pseudomonadales > Ketobacteraceae > Ch67. The sequence goes on from JAGUVW010000040.1 coordinate 103,506, forward strand.
AGTCGGCCGACGCCCTCGCGCAGGTGTTGCAGCAGGAAGAGGGCAGGAAGGTTGCGGTGATGGCCAGTGTACGTGGCACTCGCGCCGGCTGGCAACGTCTGGCCCAGACCAACGCCGAGCAATATCTGGCAAGCCATCTGGCCAATCGCGAGAACCTGTTCCAACGTTTCGAATCCCTGCGCGATGCGTTGAATCTGGATGAAATTCCTGGTCGGCTGGAATGTTTCGACATTTCCCACACCATGGGCGAAGGCACCGTGGCCAGTTGCGTGGTGTTCGAGCACAGCGGGCCGGTCAAATCGCAATACCGCCGCTTCAATATTGAAGGCATTCAGGCCGGCGACGATTACGCCGCCATGCAGCAGGCGCTCGAGCGGCGCTATACCCGGCTGAAAAAAGGCGAGGCCAAGCTGCCGGATGTACTGATCATCGACGGCGGCAAGGGCCAGATGAAGCAGGCGCTGCAAGTGCTGTCCGACCTGCAGATTCAGGGCGTGCTGGTGCTGGGCGTGGCGAAAGGGGAAACCCGCAAGCCGGGACTGGAAACGCTGTTCCTGGATGATTCCGGCAGCGGCTTCGCCCTGGAGCGGGACAATCCCGGCCTGCATCTGATCCAGCATATCCGCGATGAGGCGCACCGGTTTGCCATTACCGGTCACCGGGCGCGGCGGGAGAAGAAGCGCAATACCTCGGTGCTGGAGGACATTCCCGGCATCGGGCCGAAGCGGCGGCGGGAGCTGCTCAGCCATTTCGGCGGGTTGCAGGGGCTGGCCAAGGCCAGTCAGGCGGAAATTGCACGGGTTCCCGGTATCAGCAAGAAAGTCGCCGAAGACATTTATGCGGCCCTACACAACGTTTAAACTGTGCGCTGACTTTACAGACAGAGACAGTGCTTCATGCAGGACACGGCGACGCGCCCGGCCCATCTGACCATCCCCAACATCCTCACGTGGTCCCGGATCATCATGATTCCGGTGTTTGTGCTGGTTTATTACCTGGATTACCGCTGGAGCGGCTTCGTGGCGGCGGTCATCTTCGCTGCGGCGGGCGTCACGGATTGGATCGACGGCTATCTGGCGCGCAAATGGGGGCAGATGACCAAGCTGGGCGCCTTTCTCGATCCGGTGGCGGACAAACTGATGGTGGCCACGGCGCTGGTGGTGCTGGTGGAGGAGCACGGCAATTTCTGGCTGTCGGTGCCGGCCGCCGTGATCATCGGCCGCGAAATCACGATTTCTGCTTTGCGGGAATGGATGGCGGAGCTGGGCAAGCGGGCCAGTGTGGCGGTGTCGTTTGTCGGCAAAGTAAAAACCACGTTCCAGATGATTGCGATTACCGGCCTGATTGCGAATCCCCCGGATATGGAAAACTGGGTGGTGTGGCTGGCCTATCTGTTGCTGTACGTCGCCACGGGGCTGACATTGTGGTCGATGCTGGTGTATCTGAAAGCCGCCTGGCCGGCATTGCGTGACTAACTTCAATGGCATCAATGCGTTGAAAACAAAACGTCTTCAAATGGTTGACTGGGAAGGCGTTGTGGGTAGAATAGGCATCCCACGAAGCACTGGCTTCTGGTTAAAGCGGGTATAGCTCAGTTGGTAGAGCGCGACCTTGCCAAGGTCGAGGTCACGAGTTCGAGCCTCGTTACCCGCTCCAAATTCCGAAAGGATTTTCCTCCAACATCTCCTTTCACAGCAGTTCTCGGCGCGATAGCAAAGCGGTTATGCCACGGATTGCAAATCCGTTGAGGCCGGTTCGACTCCGGCTCGCGCCTCCATCTTCTCCCTTCTCATTCCAGCAAAACGTACATCACCAGATTTTCAATGACCGGCTTCGCAGTTACTCCGCAGCGCTTTCACGCAGCCGATCTGTTCCAGGTTGTTTCGGCCCGCTGTTGCAGCGCGTAGGCCACGCCGTTGAAGCCGTTCAGGATGTCGGTGCCAAACAGCCCGGTCACTACGGGTGTTAGCAGGCCGGAAAAGGCGTCCCAGGTTTGATAGCGGCAACTGTTCGGACCGGTGGCGGTGAGCAATTGCGTGCGCTCGGCTTTCAGCAGAACGTTGCAGCCCAGCTTCATACCCCAGGCAAGGCGTTCCGGCTTGTCCACCGCAGTCACCGTCTCCACCTGCAGGCGGTCGCCGCGAATCGGCATTCGCACATGCAGATCCACCGGATCGCCCACCACCAGACTCGTGTCCACTTGGTGCGTGAACGGGTTCCATTCACTGTAGCGGGCAGTGTCCACCAGAATCGACCACACCCAATCCCGCGGCGCCCGGATGTCGACGATGTCGGAATAAATAGTGTGCTTGAGCATGGCGAACTCCTAGCGATAAGCGTCGATAAGTTGCTGGCTGTGTTGCCACAGCTGGGTGCCGTTGCTGGGATCACGAGCCAGTGGCGACATGGCTTTTTCCCGCATCATGTGCAGATAGGCGCCAGTGCGCTTTCCCATCTCGGGAGCGCAGGCGAGGTAAATCACCGGCTCGGCGGCCTGCTCTGGCGAGCGGAACAACAGCTTCATGATGGGGCCGAGGATCGGCTTGATGTAGGCGGGGGATTCACGCGCGATATTCGATGCGATGGGGCCGGGGCAGAGCGCGTGTACGGCGATGCGAATATCATTTTCCGGGTTGAGCCGTCGCGACAATTCCGTGGCGAACGTGCACAGATGCAGCTTGGTCTTGCCGTAATGTTTCATGCCATCGCGCATGCCGTAGTTTTCGAACGCGGCGAAGCGGGAGAAGTCGATGGGGTCTGACGACTGGTGCGCTTCTGATGCCACAAAAATCACGCGGGGTGCCGGATGGTCTTCATCGGCGGGCTGAATCACGCCGTCGCTGAGCCAGCGCTCCAGCAGAATCCGGTTCGCCAGAAAATGCACGGCGAACATCAGCTCGAAGCCCTGGGGCGAGCGCCGCGCCTGCAGTGGCATCAAACCGGCATTCATCACTGCGATGTCGATCTTGATCTTGCGATCGCGCAAACTGTCGCAGAGCTTGTGCACCGACGTGGTGTCCGCCAGATCCACTTTCAGCATCTCCACATTGGGATTGCCTGACAGCTTTTTCACTTCCTCACCCGCTTCGGGAATGCCGCTGCGGCACGCCATGATGATGCGACCACCCCGCTGCGCCAATTGCACCGCAATCGCTTTGCCCAGGCCGCTGTTGGCACCGGTGATCAGGCAGGTTTTGCCGTCGATGCGCGCGTTGGGATCGAGCGGGCCGATCACTCCCTTGTTGCTGAAACGGTCATAGATCGCGGTGACCACCGCGCTGACAATGCCTTTGTGGCCTACCGCATTGGCGCCACTCTCCAAATTATTTTTGTTATTCATGGGGAATTCCATATTGCTGGCGATAGTAGCCGTAAGTGCGTTCGATATCCGCCGGTGTCAGGTTGAAATCGGCGAGGTTGTAGCGGTGCTTTCCGTAGCGGTTTTGCACATCCTTTTTGCTCACATCGATCACCGCCTGGCGGGTTTTGTTCGTGAAAGGAATGCCGGCGAATTGGTAAATGCGCTCGATCTCCTGCAGAGGGTTCTGCACCAGATCGTAGTAGGACACATCGATGAATCGCGCGTCGCCGAATTCTTCTCGCACGGCAATGGAGCGACGCATCAGGCGATCCACCTTGCGTACCCAGTGTTGCGCCACTTCCACCGGGTCCACATTGTCGCTGAACACACCGCGCCCGTGGGACACCATGCTGCAGAACGAGCCGGTGGTCTTCTGCGGATCGCGGTGGGTCTGCACAATGACAGCTTCCGGGAACACCTTCAGAATGGTGTCGAGGAATTCCATGTGGTGGGGCGTTTTCAGCACCCAGTTTTTCGCCGGTCGCTGCCACATGAGAATTTTCAGCAGCAGACGCAGGTATTCGTAGGCGCGGGTGTGATCCTGCTGTTCCAGCCAGGCGGCGTAGGAGGGTACATGCAAGGTAGCTTCTGGCGACTGGCTCATGAAGGACAGATCCAGCAGCAGGATGTCTTCTTCCGGCGCGTTGTGTTCCACCGGGTGAATGGCGAAAAATTCCGGCGCCAGATAGGCAAGCCCTTTTTCCGCTGTGCGAGCTTGAGCGATCCGCGGTTCGGGATTGCCGGGTTTTTCATTCGGCAAGGGCAGGGGGTTGAGCGCTTCCCAGGACAGCAGTGCCCGCATGTCGGGATCCGCGGCCAGCAGGCGATGCAGCGTAGTGGTGCCTGTGCGCTGCAGGCCGGCGATGACGATGATTTTTCCCAGATCCACATCGTGAATTTCGGGATGCAGTTTCAATAACGCCTGCACCCGCAGGCGAACGCAGAGGGCACTTTCCAGACGGGATTTCTGGATCAGCTTTCCCAGTGGGGTAAGGTTGGCTTCGGAATTGATGGCGTCCACCAGCACCGACAAAGGCTGTAAAAACCATTCGTCGCCGAAATCACTCAGTCCCGTTTTCTTGCGCGCGGCCTGCACCAGCTTGGCAACGGACAGATCGGGCAGTGCGCCCAATTTTTCCAGCATTCTGCCGGCGCCGTTGAACGCGGCAATCGGTAGCGGGCGATAGGGTTTCCGGTAATTGTTCGATGTTTCGAGCATCTTTTTTGTCATGGTGTTGCTCACGTCATGCAGGCGTCGTTGATATGGATGGTGCGTTTGCAGCAGAGGGTTCCGTCAGCCGCTTCAGTTCCTGCACCTTCACCACTCGTGTGCGCGGTTGCGGATGATCCTGCGCGCGAATCCAGCGGAAACACATGGTGCCGCTGCTGTGTCCCACCGTATTGATCCAGTTGGGCAGGCCGGGATTCTGATGGGCGACGATGATGCGCACTGATCCGTCGGGCTCGTAGTGGGCCAGATGCTTGTTGGTGTGAATGGTGAAGTAGCGGTAGTCAAGGGACTCCATCCAGTAATTGTTGAGCTGGAAATTCCAGTGCTCGCACACCGGCGGCATGGCCTCGATCACCAGCGCTTCATCCGGTGCCAGCGCCCAGTGGCTGTGGTAATAACGGATGTTGGGATCGCCACCGGCCTTGTTGGAAACCTCGGGATCAAACAGCGGCAGTTCATTGCTGTGTTTCTGGAAATCCCGCGCCCACTTGGCAAATAACAGTGACGCGCCTGCGACCAGTGTGCTGGCGGATTTCAATCCTTCATCCAGCCGCTGCGGCGTGATGGCGGAAGGCTCGTTGCCGCCATCGACGCGCTCGATAACCAGATCCGCCGGTTGTTCGTTCGCACGATCGAGAAACGTCTGGCGCACAATCAGCGTGCCGGTTTCTTCCGTCATCGGCAGCCAGTTTTTTGTTTGCGGCTTGCTGCTGAGAATCAGCTCGAACGAACCATCTGCATTCATTTCCAATTGCGAGGCTTCAATATAGCCGGTGGGAGGCAGCCCGCCACCCTGGCCGTAATGGCCGATGTGCGTGCCGAACCCCAGATACTTGACCGTGTTGCGCTGGCCGCGAATACGATAGTCACAACGGCCATCCAGCCGCGCAGTCATATAAAAGTTGTCGGGATTGTCGGCGCCCATTTTTACGGTTTCGTGCACTACACGATGCAGCACTGGCGCTTGAGGATCGGCATACTCGATAAAGGCTTCCAGTCCGGCACGCGCCAGGCGCGTCAGATAGCGATAGCCTTCCGCTTGATTGAAGGGATCGGTGGGGGCGCCGGGAAACGTCAGGCTGGCGCCGGCGGCTTTGAGCGTGTCGCAAAACTCGTCCCAGGACTGGCCTGACACCACGCGCTGTTCTGCGTGGGACGCTGGCGTCTTCCCCCGTAGCTTCAACCACCATAGTGAAAAGCGACGAAAAACAGCCAGCAGCTTGATCAGCAAATTTCTCATGAATATGTTCCGATATCAGGCAGACTGCTGGAGCGCACCGAGTAACCCGGCAGATTTCATGTGCGCCAGAATGACGTCCACCTCCTGCTGCAGGGTCAGGTGATCGGAGCGCAGATGGATTTCCGGCCGCGTGGGCGCTTCGTAAGGATCGTCGATGCCGGTAAAGTTCTTGATCTCGCCGGCACGGGCTTTCTTGTACAGGCCCTTGGGATCGCGGCGCTCAGCTTCTGCCAATTCACAGTCGACAAAAATCTCCAGAAACGGAAAACCCGCATCAATGTGCAGTTGGCGCACCAGTTCTCGATCTGCGCTGTACGGACTGATAAAGCTGGACAGTACGATCAAACCTGCGTCCACGAACAGCTTGGATACTTCGCCCACACGGCGGATGTTTTCGGCACGGTCGGCGGCGGAAAAGCCCAGGTTGCGATTGATGCCGAGGCGGATGTTGTCGCCATCGAGCCGGTAGCAGAGCTTGCCCATATCGGCGAGGCACGCTTCCAATGCCACCGCAATGGTGCTCTTGCCACTGCCGGACAGACCGGTAAACCAGAGGGTGGCGCCGGTTTGCTGCAGAATGCGGGAACGGGTGGTGCGATCGATCTGGCCGTGATGCCAGTGGACGTTGGTGGCGATCTGAGTCGTCATGGTGCGCCTCGCGGAATAATTTTGTTGTTTTTGACTATCCATCATTAGGCTGTAAGTTGAATTTATTCCCCGTAAATCGATTTTGCAAGTGTTTTGCGAAAATATATGCCCTATAATACCTATCATTCGTTAGGGTTGTGGGAGAGCAGCAAGATGACGGGCGATGCAGTAAAAACACAGATCGATTCGACGCTGGAACGGATTCTCGACGCAGGGGAAGTGTTGTTTGCGGAGTATGGTTACGAAGGCACAACCCTGCGCCAGATCGCCCAGCGTGTCGGCATCAAGGAGCCCAGTATTTACGCGCACTTTGCCGGCAAGGAGGCGATATATGGTGCTGTCATCGATCGCGCTCTGCAGCCTTTTCATGCAGAAATGGAAAGCTGGATCAAGACAGAAATGACGTTGCGGGATCTGCTGGTGATTCCCCGCAAGCTGCTGGCGTTGCATTCACGCCATCCCTACGCCGCGCGCATCATGCACCGGGAGTTCTGCAATCCGGTCGACCGCATCAGCCCGAAGGTGATGGTCTGGCTCAACCAGATCGCCCTGCAAAGCCAGGTGTTCATGTCGGAGCTGCAGGAACCGGGGCAGCAGCCACTGGATCAGGCGCGCGTGGTCACCCACATTGTGACGCTCACCAACATTACCCTGGGCTTTTTTTCCACCCAGGGCATGCAGGCAAATCTGCTGAAGGATCAATACGATGAAGAACGAATGTTCGAGGAATACGTGAACATTCTGACCCGCATTTTTCGCGGACTGCTGTTCTGATCAGCCTTTGATGACGGTGCGTTTTTCCTTGAAAGCTTCCACGTGTTCGCGGATTGAACGCTCCATCTCGCTCAGGTCGTCCTTGGGGTTCAGTACTTTCTCCCCGTCCTTGGGGGACATGCCTTTATAGATATAGACGCTTTCCAGCATCATCTTGCGCACGGGTGAGTGCTTGTCCAGGCCCCGCTCCTTGCAAATGATGTCCACCGACAGCGCGAATGCCTTGTCATAGCCGTGACGATCGATGGAAATGGTGCGAAAACGCGGCTTGGAAAGCTCTTCGGAATTGACCCGGATTTCAAACACATGGGCCGGTTTGCGGCCTTCCCGGTGGCGCACGCGCTCCTTCAGCCCCACGATGCGACCGTCCGGGTGAATCAGGCGCTCGATCGAAAGATCCTTGCGCATGAAGTGGGCGCGCTGACGCTGGGCCAGCTCCACATCCTTGGCCTGGGCTTCTTCGAGGGTTTCGAGCAGTTCTTCTTCCGTCAGGAACCGCCCGTTCTTCTTGAGCGGGTAGTACACCTGATATTCCTTGCTGTTCCATGCACGGTAGACGCGAATGTAGTCTTCACTGACCGATATAGCCATGACGTAAGAGATTCCGTTGAGTGAAGCGGACTAACAAAAGTTGTTGATGCTCCAATAATTACCAACAATGCCGCGTTTTTCAACCCGACCAATAAGGCATTGAATGGGCTAGGGGTTCTCCCTATAATGCTGCAGCCTTTTCATGGCACCTCACCACTCTGGCCCGGGTGGCGAAACAGGTAGACGCAAGGGACTTAAAATCCCTCGGGGGGCGACCCCCGTACCGGTTCGATTCCGGTCCCGGGCACCATCCTGTCAGTCCCGGGCCAGCCCGATTCCAACTGTTCAATTGCTTTTTCTCGCAAGTTTGCGCAGCCGTTTCAGTTCATCCAGCGCTTCCGCTGGGGGTTCTTCGCCGCTGGAGCCACCGTAATAGAAATACAGGTGGGACTCGAATTCATTCAGGCAGCGGTGTGAATAGTCCGGCACCGCCAGCTTCACGCACTCCTTCAGATACAGATTGGCGAGGGAGGTTTCGGTCTGCTCCCCCAGAATCCGCTGCAGTATCGCAATCAGATACAGATTGCGGGCCACCTCGATCCTTGCGTCCGTTTTCATCACATCCTTTTGCATTTGCGCGCGCCAGGCCAGCGCCATGGGGCGGGTGGCTTCATCCAGAATGAATTCGTGCTTCAGGTTGAAGTTTGCGCCCAGGGTTTCGTACATCTGGATTTCGACGGGTTTGAAACGGCTGGCATTCTGCGCCAGGTAATCGATGCCTTTCTGCCATTGGTCGATTCGTTGCAGCAGATCAGGATCGAGACCCTCGATTTGCTGGTAGCGGTTCAGCTTTTCGCGGCTCAGCTTCAGATCGTTATCTGTGATCAGCGTGATGTCCAGCAATCGCTCCAGCGTTTTGCCGCCGCTGATGCGGGAATTTTTGATGTCCGCCCGTTGCAGATATTCCAGGTAGGCCGCTTCGGCAATGGCGTAGTTGCGCACATAGTAGTTGAATTCGGCGTAACTGAACGGATTGGCGAACAGTTCCCGCGACACCGTGGTGGCGCCGCTTGCCATCACACCGTCCTGGATGTGGCAGCTGCTGCAGAGGATCGGCGCCGAACTGAGCAGATACTGGGCGGTGGCGAAATTGCCGGTATTGAACAGGTGACGGGCCTGCTTGAGCTGATCCACCAGGCTGGCCTGGGAGATCTGGCGCACCACCGCATGACGCTGCAGCAGATGCGGCTGGGTCTGCATGGAGTGGATCAGCTGATCCAGTTGAGAGGCAATTAATGCCTGATTTTCCCCTGCGCGAAACCGCGTATCGTTGTAGATGTAAGGGATCAGTGCCGACAGGGAGTTACCTGCCTTGCGCATTTCCTGGTTGATGTCTTCGGCCAGGGCGGGCAGGTGGATGGATGTCGTCAGGGTCAGCAGGGCCAGCCAGTGTTTCAGTTTCAAGAAATTCCCCTTAAAGAGCGTTTGATTATGGGTAAATATTTAACCGTTATTACCGGCTACCGGCAGTGGGCCAGATCAATAGCAGCAGAGATTTTCACCAGGATGGCCTATAGTTAAAACACTGATCCACAGGGAAATGGAACCATGAAAGCATCCGGTCTGGAAAGGGTTCACATGTTGCAGGGTGTTCCCACGTTTGGCGGCATCAACGATGCCGTGCTGTCCTATTTGCTCAAAGAATCCCGTACCATCAATCTCAGCGCCGGCACCCTGATCTTTTCCGAGGGTGAATATACCGCGTCCATGTTCATCGTTGAAGATGGCGAGGTTGCCATCTACAAGCAGAAGGAGGGGCGCAACTGCATCATGGCTGTGCTGGGTGAGGGGGATTGCCTGGGCGAGATGGCGTTGTTCGATTACATGCCCCGCAGTGCGTCGGCAGTGGCAAAGACGGATTGTCGCCTGATCGAAATTACCTCGCAGAACCTGTATGGTGTGTACCAGATGGACATGGAGCAATTCGCGCTGATTCAGATGAATCTGGGGCGGGAGATTGCTCGCCGTCTGCGCAAGGCCGATGAGCATTGTGTACGCTGTCCGTTGCGCACGGATTCCGAAATCAAGACGTTCCGGCAGTACCAATAAAAGCAAGAGAGTGGGGGCATGGAAGAGAAAAAGGGAGCTGCACCTGGGGGCAGCAAGAGTTTCATAGCGCCTTCGCGCAAGCTGGAATTTTCCGCGCCGTTACGCTGGCTGCGCTTGGGGTGGCAGGATTACACGGCGTCGCTGCGCTTGAGTATCGAATACGGCGCCTTTTTTGCGCTGGGTGGTCTGTTGCTCACCGTCATTGTGTTTCTCAGTTCCGATTCAATGACGCTGCTGAGCCTGGGCGTGCTGTTTATTCTGCTAGGGCCGCTGTTTGCTTTTGGGCTTTACGATATCAGCCGCCAGCTGCAGAAAGGGGAGCCGCCGACACTCATTCATTCCATTCATCAGATTCGCAACAGCGCGGCCAATCAGTGGGTATTTGCCGTAGTGGTGATCGTCATCGGGTTGATCTGGATGCGGGCGGCCACCATGATTCACATTTTCTATCCCGACGATGCCGAACCGGCGCTGGAAGAGCTGCTCACCTTCCTTGCCATTGGTTCAGGTGTGGGGCTCTTCTTTGCGTCGCTGGTATTTGGAATCAGCGCTTTTTCATTGCCGATGATGGTGGATCGCAATGTGGATGCGATTACGGCTGCGCTGTCCAGTCTCAATGCCGTCATGACCAACAAGTGGGTGGCGGCGTTCTGGGCGCTGCTGATTCTGCTGTTGGTTGTGATCGGTTTTGCCACGTTGTATCTGGGCTTGATCGTGGTCTTGCCGGTGATTGGGTACGCCACCTGGCATGGCTATCGCGATACGATCTTACCCTGACTTTTGTGCGGCGAGCATATAGCTCACCGCCATCGATCTCTGCAGGGAAAAACGCCGGCGGAATGGATTGAAACGGATGCCCGTGCGCCAGAAGGTGTTGACGCCCGATGAGAGCAGCAGGGCATCGAGGGTCGCCGGCGGCACGAATTTGCGCCACTCGTGAGTTCCCTTCGGCAGCAGGCGCAGCACATATTCCGCCCCGATGATAGCGAACAGAAAACTCAGCGGCGTTTTGTTGAGGGTGGACACAAAGGTGATGCCTCCCGGTTTGAGATTGCGATAGCACGCCGCCATGAACGCCGGCAAATCCCCCACATGCTCCACTACTTCCATGTTGAAGATCAGGTCAAAGGATTCCTGCAGCGTGGTCACGTCCTGATAGCGATATTCGATGTGCAGTCCTTGTGATGTGGCATGTTCCTGGGCGATACGGATATTGCCTTCCGCCAGATCGATGCCTGTGACGTCGGCTCCCTGCCGGGCCAGCGCTTCCGACAGAATGCCGCCACCACAGCCGATATCCAGCACTTTCAGTCCGCTCAGGGGCCAGTCCTTGTTGCGATCGATGCGACCTTGCTGCGCCAGCACGTCCAGAATCACCTGCACGCGAAACCGGTTCATGACGTGCAGCGGCCACATCGGCCCCTGGGGATTCCACCACATTTTGGCCAGTGCATTGAAGCGCGCCAGTTCCGCTGGGTCGCCGGTGGGATTCTGGCTTGTCATTCAGCGTACCACTGTCACTCACCGCACCACGCGATAGCAGGGCTGGTATTTGCCTTCGCCGATCTTCATGCGGTTCTGCTCCACGAAAGTTCGCAGCAGTTCGTCCAGCGGTTCCATGATCTCGGGGTCGCCATGCAGTTCGAAGGGGCCTTTTTCCTTGATCAGGCGGATGCCATGCTCTTTCACGTTGCCGGCGACGATGCCGGAGAACGCGCGCCGCAGATTCGCCGCCAGCTGATGGATGGGCTGATCCTTTTTCAGATTGAGTTTGCCCATGGATTCATGAGTGGGCTCGAACGGATACTGCAGGTCGCCAGGAATATTCAGTTTCCAGTTGTAGTAGAACGCATCCTTGTGCTTGCGGCGGAAATGAAAGACTTCGTCGGCCCCGGTCTTGACCGTGCGTGCTACTTCTGCGGTGTCGCCGATCACGATCTGGTAGCGGGACTGTGCCTTTTCCCCCAATGTGTTGCGAATGAAGCGGTTGATGGTGTCGAAGTAGGAGGCACTGGTTTCCGCTGCGGCAAAAATCAGCGGGAACGGGATGCGGGCGTTGCTGGGGTGCAACAGGACACCGAGAATGTAGAGAATTTCTTCCGCCGTACCCACGCCGCCGGGGAATACGATGATGCCGTGACCGGTGCGCACGAATGCTTCCAGGCGCTTTTCGATGTCCGGCATGATCACCAGTTCGTTGACGATAGGATTGGGCGACTCCGCCGCGATGATGCCCGGTTCGGTAATGCCGATGTAGCGACGATTGTATTGGTGCTGCTTGGAGTGGCCGATGGTGGCGCCTTTCATCGGTCCTTTCATGGCGCCAGGGCCGCAGCCTGTGATGATGTTCATGTCGCGCAGGCCCAGTTCATAGCCTACGTGTTTGGTGAATTCATATTCCTCGCGGCTGATGGAGTGGCCACCCCAGCACACGATCAATGGCGTGGTTTCGCCTTTGCGCAGGATGTTGGCGTTGCGCAGGATGTGGAACACCGCGTCAGTGATGCCTTTCTTGTTGGCGAGGTTGAAGCGGTTGGAGTTGCGGATCTCGTTGGTGACATATACCACGTCCCGTAACACGGAAAACAGCTGTTCCCGAATACCGCGAATCATGCGGCCATCGACGAAGGCGCTGGCGGGTGGATTCAGCAGTTGCAGCTTGATGCCCCTGGACTGGCGCACAAAACGGATGTCGAAGTCGGCAAACTGCTCCAGGATTTCGGCGGTGTTGTCGTTGGTGTTGCCGGCGTTGAGCACGGCGAGGGCGCAGCGGCGGAAGATTCTGAACAGCATGGGGTCGGTCTGTTTGACCAGCTGATCCACTTCGGAAGGGGACAGCAATTCCAGCGAGGCTTCGGGGGAAACCGTCACCGAGGTGATTTTGGATGTCATACCGGGCGATGTTCCTTGTATTGATTTGGCCGGGGTGCAGGGGTGCGGGTTTTAAAATAATATACGCACATCATTGATAACTATAGCAACGGCTGGCCGCCGCGTTGCGGATGCCCAGCATACAGGGAGTCCTTTGTGGAAACCATCCAGACGATCCAGACCCGACCTTTCACAGATCAGAAGCCTGGCACCTCCGGCTTGCGCAAAAAGGTGCGGGTGTTCCAGCAGCCCCACTATCTGCAGAATTTCGTCCAGTCCATCGTTGATGCGTTGCCGGAATCCGGCCGTCAGCGCCTGGTGGTAGGTGGGGACGGCCGCTTCTACAACCGGGAGGCGATCCAGATCATCCTGGAAATCCTGGTGGCGAATGGCATTCGCGAAGTGCTGGTGGGAGAGGGTGGAATCCTCTCCACGCCCGCAGTGTCTAACCTGATCCGCCAGACCGGAGCGGATGGTGGCATCGTGCTGTCGGCCAGTCACAATCCCGGTGGCCCGGACGAAGATTTTGGCATCAAGTTCAACAACGCGAGCGGTGCGCCGGCGCCCGAGAGTGTCACCCAGAAGATCTTCGACAGCACCCGATCGATTCAGCAGTATCGGCGCATGCCGTTACCGCCGGTGGATCTGTCGGCTGGACGCAGTTACCGATTTCTGGACACTGATGTGCACGTTGTCAGCAGTGTGGACGACTATGCCCGCCTGATGACGACGCTGTTTGATTTCGATCGCCTGCGGGATGCGGTGAGTCAGGGTCGGGTGAATCTGCAGTTCGACGCCATGCACGCTGTGACCGGGCCTTATGCCCGGCGCATTTTCCACGACATGCTGGGGCTGAAACCGGCGTTTCTTCATAACGTCTCGCCGTCAGAAGATTTCGGCGGCGGCCATCCCGATCCTAACCGCGTGCATGCCCATGACCTGTGGGAGCGCATGATGTCGGCGCAAGCCACCGATCTGGGCGCGGCATCTGATGGTGACGGCGACCGCAACATGATCATGGGGCGCAATACGTTCGTTAGCCCCAGCGACAGCCTGGCCCTGATCGCTGAGCACAGCGCCTGCATTCCCCAGTTCCGCAGCGGGCTGATCGGCGTGGCGCGCTCCATGCCCACCAGCACCGCCATTGATCGCGTGGCCGCGGCCCTCGGCATTCCCTGCTATGAAACACCCACTGGCTGGAAATTCTTCGGTAACCTGCTGGATGCCGGCAAGGTGCGCCTGTGCGGCGAGGAAAGCTTTGGCACCAGCGGTGACCACGTGCGCGAGAAAGACGGCGTCTGGGCCGTGCTGTGCTGGCTGAGCATTCTGGTGGAAACCGGCCTGTCTGTGCAGGAACTGCTGCAGCGGCACTGGGCCCGTTTTGGTCGCAGCTATTATTGCCGGCATGATTACGAGGGGCTGGCGGCGCCGGCAGCCGAGGCGGTGATGCAGGGTCTGCTGGCGGATGCTGACACCATCGCGCGGCAGTCTTTTGCGGGAAATGCCATCGCCAAGGTGGATTCCTTTACCTATGCCGATCCGGTGGACGGCAGCATTTCCGCCAACCAGGGCGTGCGCATCCTGTTCGAAAACGGCAACCGGATTGTCTACCGGCTGTCGGGAACCGGCACCGACAGCGCCACGCTCAGGGTGTATCTGGAGCAGATCGAACAACGCATGGATCACCTGCAGCACGACGCCCTGGAGTTCAACCGTGAGCTGGGCCGGTTTGCCCACCAGGTGGCGCAAATCGGGGCGCTGACCGGTGCGCAGGCACCCTCTGTCATGACCTGAAGCCGCTGTGCCGTGCACTTGACTGGGCACGCCACATTCCACAGAATCCCTGCCCTTGAATCCTTTTTTGCTGGAAGTGGTAATGAAAACAGTCGAACTAAGCGGGGAAGAACTCGATTATCAGATGTATTGCCATGCCTGCAAGGTCACCGGGCAGACGGCGTCCCGCAGTGCGTTTGATGCCGGTTACCGTCAGGGCCAGTTCCATTTCCAGCAGGACAAGACGCTGCTGCTGGATCTGCTGGAAACCTACCGGGTCAACGTGCAGTTTCTGGCGCAAGAGTGGCTGGCATCGAGTGATCGCGGCAGCGCCTGGGGTGAATCGCCGCTGGTGGCCGTCTGTCGCCTGATCCTGAAGCTGAACAGCTGATTCACCTCCTCACCGTCGCAGGGGCCGCCGATGAATTCCTCGTTAAAATTCCAGCTTACTGAAGACAGCATTGCCATCCTCACCATGAACCGGCCGGAGGTGCGCAATGCCATCGACGAGGACATGATCGATGGCTTCGAGCGGGCGGTGCAGAAGATCAACAGCGAAGACAATATCAAGGTTGTGATTCTGACGGGTGCCGGTTCCGCGTTCTGCGCCGGCGGCAACGTCAAGGACATGCAGAACAAGAACAGCATCTTCGGCGGTACGCCTGCCCAGCTGCGCAACAACTATCAGCGACACATCCAGCGCATTCCGCTGGCCCTGCACGATCTGAAGGTGCCGGCGATTGCGGCGGTGAACGGCCCGGCCTATGGTGCCGGCTGCGATATTTCCCTGATGTGTGACATGCGGATCGCAGCGGAAGAAGCCACTTTCGCGGAAAGCTTCATCAAGCTGGGCCTGATTCCCGGCGACGGCGGGGCGTGGTTTCTGCCCAGAGCAATTGGACGCGCGCGCGCAGCGGAGATGTCCTTTACCGGTGACGCCATCGATGCCGCCACCGCCGCCAAGTGGGGCCTGGTCAATCGCACCGTGCCAGCCAACCAGTTGATGCCCGAAGCGCTGGCACTGGCCAGACGCATTGCACGCAACCCCGCCACCGCGATTCGCATGAGCAAGCAATTGCTGAAAGAAAGCGAGCGGCAGTCGCTGCCCAGTCTGCTGGAAATGTCCGCCGCCATGCAGGCACTGGCGCACTATACCCGCGACCATTCAGAGGCCGTGGAAGCCTTTCTGCAGAAGCGCCCGCCGGCCTTCACGGGGGAGTAACCCAAGGTCGCGAACCCTGACTATACTGAACAAGGTGGGCAAACCGATTTTTGTTGAGCAACAGCAAAGCAAATCTTCAGGGGGTTGAGTGGGCAATCCGTTACTCCGGATCCAGTTGCTGCGCAAGCTGTGGGTGCATCTGACCCCGCTGGAAATGTTCGGCCTGACCTCGCCGGATCGCGTGCAGCGCTCGGGCCAGGGCCTGGGGGATGTACGCCGTCGTGAACTTGCCAACCTGCTCAATATCGAGCGTCAACTGCATGAGCTGCGGCGCGGACATGCAGCCCTGGATACCGCCGGGCGTATCGTCAAAACGGCGGAAATCCGCGACATCAAGGAAGTGAAATTCTCGTCCATCATCGAAGGCACCGACGAGCAGGAAGTTCGCAACGAAGTATTGCCGGATCTGATCAAGCTGCTGGACGTAGCCGCCGAGATCAACCGGTTCGAGGCACTGGAACGTCTGCTGCGTCTGCAGAAACTCTATCTGCTGACCGAGCGCATCATTTTGGGGCTGGATATCGATGACGTCGACAAGGGCGCCATCGACCGGCGCTGGTTCAATCGCTGGAAGCTGAATGCCTGCGAGATTTCGAACGGTGCGCTGCAGCAGCTGTGGGCCCGGATTCTGGTTCGGGAGTTGAGTAACCCTGGCAGCACCAGTCTCAAAGCATTGGAATACCTGGCCTTTTTCACACTGGAGGACGCCGAGAACCTGAACCGTCTGGCGTCCTGGGCCTGTGGGGATTTCGTCTATCGCAGCGCGTTGCAGGCGTTGCCGGATCACTTCGATTCCGAACTGTTCGAGCGTCTGGAAGAACAGGGCATCGTGCGCGGTGTGCTGGGCAAAGTGCTGTCCCGGTCGCTGGTGAGCGAAATCGACGACGGCTTCCGCTGCCGCCTTATCATCGCCGACCGCTGCATTACCATCACCTCGACACAACCCCGCAATGAGCTGCACGTGCCCGCGTATATGATTACCCATGTGGGGCGGGAGCTGCTGAGCCTGGTGGCACCGCCGGTGGATCAGGCTTACCTGGAGCTGGTGGTGCAGGATCTGCAGGCCCGGGGCATGAGCCTTCAAGTCACTGAAATGTCACAGGATAGATTCAGTCAGCAAACCGGATAAATCTTCGCCGGTTCCTTTCATTCCCGGAAATTTGACTAAACTTGTTCATATGAATGCTTGGTCATCTATGAACAGGGCAGGTGTGCGGTGGAGAAGCGGAAGTTCCCACGACAAGGTCTGGGGGTCGAGGCAATTTATGTCATCGATAATGACAATGCCTGTACTGGCGTCATCCATGATTTCAGTCAGGATGGTTTGTTCATCACCTTTGGCGACGACGGCCAGTTCGAGGATATCCGCCGCCAGCGCGTGCTGATGGGCGCCAAGGTCGAGATCATCGTTCCTATCGACGGCAAGCAGACCACCTTTCACACCACGCTTGTTCATATCAACGAAAGCGGAATGGGCGTGACCTACACCGGCAACAAGTTCCGCGCCTTCCAGCAGCTGGTTCAGGCCCGTCAGCAAACGATGTCTGCCGACGACGAAACCGCCCGCGCGATTGTTGAAGGCCAGCGCGTTACCGATGAGTCCCGCCGCCTGAAAATCCTCAACGCCTGCAATGCGCACGTGAAGGAATTCATGGATGAGATGCTGCATGAATTTCTCAATGTGCTCGAAGACAACCTGCTCAAGGAAGCAGGCAAGCAGAAGAATGATGCGGCGCAGCACCCGTATTTCGACGCCATGGCCCATTTCAAGCGGCAGCACAAAGCATTGCCGGGCCTTGTCATTGGCAAGATCACAGCCGACGCGCAGGATATTGTCCACGGCCGCTACAAGCCGCCTGCAACGGGAGCCGTGTCTGGCAATGGTGATCAACATCTGTCGCTGGTGGAAAAAAGTGATTTTGAAGAATGGCTGATTGTGCGGGTTGTCGTGTCGCGTGCAGATTTGCAGCTGCGCGAACCGCTCATCGAAGTTCAGCTGCGCCTTGATGCCGCGTTTGGCAAAGACGATGGCAAACGTCTGCTTAATCCATTTTCGCCTGCCATGATCACGCAGGCGTTCCATGGTGCCATTCATGGGTTTCATCTGACCGCCACCGTGGAACGGCTGGTGTTCAAAGTGTTTCAGGATGTGGTTCTGAACAACCTGGCGCGACTTTACAAAGGATTGAATGCCATCTTTGTGAAGCATGGAGTGTTGCCGGATATCGATGTCACCCGTTACCTGGCGGCAGAAGCAATGAAGCGCAATCGAGCCAGTCAGGCGCCATCGCCCAGCGGCGCGAATGCGGTGACACCTGCAAACGTAGCGACAGCTTCTGAACCGGCAGCCGCTCGCCCTGTTGCGGGTAGTGGCGCATCTGCGGCCAGTGCAGCGCCAGCCACAGGTGCAATGTCGTCTGCACAAAGTGCGCCGGGCTCGGCGACACCGGGTTCCTCGTTCCAGGCCCTGAAAGAAGGGCTCGAACGTGCCCGGCATGCCTATTCCGCTGCATCGCGGCTGATGAAATTGCAGCGCACAAAGGACGAGGGTTCACCCCAGTCGCTGCGTCACGAGACGCCGGCAACGCCCGCTGACCCGCAGATCACGCAGCAGGCCATTCGCACGCTCAACGGCGTGCAACAGCAGTTGCTGGACAATGAGATCACACTCAACGAACCAGGATCGCTGGTGCGGTACATGGTTCAGCTTTCCCAGGAAGACGGCGTTACATTGACGGAACAGGAAGTGGAATCCGCCGAGGTGGTGGAAAACCTGTTCAGCAATATTGTGGATCATCAACGCATCGTACCCGATCTGAAACCTGAACTGCGCAAACTAGAAGTGCCGATTCTGAAAGTTCTGCTGCAGGATCCCCGGCTGTTCTCCTCCGAATATCATCCCGCGCGTCAGTTCGTAAACTATGTCGCGCTGTTGGCAGACAAGGAAAGTGTCAACCTCAATTCCAACCGTCCGACCATTCTGGACAGTATTCGCATCGTGCTGACCAGCCCCCTGGAAGGCAATGAAGCCTTTGTCGAGGGATTGTCTCGTCTCGATAAAGTGGTCGATCGGGAAAAGAAAATCATCGAACGCAACCTTGCCCGGGTGACTGAAGCCTGTGAAGGCCAGCAGCGTATCCAGATGGCGAACAATCGCGTCGAACGGGAGTTGGCAGAGCGTCTGCAGGGCAGATCCATTCCGCGTATTTTCAACGAACTGCTGGTGGGCGGCTGGAAAGATCTGATGCGGCTTTGCTATCTGCGCGAGGGCGTGGAGAGCCGAGCCTGGGAAATGACGCTGGTGGTGGTGGATCAGCTGATGGTTCGCCTGGTGTCAGGGGAATACGATGAAAGCAAGCTGCTGTTCAAAGCGGAAGAATTGCAGAAGCTGATCGAGAAAGGACTGTCCAAGGTGCCCGACAGCAAGGGGAGAAACGCGGATATCATCGCCCAGCTCCGGGAAATGCTGGTGCAGGGTATTGCCGCCGACACCGAGATGGTGGTCTATGAAGCCGTCGAACGCCCAGGGCAGGCGACTCCCGCGCAGAGTGTGGCACCCGAGGCGGACGATAAATCCATGCAGCGCTGGATTGTGCGCGCGCGCAAACTGAAAGAAGGACAGTGGCTGGAATTCGATGCTATGTCGTCCACATCGCATCTGTACCAGATTGCCTGGATCGCCGAACACCAAACCCGCTTCGTGTTTGTGAATCACCACGGCATGAAGGTTTCAGACATGGCGCTGGAAGAAGTGGCGCAAAAACTCAAGTCAGGTGAACTCGTTGTGCTGAGTGACGCCGTTTTGCCGGCGGTGGAAAACGGGTTGGATTCCCTGGTGCAGAAAATTTACGACCAACTGGCGCTCGAATCCGCGCACGATCAGCTTACCGGCATGAAAACCCGCAAGGAATTCGAGCGCTGCCTGGCACAAAGCGTGGCGCGGGCGAAGCAATACGATAAACAATACGTGCTGATCTATCTGGATATCACCCAGTTCAAGGTCATCAACAATACCTGTGGCTACGAGGCAGGCGACAACCTGCTGCGCGATATCGGTACCCGATTCCGCAGCGTATTGAACAAGGATGCCACCGCAGGCCGTATCGGCGGGAACGAATTTGGTGTGATTGCCATGGTGGATTCCGATCAGCATGGTTTTCAGATTGCGACTGAACTCAAGGCAGCAGTGGAAGAAAAACGGTTCATTGCCGGTGGGCAGAGTTTTGTCATCGAAACCGTCACATCGATGCTTACCTTTGACAGGCACAACGATCAGGTGCTGGAGTTGCTGCGTTCCGTGGAATCCGCAGTGGCCATCGCCAAGAAGCTAGGGCACAGGGAGATTCAGGTCGTCACGCAGGGCGACAGCCGCATCGAAGAACGTGACGAAGTGATGGCCTGGGTGGCACGCATCAATCGTGCCCTCGATATGAATACACTGAAGCTGCGCTGCCAGAAAATCGCACCGGTGGAGGAGGGCGGCGATGTTCTTCCCCATTACGAAGTGCTGCTCACTGTGGTGGACGACAAGGGTGAGCATTTGCCGCCCGCCGATTTCATTCGCGCAGCGGAAGAGTACAGCCGCATGGCTGCCGTGGATCGCTGGGTTATCGACACCGTATTGCGCTGGATGACCAATCACAAGGAAAAACTCTCCACCATCGGTGGCTTCTCGATCAATCTGTCTGGCCACTCCATGAATGATGATTCTTTCCTGGACTTCATGTTCGAGAATCTGGTGCGCTACGGCGTTCCACGTGACAAGTTGATTTTTGAAGTGACGGAAACAACGGCGGTAGCGAATCTGGAAGACGCGGCCGATTTCATCAAGGAAATGCGCGGTATCGGCTGCAGGTTCTCACTCGATGACTTCGGCGCGGGCCAGTCGTCGTATGCCTATCTCAAGAAATTGCCGGTGGATTTCATCAAGATCGATGGCGCATTCGTCAAGAATATCGCCGAAGACGATGTGGATTATGCGCTGGTCAAATCCATTACCGAAATGGGACACTTCCTCAACAAAAAGATCATCGCCGAGTACGTTTCCGACAAGGAAATCATGGAGGTGGTCAAGGATATCGGTGTCGACTATGTGCAGGGCTACTATCTGGGCAAGCCCCGCTTCATGGAAGACCTCGCCATGTCGATCTGAGTGGCGAATGAAAGCCGCAGCGGATTGACCTGCGGCAGCAAAACGTTGTTAATAGTGCCTGCATTCACCAGGAATCAGGGCCCAATGAAATTCAACAAGGACAAGCTTCGCAGCAGCCGGGAAACGCCGTTCCTCGTCATCGATTTCATGATGCTGGGGCTGGTGTTCATCAATCTGGCCTGGCTGTTGTTCGATACGCTGTTCACCAGCAAGCTGGTAAGGCAGGCACTGGAATGGCTGTCACCGACTTTCACTGAGTTCTATGCCAGCGAAATTCATGTCAATTTCATTCTCTATGATCTGGCCTTTGTGGCGGTATTCCTGACGGAATTTGTGATTCGTTGGGGTTTTGCCATTCGTAACCAGACCTATCACCGCTGGTTCTTCTATCCCTTCGTGCACTGGTATGACCTGCTCGGGTGCATTCCGGTTGGTTCATTCCGCTGGTTGCGTCTGCTGCGGATCATTTCCATCGTCTATCGATTGCAGAAATACCAGATTATCGACATCTCGAATCTTTATCTTGTCCGCTTCGTCAGAAAGTACATGAACGTGTTAGTGGAGGAGCTGAGTGATCGCGTGGTCATCCATGTTATCGACGGCATTCAGGACGAGATTTCAGTTGGCACGCCAGTGATGGAGAAAATCGTGCAGCAGGTGATATTGCCGAACAAGCCGCTGGTGATCGAGTGGATCGCGTCTCGCATCAATGATCTTGCCGACAATGTGTATCAACCACGCCGGCCTGATCTAAAACTCTACATTGATGGCGTGATTGCATCATCTATCGCTCAGGATCAGAAGGTCGCCGCTCTCGAAAAATTGCCGGTGATCGGTCAGGCAGTGACAGAAATCATAGAAACCACGGTGAGCGATATCGTGTTCAACGTACTGGATCGCGTGGTAATGGATATCGGTGCCGAAGAAACCGATATTTGGGTGCGTGACATCACCGATCAGGTGATCGCCCGTCTGTTGCAGCCAAGTGCACAGTTGAATGCAGCCGGCAGGGATGTGCTGATCGATATTCTTGATGTGGTCAAAGATGAAGTCCGCATCCAGCGTTGGAAATTGAAGGAAGTCACGCCATGATTCATTTTGATGAATATCGCCAATGGGATGCAGTCGCGATGGCTGAGCGCGTGCAGAAGGGCGATGTCACCGCAATGGAGCTGCTGGAGTGTGCGCACGCTCGCCACTGCGCAGTTAACGCAGACATCAATGCGATTATCAATCCGATGTTCTTCAATGCCCGTCGCTATCTGCGCAAGAGCCAACCTGAGGGAGCGTTGGCAGGCGTGCCGATGGTGCTCAAGGATTTGCTCGGGCATTTCCCCGGTGTTCCCACCAGCGGTGGCTCCCGCTCATCGCAGTACGTCATGCAGACGATACCGTCTACGTTGGTGTCTCGGCTGTGCGAGCAGGGCGCCGTGATCATAGGAAAAACCAACACGCCGGAGTTCGGGCTGTTGGCTACCACTGAAAATACGGCATTTGGGGTGACGCGCAATCCCTGGCATCGCGAGCGTACTGCAGGTGGCTCCAGTGGTGGCACAGCGGCCGCGGTGTCGGCCGGAATCGTGCCTGTCGGTACTGCGGGTGATGGTGGTGGTTCCATCCGGATACCGGCATCCTGCTGTGGCTTGTTCGGGTTGAAGCCCACTCGTGGCCTGGTGCCGTCAGGGCCGGAATTTGGCGAAGTATGGGACGGCGCAGTAAGCGAACATGTGATCACCCGCAGCGTTCGTGATTCCGCCAGGGTATTGGATCAGATCGCAGGCCCGGACGATTTCTCGCACACACCGACAACACCTGCCGCTACGAAATTCGAGGCATCGTTCCGCCACTCGCCGGGTAAATTGCGGGTTGCATTTTCCTGCGTATCACCATTGGGCGGCGCAGTGAGCATGAGCTGCGTGTCAGCTGTTCACCATGCAGCAAAGTTGCTGGAATCAATGGGTCATCATGTAGAAGAAGCCGCTCCCGTACTAAACGCGGACGACATCGTGAAATCCTACACCGATATCTACATTGCTCACGTGACGGCGGAAATAGATCAACTTCAAACGATTCATGGTCGTCGCTATGCGATGCAAAGTGTCGAACCGCTGTCTTATTTTATCAGCCGCATCGGGCAACGCTTTTCCGCAGCGGCCCATCTGTTATCGCGACAGCGCTGGCCCCGTTTGCAGGGCGTCATGGCCGCGTTCCATCAACAATATGACGTGTGGCTCACGCCTGTTTTGGCCGCGTCACCATATCCGCTGGGAGCGCTGTACTCTTCGCGGCTGGAGCAGCGACTGGCCACTGTTGCCAATCTCACGGGCCTGCATCGGCTCTTGCCAGTGAATATCCTCTATCAGGTCAGCAGCGAGCAGCTGAAAAAGGTTCCATTCACGCAGATAGCCAATCTTACCGGCCAACCTGCCATGTCCGTGCCGCTGTATTGGGATGATGCAAACCTCCCGGTAGGCGTGCAGTTCGTTGCACCGGTCGGTGGTGATTTGCGATTGTTGCAGCTGGCGTATCAACTGGAAGAAGCGCAGCCGTGGTTCAAGCGAGTACCGGCGCTTTGATCAATTGATGCTGTACTCATCTGCGGCGGGTGAGATGTCCTGTTGAACTTCTTTCAGTCCCTGCTGAATGACAGATTTGAGTTTTTCATCCTTGATCGATTGCAGGAAAACATCGAGTGTCTTTTTGATGCGCAGGGTGTGCCACTCGATTTCATCCAGCATCAGCGTGACATCATCCACTTCCCGATAGGCGAAGGTCAGTTTTTCCTTGCGAACCTGCTCCAGCCAACGCAGGTAACCCTCATCGAGAATGCCGGAGCCTCGCACGATTCGCAGAATCTGTACTAGGATAGTTCGCGCGCTGACCAGCAGCTTGTGATCGCTGCGATCCTTGAATTGCGACATCAACGATTCCAGTCCCTGCAGCATATGGGACAACAGATCGTTCTTCTGTTTCAGCTTGTTGACCTCTCCATCGATGGTTTCGTTGGTCAGGAAGGGCTTTTCATCCAGGTCAGCATTTCTCAGCACCAGAATCAGCGCCTTGTAAGTGTCGTAGAAATGGCTTTCGCTATTGACCTGCAGCAGCGGCATCAGATCCCGCAGATTGCGCCCATTGGGCACCAAGCGTTTCCGGTACACCGCGATAACACTTTCCGCCAATGCCACCACCTGGCTTTCCAGTGTCAGCTGGTGGGCAAACCGCCCGTTGGGGTATCCGGTGCCATCGCAACGCTCGTGGTGTTCGAGCACAGCCTGTGCTATGGCGGGCTTGATGCCGTTTACGCTCTCCAACACCTTGTACGAGATCACAGTATGCGCTTGGATCTGACGCCACTCAGCCGGCGACAATTCTTCCTTTTTCTCCACCACCAGGGGATCGATATGCATCATGCCGATGTCGTGACACAAACCCGCCATGAAGCAGATTTCCACCTGCTGATCAGTCAGTTTCATCTTGATGGCCACCAGCACCGCCAGCCAGGTGACACTGACGCTCTGCCAGTACAGCTTGGGCATCTGCTCGCGCATGACTGTCAGTTTCTGGCGAATGATGGGGTAACGTGCGTAGGCCGAACACAACTGCTTGATGGTAGGCTCGATGTTGGCGCGCTGATGAATCATCAGCACCTGAGGATACTGCTTCACAGCCGTCAGCAAATCCTTGAACAGCTCGGCAGCACCGAGACTGTTTGCAACGTCAACGCTGGACTCAATGGGTTTTACCAGTTTGAAGCGAACGATCTTGTCGGCGATTTTCTGATTGATGGGCGAGCCCTTGCGAACCAGAAGCACGCCTTGATCGTTATAAATGTCTTCAGAGGCTATGATTTCCCTTTTTTCCCCCAGCAGGGTCAAACGCTCCGTGTACGCTTTGTCGTGCAACGGGTCGAAATCAGTCATTTCGGGAATCTATATAGATAAACAGGCTGTATTAAGGCTAGCAGAGCGGCCCTGTTGAGCAAGGGAGCATTGGAGGAATATGCAATATTACCTTTCGTTGATGATGCGGGCGAGAGCAAGCAGATCGGAGCTGATCAACAGACCGTTTTCGATGGCCTTGGCCAGGTTGATTTCGAAAGACTGCTGATCCGATGTGCGCATGATGTTGACCACACCACCTCGAGTTGCAAAGTCCTCGGTGTTGCCAACGCTGAGCACGAACAAGTGATTAATATTCTTGAAGAACTTTTCCAGTTCGTTGGTGCGGTCGATGCCCACGAACAGAATGTGACAGCCGGCGCGAATCTTTTCGTAATCCGTCGTGCGGACAACATCGAGCACACGATCGCGAATGGTGGCGCCGTTCACCATGTCGAGAAATTCCCCAAACGGAACAGCACCATACAGACACATCTTCAGCGGACTGGAAGGGGACGAAAATGCATCCTCCGGCCATTCGACAAAGTTGGCGAAGTTATAGAGAAACAGCGCCTTGACCTGATATTCCCTGACTTGCTGCAAATCATCATCGGCAAAAGTGCTCGGAGGCAGCGCCAACAGAACGCCGATCCAAAGATAAAAAGTTCCGATGCGGATTAGTTGTGTCAATGAATTGATTTTCATGATGAGCAATATTGTCGTCCTAGAATTGTAGACCAAAATGCCCATAGATGATGGGCTCGAATGTGTCTTGCGCGAGCGGCAATGATGATTGCTCAGACAAAGGAAAGCCAAGCGTAACTCTGCCCGACAGACCATTTTTCCGTTCCGCTTCCAGGCCTATGCCCGCTGCAATGAACGAAGCAGTGTTGTTGTACTCGTCATTCTGCATCCCATACACACCGTCCAGAAAAATAAATGGAGCAAGGCTGATGCTCTGGGCACTTTTCCAGCCGGAAAATATATGTTCCAGACCAATGCGATAGGCCTGGTCTGCGCTGAACAGGGCTGGTTCGTATCCGCGGACCGATGTTGCCCCGGTGAGAGACATGCGCTCCGCATCGGGAATCACCGAATAAGTGGCAAGTGCGTTAAGGTTCAACGACGTCAACTGACCGCTGATCATCGCCGCACTCCACAAATGCTGCAGCGAGTAGTTCAATCGGACTCCCCAAAACTCACTGTCGATGGCAGCACTGTTGGTCTTGGTGACATGCCCGAGCAGCGGTGCCAGATACAATCCCTGATTCAGACGGATGTCCGTGCGCATTACCGACATTCTCACGCCGGCTTCCAGGGTGATGTAATCGATATCTTCTTCAAACACATCGCGAAACTCATCGCTGGTAACCACGGATTGTTTGAACCCAATGTTGAGCAACGCATGTGCCTTGGCATTCTGCTCATTCAGCAACTTCGAATCACCGGCAAACTGGAGGGTTAGCAAGTGACCCTCCAGTCCGAATTGCGCAAGGTCGCCTGCTATTTCAAACTGATTGCTGCTGAGAGCGGTGCTGAATCGGGTTTTAGCGGACAGGGGCAAGCCATACTGGATGCCGCCATACAGATTGCCGGACTCGTTGGTGGCCACCGCCGTCATTTGCAATTGATCGCCGAGTCCTGCCACATTGTTGCGCGAATGCCCCAGTGAAGCGCGTGCCACGCCGGTATCCTGCACGCCCCAGTTATCGATGCGCACCAATGTCTCTGCAGGCTTTTCCTGTTGAACGCGCAGATTGAGTCTCGTTTCACCCTGGCGCCGACCCACTGAATAGAAACCAAATACCTTCAACCCAGGCATGGCATTGACCTGTGATACCGCCTGTCGGACGGCTGGCTCATACACGACCTGGCCCAGCAGTGGCTCAAACGGAGCAGAAATCTGATCACGGGTATAGAGGTCGTTCTTCATGATGTTGACTTCGGCAAGGCGGCCGGCCAGCACGTTCAACGTCAGGGTTTCATCGCGGATTTCCTGCGGCAACACGAACACCTGGTTGAAGGTCAATCCCTTGTCGTGATACACCACTGTCAGTTTGTCCGCCAGCCGGTGCATTTCTGATATGGACATCCAAGATGAGCGGGCTCGCGCAAATGCATTCAGCTGCTGACGGATGAATTCATTGGTAATTCCGTACTGAGGGAACAGTACATCACCACGCAGCTCTACCCGTCGAATCCGGACTTTGCCGTCAACGATTCTTTCTGCAGGTACCCCAGTAGTGGGCGATGATGCCACACTTGCAGGGCTCTCTCCTTCAAGCGTCAGATCATGGCCAAACGTAGCTGCAACGCCAGATCGTGCTTCGGCAGCAAATCCGAGCCTCATTACCAGCATCATAAAAAAAACCAATAGCATCAGCCCTTTGCCAAGCCGCAGCGTGTAAAGGGCTGATGTTCGGATCTTGCGGGAATTTAACGGATACAGGGGAATCAACTTGCGAAAATCCCACTCAGCTACTTTTATTTATATTTGAATGTAAGTATATATGCGGTTTGAAATTTTTGTATGGACAGCTGAAATCTGATCGGCAGGCACAAGCGCCGCAGCAGCACACTCAGCTTCCAGACTGGCACTGGGCATTAGAGGACAATCAGTCATTTAGCATGTTGGACTTCCGCAAGCTCAAGATCAAAACCAAGCTGGCGTTGGTTGTCCTGCTCACGTCCACAATCGGTCTGGTGTTGACGGGGGCGGGCGTGTTTGCTTTCGATCGCATGAAACAACGTGAAATCCTGTCCGAAGAGCTGAATATACTGACTCGCGTGATAGCTGAACGGAGTGCGGCAGCGCTGAGTTTTCGCGATGCCACTCGCGCGAGTGACAACCTCGCGTCACTTCTGGTGCGCGAATCGGTTCAGGTTGCCTGCATGTATGATTCTGCGGGCAACGTTTTCGCTCAGGCAACCCGCAACAAGGATAGTGCCGCTGCCTCATGTCCGCTCAACCCGCAACGGGAAGGCAGCACCTTCAGTGAACGCTCACTGGAAGTCAATCAACCGATCCTGCTGAATGGGCAGGCCATCGGCACAGTCACCGTGATTACTGGCCTTGATGATCTCGATCGCCGTCTGCAAGGACAGGTGCTGGTCAGTCTGGGCGTGCTCGCTCTGTCTCTGGTGACAGCATTTCTGGTGACGCAAAGGCTGCAGCAGGCTATCTACCGGCCGATCGTGCAGTTGGGCGAAGTAGCGCGCAAGATTACCGAACATAGTAACTTTGCTATCCGCGCGCAGAAATTGAATGACGATGAAATCGGCGATGCGATCGATGCATTCAACGCCATGCTGGGCAAGATAGAGCAGGACAAGGATGAGCTGACCAGGCTCGCCTACTACGATCCTCTGACGCGGCTCGCTAACCGTCGCATGTTCAGTGAGCGACTGGTGTTCGCTTTGGAGAACGCCCGTCGCAGCGGGGACAAAATGGGATTGCTGTTCCTGGATCTCGACCGATTCAAAGCCATCAATGACGAGCTCGGGCACGACATCGGCGATCTGCTGCTGAAGTCTGTTGCCAAGCGGCTTGAGTCGGCCCTTCCCGAGACGGCTACTGCATTCCGGCTCGGAGGTGACGAATTCACCGTGCTGCAGGTAGGCGTGAGCGAGGAAGACATGGAAAAAACCGCGCAAGCCATTCTGCAGTCCTTTACAGAGCCCCTTATTCTTGCCGGGAGGCAGCTGTCCATTTCATCCAGTATCGGAATTGCAATATCCGATGGGCATGACAACGTCAGCTCCATCATGAAAAGTGCGGACGTGGCGCTCTATCGAGCCAAAGACTCAGGTCGCTGCAACTACAAGTTCTTTCACCGAACCTGACGTCAGTCTGGCAATGAACCGCCGATCAGCAGGCGCCCCAAATAACGTTTGATTGCGCGCTTTTTTTCACATTCACTGTTCCGGGATTCATCGGGAAGGCAATCCTCTATCAGGCTGTCGAGCGCACTGACATCACTGGAGGGGCGTTCCACGAGTGGACTATCAAGATCATCCAGGTTGTTTTCGTTGCCCAACACTTCGGAAACAATATCGTCAGCCTGCTGCTCGTCATCAATCACAGTTGGAGGAGGCTGGAGCACAATATTCTGCGTGATCTCCCCATAACCAATGCCGATGGCATTGACCAATCCGGTATTGCGAACGGCCTGTACGTTGAGAGAGCTCAGGTACTGCACATTGATATGTATGTTACCGTTGACCGCACGAATTTCACCTGCATTGTCCAGCAGCACCGCGTCCGGGGAAATGTCCTGCAGAATGCCTTGTGAAATCTGCACGCCGATTTCACCGCTGGTGTCGGTAACCACAATGGGGCCACCAGCAACAGCCAGGTTGATATTGCCGTCATTCGCCGTCAGCGTGCCGTCATTTTCGATGAACTGAGCTATCAGCGTAATTCCATTACGTGTTGTGGTGGTGACGGCGCCTTCGACCCGGACGCCACCGATGCGGCCATCGCTGTCAACGAGTGTCATATCGCCCGTCTGCGTGTAGCGATTGAATTCATCGTCGGTAAGCGTCATGTCGGACAGGAACAAGCCACCAACATTGACGGTGGCACCGGATCCGATCAGTACTCCTGCTGTATTGAAAATAAAAACCTGACCGTTGGCATTCAGACTGCCGAAAATCTCGCTCGGCGCTCCGGAAAAATCCCGATTCAGGGCAATGGAGGAGGTAAGTGGCTGAATGAAGTTGACCTGTTCACCCGCCTGAATGTTGAAAGACTGCCAGTTAATGACGATGTTCTGACTGTTTTGCTGAATATCCGTCACTGCCCCGGCAGTGTTAATGCTGGCGTCACCTGACACGACGCTTCCCCCCGCAGGGGCTGAGTGAGCGAAGTCCGCTGTGCCTGCAAGAACTGCGAGAAATGCCAGTCCATTGTATTTGACCCAGGTTCTCATCAGAATTGCCACATTCAAAAGTAGATGCCGTTTTTTGAAGTGTAGCACTCTGAGCGCTTTTCTCAGGATTCTGCCGATGGATGAGCGCTTGCACAGCTGGGTGCAGACAAAGTTGTGCAGCACCCGCGGTACAGCATGATTGGGCGGGAAACGCGACACCATAGTCGTGTCGCGCCACCCTGCAGCAGCATCAGAACCAGATCATCATGCCAACGAACCCGCCTTCCTCGATATTCTGATCGCGTCCTTCCTCAGGGCCAGCCTCTGCGCGACGATACCCTGCGTGAATCCAGGCGCGCTCGATGATGCGATACTGGATGCGGGCAGAAAAGTCATAGAACGATTCAAATTCGCCAAAGGTCAGAATGTCAGGGGCATAGTAAAGGTCTCCGCGCAGACTTACATTGGGCACATTCGGCAGATCCCAAGTCAGAAATCCACCCAGACCAAGCGCGGTACCATCCTGGTCGATCAAGTCGGCATCAATGAAGTAGTAGCGCCCACCCAATCCAGCGAGAATGCCCGATTCCTTGTTTACGCTGTCCGCCACAAAAAGGCTGGCGTAGAACATGTCACCATTGTCCGTGTGATGCAGGGCACCGCCCCCCACGTTCAGTTCGGACTTGCGGAGCTGGCTGGTGAAATCCAGGCTGACTGCATCGTTATTGATTGCGAGGTCGATGGTATGGGCCTGGGCATATGCGGCCATAGCGGAAGCAATCGTCAAGGTTATGATTTGTCGAGAAAAGTGCATCTGGAACTCCTGACCTTGTGCAACAGGGAATTGGAACTGGCCAATTATCGGGATCTTTGTCCTATCAATCAATAAATGGCGGATTTTTTTGGTTTTTTTGTCCTGCATGCCAGGAACGTGGAAAAAACCAGAGGTCGCAACTCAGCGTTCTAACCCTACGCAGCTTAGGCCGCAGGCTTTTCGCTGCGTATTTGGCAATATTACCTATCCAGCCAGCTGCAGATGTCCTTGTAAGGTTATAATTTTTTTAGAATAATTCAGAAATTGTTCACAGGTGGTCTACGCTTAAGGATATTTGGATCACTCCAGCTTTCGACGATGCGCCCAGGCTAATATGGTTCATGATTTTGCCAAGTCTCCTCGCGTTGGTTCGGTATCCGGTGCTGCGCATCAAATCGAGCCACCACGAACCCGCAAACTGCCGAAGGGACGTTGGATTCTGGTGTTTCTCGTTGCGGTCTCATTGGTTTATTGGCGAATTAGTTCAGTAGAAACAATGCCTGATACGGATTTTGTTCCGGGCGACACCGAAACCCGTGAGTATCAGCAGGCGCTTCAGCAACAGGAGCAAGAGCAACTGATTGCATCCAGGGCGGAAGATGTCGCTAAAAAGGCCGAGCAGCAGCGACTCACGGCCGATCTTCAAGCCAAGCTGAAGAACCAGACGGTGGCCGACCCGGAATTTGGGTTCTATGAAACCCTACCGGATAGTGCCTGGAGGGTGCCAGTACAGCAGGGCGTCTATGTTTCCGAGGAAGAACGAAAAAAGCGAGCAAGCCAGCGTTTCATGCTTCAGGCTGCTTCCGTCCGTGATGCCGCAGAGGCGCAGCGAATCGTGCAGCGCCTTCGTCAGCTGGGACTGCAGGCCTTTTTCAGTCATGATGAAACGGGCGGCTGGTATCGCATCAACGTAGGGCCTTTTGACAATGTCTCCAAGATGAACAAGGCCGAAGACATTCTGGTCTCTCTGCGCATGATGCCGCTCAAGCGAAAGCTGTAGAGCAGTTGATCATTCCCCTGGTCTTGGGTGCTTTTTGATCGGGCGCATTTTGGTCGTCATTCCAATCGACCGGTTTACGGGCTTTATGATCACGAATCATAAGTCTATGATATTGAGCAGGTTTAAAGGTTTGCATTAATGCTGTTCTTAATGCACAGAATATCAACAGGCCTGTGCTATCATCCCTCGGAGATCGCTTCCGTCCAGAGGGCACCTGGCCCCGTTACCATGCTGTAAACTTCTGATTTAAAGGGATTTCGCGTGTTTCATATACGCATATTCAACCACTACCTTCCCGTTCAGTACATTGCCCTCGCATTTATAGAATACTGGCTATTGTTGCTAGCAGTTTATTTGGCTGTTGATATCAGGCTTCCGGATGAGGCAGTCCGCTATTTTGACTTGAATGATCCTTACACGTTGCGAGCAAGTCTTTTCGCGATCGTTATGCTTTGCTGCACCCTGTCATTGGGTGTCTATGAGTCCAAGCTGAAAGAAGGATTTTCCGGCGTCGCCGTTCGATCTGTTGTCAGCTTCTTTCTGCTGGGCGCTGCATTACTGACGGTACTGTATTACCTGTTTCCGGAAATGCAGCTGGGGCGGGGTGTGCTGTCCATCGCTGTAGTTCTGTCGCTGTTGTTGTGCCTGCTATCGCGGGCGATCTTCTACCTGGTCGTGGATGCTGCCCGGCTCAAGCGCAACGTCCTGATCCTCGGCGCGGGCGCCAAGGCGCTCGAAATCCAGGCATTGATCGAATCACCGGGCAGAAAGTCGTCCTGCAACCTGATTGGTTTTGTTGCTGCAGACAGCTCGGAGTCCAGCGTGGATCCGGATCGCCTCATTGAGTTGGGGGATGAGCTGCTGCCGTTCTGCAACACGCAGCGTGTCGACGAGATCATCGTTGCCTTGGATGAACGACGCAAGAACATGGGTGGGCGTCTGCCAATAGACTCGTTGCTTGACTGCAAGCTTGCGGGAATAGAGGTTCACGATGCGGTTCGTTTTTGTGAAAGGGAGTTGGGCCGCATTGAGCTCAATCAATTGGATCCGAGCTGGATGCTCTATTCCGAGGGATTCCGGTATTCCGGCGTGCGCGATGTGTCAAAGCGCATTTTTGATATTGTGATTTGTCTGGTGCTGTTGGTGGTGGTCTGGCCGTTCATGCTGTTAACGGCCATTGCCGTATTCCTGGATGATGGTATGCCGGTGCTGTATCGGCAGACGCGGGTGGGGTTGAACGGCAAGCTGTTCAATCTCTACAAGTTTCGCAGCATGCGCAAGGATGCCGAAAAGAACGGAGCTGTCTGGGCAAGACAGAATGACGACCGTATTACCAAGGTTGGTGCGTTCATCCGGAATACCCGCCTCGATGAACTCCCGCAGATCTACAATGTTTTGAAGGGTGATATGAGTTTTGTGGGGCCGCGGCCGGAACGGCCGGAATTCGTCGGCGACCTCAATGAAAAGATTCCTTTTTTTCGCGAGCGCCACAGGGTGAAGCCTGGCCTGATGGGGTGGGCTCAGCTCAAGTATCCATATGGCGCATCCATAGAAGATGCAGCGCAAAAATTGCGCTATGACTTGTATTACACGAAGAATCACAGTTTGTTGTTGGATATTCTGATCGTCATTCAGACCGTGGAAGTGGTGTTGCTCGGAAAGGGTGTTCGATAGGAACGACTATACTTATGACCTGAGGTGAAACAATGAAACATCTTTTTTTTGCAGGCCTGTTGGTGGTAGCGATGGTCGGCTGCTCCAGTACGAAGGTGGAACAGGGGCAACCGCCTGTGGGCAACCAGGCTGCCCAGCAGGAGATCTATAAAATTGGTGCAGGGGACTCGCTTGCTGTAACTGTCTGGCGCAACCCTGATCTGTCGGTGAGCGTTCCAGTTCGGCCCGACGGAATGATTTCAGTGCCCTTGGTTGGTGACATTCAGGCTGCAGGCCAGCAGCCGCAGGAGCTGGCGCAGGCTTTGACCACCCGCCTGGAGAATTATGTCAGGAACCCGCAAGTAACCGTGGTTGTCACAAATGCAGCGAGTTCCGAATTCCTGCATCGCGTGCGCGTCACGGGTGCTGTGAACAATCCGGCATCATTACCTTACCAGAAAGGCATGACGGTTATGGATGTGGTGCTGGAATCTGGTGGTGTAACCGAATTTGCCAATGCCAACAATACCAAGCTCTATCGCAACACTACGGAAGGGACCAAGGTCTATAGTGTGAAACTCAAGGACATCCTTGAGAAAGGTGACATCAGAACCAACTACCCGCTGCAACCGGGTGATATCGTCACCATTCCAGAGCGCCTGTTCTGAATTTGGGAGAGACAGCAACCTGATGAATGCTACCGGTTCGCCAGCAACATTTATTTTTGATTTTATCAAGGTACTTTTCCGGGAAGCCGTCTGGTATCGGACATACGTTGCACTTTGTTTTGCTGCGGTGTCGCTTGCCGTGCTTGGGGTAGGCCTGGTCTATCCCAAGACGTTTGAATCCTATGCCACCGTGCATGCGGATCAGCAGAACATCATACGCCCACTGTTGGCGGGCCAGGCTGCAACGACCACCGTTACCGATCAGACGCGGGTAGTTCGTGAAGTTGCAACGTCGCCGAGATTGCTCAAGCAGGTGGTTGAGGAGCTCTCGCTGGTTTCTGATCCATCCAACGCAGTCCAGGTTGAGTCTCGGGTGAATTCCCTGCGTGGAGCCCTGCGGATCGAGGGTGTAGGTGATAGTTATATCAAAATTGGATATAGCGGTGCCAACCAGAGTGAAGTCTACAACATCGTTTCCAAAGTGACCGATCTGTTTATCAAGAACTCCTACGAATCCAAGCGCAAGGAAAGCAAGGAGGCGTTTCTTTTCATCGACAAGCAGGTCAAGGCCTATAAAGCGCAGCTGCAGGAAGCCGAGTCCAATTTAAAAGCCTTCACGGCCAATAACCTTGATGGCACTGAAGCCTCGGCGGAGGCGCGCATAGCAAATTTGCGGCAGCAAATCGAAAACACCCGCTTGAGCATCGAAGAAGCAGAAACGCGAATCAAATCGCTGGAGAACGAACTGTCACAGGAAGGGCAATTCGTGCAGCGGAGGTTCCGATCCGATGTTTTCCGGGAAAGCTTGATGGAGGCACAGAGCCAGCTTGAAGTGCTGCGTCTTTCCTACACCGATGATCATCCTGATGTGGTTTCCCTCAAGCATAAAATTGAGGACATGAAGCGTGCGATGTCTGAAGCAGATCAGCGACAGGTGTCATCCAGCCAATCTTCCGGTTCAGCGTCTGACCCCAACATCAATCCGCTCTATGAAGAATTGCGTTCTCGTATCTCTACCGAGAAAGTTGAGCTGCATTCCATGCGGCGCCGGCTGGAGCGCTCGCAAAAACTGTTGAGCGAAGAGTTTGAGCGCTTGCAGCGTATTGCCAACCGGCAAGCTGAGCTTGCAGAGCTCACACGCGACTACGACGTCAACCGCTCGATTTATGAGGATATGTTGAGCCGAAAGGAACGCGCGCGACTTTCCATGACGTTGGATGTGGAGGGTCAAGGCGTCACCTACAGGATTCAGGAACCTGCGGTATTTCCTCTGACTCCGAAGGGTCTGAGATTGATTCACTTTTTCTTTGCGGGGCCTGTATTGGGTCTGATTGCACCCTTTGCCATCCTCGCGGCCTTCATCTATTTCGATCCCCGGATTCGGTTTGTTGGCCGCCTTGAGTCCATAACAACTGTACCTGTATTGGGCGTAGTTCCCCACATTACATCGCCGCTCTCCAAACGGGTCATGAAGACGGATGTCATGCTGCTTGTCGGATTCCTTTTCATTGTGATGTGCGTGTATATCGCCTTGGCATTTGCGCGTCATCAGGGAGTTATTTAGTGGAAAAAGACTTCGACTC
Organism: Pseudomonadales bacterium; assembly: GCA_020062665.1. Taxonomy (GTDB): domain Bacteria; phylum Pseudomonadota; class Gammaproteobacteria; order Pseudomonadales; family Ketobacteraceae; genus Ch67. The sequence continues at coordinate 138,885 of JAGUVW010000040.1, forward strand.
AAAAGGCAAACGATCACAGGTTGTCGATATGCCCAAACAATCAGCCTCTGGCCATGGAAAGATTTCCAACATGGCGGAGCTTGGCCGCATGTCGGTGGAAGAAATGGCCGCGCGCAAGATCATTTATCCGGGCATGCCGCAAAAGGGTGTGCTCAACACCTTCCGCGAGCTGAGGACGGAACTGGTTAAGCTGGCCGGAAATCGCAACATAGTCGTCATGGTCACCGGTGTGTCATCCCATTCCGGAACCAGCTTTGTTTCAACCAATCTGGGTGCAGTTTTCGCGCTGGATAAAACAAAAACGGCCATGCTGATCGATTGCAACCTGTATGATCCTTCGCTGAGCTCGCTGCTGGATGTTGAGCCGGATTATGGTTTGACCGATTATCTGGCGGAAGAAAAGCTTGATGTAAATGACATCATTTATGCCACTGGAATTCCGCGCCTGCGCGTTGTCCCGGTTGGCACTCACACGGAAGCCGGTGCGGAGTATTTTGGTTCATCACGCATGAAGCACTTTGTCGATGGGCTCAAAACCCGCTATCCGGATCGTTATCTGATTATTGATGCTCCTCCCATTGGATTGTGGGCAGAGGCACGCATTCTGGCGGATCTCAGCGATTACGTCGTATTGGTTGTGCCGTATGGGCGTGTAAATGAAGCTCAGGTGACTGCAGCGATTGATGCACTGGGTGAAGAAAAGCTCGCGGGAATTATCTTCAACAACTGATCAATAAATGAATCTGGGGAAGTGTATGGGTTTCAAGAGCCGATTCGCCATTGGAGCAACGGCGCTGCTCTATGTGCAGGGGGCTAGTGCGTTTGAGCTTACGTTATTTGCGGGGGCGGAGCTCGAGTGGACGGATAACGTGTTTCTCAGCGACCAGAACAAGCGCAATGACTTGCTGGAAGTCATCAATGTGGGCGCGCGCGCTGAGGAGGCGGAGGCCTGGTACACCGTCAACATCAATTACGATATCTCTTATGAACAGTATGAAAGGGAATCCTATGATGCTGAGACCTATTTTAATGGTGCCGCCAGCATTAATCTGATTCCACTGCCGGATCGGTTTGAGTGGCTGTTTTCAGTTGAATCTGAAACGACGCTTTCCCAGTCGGTACTGCCGGATACGCCGGATAACCGGGATCAGCGCAACACCTACACAACGGCACCCCGGCTGACGCTGCTGTCCTTGCCCAGGGATGACGTGTATCTGACGGCCGAAGCCAGCAAGGTCACATTCCGCAATGCGACCGACAGCGAAAGTGATCGCCTCGGTGGCAGTTTGTCCTGGCTTCACGCGCTGTCTTCTTTGACGGGCCTGAATGTTTCTGCGGGATATGAGAAGGTGAACTTCGAGGTAAGCGAAGACTATGAGCGTGAATATTACAACATCGGTTTCGATCGTGAACTGAAGAGCGGCGCGTTCTCAATCTCTGCCGGACAAACCCGGCTGACGCCCGAATTCACCGAAGAGCTGGATGGTCTGAATTTCCTTGCTTCGCTCGAGTGGGGGCTTGATGCGCATACGCTGCGAATTGAGGCGGCGCACGATCTTACCGACACAAGCGTCGCGTTTGAAGAGGGCGTGAGAACGGAGTTTGAACAGTTTTCTGTCGATGATGTCAATACAGCGGAAGTTGACATCATTACCCGAACACGGCTAACACTGTCAGACACTTACTCCCCCAATCGAACATCGAGCATTTATGGAGAGATATACACTGACCAGGAAAAATCAGAAACCGATGACTCGGAAACTGATCGTGCTGGCGGTGTGTTGACGTTCAGAAGGGAGATGCGCCCTGGATTGAATGCTGAGCTGATGTTGGCTTACGAAAAATCCCGAGAGCTGCCAACAGAAATCGAGGATGATACTGCCAACATCAGGCTCAGTCTTGCCAAGCAGTTTGGCGAGCCGCTGACAGTGGCCTCCTGGATTGAACGCGAAGATTCTGACAGCGACATTGATCTTCTTGACTATGAAGCTCACAGGGTTGGAATATCGCTTACCGCAGAGTTTTAATTCGGAAATCGCTTCCATGGGCCCGGCAGGACAAGCGTGTCTACCGGGCCTTTTCTTTGTTCTGCTGCTGCACCTGCCAGCCTATCTGGATTTGACAGTGTCCAAGTGCGCTTTTATTTCCTCGTTGTCCGGCTGAAGTTGCGCCGCCTTTTCGAGCGCGCTCAGGGCAATGTCCTTTCTTCCAGCCTTGAAGGCAATCCAACCAAAGGTGTCGAGAATCGCTGCGTTGTTGCCGGTCAGCTCAACAGCTTTTTCTGCATAGGTCAATGCCTCTGACATACGATTGGCTTCCATCAGGAGCCAGGCCAGATTGTTCAGGATAACAGGCTGATACTGATTGATTGCAAGTGACTCCTGATAGGCAAGCATGGCGTCTTTTGCGTTGCCTTTTTCCTGATAGCGAAGGCCTGCTATGTTCCTGACAACAGCGCTTTTTGGCAGTTTCTGTCGCCATTCCGCCAGAAACTTTTCCTGTTCGGCGGGTGTTTCCTTTTCCATCGTTTTCCAGATATCAGCACCCAATGGATCATTGGGGTTCTGTTTCCAGCTGTTCAGGTAGTTCGCCCTGGCAGTTGTCATATCACCCTTGGCCGCCGCGATGTCGCCCTGTGCATGCAGCGTAGTGGGCTTTTCCGGTACAAGGTTGCCAAGCTCGACCATCACTTTCTCTGCCTCAATAACGTTTTCATCCGCCAGTTCAATTTTGATGAGCAGATGGAGCAGGGCAGGGCTGACTTCGTTATTCTGCATTGCTTCCAAAACGGTATCGCGCGCGCTGTCATAGTTGCCCGCCTGAGCCAGGCTGGAAGCGTATGAAAGGTAAATCTGTGAATACAGACTTGTCGTGACGCGATTGTAGCTGGATTTGGATGCAGCCTTGTTAGCGTGCTCGGTGGCCTGAGCCCAGTTTCTTTCGCGGAATGCCTGCGATGCCAGTATGTAGTCAGGCCCCCAGGCACTCGCCGACTGATCCGAAATCTGATTCAGATACTGCCGTGCGACTTCGGATTGGTTGGTGCTGCCATACGCCACAACGATCGCGCCGAGGGCTCCAATATCATTGTTGTCCGACGCAACCAGCAGCTTGCCGATTCTTACGACCTGATTGTAGTCTTTTGCCAGCATGCTTTTGCGCAGCTGAGCGCGCAGGACGGCTGGCTCGGAGGGTGATTTCGCATAGAGGTCATCCAGCAATTTGGCGCCCGTCTGTGGTTCCAACCGCAACAGTATTAAACCGCCCAGAGCCTGACTCTGAATGGAAGCTGACTGGCTGATGTCGCGCGCAAAGCGGGTCAGTTCTTCTCTTTTGCCCATCATCGCATACTGGGCAGCGAGTCGTTCCTGGATGCCAAGATCTTCCCTGTCGGCGGAGTAGGCATTTTCGGCTTCCTGCAGTGCCTTGTCCGGCTGACCAAGCGCATTGTAGGCATTGGCGAGCGCCAGACGAAGCATGCCACGCTTCGGATCCAGTTCCAGTACGCGATGGATAGTGTCAATTCCTTTTGCAGTATTGCCCGTTGCCAGCAGCGCAAGGCCGTACACGCTCAGGATATCCGGATCTTTGGGGTGTTGCTGGATGTTCGCCTCAATGGTCTTCAGTGCCTGCTCGGGATTGCGCATGCGCAACTGGGATTCGGCGAAGGCGCGCAACACTTCAGGCGAGGCCGTTTCGGGATCGATGGTGTCTTCGAAAAACTCTTCGGCGCCCTTGTAATCACCCTGCTGGAATTTGATAAGCCCCAGCACAGAGCCCGCCAATTTCGCATGATCAGTAACATAGAGCTTGGAAAATATGGCTTCGGCGTCCTTGAGATCACCGGTTTTCAGTTTTTCGATTCCCTGCTCAAACTCGTTCTGCAGCTCCTGGGCTTTGGGGTTGGCGTCCGCTATGAGCTTGGAGTAGATGAGTGCCTCGCCAGACCGATTCTGCCGGCTCAGCGTGGATGCCATTGCCTGCAGTACTTCCAGGCGTTTGAGCGTCATTGAATCCGTGCGGGGAAGCGAAATCAGGGCCTGGCTCAGCAGGTCTTCGGCTCCCTCATAGTCTTTCCGGGCATACTTTAGCTTGGCTTTTTCCAGCAGCGCGTCCACATAGCCTGGTGAGTAGGTCAACGCCTGCTCCAGCGCCTGGTTTTGTCGCGCCGTATCGCTGCGCTTGCCGTAGTAGAAGGAACGAACGACTTCTGTGGCGGCCTTTTGTTCCTGCGTGGTGGACACGGCCGCAACGCGATCGATCTGGCTTTTGGCTTCATCGAGATTACCCCGCTGCAGCAGTGAGATGGCCTTCAGGCGATTCAATTCCCACGAAGCTTTGAAGTTGTCGCCAGACGGTGCAGCGCTTAAAAGACTCTCCAGGGATTTGAACTTGCCTTGCTGGAGATAATTCTTGCCCAGCAGTTCAATCACGTTGACATTGTCTTGCGGCAGTTCGAGCAACACTCTGACAGACTGACTGTAATTGCCTTGTTCGAAATAGATGCGCGCGATCAGCAGCTGGGCACCCAGACTGCTGGCATCTTCCTTGAGCGCGTTGCGTGCTTCGATACTGGCAGCGGAGTACTGTCCTTGCTGGAAGTAGCTCTCCGCCCGCATCAGAATGTCGTTGCTTTTGTTTGCGCTCTGATCGGCCTGGTTGCAGGCGGACGTCAATACGGAGGAAGCAAGCAGCAGGGCGGTAAGGGTTTTGAGCTTCATGATGGGTCTCTACCGTTTTCGATGACGTGCAGGTTGTATTTCTTGATCAGGTCGTACAGGGTGGGGCGCGTAATTCCCAAGAGTTTGGCGGCGGCCGAGATGTTGCCGTCGGACAGACTGATGGCGCGCACGATGGCGGACTTTTCTGCATCCTGACGCACGGTGCGCAGGTTCAGGGAAATATCTTCCGCCTCCGGCAATCCCAGATCGACGATGCCGATGGTGCGCTGGTCACTCATGATCACAGCGCGTTTGATCTTGTTTTCCATCTCGCGGATGTTGCCGGGCCACTCGTAGGCTTCGATGGCATTGGTGGCTTCCGGCGTGAATCCCTTGATGCTCTTGCTCAACTGCTCGGCATATTTGTTCAGCAGATGGCGGGCAATCAGGATCTTGTCGCCACCGCGATCACGCAGCGAGGGCAGTTCGACGACGATTTCACTGATGCGGTAGAAAAGGTCTTCGCGGAAGGTGCCTTCACTCACCATCTCGCTGAGGTTTTTGTTGGTGGCGCACACAACCCGAACATCGACGGGCACTTCTTCGCGCCCACCCAACCGTTCGATGACACGCTCCTGAAGAAAACGCAGCAGCTTGGCCTGCAGTGGCAGTGGCATGTCACCGATTTCGTCGAGAAACAGGGTGCCGCCGTCTGCGACTTCCACTTTGCCCAGGGTGCGCTTGTTGGCGCCAGTGAAAGCGCCCTTTTCGTAACCGAAGAGCTCGCTCTCCATCAGATTTTCTGGCACGGCGGCGCAGTTGATGGCGACGAAGCGCTTGTCACGGCGCTTGCTGAGGTGGTGCACCGCGCGGGCGATGACTTCTTTCCCGGTGCCTGATTCTCCCAGGATGAGGCAGGTCACGTCGGCGGGTGCCAGTTTCTCGATCGTGCGACAGACACTGAGCATGCGCTCGTCGGCGGCGATGACACCAGGCAAAGGCGACTGGCGGGATTCCTGCAGGCGGCGGTTCTCCTGCTCCAGCGACCACATCTGATAGGCGCGCTGCACAATCAGATCAAGGGTGTCGGTGTTGACGGGTTTCTGATAGAAGTCGTAGGCGCCAAGCGCCACGGCGCGCAGGGCGTTGGAGTAATCGTGATAACCGGTGACGACGATGATCTTGGTGGTCGGTGCGAGGCGCAGCGTTTCCTGAATGGTGGCAAAGCCTTCCTCGACGCCTTCTTCATCCGGCGGCAGACCGAGATCCTGCAGGACAACGGCGGGCTCATGCATGCGTATGGCGGCGATGGCACTTTTCCGATCTGAGGCGACGACCACTTCATATTTGTCGAAATGCCAGCGTAACTGGCTTTGCAGACCCAGATCGTCTTCCACTATCAGCAGTACGGGTTTTTGTTCACTCATCGGATCAGATCACTTGTCATTCCGGTTTTTGCGTGTGAATCGGGATCGATATGGTGAAAGTGGTGCCAATCTTGGGCTCACTCTTGACCGTAACATCGCCGCCCAGGTTGCGGATGAATTCCCGCGTTTGGTAGACCCCAATCCCCATTCCCTTGCCGGACTTGGTGGTGTCAAAGGGGCGAAACAGACGGGTTTTGATGAAGTGTGCATCCATGCCGGTACCATTGTCTTCGACATCGATGATGGCAAAAGTGCCGTCACCCCGCAGCGTCACATCGACATAACCATCAGACGGCGTGGCCTCCTGCGCGTTCTTGATGATATGGGTGACGATCATCTCCAGATTTTCTTCATCGGCCACCACTTTAAGTGAATCGTCCAAAATTCTCAACGATGGCCGGGGCAGGCGATCCTGGCACTTCTTGACGGAATTGATGACCACGGATTTGAGGGCGAGAGGACGGCCGGAGGAAGGCTGGGTCTGCTGCAGTTTTTTCAGCAGATTGCTCATTCTTTGGACGGAGTTGTCGATGGTGCGAATCATGTCGTCAATGAACGCAGGGTTTTCCTTGTGCTTGGCGGCGTTTTCCACCACCAGGGCCTGCTGGGCGATGAGGTTCTTCAGGTCATGCATCACGAACGCCGACAGTTTGTTGTAGGCGTCGAACTGCTTGGACTGGGCCAGCATTTCAGCGGCCTCGTTGCGCGACACATAGACTGCCACTTCACGGCCCACGGTTTTCAGCAGATCCAGATCCTCCCAGGTGAGCTGGGAATCCCGCGGTGGCGTCGTCAGCACGATAAAGCCCACCAACTCCTTGTCCACCAGCAGGGGAATGATCAGCCAGATATCGTTGATGGCGCGAGCCCACTGCGGCAGCGTGTCGTTGAAATTGCTGAGCTCGTGCTCCTTGGGCGCACTGGGTGAAAACACCCATTCATGCTCTTTCATCACGCGGCAGAAATCGCTGTCCGCAAGCTCTTCAAAATCGGTGGTGTCGATGCCCAGGTTGAGGGTGGCGGCGGGCACCATCTTGCCGTATTTGTTGTTGAGCCAGAGCATGCCGCCGGGGCTCTTGAACGTGCCAGCCACGGCCGCAATGGCCTTGAGGTGATAGTCCTGGCTTGAATCACCGGAACTGGACAACTGATGAATCAGGTTGAGCCACTGGGAACGGTAATCGTACTTGTGCACGAAAAAATGCTTGTCGATGAAAACGCTGAGACTGGTGCGGGCGGTGTCGGAAATGAACATGGCGGCGATACCGATCAGCGCGCTCAAAATCAGCGTGACCTGCAGGATGCTGCCCCAGTTGCCGCCAAAGGACTTGATGTAGTAGCCACCGGCCGCCATGAGCGCCAGGAAGAATCCGGCAGCGGTGAGACTGGTGGTGTAGAAGGCCATCGGACGTGAAATGACGACCCGCGATGGCAGCGGCGAATGCTGGCCCACCGCGAACATGCCGATCGAAAGGAATATCGCAACGAACCCGTTGACCGCGCCACGAGCCTGCCACAGCAGCGGATCGAGTTTGCCGAACAGCGCCGCGTAGGAAAACAGATACAGGTCATAAAGAAAAATACCTGCCAATCCGATGCTGAGAATCTTGCTCAGACGGTGGTTGGTGGCATTGCGGAACAGCTGCTCCACCGCAACCACGCCTACCATGGTCAGCAGCAGCGAGCCCCAGACATAAAGACTGTAGGCCTGCTCCGGCTCCCGCAGCAGCATGGGAATGATCAGAATCAGCAGCAGCCCCAGCAACACCCACAGGCAATTCAGGAACAGGAAAGGGCCACGCAGCTGGCTGGATTTCTTGATGAAGCGTATCTGCTGCAGTGACGCCACTACCCAGAAACCCACGCGCGCAGTTTCCATGATGAGCAGATGACGCACACTGATTTGCTGGTTGATGGCATCGAAGGCCAGCAGACCACACCAGATCGCGGAAAACATCGTGCCGACCGCAATGGCGAATGAGGCCTGCGATTTCAGGATCAGATAGGCGGAGACAATGAAAAGGGCGGCAAACAGCAGTGAGCCGCCCATGTAACTGATGAACGTTACGTTCTCAAAAAGCATTGGATGCCATTCAGTGAATGCTTAGCTTGCCAGTTTCTTCAACCGGTTCGAGATATTCCCCATCGCGCGATCAAACAACACACCGGAATCCAGCAGCTTCACATATCCCTTCTGCAAGTCGTGGGCGACTTCATTCACGCGCTTTTCGAACACGCGCAGGCCGAAGCGATTGACGAACACCAGGGAATCGCCCGGATCGGTAATCATTGCCAGCTTGCAGCGGAAGGTGCGCGGACTGTTCGGCGGCGAATAGATGACCCAGGTGCCAGGCCGCAGGTTGTTGGCCTTGGTTACGAACTCCTGTGCTGCAGCCTGCATTTTCAACTGCTGACGTTCCACCGCAGTCATTTCTTCCCATGTCTTGCCTGGTGCGGTCGGTGTCTGACCCAGGGCCGCAAGGTGTTCGGGTTTGAGCCCGGTCAGCTGAGCATCGTCGAGGCGCTGCTGAATCACCAGCTCGAAAGTCTGTTCAATGACGGACAGGGTGTTGAGCACAGACTCCCGCGAAATGGAGCCGCCTTCAAGCCCGTGGGAAACCTTGCGCATCACCTCATCCCGCAGGCGTTCCACGCGGGAAAGCGAACGTTCATCCTGATGAGGGCGCAACGCCCAGGCGATATCATCGATGACCTGATTGGCTTCCAGCCACTCGGTGCTTTCGGCGCCATGCTTGAGGTGAACGTACATCAGCACCTTCTGCCAGTCGCGCACCAGGAACGACATGATGTTGTCGGGAATATGCGCATCGCGCAGCCGCTTGAGCAACGCCTGATTGGCCTGGTCGCGGGCATGCTCTGCCTTGGCCTTGCCCTGGGCGGCTTCCTGGGTACGCTTTTCCAGTACGTTCGCCTTGTTGACCTCGCTCTTCAGCGCGTTCTGCAGTTGCACCAGCGCTTGCTCGAACACGACGATGTCGCCGCTGAAGTGCTCGATCACATGATGCACGACGCGGTTGACTTCCTTGTACAGCAGATCCTGCGCTTCCTTTTCCGCCTGATCCCAGCCGACGGCCGAAGCGGCGATGTCGTTGATGAACTTGCGGGCAGGATGATCGCTGTGACTGAAGAATTCCCGATCCTTCAGCGCGACTTTCAACACGGGAATCTGCAGGCGACTGATGAGCGCCTGAAACGGCACGGGAAGATTGCGGTCATCCAGCACGAAATCGAAGAACATGGCCACCAGGTTGATGATGTCTTCATCGGACTGGTTCAGCGCGTCGGGTTTGCCCTTGGCCTTGTTTTCTTCCAGCACCTTCTCGACGACGGTGCGGATGTTATAGAGATGCGGTTGCTCCAGATAATCGGCAGACAGCTGCAGGGTGGTCAGCGAATCGATCAGCTGTTCCGGTGCAATGGGAGCGGAGGTTGCGGTGACCGGACGGGAAACAGCATTGGGAATATGAATGCCGGTCTGACGCAGTTGCTGGAACATGCTGAGCACTTGCCCGAGGCTCACCGAGCCGGTGTAGCCTGGTCCCTGCATGCCGGGCTGCGCCTGCGCTCCCATCTGACCCATTGCAGCTGCCGCTTGGGCGATTCCCTGCGCCACGGCAGGGTCAGTAGCTGCCGCTGCGGCGGCTTCGGCAACCGTTGGTGCCACGGCCGACGCACTCTTCTTCACACCGAAGCGGATCTGCGGCAACACGCCGGCGCTGACCATCAGTTCGTTGGCCAGCGAGTAGATATTCTTGAGTTCGACGATGACGGTCCGATCCAGATGCTTGAGCAGGATCACCTTGCAGCGGATATCCAGATCCAGCACGCGCAGCGCCCTGGCGACGGCATTGCAGATTTGCGCGGGATCGAGCGGATTGTTGCCTTCGTTGACTTTGACATCAGGCAGCAGGTAGTCGAAGCGACAGTTCAGTTGGTAAAGCAGCTCCTGATTATCGATGCGGGCCTTGTTGACGATCCCGACGATGGCGACATCCTGTTCCATGTCGTCCTTGTCCACCAGTTGGATGGATTCAAGACTGATGCTTTCCTGCTGCGTTTTTTTGCCTGCGCCTGAAATACGGCTTTTGGTGAGATTGCGGAAATTTTCTTCGAAACCTTCTTTAAACAGCGACCAGACCTGCGGCTTCTTGATCCGCACTTCGCGCATGGAATCGAAATAGAGATTCTGCTCCTTGTTGGAGCCAGCCTTGCTGGCGAGATCAAAGAACAGATCATCGCAGCTGGTAAAGAAATGGCTGAAATTATTCGACAGGATGGCGAAGCTGTTTTCCTTCACCTGTTTCACCAGTGACGGGAGTGTGGCTGCGACACTGTTCGTGTTGCCGCTGCGGTGCTCAGAATCACTCATCATCTCGGTTCCCATTGCCGATCCACCGTTCCTGCACTTTTAGCCTATTCTGGCTGATTTATAACCAGGCAACAATGTCAATAAGGCACTGTTTTTGTGAAAGCTATAGGACAAAAAGTTACAAAATGCACCTTTTGCCAGTGTACGTGAAAGGAAATGCACGTAAAAGGGCAAGATGCTCACCCTTTCAGCGATTCTACAATCCTGTGGGCGGCAATGTAAGGCGTTGTTTGTGCGGCAATTACTTTATTTTGCATGGCGTCACAAACTGATCGGGCATGAGGGTCATGTTTGAGGCGGCGATCGATGAGTTCATGGACGAGACGCCACATCCACTCCTGATTCTGGCGGTTGCGCTTGTGGGCAAATACGCCGGCATCCTGCGCCTTGTGGCGGTATTCCTCGATCATGGCCCAAATGGTGTCAATGTTGTGGTTTTCCAGGGCGGAACAAAGCAATACGCGAGGTTGCCAGAACGCGGAGTGCTGCAGAATGCTGAGGGCATTGCTGTAATGTTGACGGGTTTGCTCCGCCATTAATCTGGCGGCACCGTCGGCCTTGTTCACCACGATGGCGTCGGCCAGTTCCAGAATGCCTTTCTTGATGCCCTGCAGTTCATCGCCGGCGTTGGGCAGCATCAGCACCAGAAAGAAATCCACCATGCTGGCCACTTCGTATTCCGACTGGCCCACGCCCACGGTTTCCACCAGGATCACGTCATAACCGGCGGCTTCGCACAGCAGCATGCTTTCGCGGGTTTTCTGCGCTACGCCACCCAGGGTGCCGCCGCTGGGGGAGGGGCGGATGAAAGCGTTATTCTGCTGTGACAGGACTTCCATGCGGGTTTTGTCGCCCAGGATGCTGCCGCCGGTGATGGGGGAGCTGGGGTCTACCGCCAGTACCGCAACCTTCTTACCCTGTTTGATCAGATAGAGGCCGAACGCTTCGATGAACGTGGATTTGCCCACGCCGGGGATGCCGGTGATGCCGATGCGGATGCTGTTGCCCGTGTGGGGCAACAGGGATTCCAGCAGTTCCTGAGCTTGTTGGCGATGGCTGTCGAGCTTGCTTTCGGTCAGGGTGATGGCTTTTGCGAGGGCCCGTCGGTTCCCCTGCAAAAGCGCGGCAGTGTCGATCGACATCGGGGCTCAGGCCGCCTTGCTGATGGCGTCGAGCACCTTGCGGGCGGAAACCGGGATCTTGGTGCCAGGGCCGAAGATACCCTTCACGCCGGCAGCGTAGAGGAAGTCGTAGTCCTGACGGGGAATCACGCCGCCCACTACCACGATGATGTCCTCGGCACCCTGTTCCTTCAGCGCGGCGATCAGGTCGGGCACCAGGGTTTTGTGGCCAGCCGCCTGAGAGGATACGCCGATCACATGCACATCGTTTTCGATGGCCTGCTTGGCCACTTCCGCTGGAGTGGAGAAGAGCGGCGACAGGTCGATGTCGAAGCCGACGTCGGCGAACGCGGTGGCGATCACCTTGGCGCCACGATCATGGCCATCCTGGCCCATTTTAGCGACCAGCATGCGGGGGCGACGACCGTGTTTTTCCTCGAATGCGCGGATGTCGGACTGCATTTCGGTCCAGTCGGAATCGTTCTGGTAGGAACTGCCGTACACGCCGGAAACAGTTTTGGCGTTGGCGTTGTAGCGGCCCCAGACTTTTTCGACGGCGTCGCTGATTTCACCCACGGTGGCGCGGGCCCGGGCAGCCTTGATGGCCAGATCCAAGCCGTTGCCTTCGCCGGATTTGGCCCAGGCGGTGAGGGCATCGAGCGCTGCCTGACAGGCTTTGGCGTCGCGGCTGGCGCGGATTTCCTTCAGGCGGGCGATCTGCTGCTCGCGCACGGAGGTGTTGTCGATTTCCAGCACGTCGATTTCGTCTTCTTTCTTCAGGACGTATTTGTTCACGCCCACGATAACGTCTTCGCCGCGGTCGATGCGGGCCTGTTTGCGGGCTGCGGATTCTTCGATGCGCAGCTTGGGTTCGCCTTGTTCGATGGCTTTGGCCATGCCGCCGCGAGCCTGTACGTCTTCAATGATGGCCCACGCCTTGTCGGCGATATCCTGGGTGAGTTTTTCCATCATGTACGAGCCGCCCCATGGGTCGACGACCTTGGTAATGCCGGTTTCTTCCTGGATCACGATCTGGGTGTTGCGGGCGATGCGGGCGGAGAACTCGGTGGGCAGTGCGATGGCTTCGTCGAAGGCGTTGGTGTGCAGGGACTGGGTGCCGCCGAATACTGCGGCAAGCGCTTCGATGGTGGTGCGGATGACGTTGTTGTACGGGTCCTGTTCTGTCAGCGACCAGCCGGAGGTCTGGCAATGGGTGCGCAGGATGCGGGAGTCGGCTTTCTTCGGGTTGTATTCCTTGACGATGCGGTCCCACAGCAGACGCGCGGCGCGCAGCTTGGCGATTTCCATGTAGAAGTTCATGCCGATGCCGAAGAAGAACGACAGGCGCGGCGCGAATTGGTCGATGTCCAGACCGGCTTTCAGTGCGGTTTCGATGTATTCCTTGCCGTCGGCCAGGGTGAACGCCAGTTCCAGGGCGGCGTCGGCGCCTGCTTCCTGGATGTGGTAGCCAGAGATGGAAATGGAGTTGTACTTCGGCATGAATTCCGAGGTGTAGCCGATGATGTCGGCGATGATGCGCATGGAGCCTTCCGGCGGGTAGATATAGGTGTTGCGCACCATGAATTCTTTCAGGATGTCGTTCTGGATCGTGCCGGACAGTTTGTCCTGGCTCACGCCCTGTTCTTCGGCGGCGACGATGTACATGGCCAGTACCGGCAGTACCGCGCCGTTCATGGTCATGGAGACGGAAACGGTATCCAGCGGAATGCCGTCGAACAGGATTTTCATGTCTTCCACGGAATCAATGGCTACGCCGGCTTTGCCAACGTCACCGGTCACGCGCGGGTGGTCAGAGTCATAGCCACGGTGAGTAGCCAGGTCGAATGCGACGGAAGCGCCTTGCTGGCCGGCAGCCAGGTTCTTGCGGTAGAAAGCGTTGGATTCAGCGGCGGTGGAGAAGCCGGCGTATTGGCGGATGGTCCAGGGGCGGCCGGCGTACATGGTGGCTTTGGGGCCGCGGACGAAGGGGGCAAGGCCCGGCATGGTGTCGGCGTAGGGGAGGTCTTTGATATCTGCTGCGGTGTAGAGAGGTTTGACGTCGATGCCTTCCGGCGTTTTCCAGACCAGGTGATCCGGTGATTTGCCCTTGGATTCCTTGGCGGCCAATGCTTCCCACTGAGCCAATGTAGCCTTATCGCTGTTGTTCGTCATAACTACCTCAATTCGCACGCTATCTATGTCGGTGTCCGAGCAGTCACCCGTGCCGGTCACTTTCCCCAAAAGTGGTCATTGTAAGGGGAACAGGGGGAATTCGGAACGACAGGGGGCAGGCCGGGCGGGGAAAGCCCCACCAAAAGCGCCGGTAGACTACCCAAACAGGCGGCGAAAATCATCCGTTGTCGCGTTCGAAGCTGTAACAATTGGCAACAAAGTACTGATTTCGGGGCAATTTTGCCTGTGATACCTGCGGGTTGACCGGCGATTCGACTTCCCGCGTGGGGGCTTCGACCGTAGAATACCGCCTTTGCCAACCTGTTTGCCGATTGTATTAGAGGGGACACCATGATTATCGGACTCGACCATATCGCCATCGCTGTGCCGGACATCGAGAAGGCCATCAAGCGTTTCGCGGAAGACTTTGGCATTACCTATAAAGGCTGCGAGGACGTGGAAGACGCCAAGACCTCCACCGCGTTCTTCCCCATCGACGGCACCCAGATCGAGCTGGTGCATCCCCTGCGGGGCGAAGGCCCCATCGCCAAGTATCTGGAGAAGAAAGGTGGCGGCCTGCATCACATCTGCTTCCGCACTGATGACGTGGAAGGCGATATGAAGCGGCTGAAAGAGAAGGGCTATGAGTTCCTGTCAGATGCGCCCAAGCCCGGCGCCCACAATACCCGCGTGGCGTGGATTCATCCGAAATGCACCGACGGGGTGCTGATCGAAATCGCTGAACATCCGCAAGCCGATTACCACATGTAAATCATTTTCAGCAGCGGGACGCCACTTCATGAATTTTTGGCCAGTCCCGCTGCTGCATCAAACGCGCCGGCGTCAGCCAGCTCCCTCCGATACACAGCACGTTTTCCCGCGCCAGAAATTCCGCTGCTGATTCCTCGTTGATTCCCCCAGTGGGGAAAAACAGCATGCCGGGGAATACCGGCTTCATCGCGTCGATGAAATCCGTGCCGCCCGCCAGCGTGGCAGGGAACAGTTTCACCACGGGAATACCTTCGTTCTCTGCCTGCATGAGTTCGGTGGCGGTCATGATGCCGGGCACCAGCGGCAGCTTCGCGCTACGGGCCTTGCTGACCATTGCCAGATCCAGTCCCGGGCTCACGATGAATTGCGCGCCAGCATCCTCGGCGGCCTGCAGCTGGGCGACATTTTTCACGGTGCCGGCGCCGACTTTGATGGCGGGCCGCTCACGGGCAATCTGACGGATGGCATCCAGTGCGCAGGGCGTGCGCAGTGTGATTTCCAAAATAGTGAAACCGCAGGCGGCAAGTGTGTCGGCCAGCGGCAGCGCCATATCCAGTTCCGGCAGTGCAATCACCGGCACGATTTTTTTGTTGTTGGCGAAGAAGGGCGTGATCGATTCCATGAGGCCTCACAGGATGAAACTCGCGCCCTGATCCGCCGGGGACACCTGGGCGCGGGCATTGCTGAACAGTTGCCGGCCCAACGTGGGCGGCGCAGGGGGCAGAACAAAGTCGTTGCGCTGAATCAGAATGGCGGCATCGACCTGCAGATTGATCTGGTTGCTGTTCCAGTCGATCCGGATCAGGTCGCCGGTCTGAATTTTACCGATCAGTCCGCCGCGACAGGCTTCCGGTGTGACGTGAATGGCGGCAGGAAATTTTCCCGACGCGCCGGACATGCGGCCGTCCGTCAGCAGTGCCACTTTGAAACCCTGATTCTGCAGCGACGTAAGCGCCGGCGACAGCTTGTGCAACTCCGGCATGCCGTTGGCCGCGGGCCCTTGTCCTGGCAGCACCGCCACAAAATCCAGCTGCAACTCGCCATTCTTATAGGCGCGCAGAAAACTTTCCTGGTCAGGAAAAACCCGCGCCGGTGCTGCTATGAAGTCGGGGATGTCCTTCGGCAGGGAAGAGGTCTTGATGATGGCGCGCCCCAGGTTGCCTTGCAGCAAACGCAAACCGCCGGTGGTGGAAAACGGTGAATTGGCCGGGCGCAGAATGCTGCCGTCGGGCGACGGTGTGGGCGTGTCGCGCCAGTGCAGTTGCTCCTGCTGCCACACGGGATAGAGCGCGGTGTGCGTCAACGGCAGGCCATGGGCGGTTTCAACTTCCGGAAAAAGAAGGCCGTTGTCCGCGAGCGTGCGCATGACGGCCGGCGTACCCCCCAGACGGTGGAAATCGTTGACGTCTGCAGCGCCGTTGGGATAGAGCTTTGCCAGCAGCGGAATGAGTGCCGACAGATTGGCAATGTCCTGCCAGTCGATCAACCAGCCGGCCGTCTTGGCGATGGCCACCAGGTGCAGCGTGTGATTGGTGGAGCCACCGGTGGCCAGCAGCCCGATAATGGCGTTGACGATGTTTTCTGCCTCCAGCAATTCGCCGATACCTTTCGTTTGCGATTTGCATTTTTCTGCCAGCGTGGCAACTGCCAGTTCCGTCAGTGCGCGCCGCAGCGGCGTATCCGGTGTCACGAACGAACTTCCCGGCAATTGCAGCCCCATCATTTCCAGCAGCATCTGATTGGAATTGGCGGTGCCGTAAAACGTGCAGGTGCCGGCGGAGTGATAGGACGCTTCCTCTGATTGCAGCAACACATCCCGATCCACCTTGCCTTCGGCGTGGGCGATGCGGATACGGCTTTTTTCCTCGTTGGAAAGTCCGCTGGGCATGGGGCCTGACGGAATAAACAATCCGGGCAGAAAACCAAACGACAGTGCCCCCATCAGCATGCCGGGCACGATCTTGTCGCAGATACCCAGATACAGTGCGCCATCGAAAACGTGATGGGACAACGCAACCGCAGTAGACAACGCAATGGTGTCGCGACTGAACAGCGACAGCTCCATGCCCGGTTCGCCCTGGGTAACGCCATCGCACATGGCGGGCACACCGCCGGCGACCTGTGCAGTAGCACCGGCGCGCAGAGCAGCCTGCTTGATCTGATCCGGATAGTGGCCGTACGGCTGATGCGCCGACAGCATGTCGTTGTACGCGGTGACAATGCCGATGTTCGGTGTTTTCTCGGTATGGCGCAGCAGGATCTTTTCGTCGGGCGCCGCTGCAGCGTAACTGTGGGCAAGGTTGGTGCAGCCGATTCTGGCGCGCGCGGTGGGTTTGGCCCGCGCCAGATCACAGTTGCGCAGGTAGTCGCTGCGGGTCGGTTGGCTGCGCTCGCGAATGCGTTGGGTGATGGCGAGAATGGCGGGATGGGTCATGGGGATTCCCCTCCGGTAGCAATGACGGTGGCGGATGCGCCCAGTGTTTTCAGCAGCGGGTGCAGGGGTGATGTGCCTTGTTCTTCCACCACAAAATGCTGGAAGGCTCGCCACTTGTCAGCGCCGGGAATGAACAGCAACAGTGCGCGCGCCTGGCTCAACCACGGAAAACTCATGGAAATGCGCGGATGCGGAGCAGCTGCAGGGTGGACAGCAACATAGTGCTGGGTGCTTTTCATTGCGGTGGCAAAGTCGCTGGAGTCCGGAAACAGCGATGCAGTGTGTCCATCCAGCCCCATCCCCAGCAGCACGATGTCGGGCTGGTGGATGTGAGCGGTCAGTGCATTGGCCTGTTCAACGCAGCCTTCCAGCGTGGGTGCCGTCAGAACATCGTGAAAGTGAGCATGGGTCGCTTCGTGATGGCGCAGATGCTGGCGCACCATCCCAATATTCTGATCGGCAGGCTGTTCCAGCGCGAAGCGTTCATCGACAAGAAAAACGTCCACGCGCGACCAGTCCAGCACGGCGTGGGCAAGCAGATCGAACACTGCGGCAGGGGACTTTCCACCCGACAGAAACAGCGAAACCCGCGTCTGCGTGTCCAGCCGTTCGCGCAGTAACAATACCAGCGCGTCGGCGCAACGGCGCGCTGCGTCCGCTTCGTCGCGGCACTGCCAGAGTTCCCACAATCTATTTGACGCCTTCATACCAGACACTTCCATCCTGTGCCAGCAGCAGCGTGGCACCAGCGGGGCCCCACGTGCCCGCCGCATAATATTCCGGTGGCGCGCTGGTGCTTTCCCAGTGCTGCAGAATTGGATCGACCCACGACCAGGCTTCTTCCAATTCATCCTGGCGCAGGAACAGGGTTTGATCGCCGTTGACTACATCCAGCAGCAGGCGCTCGTACGCTTCCGGCGAACGCTTGTTGCCGCGTACCGACGGACTCAGGTTGAGGTCAATCGTGCGCACATCCATGCCGGGGCCAAGCCGCTTGCCGCAGAGTTTCAGTGTGATCGATTCATTGGGCTGCAGCGTGATCACCAATTGGTTGTTCATCATCTGGCCCTTCGCTGTCGCGAAAATCCAATGCGGAATTTCCTTGAACTGCACCACGATTTCGCAGCTGCGCCGGGGCAGACGTTTGCCCGTGCGCAGATAGAATGGCACGCCTGACCAGCGCATGTTGTCGATCAGCACTTTCAGCGCGACGAAGGTTTCCACGTTACTGGAATCGCTGACACCTTCTTCCTCGCAATAGCCCAGGCATTCCTTGCCATCCACGATGCCAGCGGTGTATTGCCCGCGCACTACCTGATGGTTGATGTTGCCGTCCTGCAGTGGCCGCAGTGAGCGCAGTACTTTCAGTTTTTCATCGCGAATGCGATCGGGATCGAGATTCGACGGCGGCTCCATCGCCACGATACACAGCATCTGCAGCAGATGGTTCTGCACGATGTCCCGCAGCGCGCCGGTTTCCTCATAGAACTCGCCACGGCTTTCAACGCCGATGGATTCGGACACCGAAATCTGGATGTGATCGATGTAGTGATGATTCCACAAGGACTCGAACAGTGGATTGGCAAAGCGCAGCACCAGCAGGTTCTGCACGGTTTCCTTGCCCAGATAGTGGTCGATGCGATAGATCTGGGATTCGGTGAAATAATTCGACATCTGACCGCTGATGGTTTGCGCCGACGCCAGATTGCGGCCGATGGGCTTTTCCAGCACTACCCGCGACGATGGCGTGATGAAATCATGGCTGCCCAGACTGGAGGCGATCTGCCCGTAAAGCGACGAGTGAGTGGAAAAGTAGAATACCCGGGGGCGCTGGTCGCTGCTCAGATGTTCCCTCAGCGCGCGGTAGGATTCCGATTTGTGCGCGTCGATGGATACGTAATGCAAATGTTTGGAAAACTGCTGCCAGCTGACTTCATCCCAGGATTCCACTGGCAGATACTGTTGCAGCTTGGCTTCGACCCGTTCCAGAAAAACATCACGGCGGGTGAGAGAGCGTCCCACGCACACCACGCGGGTGCCTGGCTGGAACGGATTGGAACGATAGACGTGATAGAGCGCCGGGAGCAGTTTGCGCAGCGCCAGATCGCCACTACCGCCGAAGAGGATGAAGTCGAACAACGGATTGCCGGACTCTTTCATGGTGCTCCCCAGGCCATCAGACCGCAGAAACCTTTCATCAGTATAACTGACTGTTTTGACAGATGTGGTACTAATCACAAGCCAATTCGCCCGGCTGGAAGATACCCCCCCGGAGCGTGTAGAATTCGCGCAGTTCGGCCTTTGTGCACCATTTCAGTTCCAATCAGCCTTAACCTGGATGTTAGCCATGCTCACTAAATGTATCTTCCCGGTCGCCGGATACGGTACCCGCTTCCTGCCCGCCACCAAGTCACAGCCCAAGGAAATGCTGCCCATCGTCAACAAGCCCCTGGTGCAATACGGGGTGGAAGAAGCCATGGAAGCCGGTCTGACCGATATCGGATTCGTGACTGGACGGGGCAAACGCGCCATCGCCGACCACTTCGATATCAGTTACGAGCTGGAGCACCAGATCCGCGGCACCGGCAAGGAAAAGTACCTGGACAGCATTCGCAAGGTCATCAACAGCTGCACCTTCACCTACACCCGCCAGTCGGAAATGAAAGGCCTCGGCCATGCCATTCTGACCTCTCGCGTCATGGTGGGCGATCAACCGTTCGGCGTGATCCTGGCGGACGACCTCTGCGTAGAGCAGTCCGAAGGCGTCATGACCCAGATGGTGAAACTCTACAAGCAGTTCCGCTGCAGCATTGTGGCGATTGAAGAAGTGCCGATGGCGGACATTTCCCGCTATGGTGTGATCGCCGGC
>JAGUVW010000059.1 GCA_020062665.1 Pseudomonadales bacterium
GCCCTGGCGCAGCCGTCCGCTGCTGACCATCGGCCTGCTCACCTACATGCAGGGCCACATGGGCGACGCCTCGGCGGCCCTGGCGCGGGCGCTGGTGTGCGCCCAGCAGGAACGGCACCACTACCACGTGATCCTGGCGCTGGGCTACTGGATGTCGGCGCTCTACCTGTCGGGTCAGTTCGACGAGGCCCTGGCCATCTGCGCCCGCACCCGCGAGTGGCTGCAAACCTTTCCCCACGAAGGCGCCACTGATCTTTGGCTGGATCTGCCGCCCTTCGACATCCTCATTGCCCGGGGTGAACTGGACGACGCCCAGCGCCGCCTACAACCGCTGCTGCGGTTTGCCGATCATGCCGCGTCGAGCCTGCGCACCGCGCTGATCTATTTCTGCGCCGTGCGCGTGCACTACTTCCACGGCGACCTGCACACCAGCCTGGAATACCTGAGCCGGGTGGAAGCGGCGCAGTCCCGCCTTCACCTGAACTGGAACTGGGGCTGGGCACCGGTGGACGCCTGGCGTCGCCGCATCGCCCTGCGGCAGAACCGGCGCCAGGAATTGCAGCAATGGCTGAATCATCATCCCGTGGATCTGGCCACGGACATTCCCTTTGCCCAGGTGGAAGAACGCCTGCTGGATGCCGGGGTGCTGGCGCAACTGGGC
This sequence comes from Pseudomonadales bacterium, assembly GCA_020062665.1. Lineage (GTDB taxonomy): Bacteria > Pseudomonadota > Gammaproteobacteria > Pseudomonadales > Ketobacteraceae > Ch67. Next base: position 662 of record JAGUVW010000059.1, read on the forward strand.
CGCTTTGCCGAAGCCGAAGCGCTCGCCACCGCCATCGCCCAGCGGGCCGCGCAACAGGCACGCACCGTGCACCGGCTGCAGGCGCTGATCGTGCTGGGTAACGTCCACTGGCTGCGGAACACCCTCGGGCCGAATTCCGCAGCGGCCGAAGCGCAGCTTCTCACCGATCAACTGGCGGCTCACTGCCTGCTGCGCAGTGAAGCGCTCTGGCTGCACGAGGGCAATCCTGCGCCGGTGGAAGCGCTACTATCTTCCGCGCCCGCGCCAAGTACTGTCGTCATCAGCAAACGCGAACGTGCTGTGCTGGCTCTGCTGGCCCAGGGCAAATCCAACAGCGAAATCGCGACGGCGCTGCACATTTCCACCCACACTGCCAAAACCCACATGAAGAACATCCTGCGCAAACTGGACGCGAAAAACCGCACCGAAGCCCTCGTCACCGCGCGCGCAGCAGGATTGTTGTAAGCATCGTCCGCCAAGGTTTTTCATCGCGAAAGCAAGCGGCTTAATAAAAAGCAAAAAAAACCGCAGAAAAACAACCTTGTCAGTTCCTGCCAATCCGGTGAGCGCCCCGGCAATTGAGCGCGCGCCGCACGCTGCTACCATCGCCCCACCCACCACAAAAACAAGCACAACAACGGGAGACGGGCATGAAGGAACTGCGCGTGCTGATGCTGGTATGGCTGATGCTGCCTTGGGGAATATCGGTACAGGCGCTGACGCTGCCACCGTTGCCGGTGAATGAAGCGTTTCGCACGGTGATGATCGACGGCGAGGATCTGGCGATGGCGTTGGGCTTGCCGCTGCAACAACTGTCGCTGGCGGCGATGATCGACGATGCCTTCGAACCGGTTCCCTTCCAGATCGATCACTACAATGCCGATGGCGCGCCGTACTTCAGTGGCTGGGATGTGCCCATGGCCGGCAAGGCGGGTGTGCTCAATGCCAGCGACAAGCTGCTGTTCGTGTTCAAGGATGCGGGGCCGCGCCTGCCGCCACGCACGCCCACCGACGGCGTCGTGCTGGCGGAAATCAGCCTGCAGGACAGCCAGGGCAACACCCGCTACGTGTACCTGCTGCGCAACGCCCGCCTGCGTTCGGAAGAACAGTACGTGCGCTACAGCGCGGAAATGGGCCTGGTGGAAACCGACTTCTATTCCCTGCGTTACCGCGAAGGCAATCACCTGCTGTGGGACGACATCCAGTTTCCCGGTTTCGTGGGGGAATCACCCCTCGACAGCATGAAGCTCAATGTCGTTGGCGGTGCCGGCGGCCCGCTGGTGCGCATGACCTTCGACAACGACGACATGGTGGCCCGGCCCGAAGGCGCCATCATCGGCCCCATCCGCACCACCACCCAGGCGGAATTCGAGGTGTACCTGGTGGGGGTGCCGCTGATCACCCTGAGCCTGCAGATCCATCACTATCCCCGCGCCGTGATCTATGACGTGCGGGGCGAGATGCCGCGCCTGTTGCGCTCGGTGGTGTACGATCCCAAGGTGAGCATGGTGCTGGATTTCAACAACCTGCTGGGCGCCGAGGTCATGACGGCCGCCGATCCCACCGCCACCATCGTGGTGGACGGCCAGGTGAGCGACGACGAAGCGGGCATGCTGCAAAATCCCCTCGATCCGCAACAGGATCGCACCTGGATTCGCATCACCAGCAAACGCAATCTGGATACGCTGTCGTTTCTGGATTACGTGGGTGGCTTCGACGAGCCGCTGTCGCTGGTGCTGCTGGATGACGCCCAGGCCAACGCGGCCGGCGAGCGTTTTCCCGGCCATTTGCCGTCACTGGGCTATCGGGTCGAACAACTGCCCCAGAGCGGCCCCATGGGCATGGTGGTGAGCATCTATTTCAGCGAATCGTTCGCCGGCGACTCAGCGCAGCTGGCGCAGGCCATTCGCACGCAACCGGAGATTCGTGTACGATCCTGCAGCCACGGTGTCACACCGTGTGCAGCGACAGTGAGTCGATAGCGCTATCAGAAGTTCGGCCATGCCATTTGCCAGCAGTCGCTGGCTCCCAGGCGAGTTGAATCCCTTTCAGCGTCCGGCCCTGTCGGATCGCGGTACTGCCATCCGCACTGGCGGTGGTCATGACGAAAGATGGATTCTTCGATGCGCGGATTACACTTCATTCTGAATCATCCCCGCTGGTGCTTGCTGTTGTGCCTGGCACTGGTGGGATTTTTCGGCGCCCAGCTGATTTACCTGCAAACCAATCCTTCCAGTTACATGCTCGATCGCTCCCATCCGGCCCGCGTGATGGATCTGGAGATGACCAGCCTGTTCAACGGCACCGGCGCGTCGATCACCGTGGTGGTGAAGCCGGACAGTGGCACCGTGTACCAGACATCGCTGCCGCAGCTGGTGCAACGCCTTACCGGTCAGTTCGAACGCCTCAACCTGAGTAACGAACAGGATATCGAAGCCTTGCGCAAACTGGGTGCCGCCGTCGGTGCCAGTGCCGCCGTGGATGCCATCCTGCAGGATGGCCTGCAGCCCGCCGACACCCAGGCCATCGACAGTCTGATTCAGACCCTGCAAAGCAAAAACCGCAAAGTCTTCGCCGGCGACATCCAGTTTCTGCGTCAACTGAAATTGATGGTTGATCCGGTGGCGCGGGTGCGCAGCCTCACCACGGCCGAAGATCTGGTGGACATCGACGACAGTCTGGAATCCGTGCTGCTGGTGGAGGACATGCCGGACAGCGCGGACGACTTCGCGCAGCTGCGCCGGCGCATCGAAGACAATCCCATGCTGCTGGGCACGTATGTGTCGAAGGATCATCAGGCCACCATGATCCAGATCCAGCTGAAGGCGCAGCCGGACAACGCGGGTGTGGTGGGGCGCGCCCGTAACAGCGTGATGGACATCGTGGCGGAGGTGGAGCCGGGCCATCGGGTCAGCGTGGGAGGATCGGCGGTGATCTTCAGCGTACTGGCGGATTACATCAAACAGGATAACGATCGTTTCTTTCCGCTGGTGCTGCTGGTGATCGTGATCATCCTGGCGCTGAGTTTCCGTTCCGCCGAAGGTGTGCTGCTGACCCTGCTGGTGGCGATCACCAGTCTGGTGTCGACGCTCGGTCTGTTGCCGTTGCTGGATATCCAGCAGAACATGATCACCACCATGATTCCGATTTTTGTGATGGCGGCGTCGGTGGCGGATTCGATCCATTTCCTCACCCACTTCTATCGCAAGCTGACGGACAACGGCCAGCGGGTGCGCGCCGCCATCGAGGCCGCTTACCGTGATCTGTTCCGCGCCATGACCTTCACCACCATCACCACCGCGCTGGGTTTTCTGTCGCTGTCTTTCACCGATATCGTGTTCGTGAAGGAATTCGGTATTTTTGTTTGCCTGGGTGTGATCTTCGCCTACGTGTACACGTTGGTGCTGGTGCCGGCGATTCTGATGTTGCGTCAGACCCGCAAACCCATGAAGACGGGGGAAGGGCAATCGCTGCTGGTGAGCGCCGTCAGCACTGTTGCCCAGTGGCTGGGAGGACTGTCGCTGCGCAGCCGGCCGGTGATGGGCGCGCTGCTGGTGCTGCTGGCGTGCGGTTCGGCGTATCTGGCGCAACAGGTGCGGGTGGATTACGAAGGCATCGTGCTGTATCCGGAAGATTCCCAGGTGCGGATCGACGACACCGCCATCAAGCAGCACTTCAGGGGCATGACACCGCTGTCGATCCGCCTGATGGGCAAGGAGGCTGGTGCGCTCTACAGCAACGAGGTGATCCAGTACATCGAGCGCGTCGAGCAGGTCATGAAGCGCAATCCGCATGTGGATGTGGTGCTGTCGCCCAACAGTTTTCTCAAGCGGCTGGATCAGGTATTGCGTGATGGAGCGCGCGACAAACTGCCGGCGGACATGGATTCGCAACTCGCCGCCCAGTTCTATCTGCTGTACGACAACAGCGCCGGTCAGGACATTCGCGACGTGGCGGATACCGGCTACCAGGAAGGGCGCATGGTGCTTCTGTTCGACACGGATCGTGCATCGGTTATCCGTGCCGCCATCGACGAGATCAAGCGCATTCCCGTGCCGCAACAGATCAGTATTGGCATGACCGACGTGGCGGGGCTGGCACTCACTGCCACCGATGCCATCGTGCACGGCCAGATCAGCAGCATGGGGCTCAGTGCCGTGCTGATGTTCGCGATCATGGCAGTACTGTTCCGCAGCAGCAAGATCGGCGTGATCGCCATTGTGCCGCTGGGATTCACGCTGCTGCTCAATTTCGCCGCCCTGCGTTTGCTGGGCATGGATCTGGACATCGCCACCAGTCTGATTTCTGCCATCGTGCTGGGCATCAGCATCGACTACGGCATTCACTTTATCGAAGCGGTGTTGCGGGCCGAGCGCCAGGGGCGGGATCGGTTGGCTGCCATTCGTCAGGCGCTGCAGGAAGTGAGCTGGCCGATCATCGTGAATTCGCTGTCGCTGTCGGCGGGCTTCATGGTGCTGACCGTATCGAATCTGCAGCCGCTGGTGGATCTGGGTGCGTTGATCGGCATGGCCATGATCGTGAGCGCGCTGGCCACGCTGGTGATTCTGCCGCTGCTGTTGTCACTGGCAGGCACCATTGCCGCGCAGCGGCCGGCTAGCGCTGCTTGTCCACCAGATGCGGCCTGACCACCGTATAACGCTGGCAGAACGTGGTGAAATAGTCTGCCAGCGCCTGCGCCGCGGCCTGTTCCTGCGCCAGTGTCAACACTTCAACCCCCACTTCTGCCGTGCACAGCTGAAAGTCCAGCGCTGCATCCCGCATCAGATAACGTGACGCCTGTTGCGGCTGAATGCCCAGCACCGGCAATGCCGCCAGATACGGGCTCTTGAACATTTTCTTCGCCTCGCGCCAGGTACCTTCGAGCATCACGAACAGCGGAATCCGGCCCGCCTGCACCGTTTCCAGTTCCAGCGGTGAATCCAGGCGGCGATGATCCTCGGCATAGGCGTGGGGAAATACCACGATGGGCGCATAGCGCGGATCAGCCAGCAGTGCGAGCAGGGCGGGATCGTGCACTGTGCGCTGCCACAGAAAGGCGTGATTGTCCGGCGCCACATCCGCAATCAGGCGGCCGCTGTTGCTCGGCTTGTAGACTTCGTCCTTGTACACCAGAAAGCAGAACGCGCTGCGGCAGGTGATGGCGGGCTTGTCGTTGCAGATGCAATCCGCCTGCGGCAGCACGCAGTGATCACAGCGGATCACCTTGCTGCCACGGGCGCGAAACACGCGGGTGGACTGCGCCAGTTCCAACCGGCGCAAATTCAGAATGGAATTCGGGTGGGCGTTCATCGCAAGCTCTTCACGTCAAAACAGCTGCAGCAGTTCGTTCAGAAACAACTGGCCCTGGGGCGTGGTCTGCCAGTGCGTGCCGCTGTCCATCAGCAGACTTTTGCGCACCGCCTCGGCCACTGCTTCATCCACGGTTGCGAGCGGCAGCCCCGTGCGCTCCACCAGCAACGACTTGGCGATGGGCTGGTTCAGGCGCAAGGCATTCATGAAAAATTCAAACGGCAATTCTTCCACGCGCACGACGTTGCGCTGCGCGGTGAACGGTTTGTCCGCCGCTAGATAATCCTTCGGCAAGCGGGTTTTCTGGTAGCGGGTGATCACGCCTGTTTGCTGATCCGTGATCTTGCCATGAGCACCGGCACCGATCGCCAGATAATCACCGAACAGCCAGTAATTCAGATTGTGCGCGCACGCAAAACCCGGCCTGGCGTAGGCGCTGATTTCATACTGGGAAAAACCGCTCGCTGCGATGAACTGCTTGCCGGCCTGATCGATCTCCCACAGCAGCTCGTCATCGGGCAGGCGCGGCGGTTTGGAATAAAACACCGTGTTGGGCTCGATGGTGAGTTGATACCAGGACAGATGACTCGGTTGCAGCGTCACCGCCTGCTGCAGATCTGCCAGCGCATCCTGCACCGATTGCTGCGGCAGGCCGTGCATCAGATCGATGTTGAGCCGCTCAAAACCCACCTCGCGCGCAGCACCGATGGCGCGGATGGCTTCATCACGATCGTGCACGCGCCCCAGCGCCTGCAGATGCGCGGAATTGAAACTTTGCACGCCGATGGAAAGGCGATTGATGCCCGCCACGCGAAAGCCCCTGAACTTCTGGTATTCGAAGGTGCCGGGATTGGCCTCCAGGGTGATTTCGGCATCGCGGGCGATGGGCACGATGGCGTGAATGTCCTGCAGTAATTGCGCGTAGCTGTCGGCCGCAAACAGACTGGGCGTGCCGCCGCCGATAAAAATGGACTGGATCGCGCGGCCCTGCGCCAGCGCTGCATCCTGCTGCAGATCCTGCAGCAGTGCCTGCAGATATTCCGCTTCGGGCATCACCTTGGTTTCGTGACTGTTGAAATCACAATAGGGACACTTGCGAATGCACCAGGGGACGTGAATGTACAGCGCCAGCGGAATGGCCGCCGGCGTGCGCGCGGAATCAACCATGACGGGTTTGCTGCAGCGCGGCGAGCATCTTTTGCAGCGCCTGGCCGCGATGGCTCAGGCTGTTTTTTACGGCGGGGGAAAGTTGTGCGGCCGTGCACTGATGCTGCGGCACCCAGAATACCGGATCATAGCCAAAACCGTTGGCGCCGGCGGGCTCAAACGCAATGCGGCCTTCCCAGGTGCCCTGGCAGATGATCGGCGTGGGATCGTTGGCGTGGCGCAGGTACACCATCACACACTGAAAGCGTGCCGCGCGCTCCTGCTCCGGCACACCGTGCAGCGCCTTCAACAGCTTGTCCACGTTGGCCGCATCGCTGGCACCGACGCCGGCATAGCGCGCGCTGTAAATGCCGGGTACGCCGTCGAGCGCATCCACTTCGATACCGGAATCATCCGCCAGCGCGGGTTTGCCGGTGTGGGCGCAGGTGTTGCGCGCTTTCAGAATGGCGTTTTCGACGAAGGTGAGGCCGGTTTCCTCGATTTCGGCAATGGCGAAATCCTGCTGCCCGCGCACCGTAATATTCAGGGGCGCGAGCAGCTGGCTGATTTCGTTGAGCTTGCCTTTGTTGCCGGTGGCAACCACCAATTCACTGCTGGGGAACATCTTAATCCTGAAAAAATTCCTGGCTGAACGCAATCTTGATCGGTGCAGAACCCGGTGTCGGTGTCACCTTGATGTCGAAATTCAGCTTCTCGCCGTTGCCGATCAGAAACTCCGCCAGATAGTAAATGGCATCACCTTCCGTCACCACCTTGAAATCCAGCGGCCGCTCACTGCCGCCCAGTGCGCCGGTGTAGCCCTGCAACTGCGCCATCACCGCCTTGCGCGAGCCATCCGGCATCTTGCGCTGCACCGCGATATTCATGATCGCACGCTGCCGGCTGCGCATCAGGTCATAGGCTTTCGCCACTTCGGGTTTCAGCATGGTGGAATTGAAAGCGTTGTAGTGCACCACATACTGATCGTCTTCCACAAACTTTTCCGCGCGGGCGGAAACACTTAACAACACCAGCAGACACAGCGACAACAACAGCGAAAGGGATTTTTTCATGGCTTACCTCGTCACGTGATAGACAGCTGTTTCGCCAAACAGATTGGGCATGAGCCGCATCAGGAAACTGTCGCGGTAATTCATGTCCACTACCGTACGATTGAGAATTTTAAGATGCTTGCGACGACATAACGCTTCAAAATCCTTGAACGTACACAGATGGATGTTGGGCGTGTTGTACCAAGTATAGGGCAAGACCTTCGACACCGGCATTCTGCCTTTCAGCGCCAGGTAGAAGCGGCACTTCCAGTGGCCGAAATTGGGGAAGGTGATCACGCACTCCTTGCCCACCCGCAGCATGTCGTCGAGCACCCGGTCGGGATAGTGCACGGCCTGGATCGCCTGCGTCATGATTACCACGTCAAAGCTGCCGGAATCGAAGTTGTTCAGGCCTTCGTCCAGATCCTGCTCGATCACGTTGACGTTCTTCTTGATGCACTCAAGTATCTGATCCTGATTGATTTCCAGGCCATAGCCGACGATGTTCTTGGTGTCGCGCAGATGGGCCAGCAGTGAGCCGTTGCCGCAGCCCAGGTCGAGCACCGACGCGCCGGGCTTGACCCATTGCTGGATGGTTTCCAGATCCTGGCGCATGTCAGCAGGCTCCGGGGGGGCAGGTGAAAGAGGGGGTAGGGTGTCGTGTAGCCATTGATCCGTCGACAGATTCCAGCGCTGTGAAAGTGTGCGCAGTCTAGCAGAAATGGGGGGGTGGGGAAGGGCCTTGGCGGTAGCGGGAATACCCGGACGGATGCCTGAGCCCCGGGGAAGGCTGCCGGGAGTCCGGGAAGGTGGGCCAATGCCCCGGGAGAGCATACGGAAGCCCCGGATGCCCGAAGGGTTCCCCAGGGAGAGAAACGGCCGGCAGGAGGCCCTGAAGGACGCCGCGAGCCGGCGCGGTTCCTGCTGCCTGGCCGGACAAAAGTCGGGGTTCGTTTACAGACGGCGAGACGTAAACAATCGGGCAATTGCGCGGGTAGCGCTGTTGAGAGGGTTTTATTCCCCATTCTTCATCACTACTAATGAATAGCAATTTTGTTCCATCCCTGTAAAAGTAGTAATGGGGAAAGCAACCTTTGCTCATCATCCCATTGCACTGGAACGTCTGCCGGCAGTTTGAAAAATGTTCGCTCTTTTCAGTTATTCATTTTGTTGTTGGTAATTGAGTCTAGCCACATTGCGGGTTCGAAGTGGGCAGATCTATCGCTAACTAATTGGAATAGTGGGGTCAACATGAATACTGTGGAATACAAACTACCAACCTGTGCTGTAAAGCAAAATCTCATGTCCACCGTGACGTCGCTTGCATTCGCGGCGGTGGTGATGGCCGCGGCGCAACCGGCGCTGGCGGCGCCGGTGCTGGATCAGTCGGTTACCTATCCGGCGAGTGGTGGTATATCGGCCTACTCCATTTATGAAACGCCAACGAATGAGTATGTGCTTGCGCAAACGTTCACGGCTGGAATTTCCGGCCAGCTCACGGCGGTAGGCCTGGGCCTGTTCGACAAGGCGACCGAAAATCTCACCGTCAGTATCCTGGGTACCAGCGGGGGACTTCCTGATCTGGCTGCTGTTCTGGCGTCCGGAAGCCTGACGCCTGCCGCTGTGGACAATGATCCGTTTTCCCTGGAGACAGTGGATTTTTCCTCGTACCTGCTCGATGTGGTTGCCGGCGAGATGTACGCGATCATGCTGTCCAGCACGACCCCGTTCCAACAGGAATACAACTGGACGCGCGGTTCTTTCGACACCTTCACCGGCGATGACCTTTCGCCAGCCGATCCCTATGCCGGCGGTGTGGGCTACTTCAGCAACAATGGTGGTTCAACCTGGACGGCACTGACGAACTTCAGCCAGGATTTCAGTTTCCAGACCTTCGTTGATCCAAACCCGGTGCCTGAACCAGGTTCCATTGGATTCCTTGTCATGGGTCTGGCGTTCTACCGGTTGTTGTCTTTGCGCCGGCGTGCCAAGGGTTGAAAACAGCAGACGAAGAAGCAGCCGTCATGCGGCTGCTTTGGTAGATTCCACGATGATCAACGTCATCACTTCAATCGACGCCGTAAAGGATTTGCTGCAGCAGTGCGCACTGCCGACAGCCGATATTGCTTCCCGGCAGCCACCGGTATTCTTCGGTATTCATATCCATGACAGGTTGACGGCCGTCGTGGGTCTGGAGCTGTTCGGAAGCGTTGGGCTGCTGCGGTCGCTCGCTGTGCTGCCGGAGAGCAGGGGGCAAGGATTGGCCCGCAGGCTGGTGGCTTTTGCCGAGGATTACGCTGCGTCGCGGGGTGTAACATCGCTGTATCTGCTGACAGAGACAGCCGAAACCTTTTTCCGGAAAATCGGTTATCAACCCGCTGCCCGAAGTGATGCGCCCCAGGACATCAGGGCAACATCCCAGTTCGCCGGGCTTTGCCCGGCGTCATCGTCGTTCCTGTCCAAGCATTTGGACACGCCCGTTTGAAGTTTCATTGATATTCGCTGCCTGCCTTCCGCGAGCGAAGCAATGGCCACCACACCTGCACATACCAGGGATCGCCGGGGTCATTGGGAATGCCATAGCGCTGCGGATAGCGATCACGGGCGAAGTGGGCCGTTCCGAACAGCACATCCCAGATAAACAGCAGCTGTGCGAAGTTGTGATGAGGCGGTTTGCCATGCTCATCCAGTTCTGCATGATGGGAACGATGCGTGCTGGGCAGTTGAATCAGTCTTTCCAGCAGCCACGCGAACGGCTTGGCCCATGGTGTTGAATAGAGCATCCTGTCCCAGGCGAAAGCACTGTGTATGGCCACATTCGCACTGCCAAAAATCAGGTGGCTGATCAGCACGGCTTCACCAAGCCCCAGGTAAACCAGAAATCCTGCGTACCAGATATCGGGCATGAAGAGAAACCAGCGCCAGTTTTCGCGATAGGCCACGCTGATGCTCATGGCGGTGGCGGTGTGATGGGTGCGATGCATGCGCCACATCCAGGGTAGTGAGTGGCCGAGGCGGTGATACCAGTAATGCAAAAAATCGGCGGGAATAATGGCCAGCAATACGGCCTGCCACAACGGCAAATCGGCGAGCGAATCTTGCAGCTGCGGAGCCAGCAGGGCAAGGAGCACGCCGGCGCCACCGATCACCACCGGCTTTATCACCAGCACGAACTGGCCAAGGCTGACCAGATCAACCACCAGTTCGTCGGGCTGGCGCCGGATCAGCATACGGCCTGCGGCCAGCTCCAGCGCGCCCAACACTATCAACAGACTACTGACCACCAGAACATCCAGATGCGCCATAACGAATTCCCCTTCAGGATTTGAAGGCTCAGTATTGGCGATCGCAAAGGCGGCTGACTTGAAGGATTTTGTGGTCGTTGGCTTGGGAAGGGTTCAGACCGAACGTACGCAGGCAGATACGTGACAGATGGGCAGAATCGGCAAATCCGGCCGCGTGTGCCAGTTCGGTGGCAGGTCTGGCGTCACTGAGGGATTCCATGGCACGACGCAACTTGTACCACAGAATGAGTTTGCGCAGCGGGATGCCGATGCATTGCTGCAGCCAATGGGAGCAATGTGCCTGACTGCTGGGATAGCGCTGGCGGAACTGCTGCCAGATCTGTTCGGCGGTGGCGCCGTTTTCCACATTGGCATCCACCAGAGCGAGCAGGTATTCCAGGCGCGGATTGGGTTTGATGTGCGGTTGCAGATGTTGATCCAGCAGGCGCTCGATCCAGGTGTCGAATCCCTGCTGATCGGACACGCTGTCCAGTGCCGTGCGGTGTTCTGTCGTCAACGCAAACTGCTTCAAGCCCAGAGCGTCCGACCGTGCCCAGTGCAACAGCCGCCCGTAGGCGGGATGCGCGGGCTCAACCGTGATGCTTCGGTGAGGTTGCACGCTGACAAAACGCCGCCGGACTTCCGGCGCAAACAGCCAGGTGTGCGCCGATGCCGCGGGCAATCCTTCGACGTCCAATTCAAGCGGCTGGTCTTCGGCTACCAGCAATGTCATGCCCGGTCGCTGATTGAATCTATTGGGCAGCGAACGGGCTCTGACAATGAAGCAGTGCCTGCCGAGAATCAGATGATTGGGCGCAGTGATCGTCTGGGCTTGCATTGACAATGGCATGACTCACTTGAGCATCAGATGATGTCGTCCTGATCTAGCGTAACTGCACCGTGGTCGTGGTTCCTGCTTCAACGGTTGCCGGCAGTTCCTGATTTCCCGCACGAATCCGGTATTGTCCTGGCGGTAATTCCACTGCGTCGCCGCCGGGTGTGCCGGATGCCACGGCCGTGCCTTCGGCGTTCAGCACCATGAAGTTGGTTTGCAGGGATTCTGTCAGCGCCTTCTGCAGTTGCGTTGCATCCTGGGCGTCGAAATAGGCGCCGCCGCCGGCGGCCGCCCAGTCAGAAAACTGTTGCTTCAAGGCGTATTCGCCAATGGCAAAGCCGACGATATTCACGCGCACGTCGAGGCCCGCTGCCCGCAGCTGTTTGATCGCTGCCGCCGGATCGCCGTCGCAGGTTTCCTCGCCATCGGTAAGCAGGATCACCAGCTTCGGTCCCTGAATCGCCTGCAGATCCTGCGCGACCTGTTGCAGGGAATCGGCGATGGGCGTGCGCGCCAGATTTTTGGCTTCCAACTTGTTGATGGTTTGGGTGATGGCTGCATTACGGGCCGGGGCAGGCGGCAATAGCAGTTCGGTGTCGCAGGCGTCGGCCTTGCGGTGGCCAAACACGCGCAGCGCGAATTGTTGGTTGGAGTTTTTCAGCGTGCCCAGCAGCTGGTTGAGAGTGGTTTTGGCGATGTCGATGCGGCGTTTGCCGTCCAGCTTCTGCAGCATGCTGCCCGAGGCATCCAGCACCACTTCCACCACGCCATAGGCCGGCGCAGTGTTGCTGCCCGCAGCGGCTTGCACCTGCAGTTTGCCCGGCGTGTTGGCGGGTGTGACGGTGAGTGATGTGCGGGCCAGGGATTGATTGCTTTGCGCGGTCAGATAGTGAATGTCGTAGGTGCCGGGCTGTTTCGGCACTTCCACCGTGACAGGATTGCCGCGCGCGGTGTAGCCGTAATGGACAAACTCTGCCGGTTTGCCGGGCGTTGTGATGGCGATGTAATCCCGCGGATTGTTGGGGCCGCTCCAGCGCACCTGGATCAGGCTGCGCGCCACGGCGCTGGCAGGGCCGTCGACGCTGGCGGTGACGGCTTCGATGGTCAGCGGTGCCCGTGCCAGCACGCGACTGGCGTCTGCGGTCAGATACCGCACTTCATATTCGCCAGGGACGTCTGGCAGTTGCAGTTGCAGTGGGTTGCCTTTGTCCAGATAGGTGTACTGCGCGTATTCGCGCTCGCCGCTGCCGGCTTTCACCACGGTGATGTATTCGCGCGGGTTGGCGGGGCCGCTCCACTGCACCGACAGCTGCTGGCCGATGCGTGCCGGTGAAGTGAATTGCACGCTGGCGCTGGTGTCGCTGATGGTGATGGCGGTGCGCCCCAGGGTTTTGTAGCCGCGACCGCTCAGATAGCGGATTTCGTAGTCGCCGGGTTGGGTGGGGGCTGTGATGGTAAGTGGGCTGCCTTTGCTGGTGTAGGTGTAGGCGTCGTAGTTGCCCTCAGCGCTGTCCGCGGGCACCAGGGTGATGAAATCCCGCGGATGGTTGGGGCCTTGCCACTCGATGCTGATGGTTGAGGCGATGGCGGCGGAAGCAGGTGCTGTCACGCTGGCGCTCACCGCCACCACTTTCAGTGTGTGACGGGCGCGGGTGGCGTAGGGGCTTTCGGCAGCCAGCCAGCGGATTTCATAGTCACCCGGTTCCAGCGGCGCAAACAGTTCGACGCTGTTGCCTTTGCTGGTGTAGGCGTAGGTGTCGTAGTGGCCTTCGGCAGCGGAGGCGGAAACGATGGTGACGAAGTCGCGGGGATTGTCGACGCCATCGAGGGTGATGGTGAGCGGGCTGTCGGCATTGGCCTGTGCAGGTGCGGATAACGTGGCTGCAAATGTGGGGTGCTGCAGCAGGACAAGTGTCAGCAACAGCAGCAGGGCCAGCGGAAAGGTGAGGGTGCGATGGGCGTGTGCCATGAAAAATCCTTCTGAAAGAAAAACGGCGCTGCCCCGAAGGATAGCGCCGTGTTTCTTACCTTGTCGACATCACTTTACATCGAGATCTACATCAACGCTTCACGTCGAAGCGATCCGCCATCATCACTTTGTTCCACGCCAGCACGAAATCATCCACGAATTTCTGCTTCGAATCGCTGGAGGCATAGAATTCAGCAATCGCGCGCAGTTCGGAATTGGAACCGAACACCAGATCCACGGGTGTGGCGATCCATTTCACCTTGCCGGTGGCACGGTCACTGCCTTCGTACAGGCCGGCTGTCTTCGATTTTTTCCACACAGTGGACATATCCACCAGATTGACGAAGAAGTCGTTGCTCAGTTTGCCGGGTTGAGTGGTGAACACGCCATGTTTGCTGCCATCGGCGTTGGCACCCAGCACCCGCAGGCCGCCGACCAGCGCGGTCATTTCCGGTACGCTCAGATCCAGCAGCGCGGCGCGTTCAACCAGGGCTGCGGCGGGCGGACGCGGATAACCCGCCTGCAGGTAGTTGCGGAAACCATCCGCTTTCGGCTCCAGCAGTGCGAAGGATTCCACGTCGGTCATGTCCTGGGTGGCATCGGTGCGGCCGGGCGTGAACGGTACTGTCACCTTGTAGCCGGCATCTGCAGCCGCTTTTTCGATGGCAGCGGCGCCGCCCAGCACGATCACGTCCGCCAGAGACACCTGGGTCTTGCCGTTTTTCTTGTTGAAGTCCTGCTGGATTTTTTCCAGTTTGCCGAGCACTTTCGCCAGCGTTTTCGGCTGGTTCACGGCCCAGTCTTTCTGCGGTGCCAGCCGGATGCGCGCGCCATTGGCACCACCGCGCATGTCGGTTTCACGGAATGTGGAAGCGGATGCCCAGGCAGTGCGCACCAGTTCGGCAACGCTGAGACCGGATTTCAGAATCTCGGACTTGAGCGCGGCCACGTCGCTGGCGCTAATCGGATGGGAGGTGGCCTTGGGCACCGGATCCTGCCAGATGTAGGTTTCCTGCGGCAGCCAGTTACCGAGATAGCGCGAGGTCGGCCCCATGTCGCGGTGCGTGAGCTTGAACCAGGCGCGCGCGAAAGCATCTTCGAATTCCTTGGGATTCTTCAGCCAATTTTCGGTGATCTTGCGGTAGGCCGGATCTTCTTTCAGGGAGAGATCGGTGGTGAGCATGAACGGCACGTGGCGCTTGTTGGGATCGTGTGCGTCGGGCACCATGCCGGCGCCTTTGCCATCTTTCGGAATCCACTGCTTGGCACCAGCGGGGCTGGCGGAAAGTTCCCACTCGAAGCCGTACAGGTTTTGCAGGAAATTATGCGTCCACTGCACGGGGTTGATGGTCCAGGCGCCTTCAAGGCCGCTGGTGACCGTGTCGGCGCCTTTGCCAGTGCCGCATTTGTTCGACCAGCCCAGGCCCTGTTCTTCCAGTGACGCTGCTTCGGGATCGGCACCCACGCAATCCTTGGGTTTGTGCGCGCCGTGTGCTTTGCCGAAGGTGTGGCCACCGGCAATCAGCGCTGCGGTTTCTTCGTCGTTCATGCCCATGCGCCCGAACGCCATGCGAATGTCACGGGCCGCTGCGATGGGATCGGGTTTGCCGCCGGGGCCTTCGGGATTCACGTAAATCAGGCCCATCTCGGTGGCGCCGAACGGGCCGTGCAGTTTGCCCTGTTCGTCGCGGCGTTGGTTGGTGAGCCACTGGCCTTCGGGGCCCCAGTTCACGTCTTCGGGAATCCACTCATCGGCACGGCCGAATGCGAAACCAGAAATCTTGAAACCCATGTCTTCCATCGCCACGGTGCCGGCGAGCACCATCAGATCGGCCCACGACAGTGCGTTGCCGTATTTCTGCTTGATCGGCAGCAGCAGGCGGCGCGCTTTGTCGAGACTGGCGTTGTCGGGCCAGGCGTTGAGCGGAGCAAAGCGTTGCATGCCGCCATCAGCGCCACCGCGACCATCGATGGTGCGATAGGTGCCGGCGGCGTGCCACGACATGCGGATGAAGAACGGGCCGTAGTGACCGTAATCGGCAGGCCACCAGTCCTGCGACGTTTTCATGAGTGTGGAAAGATCTTTTTTCAGTGCATCGACGTCGAGCGTTTTCACCGCGTCGGCATAGTTGAAACTGGCGCCCATGGGATCGGCGGTTGCGCTGGCATCACGCAGCGGTTCCAGTGCCAGGCGATTGGGCCACCAGTAGTCGTTGTCGGGAGTGTTGGGCATGTTGGCGAAGGAAGACCCTGATCCGATGGCGCACAATGCGGCCACGGCGACGGCTTTCCTTAGCGTGGTTGGCTGTCTCATGTTATTGGTATCCTCTGAGATGATTGTCTGTTGGACTTCTCTCCGGAAGCATCTGGCCGCAAAAAAATCAGTCGGCTACTGCGTGTGCAACTCAAGGTGCGTTGCTTCCGGAATCGAGGATAGGAGTGATGGCGCGTGGGAGTACAATTTATATTTATTAAATTAGCGATTGGAATTCTTAATGGCGGCCGATGACGGATTTGCGGTCAGCGCAAAGAGTACAGATGTGGTCGTGGTTGGATGTTGATCGATGATGATGTGAAGGTGGTGCTTCAGGGCGGTTGGGAAAGTGCGCTGCTGGCGCAAAAAGCGCCAGCGTATGCGCGGGGTTGCGAGAACGAAAAATCAATTGTTTGTGTGCAGGATGATCAGAAGCGCATGCGTCCTTCCACGCCGATCAGATCAACTTCCTGATCGTCAAAAAATATCCGCTTGAACAGCAGTGCCGCCCCAAGTTTGTCTGTAATGTCATAGCTCGCGCCGAATCCCAGCAGGAAGTCGGTGCCACCATCGATGTCCGGATCCAGATCTGCGCCACTGAGGTTGATCTCGCCTTCCCAGATATACAGACCCACTTCAGCTTCGAGGTGCAGCTGCGGCATGGCTTGCCAGAAAAACCGGTTGGAGAGCGTCCAGCCGTGGCCGCTGATGGGGTAATGCTCCGACATGGCCGCCTCCAGTTGATTGGCGCTGGCGGTGGCGGAATCCAGATTGACTTCGGATTCACCCAGGTCGAGATATCCCAGCTCCACTGCCATCCAGTCGTGGTAGCGATAGCCGGTGGCGATCTGCCAGGCGGTGCGGGATTCTTCATACTTTGCAAGATCCACGCTGACGCCGTCGCTTTCCAGGCCGTTGACGAAATCGCTCGATGTCTGGGAGCCCTTGGCCTGGTAGAACGATACCGACACATAACTACGCTCTTTCAGGTCATTTTGCGCGGCTTCCCAGTCCACTGCCTGGGCATTGGATGCCGGCAACAGGCTTAGCGCGCCGCTGCCCAGCAGCAAACCACCCAGCGCGGCGGCACGGGCCAGACCGCGCGTCTTCATCGGTGTGCGGCGGCCCAGCATCAGCAAGCCCAGTGTCAGCAGCAGCGTCAGGCCGAGTGATCCGCCGCCACCCTTGCCCTTGCTCTTCACGTTGTGGAAGGTCTGCTCTACGTCATCGTCGCTGGCTGTGCGCACGGCCACACCACCGGGATCTTCCACCGATGCGTTGGCAACACCGTCACCATCGTTGGGGCCACCATCCTGCAGGGTAAGTTGCACGCAGTGGTAGCCGGCCACCAGGCCCGGTTCCCAGCTGTCGTCGCCCGGCGGCGGACAATAGCCCGGGTTGCCCGGCGCAGAATGCAGTGCGTTGTCGGCGTTCTGCACAAAGTCGCGCCAGCTGCCGTGCAGGAACTTGCGGTACACGGCGTTCTGCGGAATCGGATTGGCCTGTGGCAGCACCACGCGCACGCTCTGGCCCACGGTGGGCAGCTCATGCATTTCGAAGTCGAAGATGCCGCTGTTGAACGCGAACGCAGCGTCGACTACCAGATCCGGTTGCTGGGCAAAGTCTTCCGGCTGCAGGCGTACTCCACCGCTAGCCCCCATTAGGGCGAACTGGCCCAGTCGGCAGCGCACGCCCGGATCGCATTCCACCAGGTAGGAATTGGTCTGGTCGCCTACTTCGGGCAGTACGTTGGGTGCAGGGATGTTGTCCAGATAATCCGGAATGCCATCATTGTCGCTGTCGCCAGTGCCTTCTGCATCGTCTGCGATGCCGTCGCCATCGGTGTCATCCTGATCCGACAGCACCGGCAATGCGGCCACCACGCGGAAGTACAGGGTGGCGGTGTCACGGGCGCCTTCGCTGTCGGTGACGGTGACGCTGGCGGCGTAGCGACCTTCGGCCAGCAGGCTCGGATCGAACACCAGTGTCGCGTCATCTGCGTGGCCATCGGTTTCCACCAGGCGATTGTCGGTGGCGCTCCAGTCCAGCGTATGGGTATCACCGCTGTTGGGATCGGCGATCGTGGCTGTGAGCGTTACCGGGCCGCCGTCGGTGGTGACCAGAATGGTGCTCAGGCCACCTTGGCTGGCTGTGAGGTTGGCGTCTGGCGCGACATTCTGTTCGCTGATGGTGATGACGTGGCTGGTCTTCGCGCCGCTGTTGATGTCGAAGATATCCGGATTCTGCTCGTCGTAGCCGTTAGCCAGATCCTCGTCGTTGCTGGTGCGGTCATCCAGGCGCACGATCAGGGTTTCATCGCCTTCGCTTTCCAGATCGTTCAGCAGCTGGATGGCGACGACGACTTCGGTCTCGCCGACGCCGTGAATTTCGCTGAAGGTCACGCTGCCGTCTATCAGATCGTGATCGCTGCCATCGGTGGTGCTCGCGCCATCAATCACAAAGGGTACGGTGAAGGGATAGAAGGGCGCTTTGCCATTCAGGATCACGCGGAACTGCACGGTGGCGCCTTCGCTGCTGATCTGATCCTTGTTGACGGACACCAGCGGGCGCACGTACACGGTTTGACTGACTGTGCCGATGTTGCCCTTGCGATCGGTAGCGCGGTAGGTGACCTGCTGCGCACCGGGCGCCAACAGCACGCTGTTGTTCACCGCATTCACCACCTGGGTACTGCAGCAACCGTTGCCATCGACGTTGTCGGTGGTCAGTGCGCCGAGGGCAGCGCT
The DNA here is from genome assembly GCA_020062665.1 of Pseudomonadales bacterium. Taxonomy (GTDB): domain Bacteria; phylum Pseudomonadota; class Gammaproteobacteria; order Pseudomonadales; family Ketobacteraceae; genus Ch67. The sequence goes on from JAGUVW010000059.1 coordinate 19,259, forward strand.
GATGTCGCTGTTGTCGGCATCACTGGCCAGGCCCAGCAGCTGCTGCAGCGTAACCGGTGTGTGCAGTGCCACTGCGTCGATGATCAAGGATTGTGGTGCGGTGATCACGGGCGCGGTGACATCGTGGTAATCGCTGGCATCGCTGGGACTGGTGCCGTCGATAGATTCCTGCAGGTTGCTGAGGGTATCGCCGTCGGCATCTTCTGCAGCATCGCTCGGATCGATCGGATTGAAGCCGTGAGTTTCCTCATAGAGGTCGCTCATGCCGTCATTGTCGTCGTCGGTATCGATGCTGTTTTCGGTACCATCGGTGTCGTTGTCACCCAGCACTCTGATGGTGAACGCGGCGAGCAGGGCGCTTGCCGTGCCATCACTGACGGTCAGTGCGATGTCGCTGTAGTCGCCGGCATCGCCTACCAGCGGCGTGCCGCTGATTTCACCGGTGCTGCTGTTCAACGTCAGCCAGTCCGGCAGGTTGGCAGCCGTCACGGTCAGGCTCAGGTTGTCCACGTCGACCAGTGTGGGCACGAAACTGTAAGTCTGGCCTTCCAGCAGTTCGAGCGTCGGTGTGCCGCTGATCAGCGGTGCATCGTTCACCGGCTGCACATCGATGCTGACGGTGGCCGTGTTGGAAATGCCGGCCTGGTTGTCGGCGACGGTATAGGTGAAGCTGTCGCTGCCGTTGAAATCTGCGGCGGGCGTGTAAGTGACAGTGCCGTCGCCGTTATCCTGCAGGCTGCCATTGGTGGGCGCGTTGACGATGGTAATCGCGCCAGCATCCAACGAGCCGTCCACATCGCTGTCGTTGCCCAGCAGATCGATGTTGACTGGCGTGTCTTCGTCGGTTTGGGCGCTGTCATCGTTCGCCAGCGGTTCGTCGTTCACCGACTCCACCGTGATGGTGACCGTCGCGGTGTTCGACCAGGCGTTTTCGTTGTCCTGCACGCGATAGGTCAGGCTGTCGCTGCCGCTGAAATTTTCTCCCGGTGTATAGGTGATCACGCCGGCATTGAGGCTGGTGGTGCCGTTGACGGGCGCGGTGACGATTTCCACAGTGCCTGATTGCAAAGTGCCATCCACGTCGCTGTCATTGCCCAGCACGTTGATCGCGTGCGGGGTGTCTTCCTGCAGCGTTACCGTATCGTTCGTCGCCACTGGCGCATCGTTCACGCTGTTGATGGTGATGGATACAGTGGCAACAGCGGATGTGCCATTTTCGTTGTCCTGCACCACATAGGTGAAGCTGTCGCTGCCGTTGTGGTTGGCGTTCGGCGTGTAGGTGGCAACACCGGTGATGGCGTTGATGCTCACGCTACCATTGGCCGGTTGCGCCATCACCGTGACACTGGTGGCGTCCACGCTGCCGTCGATGTCGCTGTCGTTGTCCACCAGATCGATGTCCACCGCAGTGTCTTCATCCGTGGTGGCGGAATCATTGGCGGCGGTGGGCGCGTCATTGACGCCGCTGACGTTGACGATCACCGTGACGGTGTTGGAATAGGCGGCATTCTGATCCTGTACCCGGTAGGTGAAGCTGTCGCTGCCATTGAAGTTTGCTGCGGGTGTGTACAGCACCTCGCCGTTGCTCACGACCGCGCTGCCGTTGCTGGGTTGTGTCACCAGATCGAGGGTGTCGGGATCGATGCTGTCGCCGGTGTCGATGTCGCTGTCATTGGCGGTGACATCAATGCTGATGGCAGTGTCTTCCGGTGTGCTGGCGACGTCGGCCACGGCAACCGGATTGTCGTTCACCGCATTCACGGTGAGCGTGACGGTAGCAGCGGTGGAGGTGCCGCCATGGACGTCACTCACGGTGTAGGTGAAGCTGTCGCTGCCATTGTAGTTGGCAGTGGGCGTGTACGTGATGACGCCGGTGCCGGTATTGACGCTGGTGGTGCCATGGGTGGGTTGTGATGCCACGGTGACGCTGGCGGGATTCAGGCTGCTGTCCACGTCGCTGTCGTTGCTCAGCACGCTGATGTCGACCGCGTTGTCTTCATTGGTGCTGGCGCTGTCAGCCGCTGCGCTGGGCGCGTTGTTGCCCACGGTGAAGTTGAAGACGCTGTTGCTGCTGATGGCGGCGGAGCCGTTGCCCAGCGCATCTTCCACCAGTCCTGCATCCACCAACACATAGTAGTTGTGGGTGGGGGTGAGGTTGACGCCGGGATCGAAGGTGGCGGTGGTGCCACTGATGCTGGCAGAACCGATGGCGATGCTGTCGACCAGACTGTCATCCGCGGCATCGTAGATGGCGATGTTGCCGCTGCCGACATTGATGCTCTCACTGAATGTCAGCGCGATGTTCGTGTTGTACTGCACGCCGGTGGCGTTGTCGGCCGGGCTGGTGCTGCTCAGGATGGGGCCGCCAGTGTCGTACACGGTGCTGAACTGGGTGGCTGCGCTGTTGTTGTTGCCGGCGGTGTCCTGCGCCACGCTGCCCGCCACATTCAGGGTGACAGTGCCGTCTGTGGCAGGCGTGACGGTGACGCTGAACGCGCCGCCGCCGTTGTCGGTGAAATTCGCCAGGCTGGCGTTGCCGGCACTGATGTCGCCCACCACGAATCCAGTGACCGTCTCACTGAACGTGACGGTGGCCTGGAATGCCGCGTTGGTGGGATTGCTCACGCCGCTGGTGATGGCAACAGTGGGCGCGGTGGCATCCAGTGTTGCGGTGTTGGTGACGGCGCTGGCAACGTTGCCGGCGCTGTCGGTTACGACGACCGACAGGGTCAGAGTACCGTCACCCAGTCCGCTCACATTGATATCGCTGATCAGTGCGCTGATGCTGGCGATGGTGCCGCTGCCAGTCACGGCGGTGCCGCCGCCACTGCTGCTGATGCTGTAGCTGTAGGACGCGCCGATTTCCGCGCTGGCAAAGCTGAAGCTGGTGGAGCCGGCCTGGCTGGCGTTGATGGTGCTGTTGGTGAAGCTGACGCTGTGGCCGCTGGCCGCGCTGGTGTCGATCTGGATCGCCAGCGCCGACGATGCTGTCGAGCTGTTGCCGACGCCATCGGTGGCAGTGGCGGTAATGTTGTGAGCGCCAGCGGCCAGGACGCCGGACGTGAAGCTCCAGTTGCCGGAGCCGTCGGCGGTGGTGGTGCCCAGAGTGCCGCCGACACTGGAAATGATCGTCACGGTGGCGCCCGCTTCTGCGGTGCCGGTGAAGGTCGGCGTGGTATCACTGGTGATGTTGTCTGTGCTGGAACTGCCGGTTTCTGAGCCGGCCGCCAGGTCCGGTGTGGACGGCGCGCTCGGTGGCACAGCGTCCACCAGAACCGATGTAGTGTTGCCCACGGAATTCAATGTGGTGGTCAGGTTGTTGCTGGCCGCATCGCGCAGGGTGCCGCTGTTGGTTTCCAGTGCGCCAACCGCAATGCCGTCGCCATCGAAGTCGCCGGCCTGCACGGTGTAAGTGAAGACCAGCGCGCTGCCACCGCTGCCCGATACATAGCTGGCATAGCGGGTGGTGGAGCCGATAGTGAGCGCGATGCGCGGCGTGCCGCCACCGGTGTTCACCGTGATGTTTTCACTGGTGTTGACCGTGAAGCTCAGGCTTTCCCCTGGCGCATAGGTGTCGTTCGCCGGCACGCTCACGGAGGTGACGGTGGGCGCGACGTTGTCGGCCACGGTAATGGTGAACGCTTCCGCATAGGTGGCGCTGCCATCGCTGGTCTGCACCCGCACGGAATAATTTCCGGCCGCCAGTGCGCCGGCATTGTTCGCGCGCAAAGTGCTGCCGCTGATATTGAAGCTGGCGTTGTGGGTGTCGCCGGTGCCGGCCACCAGCGTGTAGGTGAACGTGTCACCCACGTCTGCATCGGTGGTGCTGAGTGTGCCGACGGTGGCATTGGCGCCGCCGCTCTGGTTCACGCTGCTGTTGCTGAGCGCAATGTCGGTGGGTGCGTTGTTGGCTACTGCAGGGGTGATGTAGCCGGCGATGGTGCCGGAGTGGTAGTGAATTTCCCAGCTGCCGCTGTTCTCTGACACGAACATGATACGGTCAGTCAGGCCGCTGATGGCGAAGCGGTCGTTCAGCCAGCCATTGAGCTGAAAATCGAATCCATCTACCCAGTCGCTGCCGTCGTAGGAATTCATGAAGTAGTTGGCGCCGCTGCTGCTGGCAAAATAGAACGTGTCATCGATGCGCTGCATGTCCTGCACATTCAGCGTGGCATAGCTGCCATGGGTGATTTCGCTGGACACCCAGCTGCCGGAGGCGTTTGTCACATAATAGGAGCGGTCATCGGTGTCGTTGGAATAGGCGTAGTGCAGATTGTCATTGTCGTCGATCAGCACGCCGGCCATGCGGTACTGCTTCTGGTCGCCCTTGCCATTGAGGATCAGGGTTTTGGTAACGTAGTTGTCGGCAGATGATGCATAGTAATAATTGTCTTCGCTGAAATTCTGCTCGTCTTCGCGGCGGTAGAACAGGTGGGACACACCGCTGCTGTCCACCACTAAGTGGGTGTCGTGCAATTGATCCATGCCTGTATTGCTGGTGGCCGCAATCAGAGTGTTCAAGACCCAGGCGCCCGATGCGTTGGTGGCCGTCAGCAGTGCGTCCCCGGTAGCGGTCCACTTGGTGAAAGAGGCATGCACATGGTTACTGGCGTCCAGGTAGACGTCGACCTGATCCACCAGGTAACCGGTTTCGGCGATTTTGGTAAAGCTCCAGGTCGTGCCGTTGTAGTAGCCGTAGTAGGGGTCGTTGGTGTCCGCCATGCCGCCAGTGCTGGCGTTGAACACCACATACAGATTGCCCGATGCATCCACCTCGAAGTCAACCCGCTGCTCGTTACCCCAGTACACGCCAGTGACGCCGGGAATGGCGGCAGACACACCTGCAACGTTGATGGTCGCGTAATCGGTGAACCCCGAACCATTCCATTGGCGGAACTTGATCGTGCCGCTGTCGGACTGTCCCAGATAAAATTCACCGGCGGAATTCGTCCGGATCTTCGGGAACTTCCAGTTGCCGACATTGGAAATCAGGCCGGTTTCAAATGCGGGATTTACCTGTTTGGGTGTTGTGCTCACTTCCATCGTGCCGTCGCGGCCCACGACGTAGACCATGTAGTTGGTGCCGGAGGTGAGCCCGGTGAACTGGAGTGTGCCGCTGGGATTCATGGCCTGGGATTTGGTTTGCACCGCCGCCGCTCCGGAACCGTCGGTGCCTGCAATCACCTGGGCGCTGGTGGGCGCCGGCTGCGACGACAGCAGTAGCACCGCAAACACGGTGCTGTTCTCGCTCATGGTAACGCTGACATCGAAACTGGTAGCGGTTTTGTTGAGTACGCCGGTGCTCATTACTACTGGCTTGGTTGAAGCAGCATGCCAGGTGCCACCCCAGGTATTGACGCAGGACGATTGTGTAACCACCGTGGTATTCGTGTGCCAGGTACCACTACCGGTATGGCAATGGGCATACGGGCTGTCGCTGGCAAAGTTCTTCCGCCCCAGCAGTTCGCCGGACAGTTGCGCCTCGGCAGCTGCCTGAGTCGCTAACAAACCATTCTCGCGCAGAAATGCCAGCGCCTTGTCGTCGACCTTTGCCTTTGATGCCATCTGACTGTTGCTGCGACTGCCAAAGGCCGAGAATACGCCACGCTTATCGTTGTCAGGCCGCGCGGAATGGCTGTGGGCATCCACGTGCACCACGCTGTTTCTGGCACTGCGTCGGCTGCTGCTGTGGCTGGCGTTGCGTGCTGCCGAGGCCGTCATGCCTGACGCCGCCAACAACGGCAGCGCCATAACAACGGCTTTGGACAGGGTGGTCTTATTCAATCCGGTTTTGGGTTCAGACATGGCAGCTACTCAACAGATCAGGCCTGTAATTCAGGGTGACAAAAATGATTGCGCATGCGGGGATGCGACGGTTCGATCAATTCGGGAAAGTGGCAGTCGGACAGCACTGCCACGTCATAAATCTGGTCGACATTGCCGGTGAAGCGCAGCTGGCCGATCTCGCGATTGTTTTGCAGATCGAACAGCCACAGGCCGGAATAGGTTTCAGCGTATTTCTGTGTCAGTGGCGCAGGGCGTGTGACATCGGACTGCCGCACTCTCGACAGTCCCACGATCATGATCGGGCCCAGGAATGTCAGGCCCCGGGTGAATCCCGGCACCTCCAGCAGCGTTTCTGCCTGTCCGGTGCGCGGATTGAAGCGGCACACCAGGCCGTGGCCGGAATTGCAGAAATACAGTTGGCCGTCGTGCCAGCGCGGCGAATGGGGCATGGTCAGGTCGTCGAGCAGGATTTCATTGCGCTGCACGTCCATCAGTGTGCCGCCGAACTGGGACTGCTTGCGCCACTGGCCGCCCTGGTCGAGTTGTGAAAACGTCGTGACAAACGCGGGCCGGCCATCGCGCAGCGCCATGCCGTTGAGGTGGCAGCGGTCTTCCGGCACCAGCGCGCTGATGAAATGCGGTTTCCAGCGTGGAACGAAACTGTAATCCGGCTCCAGGGTGCACAGGCACGAGAAACTGGAATTCACCGCCCACAGACCATTGTCGCCCCAGTCGATATCGTGGATGTTGATCATGCCGGTGTGATGGGTGGAACGGGTGATGAAGCAGGCATCGACGCGCGCATCCACTGGCGCGTACAGACTTTCCTCGTACTCGCGCAGCTTGCGCTGTTCTTCCGTTTCATCGGCGGCGATCTGGGCTTCTGCCGCAGGCGTGTCAGTTTCTTTGGGTTTGATGCGGGGTGCCGTGATGTCGTCTTCAATGCGTTGCAGCGGCTGCTTGATTTTCTCCACCAGACCATCTTCCCGGGCAAAGTGCAGCACCTGGGTGAAAATGCCCAGCGTCAAACCACGGTTAGTCGCCACCAGGCCCATCGGGCGCGGAAAGCTTTTGAAATTCACATCCAGTGTGTCGCCGTCACTGCGCACCAGCATCAGGCGGCCCGCCTGGTAAGAAGTGAAGGCCAGCGCGACATTCAATTGCGCCAGCACCGCCGGCAAATTGGCAGAATAGGTACAGCCGAAGTCCGGCTGCTCAGTGTTGCGCATTCACGCGCTCCGCAAAGTAAGGGGTCGCTGGTGTCGGTGTTGCGTGCGCAGTGAAATCCCGCAGGCGACTCACCAACGTTGACAGATTGAGGTCTGGGTCGGCACCGATCAGCAGCGCTGCCGTGCCCGTGACGATGGCAGCGGCAAGCGAGGTGCCGCCAAATGGTGTGTAGCCGCCGGACGCGGCGGTGCTCTCAACGGCTGCGCCCAAAGCAGTCAGATCCACGCTGTAACCGAAGTTGCTTGCCGGCAGCCGCTGACCCTGTGCATCGGCTGCTGCGACCACGATGGCATCGTCGATGGATGCTTCGCTGGATCGGGCAGGAATGGCGTGTCCTTCATTTCCCGCCGCAAACACAACGGCGATGCCTTTGCCGTGGCGTCCTTCCTGTGCCAAAACGCGCACCGCGTCTGCCACCGGTTGCAGCAGCAGCGGCGTTGTCCAGCTGCAATTGATGACGTCGGCACCGGCCAGTGCGGCCAGATGAAAGGCCAGCAAGGTATTCGAGGTCCAGCTGTCGGGCTGGCGGATCGCGATCAATTCCGCGTCCGGTGTCAGCCCCTGGATTCTGCCGGGCTGATCTGATGCGAACAGCACGCCGGCCACGGCAGTGCCGTGCCAGTCGCGCGGGTGGAGCGGTGCAGCGGTCAGCGACCGGGTTTCGGTGTCGAAGGAGAACGCCAGCTGTGTGCTGTCGAGCGCAGGATGGGAAAGATCGAAGCCGTCATCGATGATCGCAATCTTGACGCCTTTGCCCCGGCTGTGGCGCCACAACTGGTTGCGTTGTCCCGCCGGCAGAAAATCCTGCGCCGGCGCCGCTGCCGTGTTGAGGGTGTGAGCGCGTTGCGTCAGTTGCAGCAGATCAGGCTGCACCAACAAAATGTTTTCCTGCTTTGACAGATCTTCCAGCACTGCAGACAGATCGGCGTCTGCGGTCAGCGTCAGCATGAAGTACTTCGAGCGGTTGCCTTCGAACAGTAACGTTACCTGATCAATTGCGCTGTGGCGTTGTGCGAGGGCGGCGCGCTCCAGAGCAGGTGACACCTGCACGATCAGGCGATTGGCAATCCTGACGGCTTGCCCCGAACCGGCAACCACGTAGTGATTCTGCTGCTGCAACAGCTGGATTTCCTGGCCAAAATTCTGGAATGCCAGCGTTGCGGCCGGTGCAGGCGACGAAATCCACAGCGAAAGAATGGCGATTCGAATCAGCGCGCGCATCTTGCCATCAATACCTGATGTTTCAACGGGTTCTGATGTTGGCAGCAGGACACGGCACAGCTGGGAACCCGCTTGCGGGGTAACTCAGAGAAATCGTTCAACAGCAAAAACTCACCCAATGACTGACAACTGCGTCTGTAAAGACAAGCAGCGGTTTGCACGCTTTTCAAGCGCGCTTGCCCGAAACGGTGCAAATGGAATAGATCGCTGTGCGGAGGCTTGTTTCCCGGAATAGACTGGCGACTGAAGCGCACCGTTATTGTGGGTTTGATGCAAAGGGTTCAGGCAGGGATGGATTGCTACAGCGAAGACGTCTTGCGATTGAATTCCGCCGGCCGCTCCACCACTTTCCGGATCCGGTAGTCGTAAAACACGAAGCCGGATTTCGCCCGAAACAGTTCTGCGCCATCCTGTCTGCGCGTTGCCTGCATCAGCATGTCGCCGCCGTATTTGTTCATGTCGGCGAGCGCCAGCGTGATGTCCAGTTCATCATTGTGAAATCCTTCTGCGATATACATCAGCATCAGATCGGTGTTGACGATGCCGATCTCGCCCACCCGGCAACCGGGAAATCCCAGGCTGGCAAACCAGGCGTCGCGGCAGTCGCCGATGAGGGTGACGACCTTGTCGTGCGCCAGGTGGCCGCCACTGTTTTCGTGTTGCCTGGCGATGGTCATCCGGTAGGTGAAGATACTGTCGGCGGGAATGTGAATCTGAACGCGCATATCGATGGGTTCCTGCTACTGCGTGAAGGCGGGGTAAGTTTAGGGGTGGTCGGCACGGGCTGCCAGTGTCTGGAGCGAAACGGATTTGGCCGTGGTGATGCCATTGACAGCGCCCGCGTTGTAGCCCCTATCAGTCGGTGGGTGGCATTTCGTGTCAAAAACCAGGGCATTTTTCACCACAATTGCCGCCCAGAGCTCACTTTGTCGGGGAGGGGTTGGCGCACCTGTCGATTGGGAATATAGTCGGGACAAAACCTGGCCCTGATAATAATAATGACATGGACGGCTGATGTGATGACTTCCATCTCTGAGACCTCTGGACTTTCCCTTCTGCAGCGCCTGTCGGCGATTGCCCAACAAAAACCTGATGCTGACGCTCTGATATTTCTGCCGGAAGGTGACGCTGCAGGCGCGGTGCCGCGCACCTATGCGCAGTTGCAGCGAACCGCGGCTGCCATTGCCACCTTGCTGCAGGAGCGCGCCGAGCCAGGGGCCCGCGTGGTGCTGCTGGTGCCGGCCGGAGCAGATTATTTTGCGGCGGCCTGGGGCTGTCTGCTGGCTGGTATGGTGGTGGTGCCGATGGCGGTGCCGCGGCAGGAAGCACAGTTCGGTTTTGTGCGCGCCATCATGCAGGACAGCGGCGCGACGGTAGTGCTGACCCAGCAGGATGTGCAGGCAAGTCTGCAGCCACTGGCAGGATCGGTGGAATGGTTGCTGCTGGAGGAAACCGCCGATGTCATGCCGCATGCGCACTGGCCAATGCCCGGCGAACACACCCCCGCGCTGTTGCAATACACCTCCGGTTCCACCGGTATGCCCAAGGGCGTGGTGGTGACCCACGGCAATCTGGCCGCCAGTGTCGATCTGATGCTGACGGTGGCGAATATCGACGGGCAGTCCACCGTGGTGTCCTGGCTGCCGCTGTTTCACAACATGGGTTTCATTTCATTTGGTCTGTTGCCGTTGTGTGTCGGTGCGCGTCTGGTGCTGATGCCGACGGAAAGTTTCATGCTGAATCCGGCGCGCTGGTTTCTGGCGATTTCGCAGTTTCGCGGCACGCACAGCGGCGCGCCCAATATCGGTTACGAAAGCTGCCTGAATTTTTTGCCGGATGCGTTGCTGGACAAACTTGATCTGCAGGCCTGGAGAGTGGCAGCCATTGGCTCCGAGCCGCTGAAAGCCAGTCTGATCGATCGTTTTGCGGAACGTTTTGCCCGCTGCGGATTCCGCCGCGAAACCTTTCTCACCACCTATGGTTTTTCGGAAGCCACCGTGTTCAGCGCCGGCGCGGATAGTGATGGGCTGGTGCCACGGCTGGATGTGGACAAGGCCGGATTCGAGAATGGCAAGGTGGAGCCGGTGCAGGCGGTCGCCAAGACGCTGATCAGCGTGGGGCGTGCGCGTGCCCACGTTGCCATCGTTCATCCCGATACCGGTGTACGCTGTGGTGAACGCACGCTGGGCGAAATCTGGATTCAGGGCCCGACCGTGGCGGCAGGTTACTGGAACAAGCCCGAGGCGACGGCGGCCACGTTCAATCAGTTCGCCAGCGATGGCAGCGGGCCTTATGTTCGCAGCGGTGATATCGGCATGGTGGCCGCTGGCAATCTGTATGTGGTGGGCCGCAGCAAGGAATTGATCATCGTCGGCGGCAAGAAATTACATCCGCTGGACATCGAGCAGGCAGTGAATGGCGTGTGCGCGCAGGGCGTGCCCTATGCGGCTGCCGCCAGTGCCTGGCACACGGAGCAGGGCGAACGGCTGGCGCTGTTTCAGGAACTGAAACCCGATACTGCAGCGGATGATCACGCAAATATCGTGACGCAGCTGTGCGATGCCGTGCACGAGCGTTTTGGCGTGCAGCTGCAGCGGGTGGTGTTGTTGCGCATGGGCAGCCTGCCCCGCACCCATAACGGTAAACTGCAGCGTATCCGCTGCTGTGATCTGGTGGACAGTGGCGCGCTGGCGGCGCATGTGCTGCAGGACTGGCAGGCGGGCGCGCTGCCCGGCGAAGATGCGGCGGAACTGCGACAGGAAGCGCTGTTGTGTGCGGATAACGTGCCGTTCGAATCACTGACACCCACCGAGCAGAAGCTGGCACTACTGTGGGCGGAACTGCTGAATCGGCCCAGCGTGCATCCTGATGCGGATTTTATCGGCCTGGGTGGCCAGTCCATCGTGGCGACGCGCATGGTGGCGCTGGTGCGTCAACGCCTGGGTGTGGAGCTGTCGTTGCGGGCGCCGTTCCGTCATTCGACACTGCGCCAGCTGGCCCGTCATATCGATGAGCTGCGCGCGCATCCGGTGCAGACTTCTCCATCGTTTCAGGCAGCAGATATTGCTGTAGTGGATGGCTGGCTACCGCTGACAGCGGCGCAGCAGCGCCTGTGGCTGCTGAGTCGCCTGGATGGCAACAGCGCTGCTTACCACATGTGCGCGAGTTATGAATTAGAAGGCGAGCTGGATCGGGCGGCGCTGGCGCAGACGCTGACGGCACTGGTGGAACGTCATTCCATGCTGCGCACGGTCTATCGTCTGGGTGAAGGCGGCGTGGCACAGCAGCGTGCGCTGGCAGCATTCGAATTCAATCTGGCATTCCACGATCTGTCTGCTCTGCCACCGTCGCTGCGCGCGCCATCACTGGAATCTCTGTTGCAGCAGTCGCGTACGGCAGCGTTCGATCTGGAGCGGGATCTGCTGTTGCGGGCCTGTCTGGTGCAAACCGAGTCGAACGTGCACGTGCTGGCGCTGACGATTCACCATATTGCGGCAGACGGCTGGTCGGTGAACATTCTGGTGCGCGAACTGGAAACGCTTTACGGCGCGTTCAGCCGTGGGCAGACAGCGCAAGCGGGCACAACGCCGCTGCCGTATGCGCAGTGGGTGTTGCGGCAGGAACAGACGGCCGCGCTGCGCTGGCAAGCGCGCCGTGACTACTGGCACACGCAGTTGCAGGATCTGCCGCCTCTGCACAGCCTGCCGCTGGATCGGCCGCGGCGGATCGATTCCGCGGTGCGCGGTGAAAACCATTTCTCGCATCTGGACAGAACGCTGCTGACGGAACTGGATGTCGCTGCGCGCAAGCAGGGTGTCACCCTGTACATGCAGTTGCAGGCGGCGCTGGCGATTCTGCTGGCGCGGTTGGGTACTTCCACCGATGTGGCGATCGGCGCCGCCTATGCCAGCCGGGAGCAGGCGGAGTGTCAGGATATCGTGGGCTTCTTTGTGAATTCCCTGGTGATCCGGCATCGTCTGGCGCTGGATCAGCCGGTGGCCAACGTGCTGGCGCAATGTCGCGATACTGTGCTGGATGCCTACGAGCAGGAGGTGCCGTTCGAGCAGCTGGTGGAATGGCTCAATCCGCCGCGCGTTGGCCAGCACAACCCGCTGTTCCAGGTGATGCTGAATCTGCAGAACAAGGACAACTGGCAACTGGATCTGCCGGGGTTGAAGGCAACGCCGTTCCACATCAGCACACAGGAAGCGAAGTTTGATCTGGCGGTGGACTGCACGCAACAGGACAACGGCCTCGACATCCAGTGGGAGTTTGATGCGCACCTGTTTGATCGTGCCACCATCGTGCGCTGGTCGGGCTACTTTGAACGCATTCTGCAGGCGCTGAGTCGCACACCGGATCTGGCCTGGGAACGCATTGCATTGCTCGATGCGGAGGAGCGCCGGCATCTGCTGCAGGATTTCAATCAAACCGAACAGCCTGCGGTGGTGGAATGTCTGCATCACCTGTTTGAACGACGTGCTGCATTGCAGCCCGATGCCATCGCGCTGGTGTGCGGTGACACTGCATTGAGCTATCGCGAACTGAATCAGCGTGCCAATCGCATTGCCCATGGCCTGATTGCGCTGGGCGCAGGGCCGGATGTGCGCATCGCGCTGCTGTTGGAACGCAGCATGGATTCGGTGGTGGCGATGCTGGCCGTACTCAAGTCCGGCGCCGCCTATGTGCCGGTCGATACCGCGTATCCACAGGCGCGCATCCAGTTCATTGTCGACGATGCACAACCCGCCGTGATCATCGTGGATGAAAAGATGGATCTGGGCTGGATGGCGCCGACGCTGCCGGTGCGCACGCTGACGCAGTTGCAGAGCGACAGGCAGCACAATCCTGCTCGTGCCGATGTGCTGCCGCACCATCTGGCGTATCTGATTTATACCTCAGGTTCCACAGGCCAGCCCAAGGGCGCGCTGCTGGAGCATCGGCAGGTGAGCAATCTGCTGCGCTGTGATCCCCGTGCGCCAGTGGGTGTGGACGATTGCGTTGCCCATTGTGCGAATATCGCCTTCGACGCCGCCACCTGGGAAGTCTGGAGCGCGTTGACCCAGGGCGCACGGCTGGTGGTGATTCCGCCGGATCTGGTGTTCGACCCTGAAGCGTTTTGCGACGCGTTACTGCGGCAGCGCGTGACGGCAATGGTGCTGACGGTGGCGTTGTTCAACCAGTATCGCGATGCGCTGGCCCCGGCGCTGGCCCAGCTGAATTACTGCCTGATCGGTGGCGAGGCCGTGGATGTGCGGGCGGCGCTCGATGTGGTGCGAAACAGTCCGCCACGCCATTTGCTGAACATTTATGGCCCGGCTGAAACCGCGGTGTTTGTCACCACGCAGGAAATTACCCGCGCGCACGCCAACGCCAGCAATATTCCACTGGGCCGCCCGCTCGCCAACACGCGCATCTATGTGCTGGATCGTTGGGGTGAGCCCGTACCCACTGGTGTGGTGGGCGAGATCTGTATCGCCGGCGCGCAGGTGGGGCGTGGTTACTGGAATCGCCCCGCGCTGACGGCGGAAAAATTCGCGACCGATACGCTGGCGCCAGGCCATGATGACGTGCGCCTCTATCGCACCGGTGATCTGGGGCGCTGGCGCGTCGACGGTGTGCTGGAGTTTGCCGGGCGGCGGGATTTTCAGGTGAAGATTCGCGGCTTTCGCATCGAGCCCGGCGAAATCGAACAGGCATTGGGACACTGCGAGCACGTGCGCGATGTGGCCGTGGTGGCGCAGGCCGATGCTGCGGGAAGCCTGCGGCTGGTGGCCTACGTGGTTCCGGCTGCCGACCTGCAGCAGACCCTTTTGCAGGAACCGGCGCAGTGGATTGCTCAGCTGACAGCGCAACTGGCGCGTGCGGTGCCTGACTACATGCTGCCCGCGGCCTGGGTTGTGCTGCCATCATTGCCGCTGACACATCATGGCAAACTTGATCGACGCGCCTTGCCGGTGCCGGATGTGCAGACGCAGGCGCGGCAATGGGAAGCGCCACAGGGCGAAATGGAAACGCTGCTGGCGCAGGCCTGGCAAACAGTGCTGGGTGTCGCCCGAGTGGGCAGGCAGGACAATTTCTTTGCGTTGGGCGGCCATTCCCTGCTGGCGGTGCGTGTCAGCGAATATGTGCGCGCGCGTGGTTATCGCCTGCCGGTGAAAGCCACCTTCAACGCCGCGACGCTGGCAGAAGCTGCACTGCAAATACAGACGGATGCCGCACACACTGTCGCATGTCCGCCCAATCGCATCACCGAGAACACCCCGCGCATCACACCGGAACTGTTGCCGCTGGTGACGCTGACGCAGGATCAGATCGACACCATCGCCGCTGCGGTGGTGGGTGGCACGCGCAATATCCAGGATATCTATCCGCTGTCGCCGTTGCAGGAAGGCATTCTGTTCCACCATCTGATGACCCAGGAGCAGGACCCTTATCTGTTGCGCACGGTATTGGCGTTCAACACCCGCGCGCAACTGGATGCGTTCGTGGCAGCGTTGCGCGCGGTGATCGAACGGCACGACATTTTGCGCACCAGCATTCACTGGCAACTACTGGAACAGCCGGTGCAGGTGGTGCAGCGAGTGGCACCGCTGACATTGGTGGAAGTCGAGCAGCCCGCAAATGAAGCCCGCATGCTCGCCAGTCTAGATCAACAACGTCCGCAGTTTGATTTGCGCAGCGGCCCGCTGTTAATGGCGGTTGCCGCGCCGGCGGTGGATACAGGCAGCGCATCTTGGATGCTGGGCATTCTGGCACATCACATCATTGCCGATAACGAAACGCTGGCGCTGGTGTTCGCCGATATTCATCTGTTGCTGCAGAACCGCGCCGACGTGTTGCCACCGGCGTTGCCGTTCCGCCACTTCATCGCGCAGCAGCAGCGGGAATCGCTGGCACAGCACGAAGTGTTCTTCCGCCAGCAACTGGCGGATTTCGTCGAACCGGCCTTCATGTTCGACGTGCACGACACCAGCGTGGATCGCCAGCAGATACGCGACGCCAGCACAACGCTGGGCGCTGACATCACGGTCGCGCTGCGCAGCCAGGCCCGGCGTCAGCAGGTGAGCGTGGCCAGCCTGCTGCATCTGGCGTGGGGCATGGTGATCGGAGCCTGCAGTGGCCGCGATGATCTGGTGTTTGGCACCGTGCTGTCGGGCCGTCTGCAGGCTGACGCCGACGCTGCTCGCGTGCCGGGCGTATTCATCAATACGCTGCCAGTGCGGGTGAATCTGGCGTCATTGAGTGTGCAGGACAGCCTGCAGCAGCTGCACCGCGAACTCAACGCGCTGACCGCGCATGAACAGGCGCCACTGGCACTAGCGAAACGCTGCAGCGGCGTGGCGGCAGAGGTTCCCCTGTTCAATATCCTGCTGAACTGTCGCCACAAACCGGCGCAGGCAGACGCAGACATGGCAGCCGCGCTGGCCCAGGACGGCATGCAGATTCTGAGCATGGAGGAGCGCACGCATTATCCTGTCACCCTGTGCGTGGATGAGCAGGAGCAGTCGCTGCAGCTGAGTTTGCAAACGGCGCCGACGATCGACCCGCAGCAGGTGTTGAGGTATGTCGAAACGGCACTGCAGCAGCTTGTCACCGCGCTGGAGCAGCGTCCTGACGTGATGTTGACAGCGCTGTCCGTCGTGCCCGCAACGGAACAACGGTGGGTGCTGGAGGTGTGCCAGTCATCCTCTGCGGTTGCCACTGACGCGGCGTTGCTGCATCAGCGTTTCGAGCGTCAGGTGCAGCAAGCGCCGGATGCCGTCGCGCTGGTGCACGGTCAGGCCGTTTTCAGTTATCGGCAATTGAATGCCCGCGCCAACGCCATCGCCCACGCGCTGCTGCAACAAGGCGTGCAGCCAGACGACAGGGTGGCCGTATGTCTGGAACGCGGCCCGGAACTGGTGGCCAGCCTGATCGGTGTGCTCAAGGCCGGTGCCGCCTATGTGCCGCTCGATCCGGTGCAGCCGGTGGCGCGTTTGTCCTTCATGCTGCAGGATTGTCAGCCGCGCCTGCTGTTGACCACGCGCGAGTGGCAGACCCATCTGTCAGCAGAAAACGTGTCGACACTGTGCGTGGACATGATCGAACCCGCGCGCAACGACGATCCCCAGATCGCCAACCTGCAGCCGCAGCATCTGGCCTATGTGATCTACACCTCCGGCTCCACAGGCCAGCCCAAGGGTGTGCTGGTGGAACATAGACAGGTGCGACAGTTGTTCGACGCTACCGCCACACTTTTCACGTTCAATGCGGACGATGTCTGGACCCTGTTCCATTCCTGTGCCTTTGATTTTTCAGTGTGGGAAATGTGG
The DNA here is from genome assembly GCA_020062665.1 of Pseudomonadales bacterium. Lineage (GTDB taxonomy): Bacteria > Pseudomonadota > Gammaproteobacteria > Pseudomonadales > Ketobacteraceae > Ch67. The sequence goes on from JAGUVW010000059.1 coordinate 35,812, forward strand.
GGCGCGCTCACCACGGGCGCGCGTCTGGTGATCGTGCCGAATGAAGTCGCCCGCGCCAGCGACGAGTTCTACAAGCTTATCTGCCGTGAAAAAGTCACCGTGCTGAACCAGACGCCTGGTGCCCTGCGTGCGTTGCTCAGCGCACAGGAGCATGACGCGGCTTCGCATCATCTGCGCTATGTCATTCTGGGCGGCGAGGCGCTGGAAGCGCATGTGATCCGCACCTGGCAGGCACTGAATGCCCGCTATCCCACGCGCCTGATCAACATGTACGGCATTACCGAGATCACGGTGCATGGCACGTTCAACGATGTCACCGATTTTTACGGCAGCGACAGTCGTGGGTTGATGGGAAGACCGTTGCCGTCCACCGAGATGTATATTCTGGATGCGCACATGCGTGCTGTGCCGGTGGGCGTCACCGGCGAGCTGTATGTGGCGGGCGGCCAGCTGGCGCGTGGCTACTGGCAGCGTGATGAATTGACCCGGGAGCGTTTCATCCAGCACGCTGTGGATCAGCGCACGCCGATACGTTTGTACCGCAGTGGCGATCTGGCCTGCTGGAAGGACGATGGCACGTTGACTTATCGCGGTCGCAACGACAGCCAGGTGAAAATCCGCGGCTATCGCATCGAGCGTGGCGAGATCGAAGCCTGCCTGCGTGGCACTGAAGGTGTGCGCGATGCCGTGGTGGTGGCGCAGGGGGAGCAGGATGAACGCCGCCTGGTGGCCTATGTGGTGGCAACAGAATCGACTGCACCGAACGACACGCAGCTGCGCGAACACCTGTTGCAAGCGCTGCCGGAGTATATGGTGCCTGCAGCGTTTGTACGGCTGCCGGCACTGCCGCTGACCGTTAACGGCAAAATCGATCAACGCGCCTTGCCGCCGCCCGAAACGTTCGCAGCCGGTGCCAGTGCTGATCCACCGCAAGGTGAAACTGAACTCCGCCTTGCCGCACTCTGGCAGGAACTGCTCGGCGTCAGCGTGCCCGGTCGTCACGCACACTTTTTTGCGCTGGGCGGACATTCCCTGCTGGCGGTACGCCTGAACAATGCCATCCGCCGCGAGTGGGATGTGAATCTGCCGCTGCGCACGGTGTTCGAGCTCGCCACCATCGCCAGTCTGGCACCGGTGATCGATGTGGCCCGTGGTGCAACGGCAGCCGCGCTGAGTGGTGAAGAATACGAAGAAGGTGTGTTCGACTGAGCGCATCGCCATAACGATAAAAACACAGGGCAGTTTTCTATGAGCAACACATGGCTGGATATTGAACTCGGACAATTTTCCTTTCTGCAACCGCTGGCGGAGCTGGGGTGCGATCGGCTCAAGGCCTGGCTGCCAGACGCGGAAGCCAGTGCCGTGCGCCGTAGCAGCGGTGATGGCACCTGGCTGCTGCGCACCAGCGGGCTGACGCAGAATGTGGCGATCATCTGGAGTGATTTCCGCGTCAACGGCGGCAGCTTTGGCGGCGAGATTTCCCGTCGCATGGCATCCTTCCTGGAGGAGTGTGAAAAGCGCAGCCTGCCGCTGATCCTGGTGATGAATTCCCTCGGCTATCGTTTCATGGAAGGTCGTAGCGGATTCAATGACGTGTTCAACCTGATTCCCGCGCTGGATCGTTACAGCCGTGATCAGCTGGTGGTGTCTATCTGTCATGGCCAGTGCCTGGGGCTGGGCGCGATCCTGTTCGGTCTGGGGCATTACCGTATCGGCGTGCGCCACGACACCACACTGAATCTCACCGGCCCTGATGTGTTCCGGCTGTTCTTTGGTGGCAAGGTGGATTTCGCGGCTTTCGCCTCGGTGGATCAGCAGCATCTGAAAACGTCGCTGGTGCATGAGCGGGTGGATGATCTGCCCGCCGCATTGCGCAGTGCCCACGCTCTGGCCAGCATCGCCGCGACCACCGCGCATTTGCCGCCGGTGACCGTGGAGGAACCGGCAGAATCCGCGCTGGATTTTCTGGCGCGGCAAAAGCGTCGGGTAGAGCGCGCCTGTCAGGAATTGCTGGCGCTGTTTGCTGATCGGCATCTGCCGCTGTTTGAAGATTTCGACAGCCGCCTGCGGGTGTATCTGGTGGAAACCGATGGCCTGCTGTTCGGCCTGGTGATGAACCCGCCGGAAAATTCCAACAACATGATCACCGTGCGCACGTTACGGCTGTATCAGGATGCGTTGCGCCTGTTTCGCAGCCTGCGGGTGCCGCTGGTGTCGTTCCTGGATACGCCCGGTGTCGATCCCCGCATGGATAACGGCAACCTGGACATGATCCAGCAGCTGATCGAAGCCAACCGCGCCATCATTGAATATCCGTTGCCGAAAATGGGTGTGTGGATCGGACGCGGTTTTGGTGGCGCCAACACACTGGTGATTCCGCGCATCTACGGTTCGTTCGCCAATTACGTGATTCACGAGCGCACCACCCTGGGTGTAATGCACGAATCCATCATCGAACATCTGCTGGCGAAATCAAAACGCATGCTGGAGCTGTGGCAACAATCCCGTCACCAGGAGCGCGCAGATTTTCAGGACATCATCGATGCCGGCATCGTGACCCGCGCCATCCAGCTGGAGGAACTGCGTGCGGTGCTGCTGGCGTTTCTGCGTGGTGAAGCCGAAGTCTCTACCCCAACGGCAGCGGAAGAACCCGTCGAAGTCTGTGCCTAATGTTTTTGTGAAATTGTCCGGGAGTGGTGATGCATCATGTATAACGCGCCGTTTGAAATTGCGATCCGTGGTTTTGGCCACGCGGTGGGTTCGCTCTGCTTTTCCAACGAAGACCTGATGGCGGAATTCGATATCCGTATCAAGCCTTCTTTCGTTGAAAATAGCGTCGGCAGCAAGACCCGGCACTTCATCGCCGACGATGTCAGCACGTCGGATCTGGCGGCGCGGGCGGCGGAAAAGGCGCTGCAGTCTGCCGGGATCAGCGTGCAGCAACTGGATCGGCTGATTGTGGCGACCTCCACCGGGGACTATCTGTCGCCGTCCACCGCCTGCGTAGTGCAGCACAAGCTCGGCGGGCGCGGTTTTCCCGCCTACGACATCGGCGCGGCCTGCAGCGGTTTCATCTACGCGGTGGAACAGGCAATTCGCAGCGTCGCCACCGGTGATCGGAACGTGCTGGTAATCGGCGTTGATGTACGCTCGCGCACGCTCGACATGCAGAACAAACGCACCGCATTTCTGTACGGTGACGGTGCGGGAGCGGTGGTGATCAGCCGCCAGCAGAAATCCGCCAACGGCTTTATTGCCAGTCATCTGTACGCGGATGGTGCCGGCCATGATGCGGTGTATGTGCCGTCGGTGGGGCTTGCGCGTACGCCGGAACCCTTGCCGCCGCTGCTGACCATGCCCAACGGCAAGCGGGTGTCGGAAAATGCCGGCATGGGCATTCCCACTCTCTGCGCACAGCTGCTCGAGAAAACCTCCTTCCAACAGAACGACATCGATTTCTATCTGCTACATCAACCCAATCTGTACCTGCTGCAGTCGGTATGCGACGAAATGCAGATTGCGCCAGAAAAAACCCTGATCAATTTTCCCCGTTACGGCAACACGGTGGCGGCGTCGGTGCCCATTGCGCTGAGCGAAGCGGCGGAGCAGCAGCGTATCCGCCCTGGTGATCTGGTGCTGATGTGCGCAGTGGGCGGCGGCTTTACCGGTGGTGCCCATCTGCTGCGCTGGTGTGCGCGGGAAGATTTTGCGGCATGAGTGCGTCATCCATGTCTTTTCCCTTCGCCGCGCAACCCGTGTTGATCACCGGTGCCAGCAGCGGCATCGGCTTTGCCTGCGCGCAGACATTGGTGCAGGCTGGCGCTCGCCATCTGCTGATCACCGGGCGCGACGCCGACAAGCTCGTCACCGCGCAGGCGCAGTTGCAGCAGCAGGGCGCACGGGTGGATGTGTGCGTGTGCGATCAAAGCCTGCGTGACGACGTGGAACGACTGCTGGCGTTTCTCGACGCTAACGGCTGGCCCGCCGCCTTCATTGCCAATGTCGGCGTGAATCCCGTGCACGAACACGGGCCGAAAAAACTGCATAGCATTGATGTCGATCTGCTGGATCAGGTCATCGCCACCAACATCACCCACACGGTGCTGTTACTGAGCCGGATCTTGAAAGCAATGCGTGTACAGCGCAGCGGCAGCATCGTGCTGATGGGTTCGCAGGCGTGGCAACACGGCATCACCGGGCAGGCGCTTTACAATCTGTGCAAAAGCAGCCTGACCGGACTGAAGAATTCTGTGGTGAGTGAATATGGTGGCAGCGGAATTTTCTGCCATCTGCTCAGTCCCGGCGTGGTACTGAATGAGCGCACGCGCCGCTTGCGGCAGCACCATCCTGCGCTGGAACAACAGCAAGGTGTGACGGAAGCGGAAGTGGCCAGCGCGGCACTGCAACTGCTGTGCATTCAGGATGCCGCGCGCAATGGCCAGGACATAGCGGTCTAGCCAACCCGCTCCAGACACATCCCCGCCCACGACACACCGCCGCCCACCGCATGCAGCACCAGACAATCACCGCGCGCAAACTGATGCTGCGGCTGCTGCAGCCACTGATGCAGATTGATGAACACCGTAGGGCAGCCCATGTTGCCGAAATCCGCAAAATTGCGTGCCACCGCGTCGTCGGCAATTCCGCACTGCTGGGCAATCGCCGCATTCTTGCTGGCATCCACCTGATGCGCCACGTAATGCTTCACCTGCTCCGGCGTCACCGCTGACGTCGCCAACAGATCCTGCAGCGACTGCACCCAGTAACGGCCGATGGCTTCCAGCCCTTCGGGTTTCTGTTCGAAGGAAAAATAATAGCGGGCGGGATCGTACTGCGCGATGTTCACCGGGAATTCGCCCTTCACCTGCATCATGCGCACCAGGCTGGGATCGGTGCCGTGCACCAGGCCGCGCACCTTCCACTGATCCGACGCGCTTACCTGCAGCGCCACTGCGCCATCACCGATGGCGGCGCTCATCTGCAGCACCTCGGGATTGGTGAACTTGCTCAGGGTTTCGCTGCAGACAATCACGCCGGTGCGGGCGCCGGATTCAATCCACTGCAACGCCTGGATCAGCGCCAGCACGCCGGTGGAACAGCCGGACTTGATGTCCCAGCAGCTTACATTGCGAAAACCGAATTCACCCGCCAGCAGTGCGCTGGTGGTGGCGACGGGCAGGGGGCTGGAGATTCCGCCGAGGATAAAAAATTCTGCTTCATCCACCAGCGCCGGATTCTGCGCCAGCAAACGCTGCACCGCACTGCGGGCCAGATCCAGCGCATTCTGGTGAGGCGGACAGACAAAACGCTGGCGAATACCCATGCCTTGCTCGATGAAGCGGGTCAGGCGCGGCTGGCTGGCGATACCGAGGCGGGCAAACAGTTCAGCGTTGCTGACGCATTCCAGCGCAGCAAAATCGCAGGTGGCGATGTGGCGGATGTCGATGCCTTGTCTGTAATAATTGTTTTTCAGCACCGTCTTGCTCCGGGTGAGTGTTCAGATATCAATGGCGCCCATGTACGCCTTGAACATGTTGATGTAGCGCGGCACGTCCAGCAGAAACGAATCGTGTCCCTGCGGACAGTCAATATCCGCGTAACTCACGTTCTTCTTCGCCGCCAGCAGCGCGGTGACGATTTCTTCCGAGCGCTCCGGCGAAAAACGCCAGTCGGTGGTGAACGACATAATCATGAAATTGGCCCTGGCGCGACGCAGTGCTTCCGACAGATCATGATTGTATTCTTCCGCCGGATCGAAATAGTCCAGCGCGCGGGTCATCAGCAAATAAGTATTGGCGTCGAAGTTTTTCGAGAACACTTCGCCCTGGTAGTTCAGGTAACTTTCCACCTGGAACTCCACATCGAAATCGAAACTGATGGAGCCGTCGCGCAGCTCGCGGCCGAATTTCTCGCGCATCGCCGCGTCGGACAGATAGGTGATGTGGCCGAGCATGCGCGCCAGGATCAGGCCGGTCTTCGGGTACACGCCTTTTTCATAGAAATGGCCGCCGTGAAAATCCGGATCGCTGAGGATCGCCTTGCGGGCGATCTCGTTGAAGGCAATGTTCTGTGCCGACAGTTTGGGCGCGGCGGCGACGATCACCGCGTTGCGCACGCACTCGGGAAAATCGATGGTCCACTGCATGGCCTGCATGCCGCCCAAGCTGCCACCCACCACGGCGGCCCACTGCGGGATGCCCAGATGATCCATCAGCGCCTTCTGGCTGATCACCCAGTCCTTCACGGTGACGATGGGAAAGTCCGGTCCGTAGAGTTTGCCGGTGTCGGGGTTGGTGGTTTTGGGGCCGGTGCTGCCGTGGCAGCCGCCCAGGTTGTTGAGGGAGACGACAAAGAAGCGGTCGGTGTCGATCGCCTTGCCGGGGCCGATGGCGGTGTCCCACCAGCCGGGTTTGCTGTCATTGGCGCTGTGATAGCCGGCGGCGTGGTGGTGGCCGCTCAGGGCGTGGCACACCAGCACGGCGTTGCTGCGATCGGCGTTGAGCTGGCCGTAGGTTTCGTACACCAGTTCGTAGCGGGGCAGGGTCTTCCCGCATTGCAGGGTGAGGGGCTGTTCATGACGGAACCACTGGGGCTCCACGATTCCCACCGAATCCTCGGGCAGCTGTTTTGGCATCGGCGCAGGCACGTTTCCGTAAGGGTTGAAAGTGTGCGCAGTCTAGCAGAATGGCTCCCCGGGGGAAGGGGCGGTTCCGGCCGGATCAGGTGGATATGCCTCTGGCCCGAGGTCAGCTGCGCTTGTGCGCCTGCAGCATCAGGGTGCTGCCCAGGAACAGGCGCTCCTTGAGGCGTTCGATGCGGGATTCCGACAGCAGCAGCCCCAGCAGCCGGTTCAGCTTGGGGGAATTGACCAGGCGCAGAAAACCCAGGTTGCCGCGGGGGCAGATCGACGTCAGCGTGGCGATTCTGAACTCCACCGCCGCCAGCCGGCGCAGTTCCGACGCATTCACCCAATTGCGGATCTGATCCGGCGACGGCGGCGCCACTTCGGCCATGCGCGAATAGACCGGGCGATTCTGGGTGGACAGCAACAGCAGCCCGCCGGGTTTAAGCAGTTCGGCGCAGCGCCGCATGAACGCCGCCTGATCCGGCACGTGGGACAGCACTTCCAGGGTCACGATCACATCGAAACTCCCCGCCGGCAGATCACAGTCGGCGATGCTGCCGGCGATGAAGCGCACCTGGGGATAGCGCTGTCCGGCCCGTTCGATCATGGCGGGCGAAAGATCCAGCCCGGTGACTGCGCCATAGGGCGACAGCGCGTTGCACAGCCAGCCGCCGCCACAACCCACATCGAGAATGGCCAGATCGCGGCGCCCCAGCGCTTCGATCCAGCCCCTGATGATCTGGCCCTGACGCTCTGATTCCGGATTCACCTTCTGCTCGCGGGTGTCGCGGTTCCACTGATCCCAATAGGAGGCCTGTTTGTCGAGGGGGGGAGCGGACTGCAGTTCGGACTGGGCCATGGCGGAGCTTCCGTGTCGGTGGCAGGGACGGCGGGGTGGCCGTCAATTCCGGCGAAACTAGCATGATTGCATGACAGCAACAATGCCGGTTGTGTGAACGGAAGGCGCTGAATCAGCGTTTGAGCGGCGACGGTGAAAACTGCGCCGTAATGATGGGAATGACCTTTTTCTGCTGATGGATCGGGGCGGGTTTGCGCAGGCCCTTGATCATCTCGTCCACCTCGGCGATCTGGCTTTCGATGTCCTGCAGCATGGATTCCATCTGCTCGACCCGATTGCCGGCGTTGTCGTCGGCATTGGCCAGGGTACGCAGTTTGGATACGTGTTCGTCCAGCAGCTGCTTCTGCTCCTGGGCGTTCTGGAACAGCGGCATCAGCACATTGTTGAGCCAGTCGCGGCCGGCCTTTTCAAACAGGCGATAGATGGCGGAACCTTCGTTGACGATGGTGGCCAGGAAGCGCTTCGACGTGGCTTTCTGTTCGGTCAGCAGCTTGCGCAGGTTGCGGCGGAAGCTGCCGGACTTGGCGCGCAGATCGTCGAGTCGGGTCAGGTATTCCTTGGGGCTGAAGCGAGGGTAATCCAGCGGCGCCAGGCCCTGCTCGGATTCGTAGCGGGCATAAATGTCCGCCACCATGATCTGCACCTGTTCCTGCTTGCGCGCCAGCGCCGTCATGTCCGCTTTCAGGTTATCGAAGAAATTGTCGATGGCGTTGTTCATGCCGACGATGGTCCAGCTCGACGTCAGCGCTTTGCCGGCTTCCTTCAGATAACCATCGAGCTTGGTCTGGCTCACTGGCTCCAGCATCATGGCGCCTTCGCGCTCGATCATCTTGCGGCTGGATTTCAGCAGGATCACTTTCTTGTGATAGAACGCCTGCTCGTTCTTGGCGGTCTGCAGCAGGTCGTCCAGTTGCTGTTTGCGGTTGGACTCATCGGACTTCATCAGCCGCAGCTCTTCCAGCGCGGATTCGCGTCGCCGCAGCAGGGTTTTCTTGCTGCCGTGCAACATGGCGTGGATGTCCTTGATCACGCTCTTCTGGATCAGGTGTTCCTTGCGCCGCATCATGTCGTTGGACAGCAGTTCTTCCAGCGCCGGCAGGTGGCTGCGCTCCAGGCGCGGCATATTGCCTTCCACTTGGGCCAGCAGGCCTTCTTTCGCTGACACGGTGAGAATTTCGTCCGGCGCAATCGCCAGCAGGCGCGCGCATTGGGCGCGGATATTGGCCAGCACCTTGTCGTTGTATTCCTTGGATTCCAGCTCGTCCCACACCGAGTCGATCTTGTTCAGCACCGCGTACACACCGGTGGATTCCCGCAGCGACAGATCGCGGATGTGACGGTTCCAGATGTCCAGGTCGGTGGCGCTGACGCCGGTGGAGGCCGACAGCAACAGCAGAATGGATTGCGCTTCCGGCAGCAGACTGAAAGTGAGTTCCGGCTCGCAGCCCAGCGCGTTCAAACCCGGCGTGTCGATGATGGTGAGACCCTGGCGCAGCAGCGGATGATCGAAGCTGATCATGGCGTGACGCCAGGCCGGGATCAGCACCTTGTCGGGCTTGTCCGGCGCCGCTTCCAGCAGATCCACCTGAAAGCCCATGGCGGCCGCTTCATTGGCCGACACGGCCTTGCTGTTCGCCACTTCCGCGAACGCCTTCTTCATCATTTTGGGATCTTTGTGATTGAGAGGGACAAAAATCCACTTGTCGGGAATCTTGCGGAAGCTGGCCAGGCTCGATCCCACCATGCGGGTTTCAATCGGCAGCAGGCGGATGTAGCTGTCCTGGGCCTTGTGATCGAAGAACAGTTCGGTGGGGCACATGGTGGTGCGGCCGGCGCCCGAGGGCAGGATGCGGGTGCCGTAGTGGGCGAAGAACAGGGCGTTGATGAGTTCGGTCTTGCCGCGGGAAAACTCGCCCACAAAGGCGATGGTGATGCGGTCGTCCTTCAGGGTCTGCATCGCCTGATCCAGCTTGTGTTCCAGATCCTCGCTCTGCACATGGTGCTCGTTCAGCCACGCACGATAACGGGTCAGCTCGCGGTAGATTTCCTGCCGCCACTGCAGATAGGCATCCATCTGACTGGAAAGACGCGCTGAATCCATGACCCGATAGCCTGAAAGGTTCCGCTCGCTGGTGAATGCAGCACTTCGACCGAAGTGCTCCCCCGATAACCGGCTAAGCGCTTGTCCTAGCTCGGTTTGATTATGTTCAGCTTAGCAGGAATTTGAGTTGGCGAGTGAATGCGCAGTCGCTTGCTGCGTCCCAGTTCACCTTTCTCGATGCTGACCCGGCTTTTGGCCACTCCGAAGGACTTGGCGACAAAGGCGGTCAGGTGGGCGTTGGCCTTGCCATCTATAGGTGGCGCGGTGATGCGGATCTTGAGTTCATCGCCCTGGGCGCCCACGAACTCGTCGCTGGACGCCTTGGGTTGCAGGCGGCAATGCAGCAGCAGGTCATCGCCGTCCCACTGGTACCAGCTGCTCATGCCAGGTCAGGCCCGCTCAGGGCACGCCGTCGAGCTGGAACAGGATGCGCAGGAAGTACAGGCCCAGGATCACGATCATGGGGGCAAAGTCGATGCCGCCCATGGCCGGCAGGATGCGGCGCACCGGGGCCACGATGGGGTCGGCCAGCTGGAACAGCACCGAGGCAATGGGGTGATAGCCCTGCACCACCCAGCTCATGATGGCGCCGACGATCAGGATCAGGGTGAAATAGTTGATCAGGGTGACCGCCACCGACTTGATGAACAGCAGCAGGAACGGCAGCGGCGGCATCACGATCAGCACCTGATAATTGATGTAACCCCACAGCACCAGTTTCAGCAGGATCAGCACCAGCAGCAGTACCACCGATGCATTGTCGAGCCCGCCATAGCCGGGAATCATCCGCCGCAGGGGTTTGAGCACCGGGGTGGTCGCCTTCACCACGAACTGGGACACCGGATTGTAGAAGTCCGCCCGCAGCAGCTGCAGCAGAAAACGGGTCAGCACAATCATGATGTACAGGTCGAACAGGTTGGTGACTATGAAGCTCAATGCGCCACTGACATTCATCGGGATCGAATTCCTTCGCCGGTTAGGTGGGCCTGATCATATCAATAAATGACGCCTTGTTAACCCGCCAGTTCCTTGGAACGGTCGTAGGCGCCTTTGAGGGCTTGCATGAAGGTGTCCCGCAGACCGTTCTTCTCCATGATGGAAATGGCGCGCTCGGTGGTGCCGCCGGGGGAGGTGACGCGGCGGCGCAGTTCCGCCGGCTCCACGCTGCCGGTGATGGCC